>NZ_AP024585.1:3600000-4200000 GCF_018323885.1 Citrobacter amalonaticus | reverse complement strand
CGTGTTGATGCTGCATGAAGCGGTACCGGATGAAGTGTGGATCAACCCGATAGATGCCAGCGCACGCCAGTTGAACTCTGGCGATCTGGTGCATGTGTTCAACGATCGCGGCGTGGTGGCGATTCCCTGCAAGGTGACCCAGCGGATTCTGCCGGGTGTGGTGGCGATGCCACAGGGGGCGTGGACCCGTCTGGATAGCAACGGTGTGGACGTTGGCGGGTGCATCAATACCCTGACCAGTCATCTGCCATCGCCGTTGGCGAAAGGGAACCCGCAGCATACCAACCTGGTTGAAATCAAACGCGCTTAAGGAGTGATCCGCAATGAAACAGTATGGCTTTTATGTTGACTCCTCGCGCTGCTCAGGCTGTAAAACCTGCCAGGTCAGTTGTAAGGATAATAAAGATCTGGACGTCGGCCCGAAATTCCGCCGTGTCTATGAATACGGCGGCGGAAGCTGGGTGAAAGAAGGAGAAAGCTGGCACAACGACACCTTTACCTACTACCTCTCTATCGCCTGTAACCACTGTGATGAGCCAGTCTGCGTATCAGGCTGCCCGACCGGCGCGATGCACAAGCGTGAAGAAGACGGTCTGGTGCTGGTCGATGACAGTATCTGCGTGGGCTGCCGCTATTGCGAGATGCGCTGCCCGTATGGCGCGCCGCAGTTTGATGCTAAGGCCAAAGTCATGCGCAAATGCGACGGCTGTCTCGACCGACTGGAGCAGAATCTGCGCCCCATCTGTGTGGATTCTTGCCCACAGCGAGCGCTGGATTTCGGCCCAATCGATGAACTGCGCGCGAAATACGGTAGCGAGAACGAAATTGCGCCACTACCCGCCGCGTCGTTTACCCATCCTAACCTCATCATTAAGCCGCATCCGAAGGCCAAACCTACGGGCGATAAGGAAGGGGCCATTATGAACATGGGGGAGGTGCGCCATGCATGAGTTACCGCTGGTCTTTTTTACCGTCTTTACCCAAAGCGCAGTGGGGGCATTTATTCTGCTGCTGATTGGCGGCACCCTGGGGCAGATCGAGGCGCGGCGGATGGCCGTCGGCCTGTTCTGTGTCATGTGTCTGTTTGGGGTTGGGGTGCTGCTGGGGGTAATCCACGTCGGACAACCGCTGCGTGCGCTGAATATGCTGCTGCGCGTGGGTCATTCGCCGATGAGCAACGAAATTGTACTGTCGGCAGTGTTTGCCACGCTTGGCGGGCTGGGTTCTCTCGGTCTGCTGCTTAACCGTGGCGCGACTGCGCTGTGTAAAGCGCTGGTATGGCTGGCGGCGGTGGTGGGCGTGGTCTTTATTCTGGCGATCCCGCAAATCTACCAGTTGCCGACGGTGGTTACCTGGCGCACCTCGTATACGACGGTGATGATGGTGCTGACGCCGCTGATTGGCGGCGGCATTCTGGCCGGGCTGTTCGGGCTGCGTCTGGGCCTGTTGGTGAGCGTACTGGCGATACTCGTAAGTTTCTGCCTGCGACCGGGGTATGTGTCGACGCTGATGAGTGCGGACGACGCGTTAACGGCGGCGCAAACCAGTTGGTTTACCGCACAAGCGGCGCTGCTGGCGCTGGGCATTGTTGGGGTGGTGACCTGGGCGCGGTTGAAGTCCAGTGTCACGGTTCTGGCGATGACCGCCGTGGTCGTCATCGTGGCTGAGCTAGTGGGCAGGATTGCGTTCTACAATCTGTGGACGTTACCGATGTAACCTGTGAGCGGCTTCGGCCGCTCTGTTTTCAGGAGGAGCCAGAGATGACCCCCGATGCTGTATTACCGAGGATCCTCGGTGCACTGTTTTATTACTCTCCCGGACGACCGGAGGTGAAAGCGCTGTTCGACAGTCTGCCCATGCTGCCCGATCTGTATCCGTGGCGCGATCCGGTGCAGATTGCCAGGCTGTGTGCTGACTGGCCGCTGCCGGATGATGAAGAACTGGCGTGGCAATTTTCCGTGCTGTTCGAAGGGCAAGGGGATATGCCCGCGCCGCCATGGGGTTCCGTCTGGCTGGAGCGCGATAATCTGCTGATGGGCGATACCACCGCGGAATACCGCGCGTTTTTACAGTCGCAGGGAATGGCATTTGACTCGCGCCAGAGCGAACCCGAAGATCAGTTTGGCCTGATGCTGTTAGCCAGTAGTGCGCTGCTGGAGGCCGGTAAAGACGCGGCGGTAAATCAATTATTCGCAGTGCATCTGCTGCCGTGGGGATATCGCTATCTGGAACGCGTGCAGGACAGCGCGGTGAGCCCGTTCTATGCGCGTCTTGCCGCCGTAACGGCGTGTTATCTGCAGGAGATGGAGCAGCAACGCGCGCTACAACCTGCGGTGAAACGGCTGTACTTCGGATGAACAAGTCAGAGAAATATTATCAGGCGCTGATGACGCATCGGCACGTCAGTCGGCGTGGGCTGTTTCGCGCGTTTGTCAGTGCGGCAAAGCACACTGCGCCGGAGGGGGTATCGGTGCCTCAACTTGCGCATTCGTTGCCACCGGGAGCCGTGCCTGATGCGCAGTTCATCGCGCAATGTACCCGATGCAACCAGTGTATCGATGCATGCCCGATGGGGATTCTGACCCGTCACGAAGACGGCTACCCGCAACTGGCTATTGATTATGCCAGTTGCGATGGCTGTGGGGCGTGCATTGCCGCATGCCCGAGTGACGCGCTGTGCGTACAGGCGCGTTTTGATACAGGCCTGCGGCCAACGTTCAGCGCTGCCTGCGTTAATCCAGTGCGCTCGTGTAACCAGTGTGTTGAGGCATGCCCCGAACTGGCCTGTACCCTCGGCGCGACGGGGATCCCTGTGCTGGACAGCGAGCGTTGTACCGGCTGCGGTGAATGCCGGGTACAGTGTCATGTTGATGCCGTCAGTCTGAAATAATCCTTCCGCCCGAATTTGCGAGACGGCTTCCCGTTTTGATCTTTTCCTCCTTTATAGGCTTTGAATCCTCTGTCATTGCGAGTTTCTGAGTGTAACGTTCAGCTCCGTGAGTTCTTTGCTAACAATGCAACTACATTGCAATGCGTTTGCATTGTTTTTCTGGCGAGCCTACAATGCGTTTAAAATTTGTACACAGTAACGCAAAGGGATAAATATGTTCGCCTATGTTCGATCTGAAGACATTGCCATTGAAGCGGATTCTAAATTGACGGAACGACATCAAACGACTATCCCTGCGTCGATCAGGGACGCTTTACATCTTCGCAGTGGTGATCGTATTCATTACACATTGCTTTCCACGGGTGAAGTACTGCTTTCAAAATACAGTGAAGCAACGGAGGACGGTGTGATGCGATCATTCCTGGACTTCTTATCACAGGATGTGGCGAATAACCCACAAACGCTGAAGAAGCTGGATTTATCCCGTGGCTATGAACTGGTTGATGGTATCGACGTCAATCTTGATGATGAAATCAGCGACGAAGACTGAAAAAATGGATTTTCCCACATGGCTGAACGGGTGGACGATCTACGCTCATCCCTGTTTTATCGATCAATACAACGCGCTGGTCGCACGTGTTGAAGACCTTAAGCACAGGTTTCCAGATCCCATTGTTTTCCAGAAGAAGAAAGAGACCAAGGTGCTGGCGCATTTATTGAAATCCATTGCCAACATTACCCACGAACCCCGAGCTTCTGTTTACCTGCCTGGTGACAGTATAGGGAAAGCTTATACAGACTGGTCGAGAGCGAAGTTTGGTGGGGGACGGTATCGCTTATTTTTCCGTTATAGTCTCGAGAGTAAGATCATTGTCATCGCATGGGTGAATGATGAAGGGCCATTGCGCACCTACGGCAGCAAGACCGATGCCTATAAGATTTTCGGGAAAATGCTCGATGAGGGGAATCCACCCGACGACTGGCTAAGTTTGCTTCAGGCTTGTCAAAACGACGGGAAGGAACATCTTTGAGCTCTACTGTTGATATTTTCACCTTAACTATTCCAATAATTTACTGAATCATTATTTTATTTCCGGTATTATCGGGAATTATCCTAATCTCTTCTCCGCTTTTGAATTCTATATCCGCTAAAACCCGTCATGTATTTCGGATTTATCACACCACTTCGCGAGATATAAATCCACCTTTCCTTTCCCTGCGAGTTAACAATGCGTATCTATCCCACAGCAAATGTAGTGCTTTGTGTGGAAATTTTGATTTGGTAGCATTTTCATCAGTTCAAAGGAGTGGTGGTAATTAATATTATTGCATTTTTAATTATTGCCAGGACATTTCCAGAACAAAACCAAGAGTTGATTACAGCAGGACGAAATAACGAATGCGACGTGATGACTCTTTATTTCTCAGGATATTGGTACAAACAGGAAATTGTTATGAAAATGAATAAAGTTGCTATGGCTGTTGCGTTCAGCGCCGCTCTGGGTTCTATGTCTGTTTTAGCTGACACAACGAACGGTGTGATTGAATTCCAGGGTGAACTGGTAAATACCGCCTGTGGTCTGGCACCAGGTTCAAGCCCGGTGACCGTTGATTTTGGTCAGATTCCTGTTTCTGCACTGGCTAACGGTGCTCGCGCCGGAAACGTACACCAGAACATCGAACTGCAGCACTGCGACATCACGGTAGCGCAAACTGCAGAAGTGACTTACACCCCGACCAGCACCAACCCAACTGACGCCACTCTGGCGGCCTTTACTTCAGGCACCGCGTCTGGTGCGGGTATCGGCCTGCGTGACAGCGCCAGCCAGGATGTGGTGTGGGGCACTGCAACAACACCTGTCCAGCTGGTTAATGGCACCAACACCATTCCGTTTGTGGCCTATGTGAAAGCAGAAAGCGCAAGCGCAACCGTGGCTGCTGGTTCCTTCCAGTCCACCGTGAACTTCGAGATTGCGTACCAGTAATTGACCTGAAGTGATGAGTGCGGGGCGTGTTCCCGCACTTTCTCCACCGTAGACCAGGGAGGGACAAAGTGAAAATAAACAATACGCTCCTCATTGCCGTCTATTTTTGCGCTCTGGTCGGGTCGGCTTCGGTTTCAGCATCCACCGTCACGCCGGGTAAATTAGCCATGAGCGGTGAACTGATTGAGGCGGCATGCAGCCTTGACCCGAACAGTCGGGATATAGAGGTTGAGTTTGGTAATGTTTCTGCCAGCCTGATTAATCGTAATGATGAAGGCAATATTACGCGGCCAGTGTTGATACGCCTGACAGGATGTTCCGTGGTGAAACGAGGCAACGATGGTTCACTTTATCCTTATGCTTCGGTCACTTTTATGGGCAATGCGGCGGCATCCGATCCCACCACATTATTAGTCAGTGGTGACGCCGATGGCTTTGGTATTCGTCTACGTGACAGTCAGGGTGAAATATTAACGCTGGGTCAACCCTCTCCGGAATATGAACTGAGCGAGACCGATAACGTTTTAAAATTTTCCGCATCGCTGGTACCGGTTCAAAAATATATAAAAGCGGGCGAGTTTACTGCCGTTGCGCAGTTTTTTATGGATTACCACTAACAGCATAACAATAACCTGGCAGGAAGCAGGACGTTTTTAACGGATTTATTCGGGATGAAAATCATGTCGGTAAAAATAAAAACCCCTATAACGATGATTGCTCTTCTGGTAATGAATAGCTGCTATGCAGCGACAACCAGTGCTGAGGAGAGCGTTGAGTTTAATACCGATGTCCTGGATGCAGCGGAGCGCACGCAGATTGATCTGTCGCGTTTTGCAACCGACAACTATGTCACGCCTGGTGATTATTTGTTGGATATCCGTATTAACGGTCAGCCGGTCGGTCAGGAGAAAATTCGTTATATCGAGGCTCCTGAAGGCAAGCGCACGCTGCCGTGCATCAGCGGCGACCTGCTGGACAAACTGGCGCTGAAAGATGAGGCCCGCGCGCAGGTCACCCAGCTCTATGAGAACTGCTATTCCCTGCAAAGTCTGCCAGGGGCGAAATTAAGCAACTATGCCGGCGTGCTTGAAATTACCGTGCCGCAGGCGTGGATGAAGTATAACGATCCGAACTGGACGCCGCCTGAGCGCTGGGATGAAGGGATCGCGGGTCTTCTGTTTGATTACAGCCTCAACGGGCAACTCACCCGCCAGTTTAACGGCCAGGAAAACTACAGCGCGGTTTCAGGCTATGGCCAGGCGGGCGCGAACATCGGCGGCTGGCGTGTGCGCGGTGAATATCAGACCAGCTATTACAGCCAGAACCATCAATTCGATTTCGACTGGAATCAGATCTACGCCTACCGTCCTTTGCCGATGATGGCGGCGAAACTGACGCTGGGTGAGATCTACCTGAATTCGCAGGTTTTCGATACCGTGCGTTTTACCGGGGTCAACCTTGCCAGCGATGAGCGGATGCTGCCACCGGCGTTACAGGGCTATGCCCCTGAAATTCATGGTATCGCCCGTACCAACGCCAAAGTGACCGTCAGCCAGAGTGGGCGCGTCATCTATGAAACGACCGTACCCGCCGGGCCGTTCAACATTCAGGATTTGCGCAGTTCAGTGCGTGGCACGCTCGATGTACGCGTCGAAGAACAGGACGGCTCGGTCTCCACTTTCCAGGTGAACACCGCCAATATTCCGTATCTCACGCGTCCGGGCTACGTTCGTTACAACATCTCAGGCGGTACGCCGTCCCGTTACAACCATAAAATGCAGGGCCCAACGTTCCTTTCCGGCGATTTCTCATGGGGGGTCAGTAACGCGTGGTCGCTGTATGGCGGCTTACAGTCTTCAGGTGAAGAGTACACCGCGGCGTCGTTGGGTATCGGGCGCGATCTCTATGCGTTTGGCGCTATTTCCATTGACGCCACCGAGTCGTGGAGCCGTGAGCCAGACGGCAACCGGCTGAAAGGAACCTCTTACAAGCTGAGCTACGCGAAAACCTTCGACGAATACAACAGCTCTATTACCTTTGCGGGCTACCGCTTCTCGCAGGAAGACTTCCGCACAATGGCGCAGTATCTCGATGAACGCTATCAGGGATACGACCACATCGGGCGTGAAAAAGAGCTCTATACCATCACCGGGAATAAAACCTTCTGGGCTGGCGAAGCAGGGAAGGCGACGACCGTCTTCCTGACCTGGACGCACCAGAACTACTGGGATAAGCGTAGCCAGGATCGTTACGGCATGTCGGTGGGGCGCGCCTTCCGCATTGGCGACATCAACGGTATCACCGCCAACCTTTCCGCTTACCGTACCGATTACAAAGGGCGCAAAGACGATTCGATCTCCTTCTCGCTGTCGGTGCCGATTGGCGACAACAAATGGGCGGGTCTGGATATCCAGACCAACAACGGCAAAACCAGTCCGATGGCGTCCTACACCGACAACAGTGATTACAACAACTTGTGGCGTATTCGTGCCGGTGCCAGCCAGAGCGGTAACGCCAGCGTTGACGGTTATTACCAGCATCGTTCGCAACTGGCGGAAATCAATACCAATGCCAGCTATCAGCAGAGCCAGTACATGGCGCTGAGCACGACCCTGCGCGGTGGCTTCACGGCAACCCGCCACGGTGCCGCGATGCATAACAGCGGCGCAACGATCAACACGGCGCGCGTTATGGTGGATACCAATGGCATTGGCGGCGTGCCGCTTAACGGCAAGAAGTCGCGGACTAACGGCTACGGCATTGCCGTGGTGCCGGATGTGGTGAGCTACAACAGTTTTGACACCCGCGTGGACGTGGATGCGATGGACAGCGACATCGAACCGTCAAAAGCCATCAGCACGACAACCCTGACGGAAGGCGCGATTGGCTATCAGGCCTTCGGTATGGCGAAGGGGATGAAGATGATGGGGACGCTACGCCTCACGGATGGCAGCGTCCCGCCATTCGGCGCGGAAATTTACAACACCGATGGCGTAAGCGTCGCGATGGTGCTGGAAGACGGGCAAGCCTGGCTTGCGGGAGTCAATGCGAACGAAACGCTGAACGTGATGTGGGGCGGTAAACAGCAATGTCAGGTGACGATCCCGCCAGGCGCAAACAACGGATCGGCGAACACGCTTCTGCCGTGTCGTTAATCCCGACAGAACGAGTTATCTCACTGTAATAAAAGGCCAAAAATGAGCAAGAAAAGACATAGCGGATATCTGATGGCGGCGTGGGCGCTGAGCATGATTGGCGGCTACGCGCAGGCGGGGGTCTCTCTGGATCGGACCCGCGTCATTATTACGGAGAAAGAGGCCTCATCGAGCGCCAATCTGTCCAATACCAGCCCGGATATTCCCTTCCTCGCCCAGTCGTGGGTCGAGGATGAAAAGGGCAACAAGATTACCTCGCCGCTGATTGTGTTACCGCCGCTACAGCGAATCAACGGAGGGCAGAAAGGGATCGCGCGCGTCACCAAAACCGCCGGGATCGAAAAGCTGCCGCAGGACAGAGAAAGCCTGTTCTACCTCAACGTCCGGGAGATCCCGCCGAAGCCGGATAAACCGAATACGCTGCAACTGGCCATGCAGTCGCGCATCAAGCTGTTTTACCGCCCGGCGGCGGTGATCCCGAAGACCCGGAGTGAAATCTGGCAGGACCAGGTGGTGTTCCAGAAAAACGGCAACCAGATGACGGTACAGAATCCAACGCCTTACTACGTCACGATCCTTGGGTTGTCCAAAGGGGCCGGACAGAAGATCACCCAATTCCCGGGGATCATGATCGCGCCCAAATCGAGCCAGCAGTTTGCGGTAACGGACGGAAATGTCAGCCAGTTTTCCATGATGTACGTGAACGACTATGGCGGACACCCGGAGCTGAAGTTTCGTTGCGATGGCAACACCTGCAAAGCGCTTCCACCGGCGCAGCAGGGCTAACCAGGAGGAACCTGACAATGCAAAATCCTTTATTCACGGTGGCCCTCCTTGCGATGGGCGTGGCGTTTCAGTGCGGGGCGGATGTGCCCGCGCAGCCACAGCATAGCGCTCAGGAACATGTCAGCGAAGATAGCGGCATTGTCCGGTTTCACGGCACCGTGTTTGCCTCTCCCTGTGTGCTGATGACACAAGGGCGTATTCAGGATGTCGAGATGGGCGAGATCAGCGCGCAGAATTTTCGCCAGGCGGGCGATCGCAGTGAGCCGGTACGCTTCAAATTGTATCTGAAGGACTGCCTGAAAGGGGCGTCGCAGTCGCGAGGGAGTCTGGCGTCCAGAACCACCGGGAATGACTGGCGTGCCTACAGCACCGGGGAGCAGGCGGTGCAACTGACGTTCGTTGGTGAATCCGATCTTAATAACGGCCAGCTATTACGCACCAGCGGTACGACCCAGGGAGCCGGCGTGCGCCTGCTCGATAAAAACGGGAATGCGCTGGATGTCGGGCAGACCCATGCGCCCTGGCTGGTGAACTCTGGTGATAGTGAACTGAATTTTATGGCGGCGCTGGAATCCACGGGGTTGCATGTGAGCGCGGGTGACTTTAGCAGCCTGGTCCGCCTGAAGATGGAGTACTTGTAATGAAACTGTCAGGCCTGTTCCGCCGCAAATGGCCGGTCTTACTGGCACTCAGCACGCTCGGCTTACCGGGCGCGGCGTGGTCCGCACTGGACGGTGAAATTGAACCGGTGAATGGGACCTATGACTATCTGATTAATATCAGCAATCATGATATTACCTCCAACCAGGCAGGGGCGACCATTACTGACGAGTTTAATCTGGCAGGGATGTTCCAGGGGCGTGCGTACTGTACACAGTCAATGGTGGATCAGCCGGTGTATTACATGTCTCAGGCGACGTTGACGCAGTCCGGAATGACGCCGGGTTACCTCAAACTGAATGACTATATGGACGTTAAAATTGAGATCTACATCGGCGGGAATCTGCAAGATTATAAAACAGTACCGTTTGATAACATCTCAAACGACGCCAATCAGAACTACTGTAACCCGCCCAGCACGATCCTTGACAACCAGTTTACCTCCGGTGCAAAGGGGAAGGTGACCTTTATGATCACCAAACCGATTATCAACGGGGTGAACCTGCAAGGATCTGAGATTGCAAAACTCTTTGGTCGCCTGGGGCCGGGCGCAATGGGGCAAACGCCGCTTTCCCGCATCACCATCGCTTCCGGTGTCATCACCGTGCCGGATAAATGTATCGTCAATCAGGGGACGCCGATCGTCGTTGACTTCGGCAACATACCGGGGATCGGTAGCCGACTGAATGGCATCAATTACAGCAAAAACGTACCGATTCATGTGAAGTGCGAGGGCGGCAGTTTTGCCCAGGGGGCACTGAATATCAAATTGGGGATCCAGCAGGCTAATCCTGCGTTTGACGATGGTAAATACCTGAGTACGCAGGGGACAACGGATCGTTCCGAGCTGGGCATTGCGCTGCGCGATCGTCAGGGCAACCCGGTGGCACCCAATACCTTCTATAACGTGCCGGGGTTTGCCAATAACGAAGGCGACTGGAACCTGACTGCCGCGCCGGTGGCGAAATATACCACCTCCGTCATTCCGGAAGGTGAGTTCCATGCATCTGCAACGGTTGTGGCTGAATTCCAGTAAGGAGGGAATATGCATCGCATAACAATGGTCTTTGCCGGTTTATTGACGGCGCTCGCTCCGGCCCCGGTGTGGGCGCTGGGGGAGTTGCTGGGTGGCGATCTCAGTTTCACCGGCGTGGTGATGGCCTACCCGTGCAGCATTGCGCCTGATTCAGAGCGGGTGCCAGTCGATTTCGGGAAAGTATCGACCAAGTCACTGTATATCAACGGAAAAACAGTGCCGGTTCCGTTCACGATCAAATTAGAGGATTGCACGCCGAGCGTCTTTGATTCTGTGACGGTGACGTTCAGCGGTACTGCCAATGGCAATCTGGCGGACCGACTGGCGATCAGCGCCACATCACCGGGCAACGCGGGTGGCGTGGGGATCGGTCTTCTGGAGGAAGACGATACGCCTGTGCGCCTGAATGTGGCGACCCGTCCGGCCGCGATCAGCGACACCACTTTACGGCTTAACTTCCAGGCATTTGTGGAGGCTGAACCGGATGCCTTAGCAAACGGCACCCTGACCACCGGACCTTTTACCGCCACAGCGAATTACACATTGAACTATCAGTAGCGTCATCAAAAGGATATTGAGGCATGGTGTATCAGTGTTTTCTTTACAACAAAGATCTCTTTTTTTCGCAAGGAATCAAAACAGTGATTGCCAGTTTGCTTGCGGAGAAAACGGATGTTTTATATTCCTTAACGGATGATTACACGCAATTGATTAAGCAGTTACAGACTCGCGTGAATGATGACTGCTGCCTGTGGATCCTCTGCGATTTGGACAGCCTGCCGCGTGAGCGGATTCGCGCGCTGCAGCTCATGAATAATTTCTATCAGCGTGAAAACAAGAATCTGATCATTTTATTAAGCGAGCACAACATGCCGCTGTTTTTCACGTTGTATGCGCTGTTGCCAAACGCGCACTGGTTATTGAAAAGCGAGAATCTCGCCAATATCACCCCTTTTTTTCAGGAATTATTGGACCAACGACGCCAGGGATGCTGCTTTAGCTATTCATTAGTGAATTACACCCGCAGAAGACTGCACCACCGGGAAATGAATTATACGATTTCCGGCAATGAATGGTGGTTGATGGAAGAGATATTCAAAGGGAAATCGCTGTCGCAAATTTCCGGTGAAGTGAATATTGATGTCCGACGCCTGAGCTATATCAAACGGCACTTAATGAAACGACTGAATATTAGAAACAACATTGCGTTATTCACGGTGTTCAAGGGAATTATGCCGTGTGACCCGTGAACTGTCTTTTCGGCAGTGGTATTTGCCGAGCGATCGGTGCAAGTGATTGCACCCCATTAAACCCTAAGTAAGGAAAACAGAGATGAAAAAATTAACTGCGATCGAAGTGGCAAACGTGGTGGGCGGAACCTGTAAAACCTGCGAAACCACGTATCAGAACGTCACTATTGGTGGTGTGACCTCCTGTAAGGAACTGACAACCTGCACGGATAAGCACGGTACGACCACGTCAATGAAAGATGCGAACGCCAGCAAGTGTGGTGGGGTTCCGAACCGCTAATCATTGGCTATGACCTGGAGGTACCCGCGCCTCCAGGTTTATCTTTTCCGCTGCGAGAATACTATGGCGACCCAATTTAAACGCATCACTATTATCAGCTATTCGCTGTGTTTGATCGTCATCTCTTCGTTGATGACGGTGCTTTGTTATCACATTTTTGTCTTTAATACCTTTGCCACGGATAACTCACAAACACAGGCTTTTCGTGAAGTCAGCACAGAACAAATTGCTCAGAGTCCGATTAAAGACGCGCGCAGTATTATCGAGGTGATGTCTTACGGTTGCCATTATTGTGCGGCTAACGAAGAAAATCTGGCGGAATTTTCCCGGACCCTGCCGCCGGGCAGTGTATTTACCGCGATTCATATTACCAGTGAAGACAGCGGTCTTGCTGCTTACGCGCCGATTTTCGCCACGCTGGAAGAGATGGGGATTGAAAAGAACGTTCGCGACAGCGCCTATAACGCCGTTATTACCCGTAATGTCGACCTCACCGATGAGAAGGCATTGAATGCCTGGCTGGTCAAAAACAATATTGATGTGGATAAATTTAATACTCTGCGTCAGAGCGACGCGGTTAAAAACCGTCTCAGCACGATGGCGGCCATTACCGCGCATTATGATATTAACGCGACGCCGATGTTTATTATCAATAAACGCTACGTGGTCGCCCAGGACAGTGAATTTCCTCAATTTGCGCAGCGCATGCTGCAATTGCTGAAAGAGGATAAATAACCGCGGTGGTCAGATTTTTTATTATCTGGAGCGTATTTAGTTTTAAAAACAGTGCGGGATGGCTGTATGACGCGAAGCGTAATTTTTCTCAGGGAACACTGATTCTGCTGCGAAAAATGGTGCGTTATCTACCGCTGCCCGCATTACTGACCGTAGCGAAAGGACTCTGCGCGCTACGGTTGCTGGGGCGCTCTTATCGCTTACGCAATGCGGTGGCAAACGAAAACACCCGCTGCCTGATCGGGCAAACCGGCCGGGTGAACGCGGCCTGGATCGCGGTGCGTCGCCGCCTGCTGGAAGAGGCCGCAACATGGGGACAAAACCCGGCGCTACTCCAGCAGATCCGTGCCTGTGCGGCAGAACTTGATGCCGTAGTCGCACCGCTGCATCAGCAGAACATTCCTTACATTCTGGCGCCGTTACATACGGTGTCGGACGTGCTGGCGGCGATGGTCGGTGCCTGCGTCACGCCGGGTAAAGCCTGCGTGGTGGTCTCTTCCAGCGCCGAACTCTACAACGCGCAGACCCGTGCCCTGGGCGGTATCGACCTCTCCTATTGCTCCATCCATCAGCAGAACAAAACGCTGGCCGGCAGCCTGATGGAGCTCATCACCGATGTCGCTACCGGACGGCAGAACATGATTATTTTTCCCGATATCTCGCCGGACTACACCCTACAGGCCGAAGGGGCGCTGGCGGCGAAACTGCCGTGTCGTTTATTCGGCCGCAGCGCGAAGTTACACAATGGCGTGGTGCGCCTTTCCGGAGTGATTACGGCGCAGGTGGTGTTTTATCACCTCAGCTACCACAACGGTCTGCACATTCATATTCGTCCGCCGGTGAGCAGTCAGAATGTCGCCCGCGAACTGCCTGACATTATTGAATCCACGCTGCGCGAATATCCGCAGGAGTGGCTTCTTTGGCACAGCCATTCTCTCTTCTTTATTAATCACTGATGATAAAAATGACGACCACGATCCCGAATCTGATCTTTCAGGAAGAGACCAACGAGTGCGGCCTGGCGTGCGTGGCGATGCTGGCACAGACGCAGGGGCAGCCTGTTTCGCTGGCAACATTGCGCGAGTGGTTTCCGGCCTCTGACCACGGAATCTCACTGGATACGCTGATGAGCATTCTGGCGCGGCTGGGTATTGCGACGACGCCGGTCCTGTTTGAGCACGATGAGCTGAGCGACCTGCCGCTGCCGGCCATTTTGCATTATGGTGCAAGTCACTATGTCCTGCTGGCCTGGCGCAAAGGCAACCACGTGTGCGTGATGAACCCGGCGATTGGTGAGCAGTGGTTACCGTTTGCCGCGCTTAAGCAGGAGATCAGCGGCTATGCCCTGATTGTCGAACCTGAGCAGGCCGTTGCCGCAGACCCTGATTTGCCGTTGTCGACAACCGCGCAGAGCGCGCCGCGCGCGATGAGCATGCAGGAAACTGCGGCGGTGCCGGGGATCTATCGGCTGATGCTGCTGACCTTCCTCGTCTCGCTGACGCTATTTCTGATGCCGACGATGGTGAGCAACGCCATCAACCAGGCCTTTTCCAGCGTGGCCAGCAGCGACTTTCCCTACGGCTGGTTTATCCTGGCGTTTGTCGCCTCCTCACTGATGGCGCTGGGCGTGCGGGTGATTAGCGAACGCTTTATCAAACGCTTTGTGCTGATCCACAGCGGTGTGGGGTTTTCCCGCCTGCTCCACAACCCACTGCGTTTTTTCGAAAAACGGGCGCCGGGGGAGATCTTCAGCCGCTTCACGGCCTGGCAGATTGGCCTGTTGCAAAAGATTGAGCTGGATAACGGCCTGCGCTCCGACTGGGTGATCTGCACGATCGCGCTGGCGATCATGTTCTGGATTGCGCCCGTGCTGGCGGCGATCTCCGCCGTCGGCGTCACGGTAATGGGGGTCATCAGCGTCTGGGCGGTGATCCGAGACCGCTGGTTCACCCAGCAATTGCAGCTGAAAAGCGCCACCCTGAATGATTTTTTCATGGAGACTATTCAGGGCATTTTGACCGTCAAAACCGCCGGACTGGAAGGACAGCGCCAGGGACAATTTGCCAACTTCAGTCGCGATCTGTTTTCGTGTCTGCAACGCCAGAAGGTCTATCAGCAGGTGAAAGAGGGGCTGTATCAGCTCACCGGAAGCCTGGAGATGGTGGTGTTTATGCTGGTGGTTCTGCCGATGGTGCACAGCAAACTGATCTCACTGGGCGATTTTTTTGCCTATAGCTTCCTGCGGCAAATATTCACCTCCTACGTCACGCGTATCTTCTACGCCATCATTCAGAAATCGCAATTGAACGTGATCGACACCCGCGCCCATGCGCTGTTTGCGCCACGAGACGAGGCGAAGCCCGCTTCGTTTGCGATGCAACTTCCCACCGATACCGCGCCGGATCTGACGTTTGCGTCGTTGTGCTATGGCTACGATCCCGCCAGGCCGGTGCTGTCGTCGGTGTCGCTGTCGCTACGCGCGGGCGATCAGATTGCAATTGTCGGTGAATCTGGTGCGGGTAAGAGCACTTTACTCCGTCTGATTGCCGGCCTGTTTTCTCCGCAGGCGGGGGGCTGTTATGCCGCAGATTCGGCACTCCCTTCGCAACAACTGGCGCAGTTTGTCTGCCTGCAAAGTCAGGAGGATATTCTGTTTAACGCCACGGTTCGCGAAAACATTACGTTGTTCGACGCGCACTACCGCGAACGCGACCGTGGGCAGATTGAGGCATTGCTGGAATCCCTCGCGCTGGGTGAGGTGGTACGCGGATTACCGGGCGGTATCGACGCCTTGATCCGCGAAAGCCATGCGGCGCTGTCGCTCGGCCAGCGTCAGCGGTTATTGCTGGCGCGCGCGCTGTACAGTTCGCGTCCGGTGTTGTTGCTTGACGAACCGACCGCCAATCTTGACGACGACACCGCGGCCATTGTCATGGAGACGATTCACGCTCATTGCCAGAAAGCCGGTAAGTCACTGATTGTGGTCACCCACAGCGACGCGATTCTGTCGCGGTTCCAGCGGGTTTATCAACTGAACGACGGCACGCTCAGCCCGCTGGAGGTCAACGTATGACGCCGAAATCGCGTTGGCTGCTGATCGGCGGTGCAGTAGCGCTGGCCGTTGCGATCGGTGTCACCTGGGCGTCGCTGGCTTCGACCTCGCCGCAGGAGAGTTTACCGCTGGAGACCATTGGCACGGGCGATATCGAAAAGGTGGTGCTGGTGACGGGGGTTCTGAAACCGGCGGTGCAGGTTAACGTTGGTGCGCAGGTCAACGGACAATTGCGCAAGCTGTATGTGCGCCAGGGCGAGAAGGTGCAAAAAGGACAACTGCTGGCGGAAATTGACCCCACGTTGCAGGAGTCGGATCTCAACAACACGCGCGCGCAACTGGCCAGCGCTAAAGCGCAAAAACTGTCGGCGCAGGCGACGCTGTTACGTTATCGCCAGGAGCTGAACCGCCAGCGCATGATGCTGCGTGACGGCTCTGCCGTGCGCAGTGAATACGAGCAGGCGAAGGCGCAATACGATGCGCAGGTGCAGCAAATTGACGTGAGCGATGCGCAGATTGTGCAGGCGGAGATGGCGGTGAAAACGGCGCAGGCCAATCTCAGCTATACCCGCATTGTGGCGCCCATCGACGGCGAAGTGCTGGGTATCGTCACCCGGGAAGGGCAGACCATCGTCTCCTCGCAAACGGCACCGACCATTCTGGTGCTGGCGAACCTCGACACCATGCAGGTGCAAACGCGTATCTCCGAAGCCGACGTGCAAAAAATCCGTCCCGGTCAGCCGCTGCGCTTTTACGTCATCGCCAATCCGGATAAACGCTACGTCAGTACGATGGGCTTCGTGCAGCCTGCGCCGCAGGAAGCGCTGGAAGCGCCCGGCGAGAGCGGCATGGGCGGTAATCAACAGGCGATGGCGGTGTACTACACCGGTACCTTTGAAGTGCCTAACGCTGAGCGCGAGCTCAAAACGTCAATGACGGCGCAGGTCTTTATTCAGATTGCCGAAGCAAAAAACGTATTGCGCGTGCCGGTCGCGGCGCTCGGGCAGGCGCTGGATACCGAGCGTTACACCATCACGACCGTTGAAAACGGGAAAACGCGCACCCGCACCATCCGCATTGGGATAAATGACCGGCAATACGCCGAAGTGCTGGAGGGATTGCAGGTCGGCGATCGCGTGGTGCTGGCGCAGGACACGGTGCGAGGATAGCGGATGGAACCGATTATCGTCTTACGCCAGGTTTGCCGGACATTCCGCGCGGGAAGCGAGACGCTTGCGGTGCTGAGCGACATTTCACTGACCCTCCACAGCGGTGAGATGGTGGCGATTGTGGGCGCTTCGGGTTCGGGGAAGTCCACGCTGATGAACATCATCGGTTGCCTGGACAAACCTTCTTCCGGCGAGGTGTTGATCAACGGAACGCCGGTACATGATGCCGACAGCCTGCACCTGGCCGATCTGCGCAGTCGTTATCTGGGGTTTATATTTCAGCGCTATCACCTGATGCCGTATCTGACGGCGGAAGAGAACATCGCCATTCCCGCGCTGTACACCGCAATGTCAGCGCAAGAGCGCAATGCACGCACCCAGCGTCTTGCACGTCAGCTTGGCCTGGAAAACCGACTCCAGCACCGCCCCGCCCAGCTTTCGGGGGGGCAACAGCAGCGCGTGAGCATCTGCCGGGCGCTGATCAACGGTGCGCATATCATCCTCGCGGATGAGCCCACCGGCGCACTCGATAGCGTCAGCGGCAAGGCGCTAATGGACGTGCTGCATCAGCTGCATGCGGCTGGGCACACGGTCATCATCGTCACCCACGACCGCGACGTTGCCCGGCAAGCGCAGCGAATGATTGAGATCAGCGACGGGCGAATTATTCGCGACGTTCAGCACGCCGCCGTTTGCCGGCCGATTACGCTGCCGGAGCAGGATAACGGACGCGCCTCGCTGGGCCGCCGTCTTCATGAAGCGGTCCGCATGGCCTGGCGTTCGCTGCTCGGACACCGGATGCGCGCGTTTCTCTCCATGTTGGGGATCATCATCGGCATTGCGTCGGTGGTGTCGTCGATGGCGGTAGGCGAAGGCGCGCGGCAGGCGATCATGAGCGAGATTGGCAAACTGGGAAGCACCACACTGGAGATCCATCCCGGCACAGGGTGGGGCAGCAAGCGCCCGGATATGGAGCGCGCATTGTCGATGGACGATGTGCGCAGTTTACAGGCGTTGCCGTGGATCATGGGCGTCTCGCCGGTGGTCAGCAGCACAACGCTCGCGGTTCGCAAAGGGCTCGACTCCTCCATGATGCTCTCCGGCGTGTCACAGGACTTTTTTGCCCTGCAAGGGCTGCGCTTTGTGCAGGGAAATGGCTTTACCGCACGCGACGTCGCGGAAGGCGAACCGCTGTTGATTCTCGATGAGACTGGGCGCGATACGCTGTTTCCCGGTGGCGAAAATCCGCTTGACGAGATAGTCCAGATTGGCGGCGCGCCGTGGCGGGTGATCGGCGTGGCGACACGACCCGGCCCGAAAGTGGTGGGCGGGTTTATGACCGCCTGGGTTCCGCATACGTCATTACAGCAGCGACTCACCGGCGAAAAGCCGCTGGAATCGTTGATTCTGCGTTTTCAACCGCGGCTGGAACCGCATGAGGCGGCGCTGCGGGCGGAACGTCATCTGCTGCGGGAACATGGCCGGAAGGACTTCTTTATCCAGACCGACGATCAGCTGGCGAATGCGTTGCAAAAGACCTCTGACTCGATGTCGTTGTTGATTACCGCCATTGCGGCGATCTCCCTGCTGGTGGGCGGCGTCGGAGTGATGAACATCATGCTGGTGTCGGTGACAGAGCGGACGCATGAAATCGGCATCCGCTTGTCGGTGGGTGCGCGTCCCTCGGACATCATGAACCAGTTTCTGATTGAGGCCGTGATGATCTGCGCCCTCGGCGGCCTGTTGGGCGTGTTCGGTTCGTGGGTGGCGGGGCATCTTTTCGCCCTTGCGACCGATGCGTTCTCAATGGTGTTCACTGCGTTTCCGGTGCTGATGGCCTGTGGGTTTTCTGCCCTGATCGGCCTGACGTTTGGCTATTTTCCGGCGCGCAGGGCGGCTCGCCTCAACCCAACCGAGGCGCTGGCTCGCGAATGAAAAGATTGCTTGTGTTGCTCGCACTTTTATTGCTCGCGGGTTGTGGCTCACTGACCCGCAGCGACTACCAGAGTCCGCTGTTGTCTTTGCCCACCCAATGGGGGCCTGCTACCGACACGGTGTCGGAATACGGCTGGCAACGTTTTGGCGATCCCCGACTGTCGCGGGTGATTGAACAGGTGCTGGAAAGCAATAACGATCTCGCGGCGGCGGCCATCACCGTGCAACAGGCGCGTGTGGCGGCAGGGTTAACTGACACCAATATGACCCCCGATGTGGCGGTCAGCGGTTCTGCCAGTAACAGCAAAAACACACGCCGGGGAACATCCGCGCAGGAAAACTACAGCAGCGGCATCACCATCGGCTGGGAACTGGATCTGTGGGGAAAACTGGCGCGGGCCCGTGAGCAAAGCGAGTGGGAAGCGGTGGCGAGCGAGCAGGATTATCACGCGACGGTACTCACCACGATGGGCACCACCGCCCAGTTGTACTGGCGTATCGCACTGTATAACCAGCAGATTCGCAATCAGCGTGACGGTCTGGCGATTTCGCAACAGACCGTGCAGCAGGTGACGTCATGGTTTAACGCCGGGAAGGTCGGCCAGCTCGATGTGTTGCAGGCGCAGCAGGCCCTGCTGGAACGAGAGAATCAGTGGCGAACGCTGGTTCAGCAACGTCAGAATACGCGCAATGCGCTGGCGCTGTTGCTCAACAGACCGGCAGAACAGCATGCCGATGAATCACCCGCGCTGGATGCAAACCAGCAGGTGCCGATTGCGCAAAAAACACCGCTACGGGTGATTGCGCAGCGGCCGGACATTCAGGCAGCGGAGTCGCGTCTGCGCGCGGCCCTTGCGGGTTACGACGCTTCAAGGCTGCAGTTTTATCCCGCACTTTCGCTTGATGCCTCACTGAATGCCGGCAGTCAAATCTTCAGCCAATGGTTCCGCGATCCGATCCGCACGATTGGCGGCACGCTGGCGCTGCCGTTTATCCAGTGGAACACCCAACAGCTCACCGTGAAGCAAGCGGATCTCGCGGTAAAACAGGCGGCAATCGCCTTTCGCTCGACGGCCTACGCCGCGCTCGCCGAAGTGGATGAAGCGATGGAAAACCGCCTGAGTGCTGATGAACAGCGCGCACGACTTCACCAGTCGCTGATCCTCAGTCAGCGGCGTTTAACCCTGACGGAAAGCCGCTATCGCGCGGGCGCCGTGGATTTTCAGACGTTGTTGAACGCGCAGGACGATCTGTTGACGTTAGAGAACGCCCTCGCACAAACCCAATACGACTACCTCTACGCCACGTTGCAGCTCTGGCTGGCGCAAGGGGGTGGCGAAACGCAATACAGGATGATGCAACATGAAGCCGAATAATGAATTTAAGCGGGTCGTCGTTACCGGGTATGGCGCCGTGACCCCACTTGGCGCGACGGCTGATGAGAGCTGGCAGGCGATGATGGATAACCGTCTGGGCTATCGCTACGTCGATAAAACGGCGCAGAATATCAACACCCATTTTCTCGGGCTGGTGGATAACGAGCCGAGCCTGGCAGGTGTTCCTGCAGTGATTCGTCGTCGGCTGCCGCGCTTTGCCCGGCTGACCGTTAGCGCGGCACGTCAGGCTATGACGATGGCCTTTGGCGTCAGGCCGCCGCAGGAATACTACTGCACGCTCGACTGCGGCGTGATCATGGGAACCGGCTGGGGAGGACTGGACGAAAGCTACGACGCACAAAGTGAGTTTGCGGCCGCGGGCGTCGCTTCACCGTTTAACTGTTTTTACTCGATGCCCAGCGTCACCACCGCAGCATGCAGCCAGTTCTGGGGACTCAATGGTTACCAGAATACGGTGGTTGCCGCCTGCGCGACGGGGACGATCGCTATTGGCGACGCTTACGAGGTGATCCGCAGCGGCAGGGCAAAGATGATGCTGGCCGGCGCCGGAGAATCTCTCACCAGCCACTGCGCGGTGTGGAACATTGACGTGCTGGGCGCACTGAGTAAGGAGGCGTCGGATCCGCAGCGCGCCAGCTGTCCGTTCAGCGCCCATCGTAGCGGTTTTGTGTTATCGGAAGGGGCGGCGGTGCTGTGTCTGGAAGAGCGCGAAGGGGCACTGGCACGCGGCGCGACGATCCTCGGCGAGATTACCGGCTACGCCAACTTCTCCGACGCCTGGGATTTCACCTCGCCGGCGGAAGACTGTCTTGCCCGCGTGCAAACCATCACCCATGCGCTGCAACAGGCGGAGCTGGAACCGGAGCAACTCGACTACATCAACGCGCACGGTACCTCGACGCCGCTGAACGATATCAATGAAACGCAGTCGCTAAAAATGGCGCTGCGGGACGCGGTGTGGTCCATTCCGGTTTCCAGTACGAAATCGTACTCCGGGCACTTAATTTCCGCGGCGGGCACCTTCGAGAGCATTGTCTGTCTGCAAGCTATCGCCAACGGCATCATTCCCGCGACGGCCAATTTCCAGCAAGCGGATGAATGCTGCGATCTGGATTATGTGGTTGAGGGCCATCGTGCGGGCAATGTCCGTCGCACGCTAAACCTGAGCTTCGGCTTTGGTGGCGCGAATGCGGCGTTGATTCTGGAGAAGCACGTATGATGCCGCTTCATTATGGTCAACAGGATGCCCGGCGCTGGGCCGCGTTTTCGGGCGATTACAACCCGGTACACTTTGACGAGGCGTGGGTGAAAGCGCGGGGCGGAAGCGGACTCAGCGTACATGGCATGCGCGCCTTGCTGGACGTAAAGCGGTTTATCAGTCCGCCGGTCGACGACGCCCCGTTTCTGAAATGTACCGTGCGTCTGCGTCGACCGCTGTGGCGGGATACCGCCTATCGACTGACGCGCGATGCGACTAAGCGGGTTGCGGCGTCGGTGCGGGAGTTTTCTGCCGAAGAGACCTGCCTTTCTTGCCAGATCACGCCGGAGAACCACCTGCCACTCGTCGATGGCGAAAGCCAACGGGTTCTGGATTCGTCGGCGCTGGCCGCGCTGCATCGGACGTTTCTGCCGCTGTTGCCCGACGCTCAGCAATGGCATTTTCTCGACGCCCTGTTGTTTCGTCATCTTCTCCAGGATACCGCGCTGTTATGCCAGCAGGCGATTGCCGACATACTGCCGACGTGTCGGACGCTGGATGCGCTGTTTTCTCACTTTCCTGTTGTACAGACCCATCAGGAAGTCATTTTCGACAGTCATCTGCTGGCCCCCTGGCGAGCAGAGTCGCTACCGGAACATCTAGAGATCGACACTTTGCCGGCCCTGGTGGTTGGCGACCTTGCGAATGGCGCGGTGGTAGTGCGAATCGCCGCGCGAACCTGTTATCAACATCACTACATTAGCAATGCCGTAACGCTTAAAGTCGGCGCGCTGACAAAAGGAAAATCAAATGAGCCAGCATGAAATGATCTACGACAAAATCAGTGAAATGATCTGTGACGCCAAAGACCTGGCGCCGGAGGCGCTGACACCAGAGACGACGCTGCCTGAACTGGAGCTGGACAGCCTCGACTACGTTGAACTGATGGTACTGGCGAAGCGTGAATTTAACGTCACGCTCAGCCCTGAAATGTTTATGAAAAATCCAACCATGACGCTTCGCGAACTCAGCCAGCGTATTGCGCAGGAAATGGCAGGTTGATATGGCAAAGAAATGGATGCTCATCACCGGCGGCAGTCGGGGAATCGGCCAGGCGCTGGTGAGTCACCTGTTGCCTGAATGGAACATTGTCTTTACCGGTCGCAACGAGGCCGGGATCGCCCGCACGCTGGACATCGCGCAAAGCCAGAGTACGTCGACCTGGGTGAAGGGCATTCGCTGCGACGGCAGCGATGAAGCCAGCGTCGAGCAGTTAGCCATGTCTCTGCTCGAGGCGCATGGCGCGCCTGCCGCTATCATCCATAACGCCGGTATGACCAATGACGCGCTGCACATCCACCAGAACGCGCGAGACTGGCAGGAGGTGCTGGGAAACAATCTGGTCGCGGTGGTGAACTGGAATCGCATTCTGCTGCCCGCCATGATGACCCAGGGCAGTGGCTCGATTGTGTTTATGTCATCCGTGACGGCCATAAAAGGCAACAGCGGACAGACGGCCTATGCCGCCAGCAAGGCGGCGATGATTGGCCTGACGCATTCGCTGGCGCGAGAAGTGGGGCGTTTTGGCATTCGGGTGAATTGTCTGGCTCCGGGGTTGATTGACGGTGAGATGGTTCAGGCCATTCCGGAAGCCCGATTGAAAACCATGCGGCAGAATATTCCTCTGCGTCGCCTCGGACGCACGCAGGACGTCGCCCGCGCGGTTGCGTTTCTGACCGGGGAAGGGAGTAGCTATCTTACCGGTCAGACACTGGTGCTGGACGGTGGTTTGTCCGCCTGATAAGCAAGAACCGCGAGAATGGCATCTCGCGGTTCAGGTCAGGCCTAGCTGGTTAATTCTCTGGACCAGGGCGCGTCGCTCTTTGACCGACTCCTGAAAAATTTGCAGTAAAACCTCGCTATTTTGCCGCACAATGTCCGCCAGTTCAGGGGCGATTTCTGCAGTTTCCCCGACGCGTACTTTAAATTCCGATGACAGCGTGACGCCCTGCAGCAACGACGCCAGCCAGATGCTGGCCTTCAGAATCCTCACTTCAAGAGGATGGGTGGCTTGTGCAACCCCTGTCTTTTGAATTTGACACCACCGGGCAATATCCCGAATGGCTTCAATTGGATAGAGTTCACCCCAGATAGCATTATCTTCCCCGGTATGTGCCGGAGCGGCGCACAGCGCCAGAGACGTCAGGTTATGCAACAAGCCACCTATTTCGATTTTCAGGCACTGGACCGGGGGAATTCCCATTTCTCGAGCCAGGTAACCGGAGATACGGCCGACAACCAGGGAGTGCTGGACGCCGTTCTGGCTGAACCCATCAATAATAAACGCCAGCATGTTGGCGATATCGCGAAAGTTATGCAAAGAGATGGAGTCGTTATGGATGCGGGGGATGTCCTGGATATAATCGTCGAACTCTGTGGATTTAATTTTTAACCAGAAGTGTTCGCAATTTGCTACTTTTCTGAAAGCATTGATAAATTCGGGGTTATATAAAATATGTTCGCCGCCAACAATGATATTAATAATTTCCTCTTTTGCCGATAATATATCGCTAGCACGGTAAAGGGCGATTAAAACATCCAGACGATCCGCCAGATAAACGACATGGCTCTCTCTGGGCACTTTTTCACCGTTAACGTAGTCGCCTTTTCCATTGTCCCAGTGGGTGTGGTGATAGCGAACAATCGAACTTAACGGATTCAGTAAAGGAACGCTCGCCAGTAATTCAGCACCAACGGCCGCATGGTTATTGAGTTCATTATCGTAATAGCTGAGGGGTTGAAGGCGCGATTCCTCGTTCAGCCCTCCAATATCATGAAGCAGGGCCGCCAGCAGCGTTTTCCTGCACTGTGCAGGTGTGAACCGCGATTCCCTGGCCAGGTGCCAGGCGATGAATGCCGTTCTGACATGATGCAGGTTAAGCCTGGGGTTAATCATGTCTATTATTTTTGAGATGCAAGCCAGTGATTCTATTAATTTTATATTCATATAATGAGACATTTAACTTTCGCTGTGCTTCGTTAAAGAAAACCACGCTAATTAATCTCGTTTGCAACCATATTGCGGGAATACGTGGTTACCAAATAGTATGACATTATTATTGACTTTTTTTAGGAAAATTATTTTGTCGTCAGGGCCTTTGCCAAACAACAAACTATTAGCAATCTCATCATCAACATTATCAGTATTATCATGTATGGTTTTGACACTCATTATCTTATACAGATGCGCATTGGCATTGTATGTTTCATATTTCATTTTGAGCGTGCGCGAGATTAAATACTTTTTTTCATTATGTGTGAGCAGTCCGTCAATATTGATAAGAAGTTGATCATCCGTCATGTGGACAAAAATTAGCCCTTCGGCGCGAATGTTGTCGCTGTTGATACTCTGGATAACAGAAAACTGTGACTCGCATGAGAAAACCGGGGGCCGGGTAAAACAGTAAACCGCGCCGATCAATAACAGGCCGACACCGATCAAAAGAAAAATGGCTTGTTTAGGCATTATTTTTTTCTCTGTAATAAAAACTCATGCAGCTGTCTTTATCACATTTAATGAGTAACAATTGCACAATATCACCCAGGTCTCCTTGTACCTGTTGCTTGTAAACGTACAACTCCTTTTGCTCTGAGCAATCGAATGGTTGTGGGACAAAATCAAAGCTCTTTGTCACCTCTCGTAATGAGAGTGAGGAGGGCATAAAAATGACGCACTGACCCTCAACCAGTTTTTGTATATCGGTGTCGGCTCTGAATGAACCTGGATTTATTATGAGCAGAAGGAAGGCAATTGCCAGAGCGATAATGCGGGTAAAGCGCTTAAGACAGCGTTTCTGTGGTTCAACTGGCGGAGCCTCCGGCTCCTTTTCTTCAAGGAATGGCGTTCGATACTCACGATCGTTATTGATAATGGCATCTTCCGCTATTTTGAAACCAATACGAGGAACCGTGACAATGATTTCTTTTGCGATACCCAGATCGCTCAGGTTTCTGCGCAATGTGGAGATATATTGATTTAGATTACTATTTGACGCTCTGGCGCCATATTTATCAAAAACAGTCTGAAAGATTTCATTTCTCGAAAGGATATCGCCTTGATGATTGAGCAATTCAGCCAACAAGCGTGTAGAGGTTTGGGATAATTCAACGCAATCCCCAGTCAACAGGTTAACGAGAGACGCATCCTCTGTGTCAAAAGTGATAAATCCCTCAATGTCGAACCTCATGTTCATCTCCACCCTAGACCCTGCTTTCCTCTAACATACAGTCATCTCTCAATAAAACGACATGAATATTAGATAAAAATCCTGTATTTGCGTTCATTTCAAGCTAATGTTGCTGGTTGAATCAGGTGAACGCATACTGCTAACACCTTCAAAATCCAGGAGTCTGCAATGAAACTCTCGCTGCGTTCATATAACCCGGGTACAGCACATCCAGGCTACAACGTACCTCATGACAATCTGCAGATGTTAGCGGCGGAAATGGGAATAAGTGACCTGCCGATGATCAGGGGGCCGGAACAATTTTTTATTCTCAATCTATTAAAAGATCACAGTACTCAGGGCCTGTCGACCAGAGAACTTGCCGATCTGTGTGGCATTTCAATTTATAAAGTCAGACACTTACTTCTTCCGCTGGAGAAATATGGCCAGGTTATAAGAAATAAAATGCAAAAGCACCATCAGTGGTTTTTGTCAAAGGACTCTACAGATATTGATTGGCATTCTAACAAGGGGTATTTTCATTTGCAACAATGAGTGAAAAGTCAATTAGATAGTCCTGATAATATGAAAAATACTGGGTATTATCTCGCGAACCATTAGGAAAAATCCCAATAAAATATTAATGTTCGCATGCTGTCACTATTGCCTTTTGTCCATTTTGTTTATACTTGTGCAGAGTGGACGCTTGATCCGTATTTACCAGTAAGTACAAGCGTAGCACTAAGCACTTTTTAAGCCGCATTACATTTTTGAATGGTTTGCTTATCAGTTGCCCTTGAAATCTGGTTTCAATGGGCAACTATTTCTCGTTAATGATCTTTATATCCTGCCAGAGATTATTGCATCTGACTCTACTGGTATCCGGCCTGTGTCCTGATGAGTTTGTACACACTAGCGATCATGGTTAGCATGTTTTTTCACGAGGAACCGCGCATACCGTTGTAGATATATTCTCTTTTGTTTTTTTTGTTCTGTCCTGAAATAAAACGGAAGGTGACAATCACCTCTGTATTAACCATGAGATTGGTTGCTTAGGTGAGACCGTTCGGTAGCTGGCACGAAATTAAACGGCATCATCGCATCTCTATCTTAATGAGATCAGCATTACGCGTGCTTAATACTTTATGTCCATCGCTACAGAGGAGGACAACACCCTGTCGGGCGCGGACGGTCGGTCGGGGATACACGAAATCCTTAATCTGCGCATTAAAACTCGCTGAGCAGGTGTGCGGCAAAAACCAGACTGATTTTATCCCGGAAGCAATCCGCACTGCTGTCGGAGAAGCGCTGATCGAGAAGCGTATCATTACGGCTGATCCGCAGACCGATCAGGCATTTCGCACTCGCCTGGATCAGGCACCTGATTCGCCTCACGTCGGTAATATTTGTACTCCGTTCTGCTGCGGTGTTGATTTTATAGATAACCGGTTGAAATTGCTGTGAATGAAAAAATCAGGTTACCGGCGCCTTCCGTACTTTGATTTGTTGCGTCGGCGATTCGAAGGTAATGGTTTACCACTCGCTGGCCTCAAGCGTGGTGATGACGAACATTCATCTGGCCGCTTTCGCCGCAATGCGATCGATACGATCCCTGTTGTGGTATTGGCAAGGGTTAGGGGAGAACAATCTCTGCATTCTCTGGGAATCGGGCCAACGTTGGTGGGTAATGCCGGATTGCAGGTGATTCATGTAGAAGAAACTATTAGGATCTGCGGGATACAAGTTTATGACGTATACTGAGAGAGTCCATTACACCCCATTGAAGTTATGACCCAGAAATTCAGTGAAAAGTTTATCGTTTTTCAAAAGTGTGACATCGTGCGCAGTGCGTTTATTAGAAGGTTTATTTGTAATGGTCAGATATTTGAATAGATTATCGAAATAGTCATTGCACATGAGCATCCCGTTTAATACGAAAAATATCTAGAATTTCTTCGGTAGAGAATTAACTTCGAGTAACACTCCCTTTATTATTTTTATATATCCACCGGCTTTCAACTGCTTGAGGATATACATTACTCGACTGCGAGACAGCCCAGTGCGGTCGATGATAAATGTCGACGTTACAATTCCAACCCGCTGTTCTAACGTGTACTTGATTAATTCCTGTAGTTGTTTGCTGATGAGTTCATAAGCATCTTTTCCTAGTATGGATTTGTCCCTATAAGAGTAATAGCCAATACGTCTTGAAAGCAGTTCAGCAACAGACTCCCACAAATTAAGCTCACTAATTAGTGCTCGAACTTTGTCATTAGGCAGCACATAGGCTACTGTTTTCCCACTCCCTTTAATAACGATATCAATGGGGTTAAACATCAGAGCAAAACCAAACATGAAAGGGGCATTTATCACTCCGACAACAATGTTATCTCCTTTTCGAAACACATTGATGGTTCCTTCGGTGACGTAATAGATATTCTTATCATTCGTTGCATCAACAACAAACTGTGCCCGATTATACAACCGCTTTTCACCATGACGTATCATCAACTCAAAAAGTGGGTTTGAATAGTTATTATTAGCGGGCGAAGTATTCATGTTTACTCCAGTCAAAAACATAGCCTCATAAACATGGTTCCCATGTTTTCATATCAAGTTTAGTGTAATAAAAAAAAAGATTCCATCGTTATCGCTTGGCTGATATGACAAGAGGCGTTCGGGTTTGCATATTTTAATCAAGGATATAAAATGGTAAACTCAACGACCGCTGACAGAGTGCCTGATTTGAGCGTCCCGTCTAAAGGTACAATCTTTGCTTTCATCGGAAACGATGCTCTGCCTGTATCGAGATCAACGACCTGGCTTAAAACACGCCCGTTACTGATCAAAGTATCATCAGTTTTGCTTCTTATTTCTACCGCGACATTTGCAGCTGTCCCATTGTTTTTTATATATTGGTTATTCGTGCCTGCGGCTTCGCCAGCGAATTGTAGGGAAACACTCGGCATCCCTACATTACAATTCAGATCGATACTAAATTCCTGGGCAGGTGTTGAGTTTACCTGCTTCACATCGACTTCGCTAAAGTCAACATAGATATCTTTATCACCAATAACAGTGCAACCGTTCTGATATAACCTGACATGGAAATTAAGGTTGAATGAGCCTACTGCATATACGTATGCAGAACACAGCAGCAGCAAAGCAACCAAATATTTATAAATAAACATATAGCTCCCGCTAGTTATAAAAAACTGATACCGTCACAGTTGGGCTATATTCCCCTGGCGTAAGTACACTGCCATCAAAATAAAGCTCTACTGAAAAGGGTAACGTAACACTGAGCACATTAGTCAGATTTGCAAAGTCAACCAATTGAAACATATCAGAGAAATTGACATAACCGTTGCGAGTTTTATCAAAAATTTTCAGATACATCCCATTAAATCTCACTTTGTCACCATCAGTTTCCGCAGTGGTGGTATAAAGGGCCGTCAGATTGAATGGGTCGTTACAACTACGCGAAACGGTGATTGAAAAATCTTTTTTATCTTTAAATTGATCCGGCGAGGTCGTATCGGGCAAAAGGATATTACCGAAATCGATAATTGTTGGCGTGACATTTATATTTGCACTGCAGCCTATAAAGCGAATTTTTTTCAAGCCTGTGATTTGAAAACGATAGTTACCATTGACGTTCAAGCCACCGACGCCATCAAGCTGAAAAACAGCGAATGTATCACTCCCCTGATAGGTTCCTGATGCAGATCCCTTTTTCCTGACCTTGACATAATAATCGATTGTATAAAAGCTACTGTGGTTGGCTTTACATTCAGATGACGTGCCACCGCCCGGGCAGCTCACCATCCAGCCCGGTATATGCCACTTGCTTCCCTGGCTTATATCGTCAAAATCCTGGCCATTTACCACGACCCCCAGCTGTATACCTGTGCCGACAGCCGATTTTAGTGGGTTAGTGTATAAATAGACATCTTCATTTTTATCGCCGTTATCTGACCAGCATTGAATTTGTAAATGAAAGAGTGGTGAACGCCATGCCATACTACCATCAGGGTCAGTTTTAGGTATCGCCACAGACCCTACCGCCTGGGTTGCAGTCTGACTCTGTGTTTCCGCATCGACACATTTAATGGCCAAAGCCTCTCTGGACATTATCAGCAATAAGAACGAGAAAACGATAAGTAGTAGTCGATAATATTTGAAATTATTCATGTAGTTATTACTCACACGTTGCAGTTGTCTTGTACATATTTCCGGCGGAAGGTTGACCGACCAGATTGTAATGAGACTTGCAGTTATTGTTTGCATCATTGCCCCATCTCACTAACAAACTTCCTTTTTCGCTTTTCAAACCACTGATATAAACCTGCCCAAGATCCCCAACAATAAAACTCTGTTCATCGGAATTATCGCCCCCGACTAAATTTACCATTGCGCCAAATGGCACATATCCTGAGCCATTTTTCAAAGTTACTAATGCCTTATAGCCATAATGAGAATTAAACCTGGCTTTGACAACAGCACCTTTGGTTGGCGTGACGGTAACACCATTATCTTCAACTTCAACATTATCCGAAAAAGTGCCTGGATCGAGAGAAATATCATTTTTACGATATGGACTAAGGCTATTCATTACCGCATAACCAAACCGATCAATTCCAGAACCGGCCTGATTATAAATACCAGCACCCTTAGCTCCTTTCGCTTCAACAATAGCAATGGTTTCACCCAGCGGTTGAGATAAAGTCACACCGCCACTGTGGATTACCACACCACCCGATATACCGTAATTTATTTGCTGTGAGTCCGGGCTATAGTTATAACCCAGATTTGTTTCCGCCAACGCGCCTCTGTAATCGGCCATGAAGCTTCCAGAATAACTTTCCCGGTCTTTTGTTTGTTGCATATTCCAGGTAAGGTTATTTTCTTCCAGTGCAGAACCGCTAAGACCTATAGTCTGTGTCGCGCCACCATGCTCGCTGTTATTTAAGTTATAACTTGCCCATGTATCAGGCAAAAATCTTGACAACGGGATATTAACATTGAGCATCAATGAGTTTTCGTTATACGTCGTTCCGTCGCCGTTATTGGCTGTAGTATTTTTGTTTAAACTATAGACTATAGAATAAGTAACGCCTGAGAATGAATTATTATAACTGAATGAATATGATTTAAGTTTTTCATCATTATTCCAGTATTTTTCTTGTACCGCGTTGCCTGTTATACTGCCGAGATTCTCTCCCAAGGATTGTGTTAAGCTGATTTCAGCTCGGTCACGGCGGCGATTCGGCATTGCATCTTCATTGCCATATGATTCAAGCACTTCTTGCAAATTATAAAAACCTTCCGTCGAGTAGCGGTAACCGGCAATGGCAAAGTTGGTGCCTGTATCGACAAAATCCTTACTGTAACGCACACGGAATGAGCGTCCGGATTCACTACGTGAGTCATTTAGTTCTGATTTTGCAGCAATAACATCTACTGAAATAGCACCAATGATTCCTAAATTACGCCCAAGGCCGATTGCAAGAGAATTATAATATTTCGCATTCTGCACACCACCGTATATAGTTATTCCCCACGGCAAACCATAAATTGCAGTCCCTTGCACGAACGGTGTTTTTTCTACATCAGAATTAGATGGACGGTATTGTCCAGCGGTAACACTGTATTTCAAGCTTTTTTCACGTTGCAACAGGGGCAAAGATGCATAAGGAACAACAAATTCCTGTGTGCTCCCGTCCTGCTCTTTCACTGTCACAGTCAGATCGCCCCCCTGTCCTGTCGGATAGAGATCGTTAATTTCAAATGATCCCGCAGGAACATAACTTTGATAAATAATGTATCCATTTTGCTTGATCATAACCTGAGCATTACTTTTGGCGATGCCACGCACAACGGGGGCATATCCACGCAAGGAATCAGGTTTCATATCTTCATCTGTTGCCAATTGCGTCCCGCGAAATGCGACACTATCAAATATATCGGATGGGGTGTTGCTATCACCCATCGTCAATTGGCTACTAAGAAACTTTATATCACGCTGAACATAGGTATAAACGCTATCAACCTGAGTCCCATTGACATCATCATGATTTATAGAACTGTAATTTCTGAAACGCCATGGGCCGATATTTATTCCAGGCAGAATGCGTGCATACTGACTGTTCGTTGTGCCACCGGCATCATTTTTCGTCTCATCGCCAGAAATACTGTAATTCAATAAAAAGGCAGGAATACCTTCATCCCATAATGAGGGGTCTACAAATCCGCGAACCTTTTGAGACAATGCAGCCTGAGGAATACTCAACTGTAATTCCTGGCTTGATAAATCATAGTTAGCTGAAGCTTGAGATATGACCTTAAAATTTACACAACCATCAGTTTCTTTTAGTTCTGGAAAATTTGCGACAAGGACACCTAAATTTTTTAGAAAGTCCATGCTCAGGCAAGGCGTTAGTTCCCCATCTTCGCCATTGGAAAAATTAATATCTTTTGAGGCAAAGAAATCATTATTCAAAATGATATCAACGCGATACTTCCCTGCGCGTTGCATTCCATTTTCAAATGATGACAAATCAACCCCTTTGATCTCTGGTCTATTATTTTCTAATAGCGCAGAATTGAAGTGGTCGCGAGGCAAAGCATTAAATGGATAACCTAATGATACTAAGGCAACCAACAATGCCAACCTCTTCATTCGAGGGCTAGATCCTTGCAAGCAGTTCATTAGATAGTCCATTATTATATTTTGGAATTAAATTCTTTACTCAGGCCGCCATAATCATTTATTAATTTAAACGATATAGCGCCATTTTTCATCGGACCAGGAAGCGTAAAGTTTGCGCTAGAGTTTGGTGCAACGTATGATGCTGATTTGATCGCGCTACCATTGAGCTTAATCTCTCCAAAGTTCATATAAAATGGAGATGGATTTTTTACATTTAATTGATTCCCACTGATATTCCATTGCAGATTTTCAGCAAAACTTTCAGGCTCTATACCTTTTAATTTTTTGGGTCGGTAAATCAATTTCATTTTACTTTTAACAACAACCTGTAACACATTACTGGACGTTTCCGATGATGAAGGTATTGCTTTTACATTGAAATAAAACATTGATTCCTGATTTTCAGGCAAGGAACTTTCTGTATAGACAATCCGCATCATGCTTTTCTTGCCAGCATTCAGTCGATACAGGGGCGGTGTGACAATAAAAGGTACTTCCTTTGTGACATTCTCTACATTATCCACCCAGGTCTGAATCAAATAAGGATGATTGTCAGGATTGGATACAGTAATGGACGCATCTTTTTTTGTCGTATCATAAATGATACGAGTACCGCCTATAACAACCCCAGCATGAGCAGAGGAAGCCAGGAAATAGCCACCTAAAATAGCTATGATAGAGATAATTGAACGATTCATAATGATATCTTATATAATATTATAAATAGCACGTGAAATTTACTCCACGTGCTAATTAGTCAATACTCCACCAATTAGTTGTAGTTAAGAGTAAATTGAACACTGGAGTTTGCCGGACCGGCAGTAACAGCTGCGGCCACCTGCTTATAACGAGCATACATCGGCATGGTAAGCTCAGTTTTACCCGCCTCTAAAGCGTATGAATCGCTATCGGTAAACAGTGGAACGGCTTTTTTACTCTTATCTAACAGCTCAATCGCAATGCCTGTTGCAACGCCGTCTTCCTCGGTAAGAGCAAGAACACTATTATCGCCAGCGTACGCAGTACCATCAAACTTAACGGTAATGCCATTTATACCAGTTGCAGGACAGTCCTTCACTTTTAAGTCAAACTCAGTCGCTGAAGCGTATGTACCCGTTCCGGTAAAAACAGTTTTACTCACTTTACCGAGATCAACATTCATTGTGTTATTTGCGCCGATATCAACCGTACAGGCTGTACCTATAATTTCGCCGGTAAAATTAACAGTACCATCGTTGTTAGCCTGAGCTGTAGACATCCCCATAACAACGGACATACTCATAACCGCAACAGCAAAAAATTTATTACTCATTTTTAAATCCTTCTATCCTTAGACGCATGTCTTTTATTAACCTTTAAAACCACCTTACTGAGCCCAGAAGGTTAGCTGGAGTAATATTAATTCGATGTGGCTATAATCCGAACAGTAAATGTGTCCTAATTAGTCTCTTTACTCCTATATAGGACTTTATTTATTGGTTTTTCGTATACTAAAAAGGACTAATCGCAATAAAATCATATCATTGAACAATGCATCAATGGTCATTGCACCGAACTGCAATCCGCACCAACAGGGGCAATCCCCCCTCGTTAGCGAGGTTTTTTGTCTCTAAGCAACCAATACTTAAGCCATACTAACGCATAAATGTGATGTATTAATTTTTATTTGCGAAGTCTTTGGTTACTTACAGAAAACTGTACGTTCGTCACTGCAAATCGGTTATTTAGTAAACTTTTGTTTTATTGTGTGCTACAATGGCTGCTGCAAGTCGCTACAGACAGTAGACTGAAACTGTCCGAAAAATGGTGTGGAAAAAATGAAGCGCCCAGTTATTACTGTCAGGTCTGCTTTTTCTCATTTCAGAGAAACTATCTCTACAATACATATATACTGGGCGTTATAGGACATATTGTCGCCAGCGAACACACTTTCAGGAAATTAGTCTGACTTTTATTATCAATGAGTTGGAGAGTTGGAACATGAAGTTCAGCCAGAAATGCATCTTATTGGTATGATATTCAAACAGAATCTTGAATGTCATAATCTGAATTTACGTATAGTTATTACATTAATCCTGTTTGATTTTGAGTTAGTGCAGAACAAAATATAACTTTATATGCGTCCAGATAATCTGGATGGGTCATTATTCTTTTTATTGCGTTTTCCCCATGATTGATCTTTTGATTACGATTTTCACCCGACATTACTCTATAGCTCAAGATGGTATAAAAAAGCCACAAAGAAAAGTAATATTAATATCGTCATCACTCAGCGATTTATTATAACCCCCGACCTGCAAAACCAGTCGTTATTGCGCTGTCAGCGTATAGCGCTCGCGCAGGATTTGGCCGGGAATTCAAAAAATGCATGGAACTAAAGCGGGTTTGTTTACAGGCTTATCAGAGAGTATGGATGTCTTTGACAGCAAAGAACATTTGCAGAAATGGCGTGAAATCCAGCAAACAAATAACGTGTTGCAACGACCAGAAATCTACCGTAGCCAGAAAAGAAAAAAGCCCCGCTTTTCAGCGAGGCCTTATGAATAGTGGTGCCCGGACTCGGAATCGAACCAAGGACACGGGGATTTTCAATCCCCTGCTCTACCGACTGAGCTATCCGGGCAACGGGGCGCATTAAACCGTAATCATGCACGACAGTCAACCTAATTTAGGGAAAAGCTGTTCAACTGCTTAAGTTTGCGGCAATCTGTGCGTTTCTGCGTTCAGTTTGCACAAATCTTCCAGACAGATGCGTTCTGAACAGGCAATGCTGGCAGCGAGAGGAGGGCAGTATGGCAAACGACTGGCTTGAGCTGCGACAACATGCCGATACCGGTATTGAGACAATCAAAGCCCATTTTGAAGGGCATGCATTTGACCCGCACTGGCACGATAGCTTTCTGGTCGGTATTACCCTTTCCGGTACGCAGCAATTTCACTGTCGGCGTGAGTGTCACCACAGCCAACCGGGTGATGCTTTTTTGCTGGAGCCGGGTGAGATTCATGATGGCGATGCGCCGGTGGCCGGTGGGTTTACCTATCTCACCTTTTATCTGGATGAGCAGTGGCTGACAAAAACGTTGCAGGGCCTTTATGACACCACGCCGGACAGCTATTCCCTGCATTTCAGCCGGACGCTGTCGCGTGAGCCGCAGCTGGTGCGCGCCATTGGCGAAACGTTTAACGCCTTGCATACCGAAGAGATGCGTATTGTGCAACAAAGTACGATGGATCATCTTCTTTCACAGCTCACCACCCATTGCCACTGGCGAAAGCGCCTCCCTTCGCAGATACAGAGCGCGGCGATCGCCCATCGCGCCCGGGATTATCTGCATGCGCATATGGGTGACAACATTGGCCTTTCCGATCTGGCGCGTGAGACCGGAACGGATCGTTTTACGCTGACGCGCAGCTTTAAACGCGAGTTTCACCTCGCTCCACACGCATGGTTGATTCAGCTACGGCTGGCAAAGGCACGTCAGATGCTGGCGAAGGGCGCGCTGCCGGTTAATGTCGCAGCAGCATTGGGATTTGCCGATCAAAGCCATCTGGGGCGCTGGTTCCAGCGCGCGTATCGTATTTCGCCTGCGCATTACCGTCGCTTGTGCACAAACCTTCCAGACGTTTACAGGAAATAGCGTCACAGTCAGAAGCTCAACTAAAAAGGAGTCTGCCTGTGAGTATCGCGCCGTTTTTGCTGTTTGCGTTTGTCGCCTCTATCACCCCCGGTCCCACCAATATCCTCATCCTGGCGAACAGTCAGCATCATGGCGTGAAAGCGACACTACCTGCGTTGGTCAGCGGTTGTGTGGCGGCGAGCATGATTGTGTTGATTTCTGGGGCCGGGGCTGGGGAGATATTGCATCAACATCCGCTGGTGCGGCAGGTGATGAGCTGGGCAGGCGTAGCGTGGCTAAGCTGGATGAGCTGGCAGTTATTCAACGCTCCGGCTGCGAATCTGTCCGGAAAACCATCTCATCGCTTTACCGCGCGCGCCGCGGCGCTGCTGCAGATAGTAAACCCGAAAACGTGGATGATGGCGTTGGCGGTGGTGAGTCTGTTTGCGCCGAGCGGGAGTCACGCACTGCGCGATATTGCATTGATGGCGCTGTGGTTTTTGCTCATCTCTATCGGATGTTTGCTGTGTTGGGCGTGGCTGGGAAAGGCGGTAAACCGAGTGTTTCGCACCACCGTGGCGATGGTGCGTTTTCAGCGTGTGATGGCGTTGTGTTTGTTGATCTCTGCGTGGGCGGGAGTGTTTGCTTAGGTCAGCGCCCCGCCCTGGCGGCACTGGGCAAAGCGCAGAATGTCTTCTGCCAGACGATGCGCCGTCTCCACATCCGCATGGCTGCGATTGACCAGCATACGGCTCAGACAGCCTTCCAGCACCAGTTCCATCTGTTTAGCCACCATTGCCGGATCGTCAATCTCCAGCGTGGTCAGCAGTTCGTGAGTGAAATCGTGCGCCGCGTTTTTTTGCTGATCTGCCAGTTGATGAATGGGGTGCGACGGATCGGGATAAAACGTACAGGCGGCGATAAACAGGCAGCCCGGGTAACGATTGTTACTCACGCACTCTGCCAGCGCCGTGTAGCGGGCCAGCAGCTTTTGCTCGGCACTCAGGGTGTCATCCAGCAACAGCTGGCGACGCCAGATATCCACCTGTTGGCTGAGATAGCGCAGCGCGTCATACAGAATGGCCTCTTTGTCCGGCCAGAAACGCTGCATTTCAACGAGCGGATAATCTACGCGCTCGGCCACCATCTCCAGTGTGGTGTTCGCAATCCCATGGATCTCGAGTAATTTTAGGGCTTCTCCCAGGACATCTTCACGTTGCACGGTCATTCCTCCGTCTTTACCTCTGAAAGTGTCGCTCACGGTTGGCGATCGCGCAAATGCGCACTAAACGTCGCCGCATCCATAAAGCCCGTCACCCGTGCCTGCGGGTGTTCCTGACCTTGCGTATCGAAGAACAGGATGGTTGGCAGTCCTAATACCTGCAAATGCTTCAACAGCGCCACATCCTGTGCGTTATTGGCGGTGACGTTAGCCTGTAACAGTACCGTATCGCCCAGCGCCTGTTTTACCTGTGGATGGCTGAAGGTGTACTTTTCAAACTCTTTACAGGCGACGCACCAGTCGGCGTACAGGTCCAGCATCACCGGTTTGCCTTTCGCCTCGGCCAGCGCCTGTTTGAGTTCCTCAACGCTTGCCACCGGTTTGAAGTCCAGATGTGCCTGTGTCTGGGTCACCGTCGTGCCAAACGCCCAGTCCTGGAGCGGACGCACGCTGACCAGCGCCGCCGCCAGCAGGATTATCTGCACGATGCGCATCCAGCTACGCGTTGCTTGCAGGCTGGTAATAAACGCCCAGCCAAAGAAGGCCACGCCCAGCAGCGACCACAGGCGTAAGCCCCACGTATCGCCGATGATGCGCTCCAGCAAAAAGACCGGCAGCGCGAGAATAACAAAGCCAAACGCCGTTTTGACCTGCGCCATCCACGGGCCGCTTTTCGGCAGCAGACGGTTACCAAAGACGGTGACCAGCATCAGCGGCAGCCCCATCCCTAGTGCATAGAGATACAGCGTACCGCCGCCGAGCCACAGATTCCCGCTCTGAGCGATATACAACAAAATGGCGCTCAGCGGTGCGGTGGTACACGGCGAACAAATCAGCCCGGCAATCGCGCCCATCACAAACACGCCACCCGCAGAACCGCCTTGCTGACGGTTACTCATCAGCGTGAGGCGCGTTTGCAGCGACGATGGCAGTTGCAGGGTGAACAGGCCGAACATCGACAGGGCGAGCAGGGTAAAGACCACTGCCAGGCCGATTAAGACATACGGATGCTGAAGAGCCGCCTGGAACTGCAATCCGGCGGCGGCCACCACCAGCCCCAGCGCGGTATAGGTCAGCGCCATCCCCTGTACGTAGATGAATGTCAGCAGCAGTGCGCGTCCGGTGGAAAGACGCTGTTTACCGCCCAGTACGATGCCGGAAATCAGTGGATACATCGGCAGTACGCAGGGGGTAAAAGCGATGCCAATACCGATCAGCAGCGCCCACAGGGCGGAGAAGGGGAGCTGGGCTGGCGCTTGCTCCGGCTGCGGCGGTTGCTGTATTGCTGCTGGCGCCACTGGTTTCGGCTTCGCGCTGGCGGTCACTTCACTTAGCGGCACGGTTTTGCTTTCCGGCGGATAACAGAAACCCGCATCGGCACAGCCCTGATACGTGACCGTTAGCGTGGCGCCAGACTGCGCCTGGTTGACGGTAACCGGAATGGTGAGCGTATTGCGATAGATTTCGCTTTTCCCGTAGAACTCATCTTCATGCCAGACGCCCGCTGGCAGCGTCACTTCCGCGATTTCCGCCCGTGCAGGGGTAATACTGATCTGCTTGCGATACAGGTAATACCCGTCTTTCACCTGCCAGGTGAGATTAAGATCGTGTTGGTTTTGCTGAAAGTCAAAGGCAAAGGCCTGGTCAGCAGGGACAAAATTCGAGCGACCCGGCGCGTCGAAAAGTCCGGCAAAAGTCGATGTGCTGCAAAAAAGCAGGATCAGCGTAAGGATGCGTTGAGCCATGAGAGGTAATCACTGTCTCCGTGGGTAACGGGTAAAACCAGAAGCTCGGGCGTTTGATACGGGTGATGAGACTTCAGGCAATCGAGTAAGGCGTCCTGGTGTGCCACCGAGGTTTTTAAGATCATCTGGACTTCGTATTCCTGCTCCAGTTTTCCTTCCCAGTAATACAGCGAGGTGGCACCGGGAATAATCGTGGCGCAGGCCGCCAGTTTTTCTGCCAGCACTTTGGCCGCCAGATCCTGGGCGGTGGCTTCATCCGGCGCGGTACAGAGTACAACAACGGCATCGGAGAGGGCGATATCCTGACGACTCACATCATGCATAAACACCTCGAATGAACAGAATGACCGGCAAAAGAGTGGTCACTATACAACGGACGAGGGAAGGATGTTAGATAAAGGGGAGGGAAATGCGGGGCGTGAACACGCCCCGCAGGTAACACTTACAGCATGAAACTGCCCAGCAGGAAGCCGAAGCAAACCGCCAGTAACACACCCAGCGTACCAGGGATGAAGAACGGGTGGTTAAAGACAAATTTACCGATACGCGTTGTCCCGGTGTCATCCATCTGTACCGCCGCAACCAGCGTTGGGTAAGTAGGCAGAATGAACAGACCAGAAACCGCAGCGAAAGACGCAACGGCAGTCAGCGGAGAAACGTTCAGCGCCAGCGCCATCGGCATCAGTGCTTTAGCGGTTGCTGCCTGAGAGTACAGCAGTGCAGAAGCAAAGAAGAAGATGACAGCCAGCAGCCACGGATGGCCCTGAATCACTTCACCTGCAGTGTCTTTGATCCAGTCAATGTTGTGAGACACGAACGTGTCACCCAGCCATGCAACGCCCAGAATACAAATACAGGCGCTCATACCGGCTTTGAAGGTGCTGGAGTTGAGGATGGCGTCGGTTTCCACTTTGCACATGATCGTGGTCAGCGTCGCGACGCTCAGCATGATGATCAGGATAGCGTTGGTGGTGTTCATCAGCGGTTTCTCAACCAGACCGAGGCTCGGGCTGTTGATGATCGCATAAACCACTACGCACACTACGCCCAGCAGGAACAGCCAGACGGAGTTCTTCGCCATAGGTTTGATTTCGATCTGCTTCTCACCGCGCAGCTCAATCAAACCCTCTTCCAGACGTTTACGGTATACCGGATCGTCAGAGAGCCTGGAGTTGAACAGCATGGTCACGAGGAAGGACATTACCAGCACCGCCAGCAGCGTGGACGGAATGACCACAGACAGCAGGTGGATGTAGCTAATGCCATGGCCTTCCATGACCGAAGACATGTAGACGACCGCAGCAGAGATAGGCGATGCAGTGATCGCTATCTGAGCGGAAACCACCGCGGTGGAGAGCGGACGGCAAGGCTTGATGCCCTGTTCCTTCGCCACTTCAGCGATAACCGGCAGCGTTGCCAGGGAGATGTTCCCGGTGCCTGCAAAAATAGTCAGGAAATAGGTCACGATCGGTGCAAGGATCGTGATGTATTTCGGATTCCGACGCAGCAGTTTTTCTGTCTGGTTAACCAGATAGTCCAGACCGCCCGCAACCTGCATCGCGGAGATAGCAGCGATAACCGCCATGATGATGGAAATCACATCGAACGGAATGTTACCCGGTTTCACGCCGATAGCGGCAAGAACCAGAACACCCAGTCCACCTGCAAATCCAATCCCGATGCCCCCAAGTCTGGCGCCCAAAAAGATTGCCAGCAAAACAATGATAAGTTCGACAACTATCATATTAGCCTTCCTTGTTGTTTAACAAGTTGATATTAAATTGTTGTTATTTAGTAACTTCTTATAAGAAAAAAGGCACGTCATCTGACGTGCCCTCCATGGTACTACCCTGTACGATTACTGTTCGTTTTCATCAGTATAGCGTTTTGCTTTATAAGCCGGGTGCATCAGGTTCTGTGCGGAGAAAATATCGTCCAGCTCAGCTTCAGTCAACAGACCGCGCTCCAGCACCACTTCACGTACGCTCTTACCGGTTTCGGCACAAATCTTACCGACGATGTCGCCGTTGTGGTGGCCGATGAACGGGTTGAGGTAGGTGACGATGCCGATAGAGTTGTAGACATACCCTTCGCACACTTCTTTGTTAGCGGTAATACCGTTAACACATTTCTCCAGCAGGTTGTAGCAGGCGTTGCTCAGGATGTGAATCGATTCAAACATCGCCTGACCAATCACTGGCTCCATCACGTTCAGCTGCAGCTGACCGGCTTCAGACGCCATGGTGACGGTGATGTCGTTACCGATGACTTTGAAGCACACCTGGTTGACGACTTCCGGTACAACCGGGTTCACTTTCGCTGGCATGATAGAAGAGCCCGCCTGCAGTTCCGGCAGGTTGATCTCATTCAGGCCGGCACGTGGGCCAGAGGAGAGCAAGCGCAGGTCGTTACAGATTTTGGACATCTTCACCGCCAGGCGTTTCAGCGCGCCGTGTACCATCACGTAAGCGCCGCAGTCAGAGGTCGCTTCGATCAGGTCTTCAGCAGGAACGCAGGCAAAGCCAGTGACTTCCGCCAGTTTCTGTACTGCCAGCGGAGAGTACTCTTTCGGGGTATTCAGACCGGTACCGATAGCCGTTGCGCCGAGGTTAACCTCCAGCAGCAGTTCAGCGGTACGCTCGATGTTTTTCACTTCTTCTTTCAGCAGTACGCTGAAAGCACGGAATTCCTGACCCAGGGTCATCGGAACTGCATCCTGCAACTGGGTACGACCCATTTTCAGGATGTCCTGGAATTCGACAGCTTTACGCTCAAAGCCTTCACGCAGTTGGTTGATAGCATCGACCAGTTTTACGATAGAAGCGTAAACGGCGATGCGGAAACCGGTTGGGTAGGCGTCGTTAGTAGACTGACATTTGTTCACGTGGTCGTTCGGGTTCAAGTACTGATATTCACCTTTCTGGTGACCCATCAGCTCCAGCCCGATATTGGCCAGCACTTCGTTGGTATTCATGTTGACGGAGGTGCCTGCACCGCCCTGGTAAACGTCTACCGGGAACTGGTCCATGCATTTGCCGTTATTCAGGACTTCATCACATGCAGCAATGATGGCGTTCGCTACACTCTTAGGGATGGTCTGCAACTCTTTGTTTGCCAGAGCAGCGGCCTTCTTAACCATTACCATGCCGCGCACAAATTCAGGGATGTCACTGATTTTGTTGTTGCTGATGTAGAAGTTTTCAATCGCTCTCAGAGTGTGAACACCATAGTAGGCTTCGGCTGGAACTTCCCTGGTACCCAACAGATCTTCTTCGATACGAATGTTGTTTAACATGTGAACCTTCTTTATTTAAAGCTGCCAATGAATGCACTAAACACACAGAATATATGTGGTTTCGATTGTTTCTTGACCGACGATTATCCCCTACATCGGTCTGGTCAACGAGATCATATTCTGCTTCAGAAATTGTGCCGTAATCTGGATCACTTTAAGTGTGGTAAATTACTCCTTAATTATTATTTTGTGAAATAGGTCACCGCTTTAGGATTATCTCTAAAAATAAGTGTACAAATAGCTTGAAATTTTGCGAACTACCCCTACATCCGACTAATGCGAATCGCAACTATTTTCGGGCCGACGTGGGCATCACGGCGGTCGTTTGAGGAGAATCCTTTTGCGCTGGATACCGTTACTTGCAGTCTTTCTCTATGTTTATATTGAGATTTCTATCTTTATTCAGGTTGCCCATGTGATGGGTGTACTGATGACGCTCATACTGGTGATTTTCACCTCGGTCATCGGGATGTCGCTGGTACGCAACCAGGGATTTAAGAACTTTTTGCTGATGCAGCAGAAAATGGCGGCAGGAGAGAGCCCGGCTGAAGAGATGATCAAGAGTGTTTCGCTGATCATCGCGGGTCTGTTGCTGTTGTTGCCCGGCTTTTTCACCGACTTCCTCGGCCTTCTTCTTTTATTACCACCGGTGCAGAAGCATCTGACGATGAAGCTGATGCCGCATTTGCGTTTTTCCCGGATGCCGGGTGGCGGCTTTAGCGCCGGAACCGGCGGTGGCGACACCTTTGACGGTGAGTTCCAGCGCAAAGATGAAGAACGTGACCGTATCGAACACAAGGATGATCGTCGCGACTGATTCCCGTAGGCCCGGTAAGCGTAAGCGCCACCGGGCATTTTCGTGGAACCGGCCTATAAGTGATGTTCAACCTTTTTTCGTTGTGGCAAAAACAGCCACAGTATCGCCAACATAATCAGCGCATACAGACTCTTCCAGCCGACCATTGCCAGTAACAGAAGGCATAGTAATCCGCCCACCATTGCCAGCGCGCGATACCGCCCTTTCAACAGGCGACACCCTGCCAGCATGCACAACAGATAGATCATGATAAAGATGCCGTTGGCATAGACGATGAGCGCATCGAGATTGATCTCTAACGCATAAATGCACAGCGTACTGACTACGCAGCAGCCCAGCACGGCATTGAGCGCGTTGCGTGGAATATGACGGGAGGAGAGGCGGGCCAGATAATGGTCCGGTTTATATTGCGCCTGTGACCACACCAGACGGGCAAAACTCTGAATATAAATATTGAGGCTGGCAAAGCAGGCCAGATAACCGATCACACAGGCTACCCACAGCGCCTGAACGCCAAACAATTGCACGACAATTTCCGGTAATGAGGCCGCCGCTGCCATCGTTTCGCCATAGGCATCAAAGTGCAGAACCACAACGGTGCAGGCCCAATAGACCGAACCGGCCAGCAGCAGACCCATCATCAGTGCGCGAGGGAAATCCCGTTCGGGGTCTTTGAATTCTGAGGCCAGATGGGCGAACGCTTCCAGACCGACGAAGCACCAGAACATCACCGACAGCGCGGAGAATAACCCCGACATTTCAATATCGGCTGGCGCAGGGAAAGGGATTTCTGCTGGTGTGAGATCGCCAGCCCACCAGATAGCGACAATCAGCGCCACGATCAGACCGGCAATCACCGTTTGCAGGTTTGCGCTGGAGCTCGCGCCGCGTGAACCGATAAACCACACCAGCGCCAGTGTACCCAGTTCGGCCAGCAATAGTTGCCAGCCGTGCCAGCCAAACATCGCCTGACCAAACCCGGCGGCAATGTGCAGCGCAGCAGGAAGACCCACGGGAATGACGGACAAAAACAGCCAGCCGGTGACCCGTTCAAGATGTGGGCCAAACGCCATGCCGACGAAATGTGCGACGCCGCCTGCGCTGGGGTAATGTCGGCCTAGCAGGGCAAACACAATCGCAACGGGAAACACCAGCACAATCAAAACTGGCCAGGCCCACAGGCTGTTGTTGCCTGCTACCAGTGCCGCCAGGGCCGGGACGGCAAACACGCCTGTTCCCAATAATGATGTCGACAACAGGCCAATACCCTGAGCCAATCCAAGCTCTTGTTTCAGTCCACTCATGAGTTGTTATCCGTTTGCGCCTGAATGCCAGGCCACTGCGCAGGTTTTCGATGTTATCACAATCAGATTTGCTTATGACGCCAGCGATTAAATAGGCGAGAAATGTGAGGTAAGTAGGGTTTTTACAGGATTTTTTGCTGATCAGAATTTTTTTTTACATTGCCCCTTGAAGGGGCAAAAACCCATCCCCATCTCTCTGGTCACTAGCCGGGAACCTTAGCGGGCCGGCGTCACCCATAACTGATAATGACTTTCTCAAAGGAGAGCTATCAATGAGTATTCGTCCGTTACATGATCGCGTGATCGTTAAACGTAAAGAAGTTGAGTCCAAATCTGCTGGCGGCATCGTTCTGACCGGTTCTGCAGCGGGTAAATCAACTCGTGGCGAAATCATCGCTGTCGGTAAGGGTCGCATCCTGGATAACGGTACCGTGCAACCGCTGGACGTGAAAGTCGGCGACATCGTGATTTTCAACGATGGTTACGGTGTGAAATCTGAGAAGATCGACAATGAAGAAGTGTTGATCATGTCTGAAAGCGACATCCTGGCAATTGTTGAAGCGTAATCCGCGAACGACACTGAACATACGAATTTAAGGGAAAGAGAAAATGGCAGCTAAAGACGTAAAATTCGGTAACGACGCTCGTGTGAAAATGCTGCGCGGCGTAAACGTACTGGCAGACGCAGTGAAAGTCACCCTCGGTCCGAAAGGCCGTAACGTCGTTCTGGACAAATCCTTCGGTGCACCGACCATCACTAAAGATGGTGTTTCCGTAGCACGTGAAATCGAACTGGAAGACAAGTTCGAAAACATGGGCGCGCAGATGGTGAAAGAAGTCGCCTCTAAAGCGAATGACGCAGCAGGCGACGGTACCACCACTGCGACCGTACTGGCTCAGTCCATCATCACCGAAGGGCTGAAAGCCGTTGCTGCGGGTATGAACCCGATGGACCTGAAGCGTGGTATCGACAAAGCGGTTGCGGCTGCGGTTGAAGAACTGAAAGCGCTGTCCGTACCGTGCTCCGACTCTAAAGCCATTGCTCAGGTGGGTACCATCTCTGCTAACTCCGACGAAACCGTAGGTAAACTGATCGCAGAAGCGATGGACAAAGTCGGTAAAGAAGGCGTGATTACCGTGGAAGACGGTACCGGTCTGCAGGACGAACTGGACGTCGTTGAAGGTATGCAGTTCGACCGTGGCTACCTGTCACCGTACTTCATCAACAAGCCGGAAACTGGTGCAGTAGAACTGGAAAGCCCGTTCATCCTGCTGGCTGACAAGAAAATCTCCAACATCCGCGAAATGCTGCCGGTTCTGGAAGCCGTTGCGAAAGCAGGCAAACCGCTGCTGATCATCGCTGAAGATGTGGAAGGCGAAGCGCTGGCAACGCTGGTGGTTAACACCATGCGCGGCATCGTGAAAGTGGCTGCGGTTAAAGCTCCTGGTTTCGGCGATCGTCGTAAAGCGATGCTGCAGGATATCGCGACTCTGACTGGCGGTACCGTGATCTCTGAAGAGATCGGTATGGAGCTGGAAAAAGCAACGCTGGAAGACCTGGGTCAGGCAAAACGCGTTGTGATCAACAAAGACACCACCACCATCATCGATGGCGTGGGTGACGAAGCGGCAATCCAGGGTCGTGTGACTCAGATTCGTCAGCAGATCGAAGAAGCCACCTCCGACTACGACCGCGAAAAACTGCAGGAGCGCGTAGCGAAACTGGCAGGCGGCGTGGCAGTCATCAAAGTTGGTGCTGCGACTGAAGTTGAAATGAAAGAGAAAAAAGCCCGCGTTGAAGATGCTCTGCACGCGACCCGTGCTGCGGTAGAAGAAGGCGTGGTTGCCGGTGGTGGCGTGGCGCTGATTCGCGTAGCCTCCAAAATCGCTGGCCTGAAAGGTCAGAACGAAGATCAGAACGTCGGTATCAAAGTTGCGCTGCGCGCAATGGAATCTCCGCTGCGTCAGATCGTTCTGAACTGCGGCGAAGAACCGTCTGTTGTCGCTAACACCGTGAAAGCGGGCGATGGCAACTACGGTTACAACGCAGCGACCGAAGAATACGGCAACATGATCGATATGGGTATCCTGGATCCAACCAAAGTCACCCGTTCTGCTCTGCAGTACGCGGCTTCTGTGGCTGGCCTGATGATTACCACCGAGTGCATGGTAACCGACCTGCCGAAAGGCGACGCGCCTGACTTAGGTGCTGCTGGTGGTATGGGCGGCATGGGTGGTATGGGCGGCATGATGTAATCGCCTACACCCTGCATCCTTCAGGCTGCAGGGTGTTTATCTCCCAGAAATGAGAAACCCTCGGGCAGAAATGTTCGGGGGTTTTTCTTTTGGTCATCTTTTTAGTATAAGATTCAGTGACGGACAAAACGTCCAGCTCATTGATTATGGGGAATAACATGCACGTGAAATATTTAGCAGGGATCGTCGGTGCCGCGCTACTGATGGCGGGTTGTAGCTCCAGCAACGAACTGAGTTCCGCAGGGCAAAGTGTTCGCTTTGTGGAAGAGAAGCCAGGCGCTGAATGTCAGTTGATTGGCACGGCCACCGGGAAGCAAAGCAACTGGCTTTCAGGTCAGCACGGTGAAGAAGGCGGTTCTATGCGTGGTGCGGCAAATGACCTGCGCAACCAGGCAGCAGCGATGGGCGGCAACGTGATTTATGGCGTCAGCAGCCCGAGCCAGGGCATGTTATCCAGCTTTGTCCCGACGGCCAGTGAGATGATTGGCCAGGTTTATAAGTGCCCTAATTGATTACACTTCATCCTTCAACCAGCCTCTTTGTTGGCTGCGCTGTGAAACCCCAGTCACATAGTTATCTATGCTCCTGGGGATTTCTTCGCTTGCCGCCGCGATTCTGATTGAATGATTTTGTGTAATGACTCGAAGTTATGTCGTAGGCCTGATAAGCGCAGCGCCATCAGGCGTGCTGTGTTGAGGCGTTAACGGACTGAACCCGTAAATGATGTAGCGCGCGCAGGCATTGCTCCTGGGTCAGCGTCTGCGCTTTATCCGCCGTCAGCGTTCTGACAAAAGCCTGACACGATTTACCTGCCAGCTTTTTCAGCCTCGGGCTAAAGTCGAGTACACGACGGGAAATGGCTTCCGCCTCTTTACTACCCGATGGAACGCGGGTTTTCACGACAGCGCCGCAGAACCGTTCCTTTCCTGTTTCATCCGTAAAACGATAAAGTACCGCAAGATAATGCGTGAAAAGCGCGTGTTTCCACTCTGACTGCGTGTAGGCGTCGTATTCCAGTCGCTCATGGTCCAGACAGTCCGCATCGTACAGCGGCAAAAAATCCAGCAACGAGGAGATCCTCAGTGCCAGTTCCCGCATACCCGCGTTCTCTATCGCCCGAATAATGGCATACACCAAAGTATCAATCTGCAATTCGTTCACCCGCAGGTCGCAGGTTGTGCCATCGTGAAGCGTGAAGGTCAGTGTGATGTTGTCACCACTCGCGTCAGTTAAGGCGACGGCGGTGACACGGCGATGAATATCCGCATGTCGAAGTTCGTTTTCCACCATCGCGGGAGTGTTTTCCTGCATTTTCTTGCTGATAGCATCGCGCGTTTTTTCGTAGTGCTGACGTTCGGCAGCGTTCAGTTGCTGTTTCTGGTACAGACGACTTTCCACGGCAATCAGCAGATCGCGTAATTCCAGCGCAGGTAGAAAAAACAGCGATTCCTTGTTCCTTAGCTCTTTAATTTTCAGCGCCAGCGCGATGAATTCGTTCGCTTTACGAATAACACCCGTATTCACTCCTTTGATACTGATAGCCATAACGGTTCTCCCTCACCAATAATAAATTCAGCGATTAGTTGCGACTTATACATATGATTTTTAAATATATAGTTCGCAAGGTGTCGCTAAAATAGCATACAGAATGGGGGAATCCGGGGTTTTGGTGACAGGTGTCCGGATACGGACACCTGATTGCGAGGTTATTGTTGACGCAGTTGTAAATCCAGTGGCGTTTTACTCGGTTCGCCGCCAATTTCCCGCGCCAGTTTGGGCACCATATAACCCGAGACCAGGGTGAGCAGTTCACGCACAATCTGGCGCGCGTCATCATCCGTCACCATGAAATGCGCCGCCCCTTGCACTTTATCCAGCACGTGCAGGTAATAGGGCATGACGCCCGCATCAAACAGCGCATTACTGAGGTTCGCCAGCGTCTGCGCGTTATCATTGACGCCACGCAACAGGACGCTCTGATTGAGCAGCGTAACGCCTGCGATGCGTAGTTTCGCCATTGCTTGTCGAAACGCGTCATCCACCTCGTTAGCGTGGTTAATGTGATTCACCAGCAGGATCTGCAGCGAAGAACGGGTGAAGCGGGCAACCAGCCCCTCCGTAATCCTCGCAGGGATGACGATGGGCAGGCGACTGTGAATACGCAGACGTTTGATATGGGGAATGGCTTCCAGTTGTGTGAGCAGCCAGTCCAGCTCATGATCTTTGGCCATCAGCGGATCGCCGCCGGAGAAAATGATCTCATCCAGCTCGGTGTGCGCGCTAATGTAGTCCAGCGCCGTCTGCCAGTTTCGCTTATTTCCCTGATTTTCGGCGTACGGAAAGTGGCGACGGAAGCAATAGCGACAATTTACCGCACAGCCGCCTTTCACCAGCAGCAGCGCCCGGTTACGGTATTTATGCAGCAGTCCCGGTACGACGCTATGCTGTTCTTCCAGCGGATCGGTGGAGAAACCCGGCGCGGTAATAAACTCATCTTCGGAGGTAAGTACCTGACGTAAAAGCGGATCGTCAGGATTGCCTTTTTCCATACGTGCGATAAATGCACGCGGCACGCGCAGGGCGAACAGCCGTTTGGCGTCGCGTCCAGCCAACAGTTTTTCATCTGCGTCTATATTCAAAAGACGCAGGAGTTCATCGGGATTGGTCACAACATCGGCAAGTTGCGATAACCAATCTTCTCTGGATGGGGTATTTAGGGTTACAATATGCGCCATTTTGTGGCTTAGCTACCAGTTAACAATTTTCAGAGGGCCTTATGGCAACGTACTATAGCAACGATTTTCGTGCTGGTCTTAAAATCATGTTGGACGGCGAACCTTATGCGGTTGAAGCCAGCGAATTCGTTAAACCAGGTAAAGGTCAGGCTTTTGCGCGCGTGAAACTGCGTCGCCTGCTGACCGGTACTCGCGTTGAGAAAACCTTCAAGTCGACTGACTCTGCTGAAGGCGCTGACGTTGTAGATATGAACCTGACTTACCTGTACAACGACGGCGAGTTCTGGCACTTCATGAACAACGAAACCTTCGAGCAGCTTTCCGCAGATGCTAAAGCGATTGGCGATAGCGGAAAATGGTTGCTGGATCAGGCTGAGTGCATCGTGACCCTGTGGAACGGTCAGCCTATCTCCGTGACGCCGCCGAACTTTGTTGAACTGGAAATCGTTGATACCGATCCGGGTCTGAAAGGCGATACCGCTGGTACAGGTGGCAAGCCGGCAACGCTGTCTACTGGCGCCGTAGTTAAAGTGCCTCTGTTCGTTCAGATTGGCGAAGTGATTAAAGTGGATACGCGTTCAGGCGAATACGTTTCCCGCGTTAAATAATCCGCGCGTTTAGCTCATTATGGTGCAGCAGCTTTGCTGCGCCATTGTTTATCCAGGGCAGGAATGATGAAACGTCTTCTCGGTCTTGTAACACTGATTCTTCTCACCACCTCGTTGCTGGCGGGCTGCAATACCGCGCGCGGCTTTGGTGAGGATATTAAGCACCTCGGCAATTCCATTTCCCACGCGGCCAGTTAATTTTCTTCTCATCGTCCTAAAAAGCGTCTATCTCCCGGCATTGTTCGGGATCTTGTCTATGATTAAGTGGCACTACACAAATAACATTGGCTAGAAAAGGAAGACGTTATGGTTAAAAAGACAATTGCAGCGATCTTTTCTGTGTTAGTACTTTCCTCCGTGTTGACTGCGTGTAACACCACACGTGGTGTGGGCGAAGACATCTCCGACGGCGGCAACGCTATTTCAGGCGCAGCAACCAAAGCTCAGCAGTAACGGTGAAAACGGTACGGCAGTGTTGTCGTGCCGTTAATTTTTCAGTTCGGCTGGCGCAAGAAACGGCGAAAAGCGATTATCCATGTGTAACTTCATGCGGATATTGCGTTTGTAGGTGTACACCGTTTTGCCATGAATACTGAGAGCACAGGCAATCGCGTTGTTACTCGCCCCCTCCATCCACATCGTCAGTACTTTCTCTTCCTGAGGTGTAAGCAGCGTCGAGGCATTGCCGGGCGCTTCCGATACCGAGCCGCTCAGCAGGGCGTTGTGGATATTTTCAGCCAGTATCGCCAAAGAGACCTGCTTGGTTAATGACGCACAGACAGGATAGCGCTGCGTCTCTACCATCACGCCTCCTGACTCCAGTAATATCAACGGACTGCTGCCGCAGGCGAGTAAAAATGGGGCAATGGACTCGGCCGACAGGGTGTCGTTGAGAAAACCGTATAAGTCCGCAATAACCAGGTGAGGTTTCCACTGCTGGATGTGCTCTTTAACCAGTAAGAGATTATTGAGCCCAGAGACCAGAAACGACGTATTAAAGAGTTCGGAATGATTAAGCCATGCCTCGATCCCTGTGCGGGTGAAGTGGCAACGGTCAATCACTAATATTTTCAACATAGCGTTTTCGCATTCAGAAGTAAGGCAAATGGCTTCCTGACTTCAGAAAGCGTCCCATCATAGAGAAGTCGGATGAGTGCTGAATGCGCAAAATACGCAGCGAAATGCGCCTAATTCAAGCTTTTAGGTGCGGAAAGATAAAAATGTTGAAATTCACCGCCGCTCGGGCAAGAATGTTTTTTCCACCTTCAGCTTTGCAGGACGACCTGCGAACGCTTCTTTCATCGGGGACGGCCCCATTTCTCTGGAGCCTGATATGTCCTGGATAATCTTATTAATCGCCGGTCTGCTTGAAGTCGTTTGGGCGGTGGGGCTGAAATATACCCACGGTTTTAGTCGCCTGACACCGAGTATCATCACCATTGCCGCGATGATCGTCAGTATGGCGCTCCTTGCGTGGGCGATGAAAACGCTACCCGTGGGTACCGCGTATGCCGTGTGGACAGGGATTGGCGCCGTCGGTGCCGCCATCACCGGTATTCTGCTGCTGGGCGAATCGGCCAATCCCATGCGTCTGGCAAGTCTGGCGTTAATCGTTGTCGGTATTATTGGTCTGAAATTAAGCACCCACTAATCGCCGGGCTGCTTCACCCAGATAAGTTTATTGACATCAAACCCTTCCCGGGTCGCGACGGCCAGCATCTGCTGCTTCATTTCGTCAGAAATGGTTGGCGTGCGGGCGAGTATCCACAAGTAGTCGCGATCCGGGCCGCAGACCAGCGCGTGTCGGTACTCTCTGTCGAGCGCGATAACGTTATACCCGCCGTAGAAAGGCCCAAAGAACGAAACCTTCAGCGCTGCGCGGCTTGGGTCACCGGTAAAATAGGCTTTTCCTTCACTTTGCTGCCATCTGTTCCTGTCCGGATTCCAGCCTTTATTGATGACAGTAAGGCCACCGTCATCGCGCTGGCTATAAGTCGCCGTGACCTTCTCCAGTCCGCGTTCAAAGCGATGATCAAAGCGGGCAATTTCGTACCAGGTTCCGAGATAGCGTTTGGCATCGAAGTTATTCACCACGGTAACGCCCTGTGGCGGGGTTGGGGTACTACAGGAGACCACAAGAAACGCAGCGGTTACAGCGGCAACGATGGGGAGCAGGCGCATAGTTTTATCCTTAGGGTGTTTTTTCCTAAGTGTAGAACCTGGTGGGGGAAATAATGGCGGGAATGATAAAAACGCCCTCTTATCAGCAGACAAGAGGGCGGATGACGTTAGACGGACAGAATGCCAATCGCCGTGACGACGGTCAGGATGGCTGCCAGACCGTAGAACACCCATTTGCCAGCCGGCACATGGATTTTCAGGTCATGCATCGCGTGGTGCATACGGTGTAAGCCACACCACAGCGGCAGGACAATCATCAGGAACAGGAAAGCACGGCCGATAAAGCTCTGAGCAAACGCCAGAACACGCTCATAGCTCAGGGCATCGCCCGGGAACAGACCCAGCGGCAGCAGAATCCCCACCAGCAGAACCATCACTGGCGCGATAATCGCACCCCACATACCGCCTGCGCCAAACAGACCCCAGAATACGGGTTCGTCAGAACGTTTTGGATTTGGATTAATCATCCCGGACTCCTTACCAGAACAGGGCAACAAACAGTATGACTACGGTCGCCACCACAGTAACCGCCCAGAGACCTTTGATGATCGGCTCTGGCCCCATTTTTTCGTCTTTTACGATGATGTTGGCGGCTTTCGGCGCCAGCTCAAACCAGGTTTTGGTGTGCAGCAGTGCTGCCGCCAGGGCGATCACGTTGAGGATCACCACCACCGGGTTTTGCAGAAAACCGACGAAGCCCGCCCAGGATTCGACACCATGCTTCAGTGCGAACAGGCCGAAAATCAGCTCAATGCTGAACCAGACTGCCGGAACGGCTGTGCCTTCGCGCAGCATGTAAAAGCGATAAAACGGCAATTTTTTCCACCAGGTGGACGTCATCGGCCGCACATAGGGTTTGCGTTTAGTCGTCATGTTGCACTCCTTAGCGTGGTTTCAGGGTAGCGATAAGAAAGTCTTTCGAGCTTTCTACTTTACCCTGCTGAATGGCAGCCGCCGGATCGACGTGCTTCGGACAAACTTCGGAGCAGTAGCCCACGAAAGTACAGGTCCATACGCCGTTCGGGCTGTTCAACTGTGCCATACGCTCCTTCTTACCGTGGTCGCGGCTATCTTCGTTGTAACGATGCGCCAGGGTAATTGCAGCCGGTCCGATGAACTCAGGATTCAGGCCGAACTGCGGACATGCGGCATAGCACAGACCACAGTTGATGCAACCAGAGAACTGGTGATACTTCGCCATCTGCGCCGGGCTCTGGATATTTGGTCCCTGATCCGGCGTACGCGGGTTACCGATGATGTACGGCTTAATTGCTTCCAGACTTTCGATAAAGTGCGTCATATCGACGACCAGATCGCGCTCAATCGGGAAGTTACCCAGCGCTTCCACCTTAATACCGTTGGTGTAATCACGCAGGAAGGTTTTGCATGCCAGTTTCGGCACATTGTTGACCATCATGCCGCAGGAGCCGCAGATCGCCATACGGCAGGACCAGCGATAGCTCAGGTCTGGTGCCAGGTTATCTTTGATGTAGCCCAGCGCGTCCAGCAGTGACGTGGTTTCATCATAAGGCACTTCATAGAAAGCACTGTGCGGCGCGGTGTCGGTCTCAGGGTTATAACGCACCACCTCAACTTTCAGGTTTTTCATCTCAGCCATTAGCCTTCTCCTTCTTATCGGCTGCTTCCGCTTCGCCACCGTAAACACGTTTTGCCGGCGGCAGCGTGGTGATTTTCACGTCGCTATAGTCGAGGCGAGTCGTGCCATCAGCATCGCGGAAGGCGAGAGTATGTTTGAGGAAGTTGACGTCGTCACGTTCGGTGCAACCTTCGTCCAGACGTTGGTGTGCGCCGCGTGATTCCTTACGCGCCAGCGCGGAATGCGCCATACACTCAGCGACGTTCAGGCCGTGACCCAGCTCGATGGTGTACAGCAGATCGGTATTGAATACGCTGGAGGTGTCGGTGATGCGAACGCGCTTGAAGCGCTCCTGCAGTTCGGCCAGCTTATCCACGGTTTTCTGCATGAGTTCCGGTGTACGGTAAATACCGCAACCTTCTTCCATCGAAAGCCCCATTTCGTCGCGGATCTTCGACCAGTTCTCGTTACCTTCCTGGTTGACCAGGTCTTTCAGACGTTGTTCAACGCCAGCAACCTGTGCGTCAAGGGCGGCGTCGTTAGCAGTGCCCGCCGTTGCTGCACGCTCCATCGCCTGCTCGCCTGCCAGACGGCCAAAGACCACCAGCTCAGCCAGAGAGTTAGAGCCCAGACGGTTCGCGCCGTGCAGACCCACAGAAGAACATTCGCCGACGGCAAACAGACCTTTGATGCGGGTTTCGCAGTTCTGATCGGTTTCGATACCGCCCATGGTGTAGTGCGCGGTCGGACGCACCGGAATCGGTTCTTTCACTGGATCGACGCCCACATAGGCTTTCGCCAGTTCACAGATGAACGGCAGACGTTCCAGCAGTTTCTTCTCGCCCAGATGACGCAGGTCGAGATGTACAACATCGCCACGCGGCGTGGAGATGGTGTTGCCTTTACGCCATTCGTGCCAGAAAGCCTGAGAAACTTTGTCGCGCGGACCAAGTTCCATATATTTGTTTTTCGGCTCGCCCAGCGGAGTTTCCGGACCCATGCCGTAATCCTGCAGATAACGGTAGCCGTTTTTGTTGACCAGAATACCGCCTTCACCACGACAGCCTTCCGTCATCAGAATACCGGAGCCCGGCAGACCGGTCGGGTGATACTGAACAAATTCCATGTCACGCAGTGGAACGCCGTGGCTCAGCGCCATGCCCATACCGTCACCGGTCACGATGCCGCCGTTGGTGTTATAGCGATACACACGGCCTGCGCCGCCTGTCGCCATTACTACCGCATTAGCACGAATCTGTACCAGCGTGCCTTCCATCATGTTCATCGCCACCAGGCCGCGAGCATGACCATCATCGACCAGGATATCCAGGACGAAGTGTTCGTCAAAGCGTTGGATCTGCGGGAACTGCAGAGAAGTCTGGAACAGGGTATGCAGCATATGGAAGCCGGTTTTATCCGCAGCAAACCAGGTACGCTCAATTTTCATCCCGCCAAAGCGACGAACGTTGACGCTGCCGTCTTCGCGACGACTCCACGGGCAGCCCCATTGTTCCAGTTGGGTCATTTCGGTAGGACAGTGATGGACAAAATAATCCACGACATCCTGTTCACACAGCCAGTCTCCGCCCGCTACCGTATCGTGAAAATGGTAGTCGAAGCTGTCATGATCCTGGGCGACTGCAGCTGAGCCCCCTTCAGCAGCCACGGTGTGACTGCGCATTGGGTACACTTTTGAAATCAGTGCGATTTTTGCATTAGGATTTGCCTGCGCTGCGGCAATTGCAGCGCGTAATCCCGCGCCACCGGCGCCTATAATGGCAAGATCGGCTTGAAAGGTTTGCACGACATTCCTCCAGATTATTGTAATTTCGCCACCACATATTTCGGGTAAAACCCCTGAAACAGGTGGGGTGCGAATGCGTTTCCACTGCTCCTTTATAGGTACAACAGTATAGTCTCTGCGATGAGTGGGAAATTTGACGTGTTCGATTTTTTTAGCGTGTCAGAGGCCGGAATTATCAGTGATCTTGATTAATTTAATTACTAAACCATCGCTTTACGGTTTTTTAACCCTTCAGCCGTGTCGGAGTATTCCTGAGCAAAATTTGTTTCATTGCCGCGTTACGAGTAGACTTCGTGCCCTTGTCTTAAACTGGAGAAAGAACCATGAGCGAAACGGCAACCTGGCAGCCGAGCGCGTCCATACCTAACCTGTTAAAACGCGCGGCAATTATGACGGAAATTCGTCGTTTCTTCGCCGATCGCGGCGTGCTGGAGGTTGAGACGCCCTGCATGAGCCAGGCGACGGTCACAGACATTCATCTGTTCCCGTTCGAAACGCGTTTCGTCGGCCCCGGTCACTCTCAAGGGATGAACCTCTATTTAATGACCAGCCCGGAATATCACATGAAGCGTCTGCTGGTGGCAGGGTGTGGTCCGGTCTTTCAGCTGTGCCGTAGCTTCCGTAATGAAGAGATGGGGCGTCATCACAACCCCGAATTTACTATGCTCGAGTGGTATCGTCCCCATTACGACATGTACCGGTTGATGAACGAAGTGGATGATTTGCTGCAGCAGGTGCTGGAATGCCCGGCGGCGGAGAGCCTCTCTTATCAGCAAGCGTTCCAGCGTCATCTGGAGATTGATCCGCTGTCTGCGGATAAAACGCAGCTGCGTGAAGTTGCCGCAAAGCTGGATTTAAGCAACATTGCCGATACGGAAGAAGATCGCGATACCTTACTGCAACTGCTGTTTGCGATGGGCGTTGAGCCGCACATTGGTAAAGAGAAACCGACGTTTGTGTATCACTTCCCGGCAAGCCAGGCATCACTGGCGCAGATCAGTACGGAAGATCACCGTGTAGCGGAACGTTTCGAGGTCTACTTCAAAGGTATTGAGCTGGCGAATGGTTTCCATGAGTTGACGGATGCGCGTGAACAGCAGCAACGTTTTGAACAGGATAACCGTAAGCGTGCCGCGCGCGGACTGCCGCAGCAGCCGATCGATAACAATCTGATTGAGGCGTTGAAGGTTGGCATGCCGGACTGTTCTGGCGTCGCACTGGGTGTGGATCGTCTGGTTATGCTGGCGCTGGGCGCTGAAAGCCTCGCGGAAGTGATCGCGTTTACTGTTGATCGCGCATAACTTGTTCAATCAAAAAAGCAAAGCGGCGTGTTTTTTCTCGCCGCTTTAAAGAATGCTTTTCAGTTAATATTTAACGCCCACATTTTATTTTTGTAACTTCTACCTTAAGGTTTCAACGTTAAGTCGCTGTAGATGGTTAGTATGAACGACTTCATCATATATTTATGTTGCACGAGATATTTATTTAACCATTAGATGGATATTAATTGCAGAAGCTATATTTTTCTTTATATATAACGCGCTGTGTGAATATATAAACGGCATTATATATTTTATTGTTTTTATAGATGGCTTGAATTTTTTATTGGAATAATATTGTGTTAGGCTGACATGCGTTTTTATAATTGTGATGTCTATCTCATCCTGAGCAGTGACGAAAGAGTTATTGTCTTTTCAATAGTGAGGTCTATCATGGGATTGTTATCGTGATCAGTTCGCCTCCTTTTTGTGATATTGATGAATACGTTTTCCCTCATTGGAATGGTTTGGATTTTTTTCCGTTGGTATGCGTTGCCCACTAATTGGTATTTTATGACAGGAAAAGCATATCTTTGGTATTACAAAACTGCCTGGTTAGTACATCATCGAATAAAAATTAAACAATATGCTTATGAAGCGTGCATACCCGAGTTACTCCTTGCGGGTGTTGCGGTGGCTGAAGTAAGGGGAACTCCGGAGAGATTCAATGGTGTTGGCGTTCTGCAATTCAGACAAGTAATAGAAGCGCTCCTGGGAAAGAACAACAATGAGTTGTCCAATGCAACATCTATTGGTTCTATCGCGATCCAGATAGGCGTCGCTGCCAGAACAATCGGTATTCACCCAAACACGCTTTCGCATTTTCAGCAATTTAGGTTATCACAATGCTTACTCGATGACAGTTTTAACATTCGTGTTGTAGCATTCCATTTACATGACCTTATTCTCTATGATAATCCAGATACTGATACTCTTCACCTGACTGATGAGCAAATTATATTAGCGGGGTCCAGGTATAATCGCGGACTTATACGGGCCAAAGAAGATATTATTCTCTCGATTAGAAAATCACCGGGCTCTGCAGAACGTGAATATAGTGAATATGGCCGACGAATTATAGAAAAGAAAGATATTCTACAAAAGATTTTGCAAGGAAATTAAATGAACTGGAAAGCTTTTGTTTTGAATTTTATAGGAGGCGTGGTTTGTATTTTATTGATAACCATGTTGTCAACGCAAAGTAAGGAATGGTTTATCGATGGAAGGGGAATTAAAAACATCTGTGATGTCATGATGTATATTGAAAATGACGATATTCGCGCAGCTGGAATGATAATAACACTACCCATCTTTATCCCTTTCCTCTATGTGATTATATGGAAAAAACATCGCAGTATTTGGCAATATTTTGTTGTGTTAACTCTGCTGAGTTTTTGGTTATGGCGTTTTATTATTCGATATCATTTATGCCTCTAAAAAGTAGAGATTGGCTGATGGAATACAACCAACCTCTGCTGATACACGTACAAACGATTTACAAACTCCCCGCCGGACGACTTCTTCTGCCGGCAGAACTGAGCGTTTTTCCTGTTTGTCGGCCATTCAAACTTTCCAGACGCATCTGGAATGGTGGGAACGGCATATCGATACCGTGCTCGCGGAAGCCTGCCAGAATCAACTGGTGGATTTCATGGCGCAGTGGCATGCGATGACCCATCTCGGCGGCATAGATACGCAGTTCGAAGATCTGAATCCCCTGTTGTAAGTCCACAAGGAAGACTTCTGGCGCCGGGTTATCGATGACTAACGAGCAGCGGTGTGCGGCGGTCAGCAGGATCTGCGTCACTTCTTCGCTGTTCACATCGGATGGGGCCGGAATGGTCAGCACCACGCGTGTCACGGAATCAGACAGCGACCAGTTGATGAACTGCTCGGTGATAAACGCTTTGTTCGGCACGATGATCTCTTTGCGGTCCCAGTCGCTGATGGTCGTCGCGCGGGTATTGATCTTCGTTACGCTGCCTGTCAGATCGCGAATGGTCACGGTGTCACCAATACGAATCGGCTTTTCAAACAGGATGATCAGGCCGGAGATAAAGTTGGCGAAAATTTCCTGCAAACCAAAGCCCAGACCGACGCCGAGTGCCGCCACCAGCCATTGCAGTTTCGCCCACTCAATCCCGATCATCGAGAAGCCCACCAGACCGCCAATTAACATCAGCAGGTACTTGGTGATGGTGGTAATGGCATAGCCGGTACCCGGCGTGAGATCGAGGTGTTGTAGCAACGCCAGCTCGAGAAGCGCAGGCAGATTACGCACCAGTTGGGTGGTGATGATAAACACCAGAATCGCGATCAGCACCGCGCCCAGCGTAATGGGTTCTAAACTTTCAACCCCTTGCACCGTCGAGGTGACGTCCCACAGCGAGATGTTTTCGAGGAAGCCGAATGCGGAGTGAATTTCCGACCACAGCACAATGACCGACAGCAGGGCGATCAGCATCAGGATGGAGCGCACCAGACGGAGCGACTGGGCGCTGATAGCATCAAGATCGACTTCGCTCTCATCAACGTCGATGGTCCCTTCCAGACTGGTTGAATGAGCCGGCTCTTCTTCGCCACGGGCGCGCTGGGCCAGCATTTCCGCACGGCGGTGCTTGGCACGGTCAAAGGCCAGTCTGCGACGCTGAATCAGCATCCAGCGGCGAATGACGTGATAAATCACCAACAGCAGGAACCAGATGGCGACAGAGGTTTCCAGTCGCGCCAGCAGCGCCTGTGACGTCGCCAGATAGCCCACGGCGGCAGCCAGTATCGCCACCACCGGCGCGCCTATCATCAGGTTCCACAGCATGCTGTTCACGATATTGTCGCCGCTGCCTTCTTTATCGAGATAGAGCGGGATCCCGGCTTTTTTCAGGCTCAGGGTGACCAGTGCCAGCGCGCCGCAAATCAGCATAAAGCACAGGCGACCGAGCGAGCCAGAAAACTCCCGATCGTTGAGGTTATCAAACATGATGAGCGCCATAATCAGCGGCACGATAAGCCCGATACTCATCAGATAATAACGCATCGCACGTGACACGCGTTCGCGCGGCCAGCCAAAGTGGGCGATAAACAGGCCATTGGGCCGGGCAAATGTCGCGCAAATCATCACGACCCACAGCAGCGGCACCGTCGCCGTGACGCCATCGCCTATCGCGACAGCCAGTGGATAAGGCCAGGCCTCGCGTAGTCCGTATCCCAGCGTCATCCACAGTACTGGCAGCGGCGAGGCCACCAGTATCGACCAGAACACGGTACGCAGCGTCAGCCAGAAGTGATCCTGCGTCACCTTGCCCACTCGGGCGGCAGAACGCTCCAGAAAACGGGTAAAGTGGCGACGCGAGTAAATGCTGAACCCGACCAGAATCAACGCGCCAAACAGCGGCAGCAGGGTATCTCTGCTGGTCAGCATCATCACGCTGGCCTGACCTAACTGGCTGAAGGTGTCGAGTGAGATCAGCCGACGCAGATCCTGCACGATATCTATCGGCCAGGAGAATGACATTGGACGAACGTCTGAGGTCCAGAACAGATAGCGGTGGGTCGCTTCGTTCACCTCTTTCAACGCATCTTCAAGCTGGCTATTGGAGACCTTCAGCTTGGTCAGTTCAAGGATCAGCGTGTCGCCGCCCTGTAACAGCGAATTCAGTAGCTCACGTTGGGTGCGCAGTTGCGCCTCAAGAATACGGTTTTGTTCGGCGGTGAGCGGCTGCCCGTCCGCCTGATGGAGCTGGCGCAGCTGAGGCTGCTTATTGAGCTGATCTTCATAGCGCAGACGCTGGACGCGCAGTTGCGCCATTTCAGTATCCAACTGCTGGGGTTTGGGCATTTCCGGCAGACGTGCCACCTGGGCGCGTAACGCTTCACCCAACAGGTTAGACGAGCCTAACCATTGCGACTGTTCACGCAGCGTCGTCAACGCCTGACGTACCTGCTGAGTCTGGCTGGCGGCCTGACGTTGCTGAGAGGCGACGAGATCCATGCGCTGCGCCTGCTGATTCAGCGCGGCTGACAGTTCCCGGTTCACTTTGAACTGGGCGACAATATCCGGCGGTAAATCAGCGCTATTCTCCGCCAGTAACTCGGTACTTTCCAGCGCCCGTTCGGCTTCACGCTGGCGCTGGCTGTTGAGCTGATTGCGCAGTGCCTGTAAATACGCATCCAGTTGCTGGCTCTGTTTTTCCGCCAGTTCCGAGCGCATACGAGCCAGTTCCTGACGGTTGTTGGCCGACAACTGCGCCAGCTCCAGCTCATCAACCAGCGCTTTCAGGCGAGCGGATTCAGCCTGCATGCTGAAATTTTGCGCCTGGTTGAGCGGGGTGTTGCCGGTGGCGCTGCCAATACGGCGTTCAATTTCGTTGAGCTGTCGGCGGGCATCGGTTTGCTGCTGAGGCAGTTGGCTTAATGAGTCGGCAATCTCACGGGCGCGTTCCTGCTCCTGCTGGGCCTGACGGCTTTTTTCCAGCAACTGGCTACTGACCTGGAGAATTTCCTGATTCAGCGCATCAGTCGTCATGCCCGGCGATACGCTGCGGGGTTCATCGCGCAGATTGGTTAACTGCGCGCGCAGGCTGGCGGACATTTTCGGGAAATTATCGATAACCTGCTGATATTGCTGTGCGCGTTCGAGAGAACCTTTACGTTCCTCGAGCGCGTTCAACGCAGACTGAAGGGCTTCAACAACATCAGGCTGAGCAGGCTTTGCGGATTTCGCCTGCTCCAGTTCCTGAGTGATTTGTTTGGCGTCGGGGGCGGTTGCAGCGTACGCCCCCTGGCTGAGGCACCAGGCCATCAGAAACGCGATAATCAGGCGCACAGCAACGTCCTTCTACTATTAGGTTTCGTCTTTCTTATCGTCGACCAGCGGACTGGCGTCGTGTTCAGCTTTGATCTCTTCATCTGGCAGTGGTGCAGGCTCGGCGTCGACTGGCGCAACGAATGTCTCTGTGGAGATCGCCAGCGGCTGACCAATTTTGGTCACAGAGAGGCTCTCAAGCTGCTCGACCAGATTCACTTTACCTGGCGCAAACAGGTTGATCACCGTGGAGCCCAGTTTAAAGCGACCCATTTCCTGACCCTTCAGCAGCGCCACGGAGCCTTCGCTTTCTCCGGCAGGCCAGGTCCAGCGTTTGATCACGCCCTCGCGCGGCGGCGTGATGGTTCCCGCCCAGACGGTTTCGATACTGCCAACAATCGTAGCACCGACCAGAATTTGCGCCATTGGGCCAAACTCCGTATCGAACAGGCAGATAACACGCTCATTACGGGCAAACAGGTTTGGAACGTTCTGGGCCGTCAGATGATTAACCGAGAACAGATCGCCCGGAACATAAATCATCTCACGCAGAATGCCGTTACATGGCATGTGCACGCGGTGGTAATCACGCGGAGACAGATAGGTGGTCACAAACGACCCGTTACGGAAAAGATCCGCCATCAGGTAGTTACCAGCCAGCAGGGCTTCCAGGCTGTAGTTGTGGCCTTTGGCCTGCAGGATCTTATCTTCTTCGATAGCGCCTAACTGGCTGATGACACCGTCAGCCGGCATGACCAGTACGTTCGGATCGGTATTCAACGGGCGAACGTCGTCACGCAGTGGGCGGACAAAGAAATCATTGAATGAGCGGTAGCTGGCGGTATCTGGCTTCTGCGCTTCTTTCATATCGACCTTGTAGTACTTCACGAACAGATCGATAACCAGCTTAGTCAGCCATCCCGCTCGTTTGCTCGCGCCCCAGCCCGCCAGGCGAGTGAGCCATAGTTTCGGCAGAATGTATTGTAGCGAAAGTTTAAATGAGTTTAACAAGGTAGCCTCCAGGCTATTGTTTTATCGTTCCTGACCCGGCGTTGATGCCGGATCCTGAAAAAGGGGGACGATTCTAGCGATGCTTAGCTTAGTTGTCAGTCATCGGTATCAGAAAAGTTTTTACGCGTTTTTACCTGCGACATGCTTTCGAGAATACGGTGATAATTTTCGAAACGGGTTTCCGCAATTTTCCCGTCCTCTACGGCGGCACGAATGGCGCAGCCTGGGTCAGTGTCGTGCTTACAGTCACGATATTTACACAGCCCCAGATAGTCATGAAATTCGACAAAGCCATGGGTGATTTGTTCCGGCTCCAGGTGCCACAGGCCGAATTCACGCACGCCAGGGGAATCGATGACGTCGCCGCCATGTGGGAAGTGGTAGAGGCGGGCCGCGGTGGTAGTGTGCTGTCCCAGACCGGAGTTGTCAGAGACATCATTGGTCAAAATGGCTTCCTGCAGACCGAGCAATGCGTTGAGCAGGCTGGATTTGCCAACGCCAGACTGACCGGCAAAGATGCTGATGCGCCCGGTCAGCGCTTCTTCCAGCGGTTTCAGACCATCCTGAGTGTGGCTGGAGACCATCAGCACGCGATAACCGATATGACGATAGATATCCATCTGCTCATTCACAAACGCCATGCTTTCGTCATCCAGCAGATCGATTTTGTTGAGTACGATGATCGGCTCAACCTGCAATGTCTCACAGGCCACCAGATACCTGTCGATAATATTGAGTGACAGCTCCGGTAAAATCGCGGAGACAATGACAATCTGGTCGATATTGGCGGCAATGGGTTTTATGCCATCGTAGAAGTCCGGGCGCGTCAATACCGAGGTACGTTCATGCACCGCCTCGACGATGCCTTTGACGTTGACCCCTTCCGCAGCCGCTTTGCCGGGACGCCAGACCACACGGTCGCCGGTCACTAGCGAGCGGATCGTCCGGCGAATGTTGCAGCGGTGAATTTCACCGTCGGCAGATTCGACGTCGGCATGCATGCCAAAACGGCTAATGACGATCCCTTCAGCGGTCTCGCCAAACAGGTTGTCATCGTAGTCTGGCTTCTCCTTAGACGTTTTAAGACGACGCTGGTGATTAGCGTTCACGCGGCGCTGTTGGCCTTTGGAGAGTTTATTTTTACTCAATCGTACTGGCTCCTGGTCGCCCATGTTGGGCAAAACATCTATGATACACACAATTCTAGTTGAGAGTAGTCACACAGAATGTGACGTATGAGGGGTGGAAAATAGCATGAGTGCCAATGAAAACAACTTGATTTGGATTGATCTGGAGATGACCGGTCTGGATCCCGAGCGCGATCGCATAATTGAAATCGCCACACTGGTCACCGATGCCAACCTGAATATTCTGGCTGAAGGGCCAACGATTGCTGTTCATCAGTCTGATGAACAGCTGGCACTGATGGATGACTGGAACGTGCGTACCCATACCGGGAGCGGGCTGGTGGAGCGAGTGAAGGCGAGCACAATGGGTGAACGTGAAGCGGAACTGGCGACGATTGAATTTTTGCAAGCGTGGGTGCCAGCGGGTAAGTCGCCAATCTGCGGGAACAGCATCGGACAGGATCGCCGTTTTTTGTTTAAGTACATGCCAGAACTGGAAGCGTATTTCCATTACCGCTACCTGGATGTCAGCACGCTGAAAGAGCTGGCTCGTCGCTGGAAACCCGAAATTCTGGACGGTTTGAGCAAGGAAGGAACGCACAAGGCGATGGATGATATCCGCGAGTCGGTGGCGGAACTGGCTTACTATCGTGAGAATTTTATTAAGCTTTAAAAGGTGGCTATGCCGGGTGGCGGCTTTACCTTACCCGGCCTACAGTTTACATCCGGGAAGCTTGCGTATACCGAAGATTGCCGCTAAATTACTCGCTTTGCTGATAAAATCGTCACTCAAACGAAATTCACAAAAAATTGCGTTTGAAGGGGTTGCAGGAGAAAGGATTTCTCGTATAATGCGCCTCCCGTAACGACAGAGAATTATGCGTTACGGCAGCAACAAATTTTAATCAAAGCATTTCATGTTGCAGCAAGGCAGCCAACACAGCAACAACATGAAAGACGAAGATTAAGCGGGAATAGCTCAGTTGGTAGAGCACGACCTTGCCAAGGTCGGGGTCGCGAGTTCGAGTCTCGTTTCCCGCTCCAAAATTTGAAAGTGCTTCTTAGCACAGACCACCCAATCGCAGAATTTCGAAGTGCGACAGCAGTTTGAAAGACGAAGATTAAGCGGGAATAGCTCAGTTGGTAGAGCACGACCTTGCCAAGGTCGGGGTCGCGAGTTCGAGTCTCGTTTCCCGCTCCAAAATTTGAAAGTGCTTCTTAGCACAGACCACCCAATCGCAGGATTTCGAATTGCGACAGCAGTTTGAAAGACGAAGATTAAGCGGGAATAGCTCAGTTGGTAGAGCACGACCTTGCCAAGGTCGGGGTCGCGAGTTCGAGTCTCGTTTCCCGCTCCAAATTCTTATCTCCAGAAAATCAACCACAGTGCGTTTTGCGTTGGGGTCGTTTCGTTTTGTATCTGTCATACTCTTGTGAACAGAGTTATCCACAGCATCGGATTTTTCTACGGAATATTCAAATACTTCGCTAAGTGAATAGTTTCTTTATAACTATCTGAAATCAAAGTTTAAATTAAGATTACAAATTGTTAATGCGATCACTTGACGATTTTTTCGTTCTTGAATAGCAATGTGTTTTTATTTTTATGCACAGCCTGTGGACGATTCAGGCGTCCCGTGGAAGTCCCTTTTCGATAGCATTAACCAGTCGCCTTTGCTTTGGTGATTGCACCTCGATCACGTCGGCGTTTCGCTTCGCGATCTGCTGCGCGACGGCCCACTCAATGTGTTCATCAAGAAGTGGGTGCTCACCCCGGCGGCTTTCCAGTGCGGAAAGGGCGGCGTCACTCCAGGGCGCATTACCGAGTGCTACCGCAATATTACGCAGCCAGCGCAGATGACCAATACGACGAATGGCTGACCCTTCTGTGACTTTTAAAAACCAGGCTTCATTTCTGGCGAACAGCTCAATCAACTCGGGCGCATGAAGCGGCTTACGGGGACTGAAATCGTCTTCGTCAGTCAGCTGCGAGTAGCGATTCCATGGGCAAATCAACTGGCAGTCATCACAACCGTAGATCCGGTTGCCCATCAATGGTCGCAATGCTTCAGGGATTACGCCTTCCAGTTCGATGGTGAGGTAGGAGATGCAGCGACGTGCATCCACCGTGTAGGAGGCGACAATCGCCCCGGTCGGACAGGTGGTGATGCAGGCGACGCACTTTCCGCATCCTTCCTCCACGGGAGCATCAACCGGCAGGGGCAAATCAATCAGTAACTCACCAAGAAAGAAAAACGACCCGGCCTCACGGTTGAGGATTAGTGAGTGCTTACCTGTCCATCCCAGACCGGCTTTTTCTGCCAGCGGGCGCTCAAGTATGGGCGCAGAGTCGACAAAAGGTCTAAAATTCAGCGAGACACAGTGCTGCTGAATCCTCTCACCCAGCTTTTTGAGGCGGTTGCGTAAAAGCTTATGGTAGTCGCGGCCCAGGGCATAGCGACTGATGTAACCCTGCGAGGGATTTTTCAGCGTCCGGGCAAACGCGGCGTGGGCGGGAAGATAGTTCATGCGCACGCTGATGACGCGAAGTGTGCCAGGCAGTAGCTCATGGGGACGCGCGCGCATCATGCCATGGCGCGCCATCCAGTCCATTTCGCCGTGGTATTGTTTGTCCAGCCACGCCTGCAGTTTGGGTTCGGACTCGCTCAGGTCAGTATCGGTAATACCGACCTGCTGAAAGCCCAGTTCCAGCCCCCACTGCTTAATATTTTGCGCTAACTGATTGAGATTGAGGGGCTCTGACATGACGGACCATACAATGAAGAAAAACCCCATCAGTATACCACACTCCATCTGGCCCGCCGATGACATCAAACGGCTGGAGCGAGAAGCTGCTGACACGCTGGGGCTCACGTTGTTCGAACTGATGTTGCGAGCGGGCGAGGCGGTGTTTGACGTGGCGCGCGAGTCCCGGCCTTATGCCCGGCGCTGGTTGGTGCTCTGCGGTCACGGTAACAATGGTGGCGATGGCTATGTGGTGGCGAGGCTGGCGAAAGCAGCAGGGATTCTGGTCACCCTGGTAGCGCTGGAAAGCGATAAACCGCTGCCCGAGGAGGCCGCACAGGCGCGGGAAGCCTGGCTGAATGCAGGAGGTGTGATCCATTCCCCGGCGATTGCCTGGCCGGAAAATATCGACCTGATTATTGATGCGCTTCTGGGGATCGGGTTAACCCAGGCGCCGCGCGAGCCGTTGTCTGAATTAATCGAACGGGCAAACGCCCACCCTGCGCCTGTTGTCTCAATAGACATTCCTTCCGGGTTGCTGGCACAAACGGGCGCGACGCCCGGTGCGGTCATCCGGGCCGAACGCACGGTCACCTTTATCGTCCTGAAACCCGGTCTGCTGACGGGGAAAGCCCGGGATGTGACCGGGCGCCTTCATTTTAATTCGCTGGGACTGGACGACTGGCTGACAGGGCAGGACGCGCCGATTCAACGCTTTGACGCCTCACAACTTGCGCACTGGCTCTCTCCGCGTCGTGCAACGTCGCATAAAGGCGATCACGGTCGACTGGTGGTGATCGGCGGCGATCACGGCACGGCGGGGGCGATTCGACTGGCCGGTGAAGCGGCGCTGCGCGCCGGAGCGGGGCTGGTACGCGTGCTGACGCGCAGCGAAAATATCGCCCCACTGCTGACCGCTCGTCCCGAACTGATGGTGCATGAACTGACGCCGCAGTCCCTTGACGAAAGCCTCGCATGGGCGGATGTCATCATCATTGGCCCTGGGCTCGGGCAGGCGGAGTGGGGGAAGAAAGCGCTGCAAAAAGTCGAGAATTTCCGTAAACCGATGGTCTGGGACGCCGATGCGTTGAACCTGCTGGCAATCAATCCCGATAAACGTCACAATCGCGTCATCACACCGCATCCGGGAGAAGCCGCGCGGTTACTGGGGTGTTCTGTCGCAGAAATTGAAAGTGATCGCTTACATTCTGCACAGCGTCTGGTAAAACGTTACGGAGGCGTTGCGGTGTTGAAAGGGGCGGGAACGGTGGTTGCCGCACAACCGGAGGCGTTGGGAATTGCTGATGTCGGCAACGCAGGCATGGCCAGCGGCGGCATGGGCGATGTGCTTTCCGGTATTATTGGCGCATTGCTCGGACAGAAGTTTACCCCGTATGATGCAGCCTGTGCTGGCTGCGTGGCTCACGGTGCGGCGGCCGATGTTCTGGCGGCGCGTGCAGGTATGCGCGGCATGTTGGCAACCGATCTTTTTTCCACGCTACAGCGTATTGTTAACCCTGATGTGATTGACGTTTATCATGATGAATCGAGTAATTCCGCTACCTGACGAACAGGCAACATTAGACCTGGGACAACGGGTAGCCAAGGCCTGCAACGGCGCGACCGTGATCTATCTCTACGGTGATTTAGGCGCGGGTAAAACCACCTTTAGTCGGGGATTCCTGCAGGCGTTAGGCCATTCCGGTAATGTAAAAAGTCCAACCTATACGCTGGTCGAACCCTATTCTCTCGATAACCTGATGGTCTATCACTTCGATCTGTATCGTCTTGCCGATCCCGAGGAGCTCGAATTTATGGGGATCCGCGATTATTTTGCCAACGATGCCATTTGCCTGGTGGAATGGCCGCAACAGGGTAAAGGTGTACTCCCGGACCCGGATGTCGAAATACACATAGATTACCAGGCGCAAGGTCGTGAGGCGCGCATCCGTGCTGTCTCCTCATCAGGTGATTCGTTGCTGGCGCGTTTAGCCGGTTAACCTTAAAGGTGGCGGGATGATTTATCGTATCAGAAATGGGTTGGTGGCCATGCTGGTTCTGCTGTGCGCGCAGGCCGGAGCCGCCAGCCTCTCCGATATCCAGGTCTCCAACGGCGATCGACAGGCGCGTATTACGCTCAGTTTTATTGGCGATCCCGATTATGCCTTTTCCCATGAAGGCAAACGTACCGTTGCGCTGGATATTAAGCAAACGGGGGTCATTCAGGGGCTTCCGCTGATGTTTAGCGGTAATAACCTGGTGAAGACCATTCGTTCCGGCACGGCGAAAGATCCACAGTCACTACGACTGATGGTGGATTTAACCGAAAACGGGAAAACCGAGGCGGTAAAACGGCAGAATGGCGGAAACTACACGGTAGTTTTTACCATTAACGCCGATACGCCTCCGCCACCACCCCCCGCTCCAGTCGTCGCTAAACGCGTCGAAACGCCGGTGGTGACGCCGCGTCCGACTGAACCTGCGCGAAATCCGTTTAAAACCAGCAACGATCGCACCACCGCCGTGATCAGCAGCAATACGGCGACGCGCCCGGCGGCCAGAGCGACATCCAGCAATGGTGACAAAGTGGTGATCGCCATTGATGCCGGGCACGGTGGGCAGGATCCCGGCGCGATCGGCCCCGGCGGTACGCGAGAGAAAAATGTCACTATCGCGGTGGCCCGTAAACTGCGCACGCTGCTTAATGATGATCCGATGTTTAAAGGCGTGTTAACCCGTGACGGGGATTATTTTATCTCTGTGATGGGGCGCTCTGACGTGGCGCGTAAGCAAAACGCCAACTTCCTGGTGTCGATTCACGCCGATGCCGCGCCCAACCGCAGCGCTACGGGTGCCTCCGTGTGGGTGCTGTCGAACCGGCGCGCCAACAGCGAAATGGCGAACTGGCTTGAAGAACATGAAAAACAGTCGGAGCTGTTGGGCGGCGCGGGGGATGTGCTGGCAAACAGTCAGGCCGATCCGTACCTAAGCCAGGCGGTGCTGGATTTGCAGTTCGGCCATTCCCAACGCGTAGGGTATGATGTGGCAACCAACATGTTAGGCCAGCTCGAACGGATTGGGTCACTGCATAAACGGCGGCCTGAACATGCCAGCCTGGGCGTTCTGCGCTCGCCAGATATTCCCTCGGTGCTGGTGGAAACCGGGTTTATCAGTAATCACAGTGAAGAACGTCTGTTGGCGAGCGATGCGTATCAGCAACAACTGGCCGATGCGATTTACAAAGGGCTGCGTAACTACTTCCAGGCGCATCCGATGCAGTCGGCTCCGCAGGGAAGTGCGGCGCAAACCGCGAGCGCTGCTACGCCGGGTGAGTCGTTGATCAACTAAGGAATTTGCATGCCGATTCAGGTGTTACCGCCACAACTGGCGAACCAAATTGCCGCAGGTGAGGTGGTTGAGCGACCTGCATCGGTGGTCAAAGAGCTGGTGGAAAACAGCCTTGATGCCGGGGCAACGCGCATCGATATTGATATCGAGCGCGGCGGCGCGAAGCTGATCCGTATCCGTGACAATGGTTGCGGGATCAGGAAAGACGAACTGGCGCTGGCGCTGGCGCGGCACGCCACCAGTAAAATTGCCTCTCTTGACGATCTGGAAGCGATCATTAGCCTGGGTTTTCGCGGCGAAGCGCTGGCGAGTATCAGCTCGGTATCTCGCCTGACTCTCACGTCACGCACCGCAGAGCAACAGGAAGCCTGGCAAGCCTACGCCGAAGGGCGCGACATGGAGGTAACAGTCAAACCGGCCGCGCATCCGGTAGGCACCACGCTGGAAGTCCTCGATCTGTTCTACAACACCCCCGCCCGGCGCAAGTTTATGCGCACCGAGAAAACCGAATTCAATCATATTGACGAGATCATCCGGCGCATTGCGCTGGCGCGTTTTGATGTGACGATCAATTTGTCGCACAACGGCAAAATGGTACGTCAGTACCGTGCGGTGGCGAAAGAGGGGCCGCAAGAGCGTCGTCTGGGCGCCATTTGTGGTACGCCGTTTCTTGAGCATGCGCTGGCGATTGAGTGGCAGCATGGCGATCTGACCTTACGCGGCTGGGTCGCCGATCCCAATCACACCACGACGGCGCTGGCGGAAATTCAGTACTGCTACGTCAACGGACGCATGATGCGCGACAGGTTGATCAACCACGCCATTCGTCAGGCCTGTGAAGATAAGCTGGGCGCCGATCAACAGCCCGCATTTGTGCTGTACCTTGAGATTGACCCGCATCAGGTGGATGTCAACGTGCACCCGGCCAAGCATGAAGTGCGTTTTCATCAGTCGCGTCTGGTCCATGACTTTATCTACCAGGGCGTGCTGAGCGTGCTGCAACAGCAGCTTGAATCGCCATTGCCGCTGGAAGCAGAAGGCGAACCCGCGCCCCGGCACGTTCCGGAAAACCGTGTGGCTGCAGGGCGTAACCATTTTGCTGAGCCGGCGCAGGCCCGCGAACCTACGGCACCGCGCTACGCCTCCACACCGACAGCGGGCAGCAGCGCGCCGCGCCCAACGGCGGCAAGCTGGCCGCATGCCCAGCCGGGCTACCAGAAACAGCAGGGCGAGGTGTATCGCCAGCTCCTGCAAACGCCGACACATGCGACAAAATCATCGCCTGCGCCGGAGCCAGCTGTGTCAGCACTGTCGGGACACAGTCAGAGCTTTGGCCGTGTGCTCACGATTGTGGGCAACGACTGCGCGCTGCTGGAGCGCGATGGGAGTATTCACCTGCTGGCGCTGCCCGTGGCAGAACGCTGGCTGCGTCAGGCGCAGCTTTCGCCGGGAGAGGGGCAGGTTTGCGCTCAGCCGTTGCTGATCCCGCTGCGGCTAAAAGTGTCTGCAGAGGAAAAGGCCGCGCTGGAAAATGCGCAGGGCGCACTGGTGGAATTGGGGATTGAATTTCAGGCAGATGCCCAGCATGTGACCATTCGGGCGGTGCCTTTACCCTTACGCCAACAAAATTTACAAATCTTGATTCCTGAACTGATAGGCTACCTGACGCAACAGTCAGCGCGTGAACCTGGTAATCTGGCGCAGTGGATTGCGCGTAATTTGATGAGTGAGCATACGCAGTGGACAATGGCTCAGGCCATTACCCTGCTGGCTGATGTGGAGCGGCTTTGCCCGCAGCTCGTGAAGGCGCCGCCGGGTGGTCTGTTACAACCTGTTGATTTACATACGGCGATGAATGCCCTGAAACATGAGTGATATCAGTAAGGCGAGCCTGCCAAAGGCAATTTTTTTGATGGGGCCTACGGCCTCGGGTAAAACGGCGCTAGCGATTGAATTGCGTAAAGTTTTGCCAGTAGAGTTGATAAGCGTCGATTCCGCCCTTATTTACAAAGGGATGGATATCGGGACGGCGAAGCCGGACGCTGAAGAGTTAAAGGCGGCTCCGCACCGATTGCTGGATATTCGCGATCCGTCGCAGGCGTATTCTGCTGCGGATTTCCGCCGCGATGCGTTGGCGGAGATGAGCGAGATCACTGCGGCGGGGCGTATTCCGCTGTTAGTGGGCGGTACGATGTTGTATTTCAAGGCATTGCTGGAAGGTCTTTCGCCGTTACCGTCGGCAGACCCGCAGGTCAGGGCCAGAATTGAGCAACAGGCGGCAGAGCAAGGGTGGGATGCGTTGCACCAACAGCTTCAGACAATCGATCCGGTTGCGGCTGCGCGTATTCATCCAAATGATCCGCAAAGACTTTCCCGGGCACTGGAAGTTTTTTTCATTTCGGGTAAAACTTTAACGGAACTGACGCAAACGTCAGGTGATGCTTTACCGTACCAGGTGCATCAGTTTGCCATCGCCCCAGCGAGCCGTGAGCTGTTGCATCAACGCATCGAGCAGCGTTTTCATCAGATGTTGGCTTCAGGATTTGAAGCAGAAGTTCGGGCGCTTTTTGCCCGTGGAGATTTGCATACGGACTTGCCTTCCATTCGTTGTGTGGGATACCGCCAGATGTGGTCATACCTTGAAGGCGAAATATCATACGATGAAATGGTTTATAGAGGTGTTTGCGCCACGAGGCAGTTGGCAAAGCGCCAGGTAACCTGGTTACGCGGTTGGGAAGGAGTGCACTGGCTTGACAGTGAGAAACCTGAGCAGGCGCGGAACGAAGTATTACAGGTTGTTGGTGCTATCGCGAACTGAATGTGTACAATTAAGGCGTATCGTGCGCAATTTTCAGAATCGAAAGATTCAAAGTACAAATAAGCATATAAGGAAAAGAGAGAATGGCTAAGGGGCAATCTTTACAAGATCCGTTCCTGAACGCACTGCGTCGGGAACGTGTTCCAGTTTCTATTTATTTGGTGAATGGTATTAAGCTGCAAGGTCAAATCGAGTCTTTTGATCAGTTTGTGATCCTGTTGAAAAACACGGTCAGTCAGATGGTTTATAAGCACGCGATTTCTACTGTTGTCCCGTCTCGCCCGGTTTCTCATCATAGTAACAATGCCGGTGGCGGTACCAGCAGTAACTATCATCACGGTAGCGGCGCGCAGGGTTCTGCGGCGCAACAGGACAGCGAAGAGACCGAATAAGGTTTTTGGCTGTTTTACACACGGGGAGCCAGAATTTCTGCGTTCCCCGCTGATCTATATCGAGGGGTTGACGCTTGTTTGACCGTTATGACGCCGGTGAGCAGGCGGTACTGGTACACATCTATTTTTCGCAAGACAAAGATATGGAAGACCTCCAGGAGTTTGAATCTCTGGTCTCTTCCGCCGGTGTCGAAGCAATGCAGGTGATTACCGGTAGCCGTAAAGCACCGCACCCGAAGTACTTTGTTGGTGAAGGTAAAGCCGTTGAAATTGCGGAAGCCGTAAAAGCGACAGGCGCTGCCGTCGTATTATTCGATCATGCATTGAGCCCGGCCCAGGAACGTAACCTGGAGCGCCTGTGTGAGTGTCGTGTTATCGACCGCACTGGCCTTATCTTAGATATTTTTGCGCAGCGTGCACGTACCCATGAGGGGAAATTGCAGGTTGAACTGGCGCAGTTGCGCCATCTGGCTACGCGTCTTGTCCGTGGCTGGACCCACCTTGAAAGACAGAAAGGCGGGATTGGTTTGCGCGGTCCGGGTGAAACCCAACTCGAAACCGACCGCCGTTTATTGCGAAACCGTATATTGCAGATCCAGTCGCGCCTGGAAAAAGTTGAAAAGCAACGTGAGCAGGGGCGACAGTCGCGCATTAAGGCGGATGTCCCGACCGTCTCGCTGGTGGGATATACTAACGCCGGAAAATCCACCCTTTTCAATCAGATAACCGAAGCCAGGGTCTATGCGGCAGATCAACTGTTTGCGACCCTGGATCCGACGCTGCGTCGCATTGACGTGGCGGATGTCGGGGAGACCGTGCTGGCGGATACCGTTGGGTTTATCCGTCATCTTCCGCACGATCTGGTTGCGGCGTTTAAAGCGACCCTCCAGGAAACGCGTCAGGCGACACTGTTGCTGCATGTGGTTGATGCAGCGGATGTGCGCGTGCAGGAAAACATCGACGCAGTGGATACGGTTCTCGAAGAGATCGATGCTCACGAGATCCCGTCCCTGATGGTGATGAACAAGATCGATATGCTGGATGACTTTGAACCGCGTATCGACCGGGATGAAGAGAACAAACCGATCCGTGTCTGGCTTTCCGCGCAGACAGGGGTTGGGATACCACAGCTTTTTCAGGCTTTGACGGAGCGACTTTCCGGCGAGGTGGCGCAGCATACGTTGCGTTTGCCGCCGCAGGAAGGGCGTCTGAGAAGCCGTTTTTATCAGCTTCAGGCAATAGAAAAAGAGTGGATGGAGGATGACGGTAGCGTAAGTCTGCAAGTTCGCCTGCCGATCGTTGACTGGCGTCGCCTCTGTAAACAAGAACCGGCTTTGGAAGACTATGTTGTCTGATCTGACGGATATGGCCTGAAGATTTTTTCGCCTCTGTACCTTGTGGAGGTTGAGCGGCAGGAAGGCGGCAAGTCCTGAAATTCTCTGGAGCATAGTCAACTATGTGACGGGAGCTGAGGGATGTAGCCAACGCATCTGCCGCGCAAAAAACACAGGTATAGCATCGCATAACAAATATGGAGCACAAACATGGCGTGGAATCAGCCCGGTAATAACGGACAAGACCGCGACCCGTGGGGAAGCAGCAAACCAGGCGGCAACTCTGAGGGAAATGGAAACAAAGGTGGTCGCGAGCAGGGGCCACCTGATCTCGATGACATCTTTCGCAAGCTGAGTAAAAAACTCGGTGGACTGGGAGGCGGTAAAGGTACCGGCTCTGGCGGCGGAAGCTCATCGCAAGGCCCGCGCCCGCATCTGGGCGGACGTGTCGTCTCCATCGCGGCGGCAGCTATCGTCATTATCTGGGCGGCGAGCGGTTTCTACACCATCAAAGAAGCAGAGCGCGGCGTGGTGACACGCTTTGGTAAGTTCAGCCATCTGGTTGAACCGGGCCTGAACTGGAAGCCGACGTTTATCGACGAGGTGACGCCGGTGAACGTGGAAGCCGTCCGCGAACTGGCCGCTTCCGGTGTGATGCTGACGTCAGATGAGAACGTGGTGCGCGTTGAGATGAACGTGCAGTACCGCATCACCGATCCGCAAAAATATCTGTTTAGCGTAACCAGCGCGGATGACAGTCTGCGTCAGGCGACCGACAGTGCCCTGCGCGGCGTGATCGGTAAATACACCATGGACCGTATCCTGACCGAAGGGCGTACCGTTATTCGTAGCGATACCCAGCGTGAACTGGAAGAGACCATTCGTCCCTATAACATGGGTATTACCCTGCTGGACGTCAACTTCCAGGCTGCACGTCCGCCGGAAGAGGTGAAAGCGGCGTTTGACGATGCCATTGCTGCCCGTGAGAACGAACAGCAGTACATCCGTGAAGCGGAAGCGTATACCAACGAAGTTCAGCCGCGTGCGAACGGTCAGGCACAGCGTATCCTTGAAGAGGCGCGTGCTTACAGAACGCAAACCATCCTGGAAGCGCAGGGTGAAGTGGCGCGCTTTGCGAAAATCCTTCCGGAATATAAAGCGGCGCCAGAGATTACCCGCGAGCGTCTGTATATCGAGACGATGGAAAAAGTGTTGAGCCATACCCGTAAAGTGTTGGTTAACGACAAAGGTGGCAATCTGATGGTTCTGCCATTGGATCAGATGCTGAAAGGCGCGAGCGCGCCGGCGGCAAAGAGCGATAGCGGTTCGAACCTGCTGCGTCTGCCCTCCACGTCTTCTTCCAGCAGCAGCGGAGCAAGCAACACCTCGTCCACCAGTCAGGGCGATATTATGGACCAACGCCGCGCTAACGCGCAGCGTAACGACTACCAGCGTCAGGGGGAATAACGATGCGTAAGTCAGTTATTGCGATTATCATCATCGTGCTGGTAGTGCTGTACACCTCAATTTTCGTGGTGAAAGAAGGCGAGCGCGGAATTAAGTTCCAGTTCAGCAGCGTCGTGCGTGATGCCGACAAAAAACCATTGATTTATGAGCCGGGTCTGCACTTTAAGGTACCGTTTATTCAGTCGGTGAAAATGCTCGACGCGCGTATCCAGACGATGGATAACCAGGCCGATCGCTTTGTCACCAAAGAGAAGAAAGACCTGATTGTTGACTCTTACATCAAATGGCGCATCAGCGATTTCAGCCGTTACTTCCTGGCGACGGGCGGCGGCGATATTTCTCAGGCTGAAGTTCTGTTGAAACGTAAGTTCTCTGACCGTTTGCGTTCTGAGATTGGTCGTCTGGATGTGAAAGACATTGTGACCGACTCCCGTGGTCGCCTGACCCTGGAAGTGCGTGACGCCCTGAACTCTGGCTCTGCCGGAACCGAAGACGAAGTGGCGACCCCGGCAGCGGATAACGCGATTGCCGAAGCCGCTGAACGTGTTCAGGCTGAAACCAACGGCAATGTGCCGGTGATCAACCCGAACAGTATGGCCGCATTGGGTATCGAAGTGGTCGACGTGCGGATCAAGCAGATCAACCTGCCGACCGAAGTGTCTGAAGCGATCTATAACCGTATGCGCGCTGAGCGTGAAGCGGTAGCGCGTCGTCACCGTTCACAAGGTCAGGAAGAAGCGGAAAAACTGCGCGCGACAGCCGACTATGAAGTGACCAAAACGCTGGCGGAAGCTGAGCGTCAGGGGCGTATCATGCGCGGTGAAGGGGATGCAGAAGCGGCGAAGCTGTTTGCCGATGCGTTCAGCCAGGATCCTGACTTCTACGCCTTTATTCGTAGCCTGCGTGCTTACGAGAAGAGCTTCGAAGGCAATCAGGATGTCATGGTCATGAGCCCGGACAGCGATTTCTTCCGCTACATGAAGACACCGAATACCGCAACGCGATAATATCGTCGCAACGGTTTTAGGTTAGACGCATAAAACCACCGCATCCCTGAGGATGCCGGTGGTTTTCTTTTTATAAAGGACGTCCGATGAACTCAACAATCTGGCTCGCGCTTGCGCTGGTTTTAGTGCTTGAAGGTTTAGGTCCGATGCTTTACCCGCGAGCATGGAAGAAGATGATTTCTGCCATGACGCAGTTGCCTGAAAATACTTTACGTCGTTTTGGTGGTGGACTTGTGGTTGCAGGCATTGTGGTCTACTACATGTTGAGGAAAACGATTGGCTGATCAAAAAACGTGCGAATTTAGCTAATTTTTGCATGCAAAAAGTGCTGTATATCTGAAAAAGCGATGGTAGAATCCATTTTTAAGCAAACGGTGATTTTGAAAAATGGGTAACAACGTCGTCGTACTGGGCACCCAATGGGGTGACGAAGGTAAAGGAAAGATCGTCGATCTTCTGACTGAACGGGCTAAATATGTTGTACGCTACCAGGGCGGTCACAACGCAGGCCATACTCTCGTAATCAACGGTGAAAAAACCGTCCTCCATCTTATTCCATCAGGTATTCTCCGCGAGAACGTCATCAGCATCATCGGTAACGGTGTTGTGCTGTCTCCGGCTGCGCTGATGAAAGAGATGAAAGGACTGGAAGATCGTGGTGTTCCTGTTCGTGAGCGTCTGCTGTTGTCTGAAGCATGCCCGCTGATTCTGGACTACCACGTTGCGCTGGATAACGCGCGTGAGAAAGCACGTGGCGCGAAAGCGATCGGGACTACCGGTCGTGGTATCGGGCCGGCTTACGAAGACAAAGTCGCCCGTCGCGGTCTGCGCGTTGGCGATCTGTTCGACAAAGCCACCTTCGCTGAAAAACTGAAAGAAGTGATGGAATATCACAACTTCCAGCTGGTTAACTTCTACAAAGTTGACGCGGTTGACTACCAGAAAGTGCTGGATGATGTGATGGCGATTGCCGACATCCTGACCTCTATGGTTGTTGATGTGTCCGATCTGCTGGACCAGGCGCGCAAGCGTGGCGATTTCGTCATGTTCGAAGGCGCGCAGGGTACGCTGCTGGACATTGACCACGGTACCTATCCGTACGTAACGTCCTCTAACACCACTGCGGGTGGCGTGGCAACAGGTTCTGGCCTGGGTCCGCGTTATGTGGATTACGTGCTGGGTATCATCAAAGCTTACTCCACGCGTGTGGGTGCGGGTCCGTTCCCGACTGAGCTGTTTGATGACATCGGTGAGTTCCTGTGCAAACAGGGTAACGAATACGGTGCTACCACGGGGCGTCGTCGTCGTACTGGCTGGCTGGACTCCGTTGCTGTGCGTCGTGCAGTACAGATCAACTCCCTGTCGGGCTTCTGCCTGACCAAACTGGACGTACTGGACGGTTTGAAAGAGGTGAAAATCTGTGTCGCTTATCGTATGCCGGATGGCCGTGAAGTGACCACAACACCGCTGGCGGCTGACGATTGGGAAGGTATCGAGCCGATTTACGAAACCATGCCGGGCTGGTCTGAGTCCACCTTCGGCGTGAAAGAGCGTAGCGGTTTGCCACAGGCAGCGCTGAACTACATTAAGCGTATCGAAGAACTGACCGGTGTGCCGATTGATATTATTTCGACTGGCCCGGATCGTACTGAGACCATGATTCTGCGTGACCCGTTCGACGCATAATTTTGGTTCGTGGCGCAGTGCCTGATGGCGCTGCGCTTATCAGGCCTACAAAGTGTAGTTGGCCGGACAAGATGCCAGGCGTCGTCATCCGGCTTAATCGTGCGTTAAATCCTCGCTTTTTTCCTTCCGAACTGAAATAAATTAGCGGCCTGGCTAGTGGCTGGTTTATCATCAATATAAATAAGATGTATCCCGATTCCCCCTTTTCCCTGAGGTTGATGTGCAGTTAACGAGTTTCACCGATTACGGACTACGAGCGCTAATCTATATGGCATCACTCCCGGAAGGTCGCATGACCAGTATTTCGGAAGTGACAGACGTCTACGGCGTTTCCCGTAATCATATGGTCAAAATAATCAATCAACTTAGTCGGGCGGGCTTTGTAACTGCTATTCGGGGAAAAAATGGCGGGATCCGTTTAGGCAAAGCCGCGAATACTATTCGAATTGGCGATGTCGTGCGCGAACTCGAACCGCTGTCGCTGGTGAATTGTAGCAGCGAGTTTTGCCACATCACCCCTGCCTGTCGACTCAAACAGGCGCTTTCTAAGGCCGTGCAAAGTTTTCTAACGGAGCTGGATAACTACACGCTGGCCGATTTGGTTGAAGAGAATCAACCGCTTTATAAATTATTGCTGGTGGAATAGTGAAGTCCAAAGCATTTCGCGTCGTATCGCGGCGGCAACTGAGTGACAAATTCGTCAGGAACGAATTTGAACAGCCGCAGGCTGGCCTTCGGTGAGAGACTGGGATGTCTCTCATAAATCCCCAGGAGCTTACAAAAGTAAGCGACTGGGGAGAGCAAAGGCAGCCAACAAAGAGACGGCGTGAAAGACGACGGAATTCCACCGGAGCTGACAATGGAGGAACCTCAATGTCACAAGATCCTTTCCAGGAACGCGAAGCTGAAAAGTACGAAAATCCTATCCCAAGCCGGGAATTTATCCTCGAACATTTAACTAAACGCGAAAAACCGGCCAGCCGCGATGAGCTGGCTGTGGAACTGAACATAAAAGGCGAAGAGCAGCAGGAAGCCCTGCGTCGCCGCCTGCGCGCGATGGAGCGTGACGGACAACTGGTCTTCACCCGTCGGCAGTGTTATGCGCTGCCGGAACGCCTCGATCTGCTGAAAGGTACCGTTATTGGCCACCGTGATGGCTATGGCTTTCTGCGCGTCGAAGGGCGTAAAGACGATTTGTATCTCTCCAGCGAGCAGATGAAAACCTGCATTCATGGCGATCAGGTATTGGCGCAACCGCTGGGCGCGGATCGTAAAGGCCGCCGTGAAGCGCGTATTGTGCGCGTTCTGGTGCCAAAAACCAGCCAGATTGTCGGTCGTTACTTTACTGAAGCGGGCGTGGGTTTTGTGGTTCCTGACGACAGCCGTCTGAGCTTCGATATTCTGATCCCGCCTGAAGATATCATGGGCGCGCGCATGGGCTTTGTGGTGGTGGTTGAACTCACCCAGCGCCCGACCCGCCGCACCAAAGCGGTAGGGAAAATCGTCGAAGTGCTGGGCGACAACATGGGAACCGGTATGGCCGTCGATATGGCGCTGCGAACCCATGAAATCCCGTATATCTGGCCAGCCGCCGTTGAGAAACAAGTTGCCGGTCTGAAAGAAGAGGTGCCTGAAGAGGCAAAAGTCGGGCGTGTGGATTTACGCGATTTGCCGCTGGTCACCATCGACGGCGAAGATGCCCGCGACTTTGACGATGCGGTCTATTGCGAGAAGAAACGCGGTGGCGGCTGGCGTTTATGGGTGGCGATTGCTGACGTGAGCTATTACGTGCGTCCGCCGACGCCGCTGGATCAGGAAGCGCGTAATCGCGGGACGTCCGTGTACTTCCCGTCGCAGGTGGTACCGATGCTACCGGAGGTGCTCTCCAACGGCCTGTGCTCACTGAACCCGCAGGTTGACCGCCTGTGCATGGTCTGCGAAATGACCATCTCTACCAAAGGCCGTCTGACGGGATATAAATTCTACGAAGCGGTGATGAGCTCACATGCGCGTCTGACCTACACCAAGGTCTGGCACATGTTGCAGGGCGATCAGGAGTTGCGCGAGCAGTATGCGCCGCTGGTTAAGCATATCGAAGAGTTACACAACCTCTACAAAGTGTTGGATAAAGCCCGTGAAGAGCGCGGCGGCATCTCGTTTGAGAGTGAAGAAGCGAAGTTCATTTTCAACGCGGAACGCCGTATTGAGCGAATTGAGCAGACCCAGCGTAACGATGCGCACAAGCTGATCGAAGAGTGCATGATTCTGGCGAACATCTCGGCGGCGCGTTTCGTTGAGAAAGCTCAGGAGCCTGCGCTGTTCCGTATACACGACAAACCGACGACTGAGGCGATCACTTCCTTCCGTTCTGTTCTGGCGGAGCTGGGGCTGGAACTGCCTGGCGGTAATAAGCCGGAGCCGCGCGATTACGCGGAACTGCTGGAATCGGTTGCCGATCGCCCTGACGCCGAAATGCTGCAAACGATGCTGCTGCGTTCGATGAAGCAGGCGATTTACGATCCGGAAAACCGCGGTCACTTTGGTCTGGCGCTACAGTCGTATGCGCACTTTACCTCGCCGATCCGTCGTTACCCGGATCTCTCCCTGCACCGCGCCATTAAGTATCTGTTGGCGAAAGAGCAGGGCCATAAAGGTAACACCACCGAAACGGGTGGCTACCATTATTCGATGGAAGAGATGCTGCAACTGGGTCAGCACTGTTCGATGGCTGAGCGCCGTGCGGATGAAGCAACCCGTGACGTCGCTGACTGGCTGAAGTGCGACTTCATGCTGGATCAGGTCGGCAACGTCTTTAAAGGCGTGATTGCCAGCGTCACCGGCTTTGGCTTCTTTGTGCGTCTGGACGAACTGTTCATCGATGGCCTGGTCCACGTCTCCTCGCTGGATAACGACTACTATCGTTTTGACCAGGTGGGACAGCGCCTGACCGGCGAATCCAGCGGCCAGACTTATCGTCTTGGCGATCGCGTGGAAGTGAAAGTCGAAGCCGTGAATATGGATGAGCGCAAGATTGATTTCAGCCTGATTTCCAGCGAGCGTGCGCCGCGTAACGAAGGTAAAACGGCGCGTGAAAGAGCGAAGAAAGGCGATGCGGGTAAAAAAACCGGCCGCCGTCGTCAGGTTGGTAAGAAAGCCAATTTCGAGCCTGACAGCGCTTTCCGTGGCGAGAAGAAACAAAAACCAAAGGCGGCGAAGAAAGAGGCCAGAAAAGCGAAAAAGCCTTCTGAGAAAACGCAAAAAATAGCGGCGGCGACAAAAGCAAAGCGTGCCGCTAAAAAGAAAACGGCACAGTAAGCCGGACAGTGTAAGCCGGGGAAGCATTGCGTCTCCCGGCATGATTAACTATTAACGAGTGATTTCATGAGTGAAATGATTTACGGCATCCATGCGGTGCAGGCCCTGCTGGAGCGTGCTCCTGAACGTTTTCAGGATGTCTTTATTCTCAAAGGCCGTGAAGATAAACGCCTGCTGCCGCTGATCCATGCTCTGGAAGCACAGGGCGTGGTCATCCAACTGGCAAACCGTCAGTTTCTGGATGAGAAAAGCGAAGGAGCCGTCCATCAGGGCATTATCGCTCGCGTGAAGCCGGGTCGTCAGTATCAGGAAAACGATCTACCGGATCTGATTGCTTCGCTGGATCAACCGTTCCTGCTGATCCTTGATGGCGTGACCGATCCGCATAACCTCGGTGCCTGTCTGCGTAGCGCCGATGCCGCTGGCGTTAATGCGGTGATCGTGCCGAAAGATCGTTCTGCGCAGTTGAATGCCACGGCGAAGAAAGTCGCCTGCGGTGCAGCGGAAAGCGTCCCGTTGATTCGGGTGACTAACCTGGCGCGTACCATGCGTATGTTGCAGGAAGAGAATATCTGGATTGTCGGCACGGCGGGTGAAGCTGACCATACTCTCTATCAGAGCAAAATGACCGGCCGTATGGCGCTGGTGATGGGGGCGGAAGGTGAGGGGATGCGTCGCCTGACGCGTGAACATTGCGATGAGCTGATCAGCATTCCAATGGCCGGAAGCGTCTCTTCGCTCAACGTTTCTGTCGCGACAGGCATCTGTCTGTTCGAGGCTGTGCGGCAGCGCAGCTAATAGACGATTTCTGAAGCCATCCAGCAGGATGGCTTTTTTGTGCCCTCCTTTCCAGGCATTCTCCCCTCAGACTGACCATACTTATTGAGATGCCATTGAAGGAGGGAAACACAATGCACTGGCAAACTCACACCGTTTTTAATCAGCCGTTACCCCTGAATAACAGCAATCTGTTCCTGTCTGATGGCGCGCTCTGCGAGGCCGTAGCGCGTGAGGGGGCAGGCTGGGACAGCGAACTTCTCGCCAGTATCGGTCAACAACTTGGCACTGCGGAATCGCTGGAGCTGGGACGGCTGGCGAATACCTGGCCGCCAGAATTGCTACGTTACGATCCCCAGGGGCAGCGTCTGGACGACGTTCGCTTCCATCCCGCGTGGCATCTGTTGATGCAGGGACTGTGTGCCAACCGTATTCACAATCTGCCCTGGGTAGAGGCGGCGCGAGACGGATCGTTTGTCGCCCGGGCAGCCCGCTTTGTCCTGCATGCGCAGGTGGAGGCCGGCACGTTATGCCCCATCACCATGACTTTTGCCGCGACACCGCTATTGCAGCAAATGTTGCCCGCCGTATTTGCCGACTGGCAAACGCCGCTACACAGCGATCGCTATGATTCGCATCTTGCGCCGGGGGGCCAAAAACGTGGCCTGCTGATCGGCATGGGGATGACGGAAAAACAGGGCGGTTCTGATGTGTTGAGCAACACCACCCGCGCCGAGCGTCTGGCGGATGGGTCGTACCGGCTGGTGGGACATAAATGGTTTTTCTCTGTGCCGCAAAGTGATGCCCATCTGGTGCTGGCACAGGCAAAAGGTGGCCTCTCCTGTTTCTTCGTCCCGCGCTTTTTACCTGACGGCCAGCGCAATGCGATCCGCCTTGAACGGCTGAAAGACAAGCTGGGGAATCGTTCCAATGCCAGCGCGGAAGTCGAGTTTCAGGATGCCATCGGCTGGCTTCTTGGTGATGAGGGAGAAGGCATTCGTCATATCCTGAAGATGGGCGGTCTGACGCGTTTTGACTGTGCGCTCGGCAGTCACGGACTGATGCGCCGCGCCTTCTCGGTGGCGATTTACCACGCGCACCAGCGTCAGGTGTCCGGCAAGCCGCTGATTGAGCAACCGATGATGCGTCAGGTGCTTAGTCGTATGGCGCTCCAGCTGGAAGGACAAACCGCATTATTGTTTCGTCTGGCCCATGCCTGGGATCGGCGTAGCGATGCCAAAGAGCGACTCTGGGCGCGTCTGTTCACGCCAGCGGCAAAATTTGCCGTTTGTAAAGGCGGCATTCCGTTCGTGGCGGAGGCAATGGAAGTGCTTGGCGGCGTAGGGTATTGCGAAGAGAGCGAACTGCCGCGACTGTACCGGGAAATGCCGGTCAATAGTATCTGGGAGGGATCCGGTAACGTCATGTGTCTCGACGTCTTGCGGGTTATCAACAAGCAAACCGGGGTCGATGAGATGCTGAGTGAGGCATTCTCTGAGGTCAGGGGGCAGGACAGGCATTTTGATCGCGCGGTACGCCAGCTTTTGCCGCGACTGCGCAAACCTTCCGAAGAACTGGGTCGTGAGATCACCCAGCAGATTTTCCTGTTGGGATGCGGAATAGAAATGTTACGGCACGCATCACCGCCTGTTGCCCAGGCCTGGTGTCAGATGATGCTGGATACGCGCGGCGGAATGCGGTTATCAGAACGGGTACAGGACGCGTTGCTGCTGCGGGCGACGGGGGGATTGCGCTGATACGTTGCCGGATGCGTTTACGCCATCCGGCAATCTGTTATGCGTAGAGTATGGCTTGTACGCGCCAGTTATCAGGCTGCTGCTCTTCATACATCTGAATAATGCGATACCACGATGCGCCTTGTTCATCGGCTTTTAACGCGACAATCCGCTCCACATCCTGTGGGTTTCCGGAAATATTACTGACAGAGATCAGGCCAATTTCATTGAGGCCAGTCACGCAATCCGCACTCGCGAATTCAGCAGACTGCGCCGTCGTACTCACCAGTCCGGCAGTTAACAGCAGTGAGGATAAGGCAAGAGATTGTTTCATCGTCAGCTCCATTTTACGTTTCCCCGCAATGCGCAGGGCATTCCATCGCCGAAATAAACGTCCAGCCTCCTGCTGTCGGTTTATTGTGCACAGGTAAACGTATAGAGGCGTAAAGCTACGTGAAATTGGCTTAAATTCCATCAATGATTATTTACGATATAAGACGGCCTGTGAGTACCACTGACCCGTCACGATAGTTTCATCAACCATGACAATAACGTAATAATCGGCTTTCACTGCGGCGGCTTTCGCTCTGACTTCATCAACTGCATCATCCGGAGAGCCTCTGACCAGAGAGGTCACGGTTCCCATTCGCTGCAACCCTTGTGTCTGGTCGCGACGAATTTCCTGCGGATGATCGGCGACGGGCGGTGCTGGCTGTGGCGTTCCCTGAAGAATGCTACATCCACTTAACAGCATCACCAACATCAAAGAGGTAAACCGACGCATCACTCTATCTCGTTTCCTGATAGCCATAGTGTAGTGCCTTATTAATTTCCCTTTGGGGGAATGTTCCCAAAATGTTACCTTCCGCGCGATTTTCGAATGAAAATGTCGTGAAAGCGTAATCCAGTTCTCAACATTATGAATCGTTGTTGAATACGTCACCTTGTTTAATAATGTGACCTATAGCATACCCGCGCCAAAAGAGGTGCAAATGATTGAAATTGAAACATGTCAACTGGCGGAACATCATCTGCTTCACGCCTTTCCTTCGGGGCAACGCAGTACACTTTTGCCGTGTATTGTTTTCTACCACGGGTTTACCTCTTCCAGCCTGGTCTACAGCTATTTTGCCGTGGCGCTGGCGCAGGCCGGATTTCGGGTCATTATGCCAGACGCCGCCGGACATGGGGCGCGTTTCAATGGTGACGAACAGGCGAGAATGGGCCACTTCTGGCAGATTTTGCAGCAGAGCATGCAGGAGTTTACGGCGTTACGTGCGGCACTGCGTGCAGAAAACTGGCTGCTGGAGGAACGTCTTGCGGTTGGCGGCGCATCGATGGGGGCAATGACTGCGCTGGGGATCATGACTCAGCATCCGGAGGTCAAATGTGCCGCCAGCCTGATGGGCTCGGGTTATTTCACCCGTCTGGCGCGAACGCTGTTTCCCCCTTGTGCCCTGGACACGCCCGCCCGTCAGGAGGAATTCACGCATATCATTGCGCCGTTGGCGAAGTGGGATGTGTCGCAGCAGCTCGCCCGACTGGCCGACAGACCGCTGCTGTTATGGCATGGCCAGGACGATGATGTGGTGCCAGCGGCGGAAAGTTTCCGTTTACAGCAGGCAATGATTCAGGCCGGCCTGGACCACAATTTGACCTGTCAGTGGCAAGCAGGCGTACGCCATCGCATTACGCCCGAAGCCCTGGCCGCAACGGTGTCGTTTTTCCGTCAGCATCTCTGACGCAGGCGCTAGCTAGCCATACGTCATCATGCAAAAAAAAGCCCCCTGAACAGGGGGCAAGTCAAGCTATGGCTTTCTTTTCGTTGGACTTTCCTGGTGCTAGCGATAAATATCCGCGCTGGCGTGGATGTTGCCGTTACTACCGGGTTCCCGCATCAGGATCACGTGGTAGTACGTTGCGCCCTGCGCATCGGTCTCTTCATTCAGGGCCCTTTCTGCATCACTTTCAGTGGCGAAGTTATGATTGATGTAAATGACGCCTAAGCTCTGCACATCATCCATGTTTCGGGCTTGCTGGTGGTCTATTTCAATGGCGGCGAATGTATTTGCACTGAGCAACAGTCCCGCCAGAAGGGTGACAAAACGGATTCGCATACCTACCTCCTCGACAGCTGACTCTGATTAGCGATTTCTCCTGTTAGTCGATAACGTCTGATTTAATTTTAATCGCTACTTTGTCGGTCGATAGCGACCATTTCTGATGCAGTTGTTCAAAAAATTACCGCGATCCGTTCTTTCTGAATGTAAACAATCGGCTAGCCCGTTTTGCTGTGGCGAAAAATACCTGTTTTTCTGACAAGAACACTTACCGAATCGTCAATATCACTGTCGGCCATCGCCGCTTATAGTGAGCCGAAACATAAAGCTAACTTTATGATAATAAGGCAAAAAGATATGGATATTTCATTCATGAATTTCAGCTACTTCGCCATTATGTTTATGGTGGCGCTGATAGCGGGTTTTATTAATGTAGTTTCAGGCGGCGGTGGGTTTTTATCGATTGGAGCGCTATTGCTCTCAGGATTGCCGCCAGCCAATGCGCTGGCGACCAATAAGATTCAGGCGCTGGGCAGTTCATTGACGTCGGGGATCTACTTTCTGCGTCGCGGACATATCAACATCCAGCAGCATAAGTATGTCTTTTTATCCGCGTTTGTGGGAGCGGCTCTGGGGACGACGCTTATCCAGTTCATTGAACCGGAACTGCTGAAAAAACTGTTACCGGTACTCATCATCGCGGTAGCGCTGTACTTTATTTTTGCCCCCAATCTCACTGAACCAAAAAAGAAGCAGCAGGTGTCACTGTTTCTCTTTTCCCTGATAGGGGGAGGGTGCGTTGGTTTCTATGATGGATTCCTCGGCGCCGGGGCCGGTTCCTTTTATACCCTGTGCTACATCCTGCTGTGGGGATACAGCATCGATAAAGCGCAAATTCACTCTAATTTCATTAATCTTGCGTCCAACATCGCCTCTATTCTGTTCTTCATTTTCGGTGGCAAAATGATCTGGTCGCTGGGACTGGTGATGTTCGCCGGGCAGGCGCTTGGCGCACGCCTGGGGGCGACGGTAGTCCTCACGCGCGGCAAGAAAGTGATCAGGCCGATGATCGTGATTGTCTCTATCTGCATCAGCGGCAAAATGCTATTGGATATGTATTAAGGGCGTCCTGACAAATATTCCTGGAATCACCTTGAGTTTGCGGCCTGACACCAGTATTATGACGCGTCAATTTTTCAGCCGACCTTTAACACGTTCCTTGCCTCCATGGGCCGCGGCTGACCCAGACAGGAGGCTGAATAATCCGTAAGGAGCAATTCGATGCGTCATTACGAAATCGTTTTTATGGTCCATCCTGACCAGAGCGAACAGGTTCCGGGTATGATCGAGCGTTACTCTGCTGCCATCACTGGTGCAGAAGGCAAGATCCACCGTCTGGAAGACTGGGGCCGCCGTCAGCTGGCTTACCCGATCAACAAACTGCACAAAGCTCACTACGTTCTGCTGAACGTTGAAGCACCGCAGGAAGTGATCGATGAGCTGGAAACAACTTTCCGCTTCAACGACGCCGTTATCCGCAGCATGGTAATGCGTACTAAGCACGCTGTTACCGAAGCATCTCCGATGGTTAAAGCGAAAGACGAGCGCCGTGAGCGTCGCGATGATTTCGCAAACGAAACCGCAGATGATGCTGAAGCTGGGGATTCTGAAGAGTAATTTCTGATGACCAACCGTCTGGTGTTGTCCGGCACCGTGTGCAGGACCCCCCTTCGAAAGGTCAGTCCATCAGGAATTCCGCACTGCCAGTTCGTGCTTGAGCATCGTTCTGTGCAGGAGGAAGCCGGATTTCACCGGCAGGCGTGGTGCCAAATGCCCGTGATTGTTAGCGGACACGAAAACCAGGCCATTACTCACAGTATAACGGTCGGTAGCGCAGTGACCGTTCAGGGGTTCATCTCTTGCCACAAGGCAAAGAACGGCCTGAGCAAAATGGTTCTGCATGCCGAGCAGATTGAATTGATAGATTCTGGAGACTAGCCATATGGCACGTTATTTCCGTCGTCGCAAGTTCTGCCGTTTCACCGCGGAAGGCGTTCAAGAGATCGACTATAAAGATATCGCTACGCTGAAAAACTACATCACCGAAAGCGGTAAGATTGTCCCAAGCCGTATCACCGGTACCCGTGCAAAATACCAGCGTCAGCTGGCTCGCGCTATCAAACGCGCTCGCTACCTGTCTCTGCTGCCGTACACTGATCGTCATCAGTAATCGGTCACGGTCCATTAATACGACTTTGAGAGGATAAGGTAATGCAAGTTATTCTGCTTGATAAAGTAGCAAACCTGGGTAGCCTGGGTGATCAGGTTAACGTTAAAGCGGGCTATGCTCGTAACTTCCTGGTACCACAGGGTAAAGCTGTTCCTGCTACCAAGAAAAACGTTGAATACTTCGAAGCACGTCGCGCTGAACTGGAAGCTAAACTGGCTGACGTTCTGGCTGCTGCAAATGCACGCGCAGAGAAAATCAACGCACTGGAAACCGTTACCATCACGTCTAAAGCAGGCGACGAAGGTAAACTGTTCGGTTCCATCGGTACCCGCGACATCGCTGATGCTGTAACTGCAGCTGGCGTTGAAGTGGCTAAGAGCGAAGTTCGTCTGCCGAACGGCGTTCTGCGTACCACTGGTGAGCACGAAGTGGACTTCCAGGTTCACAGCGAAGTATTCGCTAAGCTGACCATTAACGTTGTTGCAGAATAAGTTTTTATTCTGATAACGTCGTAAGAAACGCCGACCTTGTGTCGGCGTTTTGCTTTTCTGCTCCCCTCATTTTTCGCTCTGGCTATTCTTTGTCCTTTTCGGGATAATCATTAAAAATAAAACATAATTTCAATCTGGTGATGAATGGATACTCCGCACCCGCAACCTTTGTTTGCGCGTAAAAATGTTGTCTGGCTGAGCGCGGCGTTTTGTTGTCTGCTCTGGGGCAGCGCCTATCCGGCCATAAAGAGCGGTTATGAGATCTTCCAGATCGCCGCTGACGATATTCCGTCCAAAATTGTTTTCGCTGGTTACCGCTTCCTGTTCGCAGGTCTGCTGTTACTCTTGCTGGCGATAGCGCAGCGTAAGCCGATTGGCCGCCTGAGTTCCCGGCAGTTCGGGCAATTGACGCTGCTGGGAGTGACGCAGACCTCGCTGCAATACATCTTCTTTTACATCGGTCTGGCGTTCACTACCGGCGTGAAGGGATCGATCATGAATGCCACGGGCACCTTCTTCAGCGTGCTGTTGGCGCACTTCATCTATCAGAACGACAAACTGAGTTACAACAAAACGCTGGGATGCATTCTCGGTTTTACCGGCGTGATGGTGGTGAACTTCAACAGCGGGCTGCTGGATTTTAATTTTACCCTGGCGGGCGATGGCTCAATTGTGCTGGCGGCATTTATTCTCTCCGCCGCGACACTTTACGGTAAGCGACTCTCTCAGACGGTCGATCCAACCGTGATGACGGGGTATCAGTTAGGGATTGGCGGGCTGGTGTTGGTGATCGGTGGTTATGTCTTTGGCGGCACACTGGCGGTTCACGGTCTCGCATCGGTGGCGATTCTCGGTTACCTGACGTTGCTCTCTTCAGTGGCGTTCGCGCTGTGGAGTATTTTGCTTAAGTATAACCGTGTGGGGATGATTGCACCGTTTAACTTCCTGATCCCGGTCTCCGGCGCGGTGCTGTCCGCGATTTTTCTCGGTGAGAATATCCTGGAGTGGAAATACGCGATTGCGCTGGTTCTGGTGTGCTCGGGGATCTGGTGGGTTAATAAGGTGAAGCGGTAACGCCGCCAATGCCGTGGTAGGCCGGATAAGGGCAAGCCGCCATCCGGCACGGCGCTGATGTGCCTGATGGCGCTACGCTTATCAGACCTGGCAGACCCCGGCATGATGAATTAACGTACGCGGATAAAGCTGCCGTCAGGTTGACGAGTAAACAGTACCTGCTGATTGTTGCCGGTGTCGATAGTCAGTCCGGTCACCACGCCATTCGCGTTCTGGCGAATTTGCACCATCTGCCCGCTCTGGAGAGTGCTTAGCGGTTTCCCCGCACCTTCAACCTGCGCCATCGCATAAACATCTGTAGGTGGCAGTCCGTGGTCGCGGAACAGTTGTGCCATGGTTTTACCGGGCTCTACGCGATAGGAGCGCCATTGCTGCTCAATGCCGCTATCCTGCTGGAAAGGCTGGGTTTGCGGTTGCTGTGACTGAGGTTGCTCTTCCGGTTGCCCTTCCTGAATGGGTTCCGGCGCAACGGGAGCGACCTGGCCTGGATCGTTTTGCGGGGCCACAAGCTGGGCCTGAAGCTGCGCTTCCGTCGGGGGTTGAGACTGCGACTGGAGATCCAGTTGCGCGTTACGGGTTACCGCTGGCGTATCGTTCGTGTCGCTTGAGGGGAGAAGGAAACCGACGACCAGCACAATCGCTGCAATGATAATGCCGCGGCGATGCATAGACGGAAGCGGATCCATAATGCGAAAATTGTCCGGTGCATGCCAGATTTTCGCCAGGGTTGGTTTTAATTCAAAGCGCCCGGGCATGGCTTTCCTCCTGCTCCGCGTCTCGTTCCTCAATCATAGAGTATAGACAGCTAACGCTATGATGTTCGTGATATTCCCCGTTTTTGGCACATATACAGGGGGATATCCCTATTGTTTCTTTTTCGTCGTGATTTGTCATCCACCCCGAGACAACATTTTACCGGGAGAAGCCTGGCTGTTATGCTGCCCGCTACTTTTTTATATCCGATGAAAGGAAATACGATGGCAACCCCGACTTTTGACACTATCGAAGCGCAAGCAAGCTACGGCATTGGTTTGCAGGTAGGACAGCAACTGAGCGAATCCGGACTGGAAGGGCTGTTGCCTGAAGCGCTGGTTGCCGGTATTGCTGACGCGCTGGAAGGCAAGCAGCCAGCCGTGCCGGTTGATGTGGTACACCGCGCGCTGCGCGAGATCCATGAACGTGCGGATGCCGTACGTCGCGAACGCTTCCAGGCGATGGCCGCAGATGGCGTGAAATATCTGGAAGAAAACCGTGAGAAAGACGGTGTGAACAGCACGGAATCTGGTCTGCAATTCCGCGTCCTGACTCAGGGCGAAGGCGCTATCCCGGCTCGTACTGACCGCGTTCGTGTGCACTACACCGGTAAACTGATCGACGGTACCGTCTTTGACAGCTCTGTTGCGCGCGGCGAACCGGCTGAATTCCCGGTAAACGGCGTGATTCCTGGCTGGATTGAAGCGCTGACCCTGATGCCGGTTGGCTCTAAATGGGAACTGACCATTCCTCAGGAACTGGCTTACGGCGAACGTGGCGCCGGTGCGTCGATCCCGCCATTCAGCACCCTGGTGTTTGACGTCGAACTGCTGGAAATTCTGTAACTAGTCACTTCTGTTCCCCCTCCACGCCGGAGGGGGACGAAAAATGCGCAATAACGCTGCTCGATTGCCGGGTATCGGAGTTTTATCTTGCAAATGCATCAGTTGCGTGTATTTTTGTGAGCTAATTCGCGTTACCAGAGTGATATGACACTCACTTTAAACATATAATTAACATAATATCTAAATCTTAGTATTCATCCCGCCGATTCTTACCTAATATCGATAAGTCCTGAAAACAGGATCGTCGTATCATAGATGCACAACAGACGCATTAAAGGCCGCAGAGCCCGCACAACACAGACAGGTACAGGAAGAATAAAATATGGTAGATCAGGTAAAAGTCGCCGCCGACGAACAGGCTCCGACTGAACAGTCGCTACGGCGCAATCTTACAAACCGACATATTCAGCTTATCGCCATCGGCGGTGCCATTGGTACGGGCCTGTTTATGGGGTCGGGTAAAACGATCAGTCTCGCCGGGCCGTCGATCATTTTTGTTTATATGATCATTGGTTTTATGCTTTTTTTCGTGATGCGCGCAATGGGAGAATTGCTGCTCTCGAATCTGGAATACAAATCTTTTAGCGACTTTGCTTCGGATCTGCTGGGACCGTGGGCAGGTTATTTCACCGGCTGGACCTACTGGTTCTGTTGGGTGGTGACCGGGATGGCGGATGTCGTCGCTATTACGGCCTACGCGCAGTTCTGGTTCCCCGGTCTTTCCGACTGGGTCGCCTCGCTGGCGGTAGTGATCCTGCTGCTGAGCCTTAACCTTGCCACCGTGAAAATGTTCGGTGAGATGGAGTTCTGGTTCGCGATGATCAAAATCGTCGCTATCGTGTCGCTGATTATCGTCGGCCTGGTGATGATTGCCATGCACTTCCAGTCGCCAACCGGTGTGGAAGCGTCGTTTGCTCACCTGTGGAATGATGGCGGCTGGTTCCCGAAAGGCATTAGCGGCTTCTTTGCCGGTTTCCAGATAGCCGTGTTCGCCTTTGTCGGGATCGAACTGGTCGGGACGACGGCGGCGGAAACGAAAGATCCGGAGAAATCGCTGCCGCGCGCCATTAACTCGATTCCGATTCGTATCATCATGTTTTACGTCTTTGCGCTGATCGTCATCATGTCCGTAACGCCGTGGAGTTCAGTGGTGCCGGATAAGAGTCCGTTCGTTGAGTTGTTCGTGCTGGTGGGTCTGCCTGCCGCTGCGAGCGTGATTAACTTCGTGGTCCTGACGTCCGCTGCTTCCTCTGCAAACAGTGGCGTGTTCTCTACCAGCCGTATGCTGTTTGGTCTGGCGCAGGAAGGCGTGGCGCCGAAAGCATTCGCTAAGCTGTCTAAACGCGCGGTTCCGGCGAAAGGGCTGACCTTCTCCTGTATCTGCCTGCTGGGCGGAGTCGTGATGCTGTATGTCAACCCAAGCGTGATTGGCGCGTTCACCATGATCACGACAGTGTCGGCGATCTTGTTTATGTTCGTCTGGACTATCATCCTGTGCTCATACCTGGTGTATCGCAAACAGCGTCCACATCTGCATGAGAAGTCAATCTACAAAATGCCGCTTGGCAAGCTGATGTGCTGGGTGTGCATGGCGTTCTTCGTCTTCGTGCTGGTACTGCTGACGCTAGAAGATGATACCCGTCAGGCGCTGCTCGTCACGCCGCTGTGGTTCATTGCGCTGGGTCTGGGCTGGTGGCTGATTGGTAAGAAGCGGATGGCAGGCGTTCGTTAAAAAAAGAGCCGCGACGCGGCTCTGCAATTACATGAATCAGGGCGCTCTCGGGCGCCTTTTTTATTCGCCTGCGAGGGCGCGCGGGAACAACACATTATTTTCCAGACTGATGTGTTCCATCAGATCATCAATCATCTCATTGATGCCGTTGTACATCGCTTTCCAGGTGGTGCACGCTTCTGGCGGGATCGTCACGTTCTGGGTGGTATGTTTAATCACTTCCAGCAGTTCCCCCGCTTCATCATGCTCACTTTCCATGACGCTGATCGGCCCCATCGCCTGGCTACCCATGCCCTGTTTGATCATCGGGAACAGTATCTGCTCCTCTTTCATCATGTGGCTTGAAAGCTCCTGATGCAGCATGGTCAGATACTTCGCCAGACCTTTTGGTACGTTGGGCTTATCAGCATGAACGCGTTCAACTTTGGTGGCTTGCAGGATCAGTTCCGGCAGTTGCTCGCGGTGTCTGTCGTGATAACGCACGATGATGTGGTCGATAATTTCGACCAGCGGCGCGGTACGCCAGTCTTTATCGATCGGTTGTTCTGCCAGTTGTGCCAGTTGCGCTTCGATAGCATCAACGTCCAGCTCTTTACGGGCGGCAGCACGCGCCAGCGTCTGCTTACCGCCGCAGCAGTAATCCATATCGTACTTACGAAACAGGGCCGACGCGCGAGGGATAGAGAGCGCCAGTTCACCTAAAGGTTGATCGCGATAAGCCATAGCCATTACCTCATTCTCAATAATATAAGGTGCATTTTAAATGCACCTTTAATCGAGCGCTATAACCCTTTCGAGGGGGGGGGACGGATTAACGGCCTGGCTCTGAAAGCGGAATGACGCGTGGTTTTTCCGGTTTTGCTCTGACTGCCACCACCACGCCGATAACCAGCAAAGCGATACCGCTGAGCGTCAGCACAGGGGGAAGGGTCTGGCGCAAGATGAAGGTGTAGAGCAAACCCGCCAGCGTTTCGAACACGATCAATGGGCCGAGGATCACCGTCGGTAATCGCTGGCTGGCAATGTTCCAGCACAGCGCGCCTACCCATGAGCACAGCACCGCAATCGCCACCATTAGGCCTACAAACACCGCAGGGCGCGGGCCGAACGGCAGGGCGAAGTCGGGCATTTTCCCATGCAGCCAGAAGCAGGCGACGAGGTAGCCCAGCAGCGAAACGGGCAGGGTTACCAGCGCCTGCGCCGTCGCCCACATCATCGGGTGTTTTTCCGGGTTCTCCCGCAGCCAGCGGGCATTACGCAGCGCATACCAGGCCCAGCACACCACTGATACCAGCGCCAACGCGATGCCAGAACCGTAGCGCCAGCCGCTAAAATCAGGCAAGCCCTGGTTGAGTTCCGCAATGTTCACGCACAGCAATCCGATGCCTATCAGCAGCAGTGCTGGGGCCAGCCGTAGCCAGGAGAGCCTGCCATCGCGCTGGCTGTACAGCAGGTTGGCAAATACCGGAATGACGACCGGCAGCGTGCCGATGATCATCGTTGAGACCGGTGCGCCGGTGCGCTGAATGGCGCTGGCAAGGCAGACGTAATAAATCAGGTTGCCCATCATGGTCAGCGCCAGCGCGGTCAGCCAGTCTTTCGCCGAAAGCTGCCGCAGGCGCACACGTCCGAGCCATGCCAGCGGCAGGGCAATCAAGCCTAATGCCAGATAACGCCCCATCGACTGCAGCACCGCCGGATATTCCGGCACGATCAACGGTCCGACAAAAATCAGTCCCCACATCAACCCTGCCAGCAGGGCGTACAACACACCGCTAATCATGCTTTACATCCACATCGTTAAACATGACGCAAAGTGTAGGCAGGGAACCGGGGCGCGTATTGTATGAGCTTGCGCATTAGCGCGAATAAACCTGCTTTTGATAGCGCACGGGAGTGATGCCGTAGCGATGGGTAAAGGCGCGGGTGAGATGGGATTGATCGGTCAGGCCGGTCGCGGCGGCAACGTCCGCAGCGGGCATACCGAGAGTCAGAAAATCTTTTGCCCGCCACAGACGGATCGCCATCAGCATCTGGTGCGGCGTCACGTGGAAATGGGCTTTGAACTGACGTTGAAAGTGCCAGGGGCTAAGCGAGGCAACGCGCGCCAGTTCATCGAGGGTGACCGGCCGCATGTAGTTGTCATGTAAATAGTCGCGCACGCGCTCAAAGCGATGCGCGCCTTCCCGTGGCGCCGGGGCATGACGAGCCAGCGGCTGGAAGGTGTCGATCAGATCCAGCAACAATCCTTTTTGCGCTAAAGGATCGTCGGTGTGCCACAGTCCGTGGATCAGCGAACAAATCTGACGGGAGCGGCGCGGATCGTGACGTGTGACGTCGTGAAACCACCAGTGACGAATGCCGGTCACCTCTTCCAGCAGATCGGGCTCCAGATAGATCATCCGGTAACGCCAACCGTCGGCGGTTTCGGCCTCGCCGGTATGCAGCTCATCCGGATTCATCGTCACGACCGAGTGGGCTGGGGCAACGTACTGCGTGCCACGATAGCGAAAGCGCTCGGCACCGGCTTCTATCGCGCCAATGCCGAACGCTTCGTGGGTGTGTGGCTCAAAGGCGTAGCGTGAAATATGGGCGTGATACAACTCAACGCCCGGCACCTGCGCCAGATGGCGAAAGCGGGCGCTGTCTTTTTCATCGCTAAACTGCTCGGGTACACCTTGCACGTTGTCTCTCCCCACGCATCGTCCTGTCATTATCAGAGAGGATGCGCGGGGATGCCACCATAATTAACCGATTTTTAACACTTACAGAATACCGTTGACGCTTTCGGCCAGCGACGTGGTCGGACGACCAATCAGCTTGCTCAGCGTGTGGCTGTCATCGAACAGACCGCCTTTGGATGCCCCGATGTCTGAATCGGCCAGCATCTCCGCCAGTCCTGCTGGCAAACCGACCCCTTTCAGCACGGCGGCGAAATCGGCTTCGCTCATGTTCTGATAAACGACAGGTTTGCCACTCTGTTTACTCAGTTCTGCGGCCAACTGGCTTAGTGTCCAGGATTCATCACCCGCCAGTTCATACACTTTCCCGGCATGGCCTTCGGTGCTGATGACCTGTGCGGCGGCAGCGGCGTAATCCGCACGCGTTGCACTGGCAATTCTGCCCTCGCCCGCCGCACCGATAAATACGCCATGCTCCAGCGCAGCAGGGGCGCTGGCGAGATAGTTTTCGGTATACCAGCCGTTACGCAACAGCGCGTAGGCAATACCGGAGTCAGCCAGCATCTTCTCGGTATCGACGTGTTCAACGTGCAAAGCGAGGGGAGAGCGGTCGGCATGCAACAGGCTGGTGTAGGCGATAAATTTCACTTTCGCCGCCTTTGCCGCATTAATCACGTTACGGTGCTGAACGGCACGTTGGCCGACTTCGCTGGAGGAGATCAACAGCAGCTTGTCCACACCCTGTAACGCCTGGGTAAATGCCGCTTCGTCACTGTAATCCGCCTGACGTACGGTGATTCCCTGTTGGCTTAACGCGGTGGCCTTCGCCGGGTTGCGAACGATGGCCACAATCTGGCTGGCAGGAACGGTTTTCAGTAGGTTCTCAATAACGTGTTGGCCCAGTTGGCCCGTCGCGCCGGTAATAGCAATCATGAGGTGACTCCTTAATGTGTCGCTTGTGTTTTATAAAGCTAGCACTTAAGCTTACTTTTAGTAAGTACGTACAAAAAGGTAAGTATAAAGATGAGTGCATCGACTCTTTCTCAACAACTGCGCGACGGCAATTTGTTCGCCGAGCAGTGTCCGTCGCGTGAGGTGTTAAAGCATGTGACCAGTCGCTGGGGCGTCTTGATCCTGGTGGCGCTACGTGACGGCACACATCGCTTCAGCGATTTGCGGCGTAAAATGGGCGGCGTGAGCGAGAAGATGCTGGCGCAGTCGTTGCAGGCGCTGGAGCAGGATGGGTTTATCAACCGGGTTTCGTATCCGGTCGTGCCGCCGCACGTGGAATACAGTTTGACTCCGCTGGGCGAGCAGGTCAGTGATAAAGTCGCCGCGCTGGCGGACTGGATTGAGCTGAATTTGCCGCAGGTGCTAGCACAACGGGAAGAACGGGCGGCGTAAAACGTTGCCGGATGGCGGGATGTCATCCGGCATTAACGTTACTTGCTTAAATCCATCTGATAAATTGCGAAACCGATCTCATCGGTCGCCACTTTTTGCATCGGGTACTGGCCTTCCTCTTTGATAAACGCGGCGGCTTTATCCCCCGGCGAGGTTTCGAAGCGGATATCCAGTTTTTTCTCACTGTGAATCGGCGCCAGACGCCAGTTGTTATCGGCCGCCGGATGAATTTCCCCGACGCGTTGAGATTCCGCGCCAATCCATGCCGCCAGCACCGAGCGATTCTCATCCGGTGACGCAAAGGCAATATGGTTGTCGCCGGTTCCGGCAAACTTACCGCCATAGGCGCGATAGTTATTGGTAGCGACCAGGAAAGTGGCATTTGGGTCAATCGGCTTGCCGTTGAAGGTCAGATTTTTAATCCTTTCTGCGGACGGATTTACCGTCTGGCATTCACCGTCATAGCGTGCGGGCTGTGAGACATCAATCTGGTATTCCACGCCGTCGATCACATCGAAGTTATAGGTACGAAACCCATCCCAGTTGATGAGCGACTGCGGTTTGCTGCTGGTGATATCAATCTGATTAAACTGTCCGGCTGAGCACTCCAGCCACTCTTTCACCTCTTTACCACTGGCTTTAACGACCACCAGGGTATTCGGGTACAGGTAAAGGTCAGCGGCATTGCGGAAGGTCAACGGGCCTTTTTCGACTTCGACAAAACTGGCCGGATCGTTCTTGCGTCCGCCAACTTTAAACGGAGCGGCGGCGGAAAGCACCGGCAGTTTCGCCAGATCCGGATCGCCCTGAATGAAATGTTCGACATAGGCTTTCTGTGCGTTATTGACCACCTGAACGGTCGGATCGTCCTGCACCAGCGCCAGATAGCTGTACATGCTATCTGCGGATTTGCCGATCGGCTGGCTGACAAATTCGCGCGTCGCGTCGTGGTCGGCTTTCAGAATCTCCGCCAGTTTGCTGTCTTCGGCAGCGAGTGATTTCTTCGCAGCGGTGTCGTAAATGGGGCGCGCTTCGGCTTTGGCCTGCGTTACCTGCCATTTGCCGCTGTCGTTATTGAGCACCAGATCCACCACGCCCAGATGATCGCCCCACATGCCTGGCATCACCGCCGGCACGCCGTTCAGCGTCCCTTTTGCGATATCCGCGCCTTTGATGTTGGCAAAGTCTTTACCGGGGAAGACCGCGTGGGCATGACCAAACATAATGGCATCCACGCCGGGCACTTCACTGAGATAATAAACCGAGTTCTCGGCCATGCTCTGGTACGGGTCAGCAGAGAGTCCTGAATGCGCGATCACCACCACCACATCGGCCCCTTTTTCACGCATTTCTGGGACATAGCGACGTGCGGTTTCGGTAATGTCGTTAACCGTCACTTTGCCGCTCAGGTTCGCTTTATCCCAGGTCATGATCTGCGGAGGGACAAACCCGATATAGCCGATTTTCAGCGTCTGCTTATGGCCTTCCTGATCGACGACATCCGTCTCTTTAATAAGATAAGGGGTAAACAACGGCTTTTTGGTCTTAACGTCGATGATATTGGCGTTAACGTAAGGGAATGACGCGCCTGCCAGCGCTTTTTGCAGATATTCCAGCCCGTAGTTGAACTCATGGTTACCGAGGTTACCAACCGCGTAATCCAGTGTATTCAGCGCTTTGTAGACCGGATGGATCTCGCCTTTTTTCAGTCCCTTTGCCGCCATATAATCGCCCAGCGGACTGCCCTGAATCAGATCGCCATTGTCGACCAGCACGCTGTTTTTGGCTTCATCGCGCGCGGCGTTAATCAGGCTTGCGGTGCGTACCAGTCCGAATTTTTCGGTTGCGGTATCTTTGTAATAATCGAAATCCATCATGTTGCTATGCAAATCAGTGGTTTCCATTATCCGTAGATCAACGGTCGCGGCATTCACGCTGGCCGCGATCAGCGTGGCCAGAAGCGTTGCACTAAACTTAATCATCAGAGGGCATCCTTTTAAGATCTGAAACACAGTAAAAAATGTATTTATATCTTCTTGCTTACAGAACTGTGAAGCATGCATCAGTTTAGCAAGCAAAACCGCAGACACTATCACAGTTGGCGGATTCGCTTTTGATCGGGTATAAGTAAAACAATGAGTTAAGAGCACTGCCACAAATGAGGTGGAGAATGTTAGAACACGTATGCCAGCTTGCACGGAACGCGGGCGATGCCATTATGCAGGTTTATGATGGAGTCAAACCGATGGAGATTACCAGCAAGCCGGACGACTCCCCGGTGACAGCGGCCGATATCGCGGCGCACGCGGTGATTCTTGAAGGGTTGACGCAATTGACGCCAGATATTCCAGTGCTCTCCGAAGAGGACCCGCCAGCCTGGGACGTGCGTCGGCACTGGCAGCGCTACTGGTTAGTCGATCCGCTGGATGGCACCAAAGAGTTCATCAAACGCAACGGCGAGTTTACCGTAAATATTGCGCTTATCGAGAAGGGCAAACCGGTACTGGGCGTGGTCTACGCGCCGGTGATGAAAGTGATGTACAGCGCGGCGGACGGCAAAGCCTGGAAAGAAGAGTGCAATGTGCGCAAGCAAATTCAGGTCCGTGACGCGCGTCCGCCGCTGGTGGTGATTAGCCGCTCCCACGCAGACAACGAACTGAAAGAATATTTACAACAGCTGGGCGAGCACCAGACGACGTCGATTGGTTCGTCGCTGAAGTTCTGCCTGGTCGCGGAGGGACAGGCGCAACTGTACCCGCGCTTTGGACCGACCAACGTCTGGGACACCGCTGCGGGCCATGCTGTCGCGGCGGCAGCCGGGGCGCACGTTCACGACTGGCAGGGTAAACCGCTGGACTACACCCCGCGTGAGTCGTTCCTCAACCCCGGCTTTCGGGTCTCTATTTATTGAGTAACTTATGCAGCAGGGTAATCACCTGCTGCACCTCTTCCTGGGTTAGCGCGCCGTCTTTTGCCCACTGTACGCGACCGTCTTTATCAAGCACCGCGATAGCAGAGCTCTCTTCATCCAGTTGCCAGGCTTTACGGGCCACGCCGTTGCTGTCGACAATAAACTGCGACCACGGGTAGAGCTTCTTATTGCTCTCGAGGCTGCTGCGCACAAACATACCGGAGCCAGGAATCGCGTCGTCAGTGTTGACGATCGTCGTGGTCTGGTAAACGTCATGGGGCAGTTTTGCTGCTTTGATCGCTTCAATCAGCGTTGCATTTTTTTCTTTCGCAGAGGTGCGTCCGGCGATGTGCTGAAGGATTCGCACCTTCCCGGGCAACTGTGCGCTGTTCCAGCTTTTATAGCTGAACTTATCATTTTCAAGAATCAATTCGCCGCGATCCGCAATCCCTACCGGCGGGACGCGCTGGCCCGTTTCGAAGCTATGCGCGGAGGCCATCATTGGCGCTAACAGGCACGCCAGCGCGAGAATCTTACGTAAGGTCATGGTGTTTCCTTCTTATTGTTTGCAGGTGATCCGACCACTTAGGTCTGATTTTTAATCATATGTGCGAATGATGCTTTTTCCCGCAAGAGTGATGCCAGTTTGCGGACGGGCGCACAAATCCTGCGAAAAACGAAGGCTTATACTGAGGACCGCACCCTGATTCAGAGATGATTCTGATTAACTGTAATGAAAAGGTAAATAAACTTATACGCGCTGGAAACATCGTACAGATAGTCTATAGTCAAATGGCATTAAATTTTGCGCCTTAGAACGGTTGGACCGATTGTGGGACCACAAGGGCGTGACTTAAGCAGGAGATAACAATGAAAATTTTCCAACGGTACAACCCACTGCAAGTGGCGAAGTACGTGAAGATCCTGTTCCGTGGACGGTTATATATCAAGGACGTTGGCGCTTTTGAGTTTGATAAGGGCAAGATTCTTATCCCAAAAGTGAAGGATAAACAGCATCTGTCTGTGATGTCCGAAGTTAACCGTCAGGTTCTGCGTCTGCAAACTGAGATGGCTTAACCAAAGTGCTATGCAGTAGTTTAAAAAACGGCTCCCATTGGGAGCCGTTGATGTTTCTGGAGTAGGCAGAATAAGCGAATACTACGCTTTAACGTCTCCCTGAACGTCCGGCAGTTTCGGCACCAGTACGCTTGGTTTACTGTCCAGGCGGGTCACCAGCAACTGATCGATACGGTAGTTATCGATATCCACCACTTCGAATTTGTAGCCCGAGAACTTCACGGAATCGGTCCGTTTCGGGATTTTACGCAGCATGAACATCATAAAGCCGCCAATCGTTTCGTAGTTACCTGATTGCGGGAACTCGTCGATATCCAGCACGCGCATCACGTCATCGATCGGCGTACCGCCGTCAATCAGCCAGGAGTTCTCGTCGCGCGCCACAATCTGCTCTTCCAGACCCTGACCGACCAGATCGCCCATTAGCGTGGTCATCACATCATTCAACGTGATGATCCCCACGACCAGCGCGTATTCGTTCATGATCACCGCAAAGTCTTCACCGGCGGTTTTGAAGCTTTCCAGCGCTTCAGAAAGAGTTAGCGTATCCGGAACAATCAGGGTGTTGCGGATCTGCACGCCGCTGTTCAGCGCCATACTCTGATTCGCCAGAACACGATTCAGTAAATCTTTCGAGTCAACGTAACCAATGATGTGGTCAATATCTTCGTTACAGACAAGGAACTTGGAGTGCGGATGTTCCGCCACTTTGTTTTTCAGGCTCTGCTCGTCTTCATGCAGATCGAACCAGATCACGTTTTCACGCGACGTCATCGATGACGGCACGGTGCGCGATTCCAGCTCGAACACGTTCTCAATCAGCTCATGTTCCTGTTTACGCAATACGCCTGCGAGCGCCCCAGCTTCCACCACCGCATAAATATCATCAGACGTGATGTCATCCTTGCGCACCATCGGCAATTTGAAGATGCGAAAGATCACGTTCGCCAACCCGTTGAAGAACCACACCAGCGGTGTGAAAACAAACAGACAGAAGCGCATCGGGTTGATGATACGCAAAGCCACAGCTTCTGGCGCAATCATACCGATGCGTTTCGGGGTTAAGTCCGCGAAGAGGATAAACATACCGGTGACCAGCGAGAAGGAGAGAATAAAGCTCAACTGCTCAGAGAGTTCCGGCGACATATAGCGAGAAAATAACGAGTTAAAAGCGGGGGAAAATGCGGCGTCACCGACGATACCGCCAAGAATGGCGACCGCGTTCAGACCGATTTGCACCACCGTGAAGAACATCCCCGGGTTTTCCTGCATTTTCAACACGCGTTGCGCATTGAGATTGCCTTCATCGGCCAGCAGTTTGAGCTTAATTTTACGTGAGGCGGCAAGTGAGATCTCGGATATCGAGAAGAACGCACTCACAGCGATCAGGCAAAGAATAATGAAAATACTGTTTAACATATCTTATCCGGCGTCACGCCAGATCCTCGGAAGGGAAGTTGATAAATCCATGTGGTAAAACTTAATGAAAACCGGCCCGTGGAGGTGAGCCGGTAAGTTCAGGGGCTAGTATAGCGTAAGGGCGGGGCAGGCCGCTAGCGGTGGGTAAACGTCGATCTCTTTCTGTTGGCAAGTGAGAAAACCATCAGCGATAAATCATATCAAATGTCGCCGTTGCGTTGACGTCTCCGGCCTTGATGGCATCGCTCAGACGAATCAGCCACGCCTGAAAAGGCAAGGTAATCGTCGTTGAATCTGCATTGCTCAGTAAATAAACCTCTTTTCCGAAGGTGACGGGCTGGTAGTTATACATCACTTGTACGCCAACACCGCGAGCGGAGGAACTCTGATTAGGATTATCCAACGCCAACGTCTTTTTTTGACCGTCGGTGGTGGTGCCGTCAAATTTTATGTTCACATTCGTGCCCTGTTCGCAATTAAGAACAATATCAAAGCTTACGGGAGAGGTGGTGTTGCCGGAACGAGGAAGTGATGTGATAGCAATCCCCTGTGATCCTGTTAATGGGACGGTAATATCTTTGGTTTCAATATCACAGCCAACAGATTGCACGAACACCGAGGTTGGATTAAAGGACATTAAATACTGACGGGCAGAGCCAAACACACGTTCAACGCTGTAATTAGTTAAATTCAGGACACCGGTAGTAATTCGTGACCCGGTAGCAATTAATTGAACTTTAAAGTAATTTTGTTGCTTGTAAGCGTAACTCGCCTTAGCTTGCTCAGTCCCATGCGGCCAGGCCATGGGGATTAAATTGGACATATCCTGACCGGCCAGGATTTTTATACCAATGCCAGGATTGTTCGTTTCATAAACATAGGAAGTAGAAATGTCACTTACCGGTGTCTTTGCTGATTGATAGCCTGATTCAACCACTTGATCAGTATAACAATAGATATCCGCCATAGTGGAGGCAGTGATAACGGGGCTTTCCCAAAGAATAGTATCTGCCGGGTTAGTATAATTTAACCTTAATGCAGGTATATTGATTTGCTGTAAAACGGTACTTGTACCGTTCCTCAGGGTACAATCTGCCCATGCAGAGCAGGATAAAGATATTGCACAGACACTAAAGAAAATACGCAGTATCCAGGTCAGTATAAAACGTGAGATCATAATTAATCCGTAAAGTAGTAACGCTAAATCATATCGAATGTCGCCGTTGCGTTGACATCTACGGTCTTAATAGCGCGGTTAAGCCTATTAAACAGGCCTGACAGGACAAGGTCACTTGTGTTGTTATGTGAGTTAATAAATCATATTGTCCAATGAAATAAACAGGTTGGATATTGGATGGGATTTGAATACCGTCCCCTTGAGCAGATGAGGGTATATCAACATTATCTAAATGAAGCATAGTGTTTTTTCCATTTATCGTCGTACTATTAAATTTTATGCTGGTACGGATCATTTTCAGACAGGTAACATTAATATCGGACGCGTACCGGTGTTGTGGTATCTCCATGAGGAGAAAGAGACGTTATCACGGCAGCACGGACTCATTCTTTATTTCGCATCTTGTCACCTGGCAATATTAATGGCATTCCAGCGAGAGGCGCATTACGGTCGCTTCGCTGTCAGCGCTTTCGGATAATGAGGGGACGTGCGTCTCACAAGTATGATCACTGCCATTTCCCCATAGGGCCACCAGTTTCATCCCTTTGGAGACACCGGTGATATAAACCTGACCGTGATCGTCGACGAGGCTGGTTGGGTTCTCTTCCTCTTGCGGGGTTGAGACCAGAGCGCCAAAGGGAACAGTACTATTACCGTGCAGCAATGTAAAAAGCACACGTGCTCCGCTGCGCACTTTATAATCCGCGAGAGCCACTGCACCACGAGTCGGTACGACAGTTTTTACCGGATCGCTAATATCACTATTTCTACTGCCACTGGTATTCAGCGATATAGTGTTTTGCCGATAGGGATTACTGTAAGGAACTACGGCATAACCACGTTTATCCGTATAAATACCTGATGCGCCGCTGACGTTAATATTTGCGGCACCGGGTGCGCGAACTAATGTCATGGTTTCCGGTAAGGTTTGCGCTAAGGTTACACCAAAAGGATGAGCGATTATGCCGCCCTGTGCACTGTAATTCACGCGCTGACTATTATTATCATAACTGTAACCACCGCTCAGTGTACCGGATGAGCCGCGATAAGCGGCATTCATGCTGCCGCTTGTTGCGTTGTTCTGCTCTGAGTATGACTGTTGTATATTGTAAGTTAAGTTATTGTCTTTCAGCGCAATGCCATTAATACCAAGCTGGTGTCCCGCATTGCCTTGCTGTGAAGAGTTAAGTGCATAAGTCGCCCAGGTTTGCGGCAACCATTTATCCAATGGAATACCAATGGTTAATAAATATTGCGTATCCGTTTGGCTGGTGGGCATCTGCGTTTGTGACGCGTTAAATGAGTACGAAACATTATTGAGCATCACGTTATAGCCTAACGTGAAATTACGCTCAGACTTATTCAGTTTCCAGTAATCCTGCTGATAAGCCGACAGATATAAGCTACCCCATTCTCCCAATGCTTGACTGATGTTGATTTGTGCACGGCTCCGGCGGTTATAGAGATCTCTGTAGGAGTACATATCATCGGCTATATCCGCTGAGTCTCGATGGTTAAGTGTTTCCGCAAAAGTGTAAAAATTTGCAGAAGAATAGCGATAACTGGCGATAGTCAGGTTAGTGTTAGTCGCATCTATGTTTTTCGCATACTGAAGACGGTATGACATACCGGTTTCATTTTGATCATCATTAAGCTGGCTTTTGGCCTGAGTGGCATCAAAAGAAATTGAGCCCACAGCGTGCAAATCCATACCAATACCCAGAGCAGCAGACTGATATATATCGGTACCAATCAGCCCACCATAGACAGTCATTCCCCATGGCATACCATAAATAAGCTGAGCCTGGCCGAAATCAGGCGCGTCGGAAACATCATTGCTCTGATATTTGCCGTAGGCCACGCTATAACTATAACTGCCACTACGCAGCATGACCGGTAAGGAGGAAGACGATTGGGTAAAAGTATGTTCGCTGCCGTCAACTTCGGTCACGATAACGTCGAAGTCACTCCCGGATGAAACCTGATTAATATCCCGAATTTCAAACGTGCCAGGAGCGACGTAGGTTTCGTAAATTTTATAGCCATTTTGTTTGATGGTGACTTTAGCATCACTGTGCGCGATACCACGAATCAGCGGCGCAAATCCTTGCTCGCTATAAGGATGCATAGTGGAATCAGAATAGACTCTGACGCCGCGAAACTGAATGCTATCAAAAATGTCCGAAGGTGTGCTGCTGTCCCCGGCTAAAAATTGGCTGCGCAACGTTTTAATATCATGCGTCAACGTTGTTGAAAGCTCGTCCCACTTTTCGCCGGAATAGTTCGATACATTGCGCAGCCGCCATCCGCCAAGATTAGCACCCGAGTTTAAACTTAAAAAATTACTGTTTGTATTTCCGTCGCTACTGTTTCGGGCGTACAACTGTGATCCACTATAATAGTAGCCTAACAGGAGGGCAGGTAAGCCATCATCCCATAATTCGGGTGAGACCGCGTCTTTCGCTTCCTGATTTAAGGCTATCTGTGGTACGCGGATATCCAGACGCTGCGTTTTCTCGCTATAGGTATAACTGGCACCGTCTATATATTGCCCAATATTCCCAATGGTGTCTTCGTCCTTCACTTTTTGAAAGCCTGAGAGCACATCAACGTTGACACCGTAACGACGTAAATCTGCTTTGGTGAGAGCAGGAACAAGTCGGTTTCTATCTGTAGAGAGTTTGTAGTTGATTTCTTTTTTCTCTACATAATTAGAATTAAAATAAATAGTTGATAAAAAACTGCCTTCCAGCATTTCGTTATCGGCAATATACTTTTGCAGGATATTGCTGTCGGCGAGTGGCGTATCATGGCTTAAGGCGTTCAGATTAAACTGGTCTTCCGCAACGGCATAAGTGCTCAAGAGCATTACCGCTAAGGCTAATGCAGAATAAGCAAACCTTTCCGAACGATTTTGACTGCTTATATCGCCTCTGGCCATTCTATTCAACCTTATTTTAATACAGATTCTTTACTCGGTGTGGCGCTGCCGTAATCGCTAATAGCGTTCCATTTGATCACTGAATTCGCTTTTAATGCTGCTGGCAGTGAAATATGCCCATACGGTGCCACCATCATTGTCATGGCTGTTAAGGTATCTTTTGGGGCAGTGACAGGTTTGCCATCAACAGTAATAGAGTTAAATGTCACATAAAAAGGGGTTGGGTTGGTTATATTCAGTGCATTACCCTGCCTTGAAAAATTAATTTTTTCGTAGGCGCTAAAAGCCTCGTTATCCTTAAGAGATGTCGGGCGATAAAAAAGTTTAATGCGCGTTCTGGATGCAATCTGCAATTTACTCTGATCGCGCATGTTTTCAGGCGTGCTGGCGATAAATTTAATATTAGCCCAGAATACGGACTCCCTGTCTTTAGGAAGTTCAGCTCCTTTTTTGGCATAAATAAAATGGAAAATAGTTTCCTGGCCTGCTCCAAGCTTCATAAGAGGGGGGGTAGCAATAAAAGGCGCATCACCTTGATCGTCTATATTACTTACCCATGCCTGAACCAGATGATTCGTTGATGTGTTTTTACTTTGAACAGTCAACTGAACCTCATCACTATTGGATGGGTACACAATACGGGTTGCGCCAACCTGCACACCTGAAATCGCTGGCGCGCACGTTAATATAGATGTTAACAAAAAGGAATTACGTATTAATTTTTTCATCATTCACAAATCATAAGGCAAGCCAGAAAGGCATATCATTCAATATGCCTTCTCTACGCTTTTATCATTAAGGATAGGAAATGGTATAGGTTGTATCTGCCGTGAAATCGCCACCTTTGATATCCGCTGGCGTGACAGTTGCAACAACTTTAGCCTTATAATTAAACGCCAGGTCACTGGCTTCACCGGCTGGCGTGGTTTGTGCAAAGGCCGCATCCGGCTTGTTGTCAAAAACAACTTTTGTACTGGCTGCACTGCCAGTTCCATACATGACAATACCGACACCCGTGGCATCCGAACCTGTCATTGCTTTCAGCTGATCGCTGGTCGTGGCAGTCGCACCAGAGAACGTCAGGTTGATGGTGGTATCGGCTGGACAGGATTTCAGATTAATCACTACGTCCTGGGTTTGCGGATTTTCAGAGCCGATAGCGGCAAAGGTAGTTGCGACCATAGGCGTGAAAGTCACGTTTACCGTCTTTGAATCTGTTGATACTTCACAGGGCGGATTAATAATTTTCCCCTGGAAATGTACAGTTCCCTGATCATCCGTCAACGCAGCATGCGCATTACCGATGGCAACTGATGATAATACCATTGCTGATATTAATTTTAATTTTCTATTCATAGCCTGGCTCCATAGAATAATATATAAGTGATATCGTGATCGTATGTTATTTCCATAAGGTGTATCTATGGGTGGCAATATGGAAAAATCCCATGCTCACTTGAAGTTTTGTAATTAAGTGTTTCTGTTTGAAAATTAAATTATGACATTCTATGTAAACCATTCAAGGAGATTATAATCTAATTTTGGATGAAATTATTATTGCTATATGGTTGGTTTACTTGATTATTACAATTTTGCAGCGAGGTGTTAAAATTTTATATTTGTTATCTACGATGTTGGATGAGCCCATCATACAGACGTTCAAGGGGTAATCGGGCCTGGTGCACGAGGCATGATGGCAACGAATGATTAATTGCAATAGCTAATAAATATATAGTTATTTTTTAGTTATTGCTTTGTAGGGGAAGTGAACAATCTGTTGGTTCAAATGGTATGTAGAGTATTGAAAATAGTTATTAACTATTAGTTTTGTCTATTTGTTTATCTGAAACGCGGCTGGCGATGGCTCATGGAGAGAATGCCATTAATTATCGCTTACGGGGCTGATGAAAAAGAAAGGGTCCCTCAGGACCCTGATAATCTCTATTTTGTTCCAGGCGGTAAACAGACGCCAATCCCGCCGATACCGCAGTAGCCGTACGGGTTTTTGTGCAGATACTGCTGATGGTCTTCCTCAGCGTAATAGAACGGTGTCGCGTTGCTGATTTCGGTGGTGATAGGACGGTCGTCGCCCGCTGCGCGCATGGCTGCCTGGAAACGCTCCAGGCTTGCGCGCGCGGCGCTGTCCTGTTCCGGCGTCAGCGGATAGATAGCCGAACGATACTGAGTGCCGTGGTCATTGCCCTGCTGCATGCCCTGTGCCGGATCGTGGTTTTCCCAGAACACCTGCAGCAATTGCTCATAACTGATGACCGCCGGATCGTACACCACGCGCACCGCTTCGGCGTGGCCCGTTTCACCGGAGCAGACTTCCCGGTAGGTGGGGTTGGGCGTATAGCCACCGGTGTATCCTGCCGCGGTGCTGTAAACGCCAGGCAGTTGCCAGAACAACCGCTCTACGCCCCAGAAACAGCCCATGGCGAAAATGGCGATTTCCATCCCTTCGGGGACATTTGTCATCGAGTGTTTGTTGACGGCATGCAGCGTCGCCACGGGCATCGGGGTATTGCGCCCAGGGAGGGCATCTGACGGTGAAATCAGATGCTTTTTATCAAATAAACTCATGGTGCCGTTCTCCCGAAAATCAGTAATTGGGGTTAAGGTTGTAACAAGACGCGTATTTGCACACAATAACCGTTACGAATACGTCTACAGTAAACATAAGAAATATTTGGGGTGTCGTCTGTTTTTCAACCCCAATTGTTGGGTTTTTGTTAAGCCGTGGAGCGGCGTTATGATTTTTTTCCAGGGGTGGAAATAAGGGATTTCAGGAGAAAAAGTGCCACATATCCGTCAGTTATGTTGGGTGAGCCTGCTGTGTTTGAGTAGTTCTGCTTTTGCCGCGAACGTCCGTCTACAGGTCGAAGGGCTATCAGGAGAACTGGAGAAAAACGTCCGGGCACAACTCTCAACTATCCAGAGTGATGAAGTCACGCCGGATCGGCGTTTTCGCGCGCGCGTGGATGACGCTATCCGCGAAGGGTTGAAGGCGCTCGGTTATTATGAACCGACCATCGATTTCGATCTGCGTCCGCCTCCGGCGAAAGGGCGTCAGGTGCTGGTAGCCAAAGTGACACCCGGTGAACCGGTGCGCATTGGCGGAACAGAAGTCATTTTACGCGGCGGCGCGCGTACCGACAGAGATTACCTGGATCTGCTGAAAACGCGTCCGGCAATCGGTACGGTGCTCGATCATGGGGATTATGACGCCTTTAAAAAATCCCTCACCAGCGTGGCGCTACGTAAAGGGTATTTCGACAGCGAATTTAATAAGAGCCAGTTGGGTATTGCGCTTGATCGCCATCAGGCGTTCTGGGATATCGATTACGACAGTGGTGAACGTTATCGCTTTGGTCACGTCTCCTTTGAAGGTTCGCAGATCCGCGAGGAGTATCTGCAAAATCTGGTGCCCTTTAAAGAAGGGGATGCATACGAGTCAAAAGATCTCGGCGAGCTGAACCGTCGACTCTCGGCGACTGGCTGGTTTAATTCCGTGGTTGTGGCGCCCGAATTCGACAAAGCGCGAAAAACCAAAGTACTGCCGCTGAAGGGTGTGGTTTCACCGCGAACGGAAAACACCATTGAGACCGGGGTGGGGTATTCCACCGACGTGGGGCCGCGCGTGAAGACCACGTGGAAAAAACCGTGGATGAACTCCTACGGTCACAGCCTGACGACCAGCGCCAGTATCTCATCGCCTGAACAGCAACTGGATTTCAGCTACAAAATGCCGCTGCTGAAGAACCCGCTGGAGCAGTACTATCTGGTACAAGGCGGCTTTAAGCGTACCGATCTCAACGATACCGAACAGGACTCCACCACGCTTGCGGTTTCCCGCTACTGGGACCTTTCCAGCGGCTGGCAGCGCGCCATTAACCTGCGCTGGAGTCTCGACCACTTTACGCAGGGGCAGGTGACGAACACTACCATGCTGCTCTATCCCGGCGTGATGATCAGCCGAACCCGTTCGCGCGGCGGACTGATGCCCACCTGGGGCGATTCCCAGCGTTACTCTATTGATTATTCCAACACCGCCTGGGGCTCTGATGTCGACTTCTCGGTCTTTCAGGCGCAAAACGTCTGGATCCGTTCCCTGTACGATCGTCATCGCTTCGTGATGCGCGGCAATCTTGGCTGGATCGAAACCGGTGATTTCGACAAAGTGCCGCCGGATCTGCGTTTCTTCGCCGGGGGCGACCGCAGTATTCGTGGCTACAAATATAAATCCATCTCACCAGAGTACAGCAATGGTGACCTGAAAGGGGCCTCGAAGCTGGTGACCGGATCGCTGGAATACCAGTACAACGTGACCGGTAAATGGTGGGGGGCGATGTTTGTCGATAGCGGTGAAGCGGTCAGTGATATCCGCAAAAGCGATTTCAAAACCGGCGCCGGGGTGGGGGTACGCTGGCAGTCTCCGGTCGGGCCGATCAAGCTCGATTTTGCCGTGCCGGTCGGCGACAAAGAGGAACACGGTTTACAGTTTTACATCGGTCTGGGGCCTGAATTATGAGTTTATGGAAGAAGATAAGCCTCGGCATCCTGATTTTTATCCTGCTGTTGCTGGGAGCGGTGGCGTTTCTGGTCGGAACAGCAACCGGCCTGCATTTGATCTTCAATGCGGCGAATCGCTGGGTACCGGGGCTGGAAATTGGTCAGGTCACCGGCGGCTGGCATGATTTGTCGCTGAAAAATATCCGCTTTGACCAGCCTGGTGTAGCGGTTAACGCCGGGGAAGTGCGTCTGGCGGTCGGGCTGAATTGCCTGTGGAACAGCAGCCTGTGCGTGAACGATCTGTCGCTCAAAGACATTAATGTGGCGATCGACAGTAAAAAAATGCCGCCTTCTGAGCAGGTAGAGGAAGAAGAGGATAGCGGGCCACTGAATCTCTCCACGCCGTATCCGATCACGCTTTCTCGCGTGGCGCTCAATAACGTCAATATTAAAATCGATGACACCATCGTGTCGGTGATGGATTTTACCTCCGGCTTGCACTGGCAAGAGAAGGATCTGACCCTGAAACCCACGTCGTTACAGGGATTGCTGATCGCGCTGCCGAAAGTGGCGGAGGTTGCTCAGGAAGAGGTGGTCGAGCCGAAGATCCAGAACCCGCAGCCGGATGAAAAACCGCTTGGTGAAACGCTGAAAGATCTGTTTTCGCAGCCGGTTCTGCCGGAGATGACGGACGTTCATCTGCCGCTCAATCTCAATATTGAAGCGTTTAAAGGCGAACAACTGCGTATCACCGGCGATACTGACCTGACGGTGTATAACCTGCTGCTGAAAGTAAGCAGCATCGACGGCAACATGAAGCTCGATGCGCTCGATATCGACTCCAGTCAGGGTACGGTGAATGCCAGCGGTACGGCCCAGTTGACCAATAACTGGCCGGTAGACATCACCCTGAACAGCACGCTGAACGTCGATCCGCTGAAAGGCGAGAAGGTGAAGCTGAAGGTGGGTGGGGCGCTGCGTGAACAACTGGAAGTGGGTGTGAACCTTTCCGGGCCGGTGGACATGGTTCTGCGTGCCCAGACGCGTCTGGCGGAAGCCGGGCTACCGCTGAATCTGGAGGTGGTCAGTAAGCAGATTTACTGGCCCTTTACCGGCGACAAACAGTTCCAGGCCGACGATATCAAGCTCAAGCTCACCGGCAAGATGACGGACTACACGCTGTCGATGCGTACGGCGGTGAAAGGGCAGGATATCCCGCCGGCGACCATTACCCTTGATGCGAAAGGCAACGAACAGCAAATTAATCTCGATAAACTCAGCGTGGCGGCGCTGGAAGGGAAAACCGAGCTGAAAGCGCTGGTGGACTGGCAACAGGCGATCAGCTGGCGAGGCGAGTTGACGCTGGACGGCATCAACACCGCGAAAGAGATCCCGGACTGGCCGTCGAAGCTCAATGGCCTGATCAAAACCCGGGGCAGCCTGTATGGCGGCACCTGGCAGATGGACGTGCCGGAGCTGAAACTGACCGGGAACGTTAAGCAGAACAAGGTTAACGTCAACGGATCGCTGAAAGGCAACAGCTATTTGCAGTGGACCATTCCGGGCCTGCATTTGGAACTGGGACCAAACAGCGCCGATGTGAAAGGCGAGCTGGGCGTAAAAGATCTCAATCTGGATGCGACCATCGACGCGCCGGGACTGGATAACGCGCTGCCGGGACTCGGCGGGACGGCAAAAGGGTTGGTCAAGGTGCGTGGTACCGTCGACGCTCCGCAACTGCTGGCGGATATCACCGCCCGCGGGCTGCGCTGGCAGGAACTGTCCGTGGCGCAGGTGCGCGTGGAAGGCGATATCAAATCGACGGATCAGATTGCCGGTAACCTCAGTGTACGGGTTGAACGTATTTCGCAGCCCGACGTGAACATCAACCTTGTGACCCTGAACGCCAAAGGCAGCGAGAAGCAGCACGAGTTGCAATTACGTGTTCAGGGCGAGCCGGTCTCCGGCCAGCTCGATCTGGCGGGGAGTTTTGATCGTAAAGAAGAGCGCTGGAAAGGCTCGCTGAGCAATACCCGCTTCCAGACGCCGGTCGGGCCATTGACCCTGACTCGCGCCATCGCGCTGGACTATCGTAACAAAGAGCAGAAAATCAGTATCGGGCCGCACTGCTGGGCAAATCCGAATGCTGAACTGTGCGTGCCGCAAACCATCGATGCGGGTGCCGAAGGGCGGGCGGTAGTGAATCTTAACCGCTTTGATCTGGCGATGCTGAAACCGTTTATGCCGGAGGCGACGCAGGCCAGTGGCGTATTTACTGGCAAAGCGGACGTTTCGTGGGACACCACCAAAGAAGGGCTGCCTCAGGGTAATGTTACGCTCTCCGGGCGTAACGTGAAGGTGACGCAGACGGTGAACGATGCGCCGCTGCCGCTGGCGTTCGATACCCTGAACGTGACAGCCGATCTGCGCAACAATCGTGCAGAACTGGGCTGGCTGATCCGCCTGACCAATAATGGTCAGCTTGACGGACAGGTACAGGTGACCGATCCGCAAGGGCGTCGTAACCTGGGCGGCAACGTCAACATTCGCAACGTGAATCTGGCGATGGTCAACCCGATCTTCGCGCGCGGCGAAAAGGCGGCGGGGATGCTGAGCGCCAATCTGCGTCTGGGCGGCGATGTACAGAGCCCGCAAATGTTTGGGCAACTGCAACTAAGCGGGCTGGATATCGACGGCAACTTTATGCCGTTTGATATGCAGCCGAGCCAACTGGCGATGAATTTCAACGGTACCCGCTCGACGCTTGCCGGGGTGATACGAACCCAGCAGGGGCAGATCAACTTAAGCGGCGACGCGGACTGGAGTCAGATCGACAACTGGCGTGCGCGTGTGGCGGCGAAAGGCAGCAGGGTACGTATCACCGTACCGCCGATGGTGCGACTGGATGTTTCTCCGGATGTCGTGTTTGAAGCGACGCCGAGTCTGTTCACTCTCGATGGCAGGGTGGACGTGCCGTGGGCGCGTATTGTGGTTCATGACTTGCCAGAGAGCGCGGTGGGCGTCTCCAGCGATGAAGTGATGCTCAATAACGACCTGCAACCTGAGAAGCCGCAGAGCGCCGGGATCCCGATCAACAGCAATCTGATTGTGCATGTGGGTAACAACGTGCGGATGAATGCGTTTGGTCTGAAAGCTCGTCTGACAGGCGATCTGAACGTGGTGCAGGATAAGCAAGGGCTGGGGCTGAACGGGCAGATCAACATTCCGGAAGGCCGTTTCCACGCCTACGGTCAGGATCTGATTGTGCGGAAAGGCGAACTGTTGTTCTCTGGACCGCCGGACCAACCGTTGCTGAATATCGAAGCTATTCGTAACCCGGAAGCCACCGAAGATGACGTGATCGCGGGTGTTCGCGTCACCGGAACGGCAGATGAACCGAAGGCTGAGATCTTCTCTGACCCGGCAATGTCGCAGCAGGAAGCGCTCTCTTATCTGTTGCGCGGCCAGGGTCTGAGCAGCGATCAGAGCGACAGTGCGGCGATGACCTCCATGCTTATTGGCCTGGGGGTTGCACAAAGTGGTCAGGTTGTGGGTAAAATCGGGGAGACATTTGGCGTAAGCAATCTGGCACTGGATACTCAGGGGGTGGGCGACTCCTCCCAGGTGGTCGTCAGCGGATACGTACTGCCAGGTCTGCAGGTGAAATATGGTGTGGGTATATTTGACTCACTGGCGACACTCACGTTACGTTATCGCCTGATGCCTAAGCTATATCTGGAAGCCGTGTCTGGCGTAGATCAGGCACTGGATTTGCTCTATCAGTTTGAGTTTTAGCAATGCGAATATTTGTCTACGGCAGTTTACGAACCAAACAAGGCAACAGCCACTGGATGACCAACGCCCAGTTGCTGGGCGATTACAGTATCGATAACTACCAGTTGTATAGCCTGGGCCACTATCCAGGCGCAGTTCCGGGGAACGGAACGGTACACGGTGAGGTTTATCGTATTGATAACGCCACTCTGGCCGAACTGGATGCGCTGCGCACCCGCGGCGGTGAATACGCGCGCCAGTTGATCCAGACGCCGTATGGCAGTGCATGGATGTACGTGTACCAGCGCCCGGTGGAGGGATTAACACTGATCGAAAGCGGTAACTGGTTAGACAGAGACCAGTACTGAGTAGCGCGCAGGGTAGGCCTGATAAGCGTAGCGTCATCAGGCATTTCCTTGTTTGCCAGCACTTTTACCACGCCACCTTCGGGTGGCGTAGTTTTTTGTGTCGGTGACTCGCGTTTACGGACACAAAAAAGCCCCGACATGCGGGGCTTCGCTCGACAGGACGAATTACTTCTTCGCCGCACGCTCGAAGGAGGCAACGATTTCAGCTTTCGCCGCTTCAGCGTTGTCCCAACCGTCGACTTTCACCCATTTGCCTTTTTCGAGATCTTTATAGTGCTCGAAGAAGTGCGTGATCTGCGCTTTCAGCAGTTCCGGCAGGTCGTTCACATCGTTGATGTGATCGTACTCTTTGCTCAGCTTGGTGTGCGGTACAGCAACCAGTTTCGCATCTTCACCGGATTCGTCGGTCATTTTCAGTACGCCAACCGGACGGCAACGGATAACGGAGCCTGGCTGCAGCGGATACGGGGTCGGGACCAGTACGTCAACCGGGTCACCGTCCAGGGACAGGGTGTGGTTGATGTAACCGTAGTTGCACGGATAGAACATCGCGGTGGACATGAAGCGGTCAACGAACAGTGCGCCGCTCTCTTTGTCGACTTCGTATTTGATCGGATCGGCGTTAGCCGGGATCTCGATAACAACGTAGATATCTTCCGGCAGGTCTTTGCCCGCAGGGACGTTGAGTAAGCTCATGTCTGTTTCCTTTAACTGTGTCGTAAACAAGTGGCGAGTATTATAGCTATCTCGCGCTGAATGTCTCCGCCTGATTTCGTTTTCACTCGTCTCCCGCTGGTCTTTTCAGACCACTCGCATGACAGAAAAATCCATATCTTCAGCCGCTTTTTTCATAGGTAAATGAAAGCGATTACAAACTTGTGATTAACGTTCTATTTACTTTTTTGAAGTGTGATGTAACGCAATCCGTTACATGTTCGATTGTCTATAGTTTTTTCGCGACTGTTTCTTAACCAACAATAACCTACCCTACGAGGACACAGTTATGTGGAAGCGCTTACTTATCGTCACAGCAGTTTCGGCAGCCATGTCGTCTATGGCCATGGCCGCCCCATTAACCGTAGGATTTTCGCAGGTCGGCTCTGAGTCCGGCTGGCGCGCCGCAGAGACCAACGTGGCGAAAAGCGAGGCCGAGAAGCGCGGCATCACGCTGAAAATCGCTGACGGTCAGCAAAAGCAGGAAAACCAGATTAAAGCCGTGCGTTCCTTTGTCGCTCAGGGCGTCGATGCCATCTTTATTGCGCCGGTAGTGGCAACAGGGTGGGAGCCGGTGTTGAAGGAAGCGAAAGATGCTGAGATCCCGGTCTTCTTGCTCGATCGTTCCATCGATGTCAAAGACAAATCTCTCTATATGACCACCGTCACTGCTAACAACGTGCTGGAAGGTCAACTGATCGGCGACTGGCTGATCAAAGAGGTGAACGGCAAGCCGTGTAATGTGGTTGAGCTGCAGGGTACCGTCGGGGCCAGCGTGGCGATTGACCGTAAGAAAGGGTTTGCTGAAGCCATCGCCAAAGCACCAAACATCAAAATTATTCGCTCTCAGTCCGGCGACTTTACCCGTAGTAAAGGTAAAGAGGTGATGGAGAGCTTTATCAAAGCCGAGAACAACGGCAAGAACATCTGCATGGTTTATGCCCATAACGATGACATGGTGATCGGGGCTATCCAGGCGATCAAAGAAGCGGGGCTGAAACCGGGCAAAGATATTCTGACCGGTTCTATTGACGGCGTACCGGACATCTACAAAGCGATGATCGACGGTGAAGCGAATGCCAGCGTTGAACTGACGCCGAACATGGCAGGCCCGGCCTTCGACGCGCTCGAGAAGTTCAAGAAAGATGGCACGATGCCTGAGAAGGTCACGATCACCAAGTCGACGCTGTATCTGCCGGATACCGCGAAAGAAGAGTTAGAGAAGAAGAAAAACATGGGCTACTAAGTTCAGACCCTTTCTGGGGGCATACCTAACACCGTAGGCCTGATAAGCGAAGCGCCATCAGGAAAAGGTTCTGCCGGATGGCAACGTAACCGCATTATCCGGCCTACGGGCCTCCAGAGCCACACTCTTGTCGCGGAGGGCTATTATGATCGCGGAACAACACCAGGAGATCCTCCGTACAGAGGGATTAAGTAAATTCTTTCCTGGCGTCAAAGCGCTGGATAACGTCGATTTCAGTCTGCGTCGCGGCGAAATTATGGCGCTGCTCGGCGAGAACGGGGCCGGAAAATCCACGCTCATCAAAGCGCTGACCGGCGTCTATCATGCCGATCGCGGTAGTATCTGGCTGGAAGGCAGTGCCATCTCCCCCAGAAATACCGCACATGCCCAACAGCTGGGCATTGGCACGGTGTATCAGGAAGTGAACCTGCTGCCGAATATGTCGGTGGCGGATAACCTGTTTATTGGTCGTGAACCGCGTCGATTTGGCCTGCTACGGCGCAAAGAGATGGAAAAGCGCGCTACGGCGCTAATGGCGTCTTACGGTTTTTCCCTCGACGTGCGCGAACCGCTGAACCGCTATTCGGTGGCGATGCAACAGATCGTCGCGATCTGCCGGGCGATCGATCTTTCCGCCAAAGTTCTGATCCTTGATGAACCTACCGCCAGTCTCGATACGCAAGAGGTTGAGATGCTGTTCGGCTTAATGCGGCATCTGCGCGATCGCGGCGTGAGTCTGATCTTCGTCACCCATTTTCTTGATCAGGTTTATCAGGTCAGCGATCGGATCACCGTCCTGCGTAACGGCAGTTTTGTCGGCTGCCGGGAAACCCGCGAGCTGCCGCAGATTGAACTGGTCAAAATGATGCTGGGACGCGAGCTGGACACTCATGCGTTACAGCGTGCGGGGCGTACCTTGTTGAGTGATAAACCGGTGGCCGCGTTCAAAGGTTTCGGTAAGAAAGGGACGATCTCCCCGTTCGATCTCGAAGTACGACCTGGTGAGATCGTCGGTCTGGCGGGACTGCTTGGATCCGGGCGCACCGAAACGGCCGAGGTGATTTTCGGTATCAAACCGGCGGACAGCGGCAGCGCGCTGATCAGAGGAAAACCGCAGACGCTGCGATCCCCTCATCAGGCATCATGCCTGGGGATCGGTTTTTGTCCGGAGGATCGCAAAACGGACGGTATTATTGCCGCCGCCTCGGTGCGCGAAAACATCATCCTGGCATTGCAGGCCCAGCGCGGCTGGTTGCGGCCGATTGCGCGCAAAGAACAAAACGACATTGCCGAGCGGTTTATCCGTCAGCTTGGCATTCGCACCCCCAGCGCAGAACAGCCGATCGAGTTTCTCTCCGGCGGCAACCAGCAAAAAGTGCTGCTATCGCGCTGGCTGCTGACTAAACCACAGTTTCTGATCCTCGATGAACCGACGCGAGGGATCGACGTAGGCGCGCATGCCGAGATCATCCGCCTGATCGAAACGCTGTGCGCCGATGGTCTGGCGCTGCTGGTGATCTCCTCGGAGCTGGAGGAACTGGTAGGCTATGCGGATCGGGTGATCATCATGCGTGACCGCAAACAGGTGGCGGAGATCCCGCTGGCTGAACTGTCCGTTCCGGCGATCATGAACGCCATCGCGGCGTAAGGAGACTCTTGTGATGCCCCAATCTCTCCCGCAAACCACGCCGCCAAAGCGACGCTTTCGCTGGCCGACCGGTATGCCGCAGCTGATTGCGCTGCTGCTGGTGCTGTTGGTGGACAGCCTCGTCGCCCCCCACTTTTACCAGATTATCTTGCAGGACGGTCGTCTGTTCGGCAGCCCGATCGATATCCTGAATCGCGCCGCTCCCGTCGCGCTGTTGGCGATAGGGATGACGCTGGTTATTGCCACCGGCGGCATTGACCTTTCCGTTGGCGCGGTGATGGCGATTGCCGGCGCCACGACCGCGGCGATGACCGTCGCCGGTCACAGCCTGCCAGTGGTCCTGCTTGCCGCATTGGGGACCGGCGTGCTGGCTGGCCTGTGGAACGGCGTCCTGGTGGCGATCCTCAAAATTCAGCCGTTTGTCGCCACGCTAATCCTGATGGTGGCGGGTCGCGGCGTGGCGCAACTGATCACCTCTGGACAGATTGTCACCTTCAATTCGCCCACGCTCTCCTGGTTCGGCAGCGGCTCGCTGCTGCTGTTTCCCACGCCGGTGATTATCGCGCTGATCACGCTGCTGTTGTTCTGGCTGTTGACCCGGCGAACGGCGCTCGGGATGTTTATTGAAGCGGTGGGGATTAACATCCGGGCAGCGAAAAATGCCGGCGTCAACACACGAGTCATCGTTATGCTCACCTATGTGTTGAGTGGGCTGTGCGCGGCAATCGCCGGGATTATCGTCACGGCGGATATTCGCGGTGCGGATGCCAACAACGCCGGATTGTGGCTGGAGCTGGACGCCATTCTGGCGGTGGTGATCGGCGGCGGTTCCCTGATGGGCGGGCGCTTTAATCTGCTGTTATCGGTGGTGGGTGCGCTGATCATTCAGGGGATGAACACCGGGATCCTGCTGTCCGGGTTTCCGCCGGAGATGAACCAGGTGGTCAAAGCTATTGTGGTGCTGTGCGTACTGATTGTGCAGTCACAGCGCTTTATCAGTTTGCTAAAAGGAGTGCGTGGTCGTGATAAAACGTAATTTACCGTTAATGATCACCCTCGGGGTTTTCGTGCTGGGCTATCTCTATTGTCTGACGCAGTTTCCAGGCTTTGCCTCCACGCGCGTGATCTGCAACATTCTGACCGATAATGCCTTCCTGGGGATCATCGCCGTGGGGATGACCTTTGTGATCCTCTCCGGTGGGATCGATCTCTCCGTGGGATCGGTGATCGCCTTCACCGGCGTATTCCTGGCGAAGGCCATCGGCTACTGGGGGATCTCGCCGTTACTGGCGTTTCCGCTGGTGTTGGCGATGGGCTGCGCGTTTGGCGCGTTCATGGGGTTGCTGATTGATGCGCTGAAGATCCCGGCGTTTATCATCACGCTTGCCGGTATGTTTTTCCTGCGCGGGGTCAGTTACCTGGTATCGGAAGAGTCGATCCCGATTAACCATCCCATCTATGACACGCTTTCCAGCCTGGCGTGGAAAATCCCCGGCGGTGGGCGTCTGAGCGCGATGGGCCTGCTGATGCTGGCGGTGGTGGTCATTGGGATTTTCCTCGCGCATCGCACCCGGTTTGGCAATCAGGTGTATGCCATTGGCGGGAATGCGACATCGGCGAACCTGATGGGGATTTCCACCCGTAGCACCACGATCCGCATTTATATGCTGTCAACCGGGCTGGCGACGCTGGCCGGGATTGTCTTTTCTGTTTACACCCAGGCTGGCTACGCGCTGGCGGGAGTGGGCGTAGAGCTGGATGCGATCGCTTCGGTGGTGATCGGTGGTACGTTGCTGAGCGGTGGGGTCGGTACGGTTCTTGGAACGCTGTTTGGCGTGGCGATTCAGGGGCTGATCCAGACCTACATTAACTTCGACGGCACGCTCAGTTCATGGTGGACGAAAATTGCCATTGGCGTTTTGTTATTTATTTTCATTGCGTTGCAGCGCGGTCTGACGGTGCTTTGGGAAAATCGACAGAGCTCGCCGGTAACACGAGTCGGCCCGGCCGCGACGCCGAAGTGAGACACAGATTTTACTTAAACACCTAAACTTTTTCCGGTTGTTGTCGATAGTTTCTGTATATCTTACAACCGGAAAATAACGATGCCAAAATCCCTCTCCCTACGAAATACCCTGTTGGTTTTATTGTCGCTTATTACCCTGTTATTGCTGCTAACAGGCAGCATGGGGATTTACGCCTCCACGCGAATCATTACCTCATGGATTTATTACGGAGTGATGACCGCGACGACGCTGACGGCCATCGCCCTGTTGGCGGTGGTCTGGCTGTTATTGCGTAATAAACTGCTGAAACCGCTCGATAATGTGGTTGAACAACTGGAACGCCTGGCGACGGGAGATTTGTCGGCGGCAGAAAGCCGTTATGCCAGCGCCGAGTTTAATCGCCTGCAGGCCGCGCTTGAAGGGATGCGCATGGCGCTGAGTGAATCTGTCAGACGCGTTCGCGATGCCAGTTCGCAGATAGACACCGGCAGTCGTGAACTGACGGCGGGCAATATTCATCTGGCGACACGCACCGAATCGACGGCGACCTCGCTGGAACAAACTGCCGCCAGCATGGAGGAGCTTACCGCAACGGTGAAACAGAATGCGGAAAACGCCGATCAGGCGCATCAACTGGCGAAATCGGTTTCTGATACCGCCGATCGCGGCAGTGAAATGGTCTGTTATGTCATTGAAAAAATGCGCGACATTTCCGGGAGTGCTAATCGTATCGCCGATATTCTTGGCGTGATCGACGGGATTGCGTTCCAGACCAATATTCTGGCGCTGAACGCCTCGGTTGAAGCGGCGCGCGCGGGAGAGCAGGGACGCGGTTTTGCCGTGGTGGCGGGCGAAGTGCGCAATCTGGCCAGCCGTAGCGCGGAGGCCGCAAAAGAGATTCGTACGCTGATTGGCGACTCGCAGTCACAGGTGGGAGAGGGCAGCGATCTGGCGATGCAGGCAGGCGAAACGATGGATGAGATTGCCAGCGAAGTCATGCGGATGACCAAACTGATGCGGGAAATCGCCAGTGCGTCGCAGGAGCAGAGTCGCGGTATCGAACAGGTGAATATCGCGGTGAGTCAGATGGATGAAACGGCGCAGCAGAATGCGGCGCTGGTACAACAGTCTTCTGCGGCAACCCGTTCCCTGGAAGAGCAATCGCATGCGCTGATTGAAGCGATGGCGTCGTTTAAATTGCAGACCGCCTGACAGAAAAACGCCTCTCCGGGGAGAGGCGTTTAGCGTGTAGGCTGGATAAGCGTCAGCTCCATCCGGCAAGAGTTTTACGCGTCCGGGAATTCCCGGATAAAGCGTTCTACATCTTCAACCATATGGTTGTTGCCGACGAAGAACGAACGACGCTGGTGCAGGCTTTCCGGCGTGATATCCAGAATACGCTCTTTCCCGTCGCTCGCCTTGCCGCCCGCTTGCTCCGCAAGGAATGCCATTGGGTTGCACTCGTACAGCAGACGCAGTTTACCGTCCGGGTGGCTGGCGGTGCTTGGGTAAAGGTAGATCCCGCCTTTCAGCAGGTTACGATGGAAGTCAGCAACCAGTGAGCCGATGTAGCGCGAGGTATACGGGCGCTGCGTGGATTTATCCTCTTCCTGGCAGAACTTGATGTACTTCTTCACGCCGTTCGGGAATTTGATGTAGTTGCCTTCGTTAATGGAGTAGGTGTTGCCTTTCTCCGGGAAGCGCATCCGCTCCTGACACAGGCAGAACACACCCAGCGACGGATCGTAGGTAAAGGCGTGGACGCCGCAGCCGGTGGTGTAAACCAGCATGGTGGAAGAGCCGTAAACCACGTAACCCGCAGCAACCTGCTTGTTGCCTGGTTGCAGGAAATCTTCTTCCGTGACCGGCGTGCCGACAGGCGTCACGCGGCGGTAGATAGAGAAAATGGTCCCGACAGAGACGTTAACATCGATGTTGGACGATCCATCCAGCGGATCCATCAGCACCACGTATTTCGCGTGTTCACAGCCTTCGAAAACGACGATTTCATCTTCTTCTTCAGAGGCAATACCCGCGACAATATCACGCGCCTTGAGTGCAGCTTTCAGTTTTTCGTTCGCGAACAGGTCGAGTTTCTGCTGAACCTCACCCTGTACGTTCTCAGCACCGCTGGCACCCAGGATATCGACCAGACCGGCCTTGTTGATATCGCGGTGGATGATCTTGGCGCCCAGCTTTATTGCCGACAACAACGCAGTGAGCTCACCTGTAGCATGAGAGAACTCGTGCTGCTTCTCGACAATAAATTCACCTAACGTTTTCATAACACTTTCCCTGCAATTAATATGGAGTAAAGCGACCGTAACAATCTTAACAAATATTTCAGTGGCTGCGCTCAGGTGAATCGCGCCAGCAAACTACGGATTATCCTGAAATGCGTTTCTCACTTGGCTGACATATGCGTAAAATGCCCCCTGGGTTAAATTAGGATAGTGACGTATGCGCATTCATATTTTGGGAATTTGTGGCACGTTCATGGGCGGTCTGGCGATGCTGGCGCGCTCGCTCGGTCATGAAGTAACGGGTTCGGACGCCAATGTGTATCCGCCGATGAGTACCTTGCTTGAGAATCAGGGCATTGATTTGATTCAGGGTTATGACCCCAGTCAACTCGACCCGCAGCCGGATTTGGTGATCATCGGCAATGCCATGACCCGTGGGAATCCGTGCGTTGAGGCGGTGCTGGAGAAAAACATTCCGTTCATGTCCGGCCCGCAGTGGCTGCATGATTTTGTGTTGCGCGATCGTTGGGTGCTGGCCGTTGCGGGAACGCACGGTAAAACCACGACCGCCGGCATGGCGACCTGGATTCTGGACGCTTGCGGTTACAAACCCGGTTTTGTGATTGGCGGCGTGCCGGGGAACTTTGACGTTTCTGCGCGTCTGGGCGAAAGCAACTTTTTCGTGATTGAAGCGGATGAGTACGACTGCGCCTTCTTTGATAAACGATCCAAATTCGTACATTACTGCCCGCGTACGCTGATCCTCAATAACCTTGAGTTTGATCATGCGGATATCTTTGACGATCTGAAAGCGATCCAGAAGCAGTTCCACCATCTGGTCCGCATTGTGCCTGGGCAGGGGCGGATCATCTATCCTGAGCACGACATTAACCTGAAGCAGACGATGGCGATGGGCTGCTGGAGCGAACAGGAGCTGGTGGGCGAGCAGGGCCACTGGCAGGCGAAAAAGCTGAACGTCGATGCTTCTGAATGGGAAGTGTGGCTGGACGGTGAAAAGGTCGGCGACGTGAAGTGGTCGCTGGTCGGTGAGCACAACATGCACAACGGTCTGATGGCAATCGCCGCAGCCCGTCATGTTGGCGTCCAACCGGCGGATGCGGCTCAGGCGCTGGGATCATTTATTAATGCCCGTCGCCGCCTGGAACTGCGCGGTGAAGCAAACGGCGTCACGGTGTACGACGATTTTGCTCATCACCCAACGGCGATTCTGGCAACGCTGGCGGCGCTGCGCGGAAAAGTAGGCGGCACGGCGCGCATTATCGCCGTGCTGGAACCGCGTTCCAACACCATGAAGATGGGGCTGTGCAAAGACGACCTGGCACCGTCATTGGGCCGCGCAGATGAAGTGTATCTGCTGCAACCACCGCATATTCCGTGGCAAGTCGCGGAAGTGGCGGACGCCTGCATTCAGCCTGCTCACTGGAGCGGGGATGTGGATACGCTGGCAGAGATGATCGTGAAAACGGCGCAGCCGGGCGATCACATTCTGGTGATGAGTAACGGCGGATTTGGTGGAATTCACCAGAAACTGCTGGATGGTCTGGCGAAGAAAGCCGAAGCGGAAGCTGAAGAGTAATAAAAATGCCCGGTGGCGCTGACTGGACTGCACCCCAAAAGTTGGACACTCAACTGAGTAAGGTGCAGTTTTTTATGGCAAAGCCAAAATATTCCCCTGAAACAAAACTGGCTGTGGTTAATCATTATTTGTCCGGAAAAGACGGAGAAGAGCGTACAGCCGACCGTTTTGGTGTTGAAAGAACTTCCGTCCGTCGCTGGGTCAGGGCGTGGCAACTCCACGGTATGGAAGGGCTGTCAGGGAAAAATAAACATCATTCAGCTGAATTTAAACTCGTCGTCGTCCGGGCGGTTATCCGTGACCACCTGACGATGCGTGAAGCAGCTGCCCGGTTTAATCTCTCTGCAGAAACGCTTGTCCGACACTGGGTCTGCGTGTACAACGATGCCGGAGCGGAAGGACTGCTAAACATTCAACGCGGGCGGCCTGGAAAAATGACAAAACAAAAAATCCCCCCATCCCCTACAGATAAAGAACTGGAAAAACTCTCCCCCGAAGAACTCCGGGCTGAACTCCGTTACCTGCGGGCAGAGAATGCCTATCTAAAAAAGTTGAAGGCCTTGGTTCAGAGCGAAAAAAACGGCAGCAAGCCCTGATAATCAGTGAACTGAGGCATAAGCACGCTCTGCGAGACCTCCTGCGCGCGGCAGGCATGTCCCGCAGTACATGGTATTACAATATGAATGCCCTGAAGCAGGTGGACAGGCATGCCGGGCTGAAAGATAAAATCCGTGAGATATACGCCTGGCACAAAGGCCGTTATGGCTACCGCAGGATCACGCTTTCGCTGAGAAAGCAGGGTCTGCTGGTGAACCATAAAACCGTGCAGCGGCTGATGACAGAGCTGTCGCTCCGGTCTCTGATAAGGGCGAAGAAATACCGCTCATGGAAGGGGGAAACAGGCAAGGCAGCCCCCAATATCCTGAGCAGGAACTTCAGTGCATCAAAAGCCAATGAAAAATGGGTTACGGATGTTACAGAGTTCTCGCTGCAGGGTAAAAAGCTGTACCTGTCGCCGGTACTCGATCTTTTTAACCGGGAAATAATCTCCTACAGCCTGTCGGAAAGGCCGGTGATGGAGATGGTTAATACCATGCTGCGGGATGCGTTCTTAAAGCTCGGACCAGACGACGCCCCCTTGCTGCACACAGATCAGGGCTGGCAATATCGGATGGCAGGCTATCAGGCAAAGTTAAAGGCGCAGGGCATGACGCAAAGTATGTCCCGAAAAGGAAACTGTCTGGATAATGCCGTGATGGAAAACTTCTTCGGGACGCTGAAATCGGAGTGTTTTTACCTGAGTCAGTTCAGCAATATCAGCGAACTGAGGAAGGCGATAGAGGATTATATCCGTTACTACAACAACGAGCGGATAAGCCTGAAACTAAAAGGCCTGAGTCCGGTAGAGTACCGGGCCCAGGCTCTGAAGGCCGCTTAATATAAACTGTCCAGATTTATGGGGTCAGTCCATGACGCTTACCGGGCCTATTTAGCGTACGGGATTACTCTTCGTTTTCCGCCAGTTCGCGCAGATACTGGAAGATCTGACGTGCGGACTTCGGCGGCTTATTCCCTTCTTTCTCTTTCTTCGCATTGCGGATCAGCGAGCGTAACTGCTGACGATCGGCGTGCGGCCACAGATTCAGCACCTCTTCTACCGCGTCATCGCCTTCATCGATCAGACGATCGCGCAGATGCTCAAGCTTGTGAAACAACACCACTTGCTGGTTGTGGCGGTTTTTCAACTTATCCAGCGCCTGACGGATAGGATCCACCTCGCGTTGGCGCAGCAATTTACCAATCAACTGCAACTGACGGCGGCGACCTTCCATCTTGATACGCTGGGCCAGCTCAATGGCGGCACGCAGGTCCGCATCAAGCGGGATTTTGTCCAGCGCGTTTTTCCCCAGATCCACCAGTTCCGCGCCCAGGCGTTTTAGCTCCTCGGCGTCGCGTTTAATTTCACTTTTGCTGACCCAGATAATTTCATCGTCTTCGTCTTCGATGTCATCACCGGGAACGTCGTCGAGCCAGTCTTCGGGCTGCTTTGTCATGTCAGGCTCCTTAAAAAAAGAGGCTAATGTTACCAGTTAAGATGCGCACTGAAAAACGGTTCTCTGTTAGACTTCAAAGAAACTCTCTCTACATTATGGCATTTGCGATGAAAGTAATCTCACAAGTTGAAGCGCAGCGTAAGATTCTGGAAGAAGCAGTTTCGACAGCGCTGGAGTTAGCCTCAGGCAAATCGGACGGGGCGGAAGTCGCCGTAAGCAAAACGACCGGCATCAGTGTCAGCACCCGTTATGGTGAAGTGGAGAATGTCGAATTCAATAGCGATGGTGCGCTGGGGATTACCATCTACCATCAGAACCGTAAAGGCAGCGCCTCATCGACCGATTTAAGCCCACAGGCGATTGCCCGTACCGTCCAGGCGGCGCTGGATATCGCGCGCTACACTTCACCGGATCCGTGCGCCGGTGTGGCCGACAAAGAACTGCTGGCTTTTGACGCGCCGGATCTGGACCTGTTCCACCCGGCTGACATTTCCCCGGACGAAGCCATCGAACTGGCAGCGCGTGCTGAACAGGCCTCTTTGCAGGCCGACAAACGCATCACCAATACGGAAGGCGGCAGTTTTAACAGCCACTATGGCATTAAAGTGTTCGGCAACAGCCACGGTATGTTGCAGGGCTATTGCTCCACCCGCCATTCACTGTCCAGTTGCGTAATTGCCGAAGAAAACGGCGATATGGAGCGCGATTACGCCTACACCATTGGTCGCGCGATGGGCGATCTACAAACGCCGGAATGGGTAGGCGCAGACTGTGCTCGCCGCACGTTATCCCGCCTGTCTCCGCGTAAACTCTCGACCATGAAAGCGCCGGTGATTTTTGCTAACGAAGTGGCGACCGGGCTGATTGGACATCTGGTTGGCGCAATTGCGGGCGGTTCGGTGTACCGCAAATCCACGTTCTTGCTGGATTCGCTGGGCAAACAAATTCTGCCTGAATGGCTGACCATTGAGGAGCATCCGCACCTGCTGAAAGGACTGGCCTCCTCACCGTTTGACAGCGAAGGCGTGCGCACGGAACGTCGTGACATTGTGAAAGACGGCGTTCTGACTCAATGGCTGCTGACCAACTACTCCGCACGTAAGCTGGGGCTGAAAAGCACCGGTCATGCGGGCGGCATTCATAACTGGCGTATTGCCGGACAAGGACTGAACTTTGAGCAGATGCTTAAAGAGATGGGCACCGGTCTGGTGGTCACTGAACTGATGGGCCAGGGCGTGAGCGGCATTACCGGGGATTATTCCCGCGGCGCAGCCGGTTTCTGGGTTGAAAACGGGGAAATTCAATACCCTGTGAGCGAAATTACCATCGCCGGAAATTTAAAAGAGATGTGGCGCAATATTGTGACGATTGGTAACGATATTGAAACACGTAGCAATATACAGTGTGGTTCAGTACTGTTGCCGGAGATGAAAATCGCCGGGCAGTAAACATCCATGGCGCGACCTGCCGCGCCATAACAATAAAAAAAAGGAAGTGAGCAATGCGTAAACATCTGTTAGCAATCATCGCAGCTTCAACGTTAGTTTTGGGCTCTTCCGTGTTCGCCGCTGATCTGGAAGATAATATGGAAACGCTTAACGATAACCTGAAGGTAATCGAAAAAGCGGATAACGCGACGCAAGTGACCGATGCGTTAACCAAAATGCGCGCCGCTGCGCTGGACGCGCAAAAAGCGACGCCGCCAAAACTGGAAAGCAAGGCCTCAGATAGCCCGGAAATGAAAGATTTCCGTCATGGTTTCGACATTCTGGTCGGCCAGATCGACGGTGCGCTGAAGCTGGCAAACGAAGGGAAGGTCAAAGAAGCGCAGGCCGCGGCGGAACAATTCAAAACCACCCGCAACGCGTATCACAAGAAGTATCGTTAATTAGTAATAAGGCGGTGATTTCACCGCCTTATTCGTTTATTCTTTATTTAAATCCCTTTTCTATTATTCAAAAAATTTATAGGTAAACGACTTTACTAAGGAAAAGTATAATGGAATATGCGATATTTATCGTTGTAGCATTGTTTGTTATTTTCTTCGTGAATAAAAAAACCGCCAAGAAGAAATATTTAAATTATATCGATCCGACGAATCAGTTATCCATTGTTGCTCAGGGTGACTTTTATAAGCGTAAGCTTATGAATAAAGAGGAATCATACCTTTACAGAAAGCTTGAAAACACGATAAAGAGAAACAAATTAGAACATATGGTTTTTGCTCAGGTAAGTTTTGGAGAAATTATAGGCTCGAAAGATAAAGCGGCCTATGGTTGTATTAACAGCAAACGTGCTGACTTCGTTATCGTTACGCGATATGGCGATCCTCTTGCGGTTTTTGAATATCAGGGCGGTGCTCATTATCAGGGAAATGCCATTCAACGTGATGCAGTTAAAAAAGAAGCTTGCCGTAAAGCTGGTATCGCCTATTTTGAAATTACGCCTGGATATAGTGACAGTGATATTGATATATGTTTGAAACGTATCACGGTTTAATACCTTAACTTATGTCCCAGACACTCAAAAATGTTCTGGGTCATAAGGCATTCTTATCAAGAACCTCAATCCCCTCCTGAAGTCACAATTTTGCTTTTTTTTTAACGCTCGTAAATTCGTAGTCAGAGCTAATAATCTGTGAATAAAATCACACTTTTCCAGCGATAAATCATCAAAACCCCCTTTTCTGTGAAACACATCACTATTGCCACTCGCCTTTCCACTTCGAAGTGGAAAACAACTCGCTACAAACTTTTTACCCCCACCGCTAGTTTTAACTCAGAGCCATTAACGGGGTAAGACGAGTGAATAACGGAGCAGTAATGAACGACATGGGGGAACAGGTGGCGCAGATTGGTGAACTGGCCGATCGCATGCTGGCGCAAGTGTATGCCTTGCTGCGTGAACATCACATCATTCCCAACGCCGTACAGGAACAAATGCTGACGTCTCACGTTCGCGCCATGGCGCACCGGTCGGTGACCGGCGAGCCTTTGCCGCAAGTGGAAGCCAGTTTGTTTGATGAAATTTCAGCCGACTCAATGGCGCTTGCCCGCGACGTGGTCGCAGCGTTTGGCAACCTTCCCGAGGAAGAAGCCTGGCTGCTGTCCGTCCACTTTGAAGTCGCGAAAGACAACCTTTAAGGAGCAACAACATGGAACAGATTACAGTCGTGATTGGCGATCGTCTGGGTAAAGGCCAGAAAGTGGCGGCAGGCGTCGAGAAAGCCGGTGGTCGTGCGGTGGTAGTACCGGGCGTTGCCGCGGATATGAAACTGGGGGACGTGATGAAAGCGGAAAACGCCACGTTCGGCATCTCTTTTTGCGGCAGCGGCGGCGCGGGCGCCATCACTGCACAGAACAAATACGGTTACAAAGCCAAATACGGGATGCGCTCTGTGGATGAAGGCGTAACGGCGATTAACGAAGGCTGCAACGTGCTGGGGTTCGGCTTTATGGATAAAGAAGAGCTTGGCGAGCGCCTGGTCCAGGCGTGGCAGAAAAAATACGGCGCGTAAGTATGAAAGAACAATTCACCACAACGGTGAGAGTCACCGGTAAAGGCGAAGCCAAAGCGCGCGCCTTTGCCGATGCCCTGAACCACGTTCAGGCCGCGGTCATGAAGGCATCGCCGCACATTTTACTGCGTATTGAGCCACAGGATGTGCAGGTTGTTCAAGCGCGTGAAGCGGTGCGCAAAGAAGCGTTTTTGTTCTTCTTTCTGCGCCGGGAACGACGCACTTACAGCGTGGAGCTGGATGTGACCGTCAACGTGACAGCCATCAATCTGGACAAGGTGGATTTTGTCTCGCAACGCTGATTCTTGTTAAGAAGGCATAATTATGTTCCTGATAATTTTAATAAAATCGCTCATCATCGGTGCCCTCGTCGGCGTGGGTGTGGGGGCCGGGGCTGCACGCATGTTTCATGCGCCTACCACACAGGGGATGGGTGCGTTTCGAACTCTGGGGGAACTGAATTCCTGCGAAGGGGATCCGGCTTCTCACTTCTCGTTTGGTCTGGGCTTTTTCTTCAACGCCTGGGCCTCATCCGTTGCGGCGGGCTCGTTCACACAGGACGTGGATCACCGCATCATTCCTAACTGGGGCGCGGCAGCGCTGATGATTAAAAACCGCAATGTCGGTGAAACGCTGCATGACCCGAAAAAGATGGCGATTGCCTGCGGCATCATCGGCATGATCGTCGTGACCTTCCTGAACCTCACAGCCTCTTCCGTACCGGAAGCGTTGCAGGTGACCGCCGTTAAGGTGCTGGTCCCTGCGGCAAACCTGCTGGTCAACACCGTGATGCCGGTGATCTTCTGGCTGGCGGCGATCGACGCGGGTAAGAAATCAGGCTTCTGGGCAACCGTTTTCGGCGGCGCGGCACAGTTGATCATGGGTAACGCCGTACCGGGTCTGGTCCTCGGCATCCTGATTGGTAAAGGCGTTGAAGAGAGCGGCTGGAACCATGTGACCAAAGTGATGATGGCGGCCATCGTTCTGCTGTTCGTCCTGAGCGGCTTCTTCCGTGGCTTCGACATGAAGATGATCGAATCCTTCCACATGACCGTGCCGAACTGGCTCGAACTGATCCACAACTCGCTTAGCGGCAAATAACGGAGGCCACAATGGAACAGAATAAAGGTTTTTGGTTTGCCGACTGGTCGTTCCCGATCTTCGTTGGCTTGCTCTCCTCCGGCGTGTTTGCCGGGACGCACATGTACTACCTGTACGGGATTGGCGCGTTTAACGAAGTGGCGTTCGTGGCGATGCTGAAAGCGGGGATTGATACCGGATCGTACGGCGCAGTGGCCGCGTTTGGTGCCAGCTTCCTGTTCGCCCGCATTATCGAAGGCTCCCTGGTGGGGATTCTGGATATCGGCGGTGCGATTCAGACCGGCGTTGGTCTGGGGGTTCCGGCGCTGTTGTTGGGCGCAGGCATTGTGTTCCCGGTTGAGAACTTTATCGCTTCTCTCGCTACGGGGCTGGCGATTGGCCTGGCGATTGGTTACGTCATTATCCTGGCGCGTAAGTTCACCATCAATCAGAGTGACTCGACCTACGGGGCGGACGTGATGATGGGGGCCGGTAACGCCTCGGGGCGTTTCCTCGGCCCCTTGATCATCCTCAGCGCGATGACGGCGTCGATCCCTATCGGCGTGGGTTCTTTGGTCGGCGCACTGCTGTTTTACATCTGGCAGAAACCGATCACCGGGGGCGCTATCCTTGGCGCCATGATTTTAGGTTCAATCTTCCCGATTGCGATTAGCTAATTACCTGATGGCAAAGCGCTTATCAGGCCTACGGATAAGCGCGTCTTTGTTGGCCGGATAGGGTGGTTACGCCGCTATCCGGCAAAAGGAGAGAGACATGTTTGATTTACTCCTTCGCCGTGCGCGTCTGGTTGACGATACGGTCTGTGATATCGCCCTGAAGGACGGCAAAATCGCCGCGTTAGGCGAGATAAACGACCCGGCGGTGAAAACCGTTGAGCTCAACGGCGAGTACTACGTCAGCGCCGGATGGATTGATTCCCACGTTCACTGTTATCCAAATTCCCCGATTTATCACGACGAACCGGACAGCGTAGGCATTGCCACCGGCGTGACGACCGTGGTGGATGCGGGCAGTACCGGTGCCGATGATATTGATGATTTCTATACCCTCACGCGCGACGCCGCGACGGAAGTCTATGCACTTCTGAATATCTCCCGCGTCGGGCTGATTGCACAAAACGAACTGGCGAATATGGCCAACATCGATGCCGACGCGGTACAGCAGGCGGTGAAACGCTACCCTGATTTCATCGTCGGCCTGAAAGCGCGTATGAGCAGCAGCGTGGTGGGTGAAAATGGCATCACGCCGCTGGAACGTGCCAAAGCGATGCAGCAAGCGAACGGTGATTTGCCCCTGATGGTCCACATTGGCAATAACCCGCCGGATCTGGATGAGATCGCGGAGCGCCTGACGGCGGGCGATATCATCACCCACTGCTACAACGGAAAACCCAATCGCATTCTGACGCCGGAGGGTGAACTGCGCGCCTCGGTCACCCGGGCGATTCAGCGCGGCGTGCGTCTGGACGTCGGGCACGGCACGGCCAGCCTGAGTTTTGCGGTGGCGAAACGTGCCATCAGCTTAGGCATTCTGCCGCACACCATCAGTTCTGATATCTATTGCCGCAACCGTATTAACGGCCCGGTGCATTCGCTGGCGAATGTGATGTCGAAATTCCTCGCCATCGGGATGTCGCTGCCGCAAGTCATCAACTGTGTGACGGCGAATGCCGCCGACGGCTTGCGTCTGAAATCCAAAGGTCGCCTCCAGCCAGGTCTGGACGCTGACTTAACCCTCTTTACGCTGAAGCGTCAGCCAACCGTGCTGATCGATGCCGAAAATGACAGCTTACAGGCTGAAAAACTGCTGGTGCCGCTTGCCGCAATACGTGCGGGCAAGGGCTATATGACCGAACAAGGGAGCGCGGAACATGCCTTCGATTTTTGAGAAATACCATTTAAAGCAGGTAATTAATACCTCCGGACGAATGACGGCGCTGGGCGTGTCCACGCCGCGCCCGGAAGTGGTGGAAGCGGCGATGGCCGGTATGAACCAGTACTTTGAGATGAAAGATCTGGTGAATAAAACCGGGGAATACATTGCGAAGCTGCTGGATGTGGAAGGGGCGACGGTGGTTTCCTGTGCGTCTGCGGGCATTGCTCAGTCGGTGGCCGCCGTGCTGGTCCAGGACAGCGACTGGTTGCTGGAGAACCTGCACGTCACACCGATTGAGAATAACGAAATCGTGTTGCCGAAAGGGCACAACGTTAACTTTGGTGCGCCGGTTGGCACGATGGTGGCGCTGGGCGGTGGCAAGCTGGTGGAAGCCGGATATGCCAATGAATGCTCTGCCGCACAGCTGGCGGCGGCAATCACCCCACGCACGGCGGCGATTCTTTACATCAAATCCCACCACTGCGTACAAAAAAGCATGCTCAGCGTTGAGCAGGCCGTCGTCGTGGCGCGTAAACACAATCTGCCGCTGATTGTTGATGCGGCGGCGGAAGAAGATCTGCAGTGCTACTACCGTTCGGGGGCCGATCTGGTGATCTACAGCGGCGCGAAGGCGATCGAAGGCCCTACCAGCGGACTGGTCATCGGCAAAACCCAGTACGTCGAGTGGGTGAAACGCCAGACGGCGGGTATTGGTCGGGCGATGAAGGTCGGCAAAGAGGGGATTCTCGGCCTGACCTGTGCCATTGAACTCTATTTGAATGCGCAGAAAGAGAGCGGCGCGGAGATGGTGGAAAAAATGTCGCCGTTTATTGATGCGCTGAATGCGCTCAACGGTGTGACCGCTCGCGTGGTGTGGGACAGCGCGGGACGGGATATCGCCCGCGCAGAAATTAAGTTTGATGAAGCTGTTACCGGCATCGCGACAGGCGAACTGGTGGAAGCCCTCAAGCAGGGTGAATACGCGATTTACTTCCGTGGTTACAAAGCCAACGAAGGAATTATTGAAGCAGATGTGCGCAGTGTTGATCGTGCACAGTTGGACATTGTGGCGCACCGGATTGGCGACGTGATTAATCAGGAGAAACAAGCATGAAATTGACCCCGAACTTTTATCGCGATCGCGTCTGCCTGAATGTACTGGCCGGCTCGAAAGAGAACGCGCGTGACATTTACGACGCGGCGGAAGGTCATGTGCTGGTGGGTGTACTCTCCAAAAATTACCCGGATGTCGAAAGCGCGGTGGCGGATATGCGTGACTACGCGGCACTTATCCACAATGCGCTCTCCGTAGGGCTGGGGGCGGGCGATCCGAACCAGTCGGCGATGGTCAGTGAAATCTCTCGCCAGGTTCAGCCGCAACACGTCAACCAGGTGTTCACCGGCGTGGCAACCAGCCGCGCCCTGCTCGGGCAGAGTGAGACGGTGGTCAACGGTCTGGTATCGCCGACTGGTACGCCTGGTCTGGTCAAAATTTCCACCGGGCCGCTGAGTAGCAAAGCGGCGGACGGCATTGTCCCGGTCGAAACGGCTATCGCGCTGCTGAAAGATATGGGCGGTAGCTCGATCAAATACTTCCCGATGGGCGGTCTGAAATGCCGTGACGAGTTTAACGCGGTGGCTGAAGCCTGTGCGTGTCATGATTTCTGGCTGGAGCCAACCGGCGGGATCGATCTGGAAAACTACGCTGAGATTCTGCAAATTGCCCTCGACGCGGGCGTCAGTAAAATCATTCCTCACATTTATAGTTCTATTATTGATAAGGTAAGCGGAAACACCCGTCCGGACGATGTGCGCCAGTTGCTGGCGCTGACCAGGGCGTGTGTAGGTTAAAAACGAGGAGAGTGATGTGCGATTCCCCAACCAACGTTTGGCGCAACTGTTTACGATGTTGCAAAACGAGACGCTGCCGCAGGATGAGCTGGCGCAGCGGTTGTCGGTTTCCACACGAACTGTTCGTGCTGATATTACAGCGCTCAACGCCCTGCTGACTCAGCACGGCGCGCAGTTTATCCTCAGCCGGGGCAACGGTTATCAGCTCAGGATCGATGACCCGGCAAGCTATCAGTCCCTGCAATCGCAGCAGCCCAGCGCGCTGCGAATTCCGCGCACCAGTCAGGAACGCGTACATTACCTGATGGTACGTTTTCTGACATCCGCCTTTTCTCTCAAACTCGAAGATTTAGCTGATGAATGGTTTGTCAGTCGGGCGACGCTACAAAACGACATGGCAGAAGTGCGTGAATGGCTGCAACGCTATCATTTGACGCTGGAAACGCGTCCGCGCCATGGCATGAAACTGTTCGGCAGCGAGATGGCGATCCGCGCCTGCCTGACCGACCTTCTCTGGACGCTGGCGCAGCAGGATCCCGCTAATCCGCTGGTGACCGAAGAGGCGCTGTATGCCGGGGTGCCATCGCAGCTTCAACCGCTGCTTGAGGAGATTTTCAATCGCTTCCATATTCGCCTTACTGACGAAGGCGAGTTGTTTTTACGTCTGTACTGCGCGGTCGCGGTACGCCGTATCAGCGAAGGGTATCCGTTGTCGGAATTCACCAACGAAGAGGTGGAAGAGAACGTGTGCCTGGCGGCGCGTGAGATTGCCGCTGTCGTGCAGCATCTGGCAAATCATCCGCTGTCGGTGTCGGAAGAGAACTGGCTGAAGGTACATATCGCGGCGCGGCAGGTGCAGGAGATTGCGCCCAGTGCGATCAATGCCGACGACGAGGAAGCGCTGGTCAATTACATCCTGCGGTTTATCAACAGCCAGTACAACTATAACCTGTTGAATGATAACCAGCTTCATGCGGATTTACTCACTCACATCAAAACGATGATCACCCGGGTGCGCTATCAGATCATGATCCCGAACCCGCTGCTGGAGAACATCAAGCAACACTATCCCATGGCATGGGATATGACCCTGGCGGCAGTCTCCAGTTGGGGTAAATACACCCCTTACGCCATCAGCGAAAACGAGATCGGCTTTCTGGTGTTACACATCGGCGTTGGGCTTGAACGTAGTTACAACATCGGTTACCAGCGGCAGCCAAAAGTTCTGCTGGTCTGCGACACGGGAAATGCGATGGTGCGGATGATTGAAGCGGTACTGGCGCGCAAATATCCGCAGATCGAGATTGTAAACACGCTGACGCTGCGTGATTACGAACAGCGCGAGAGTATCGCGGAGGACTTTGTGATCGCCACGGCGCGGATCGGTGAGAAAGACAAGCCGGTCGTGCAGATCGCTCCGTTTCCTACCGACTATCAACTGGAGCAGATCGGTAAGTTAGTGCTGGTAGACAGAACCCGTCCGTGGATGCTGAACAAATACTTCGATGCCGCGCATTTTCGTATTATCGAAGGCGAGATGGACCAGCAGACGCTGTTTAAAACCTTGTGCGATCAGTTGCAGCGTGAAGGATTTGTCGACGCGGAATTCCTCGATTCGGTGGTGGAACGTGAGGCGATTGTCAGCACGATGCTCGGTGACAGCATTGCGCTGCCGCACGCCCTCGGACTGCTGGCGAAAAAAACGGTGGTCTACACGGTGCTCGCCCCGCAGGGTATCGCCTGGGGGGACGAAACCGCACATGTGATCTTTTTACTCGCTATCAGTAAAAGCGAGTACGAAGAGGCAATGGCCATCTACGATATCTTTGTCACTTTCCTGCGTGAACGCGCTATGACGCGACTGTGCGGCAGCCAAAACTTCGCCGAGTTTAAAGCGGTGGCAATGGAGTGTGTGAGTCGTTTTTGATGGGAGGGGCAGGAAAGACGGAAAGCAGATGCTGTCCGCCATAGTGTTTACCGTAAATGATGGACAACCTGGTTGCTGCTGCCGCGCCAGATCAGCGCCGGGTCTTTCAGATCCTGCACAAATTTGCCGTCCACCAGCACGTTAATGAGGTCCACAACCTGCATTTGCGCGGCGTTGAGTTCATCCAGCTTATAGCCGGTCCACACCCAGATATCTTTACCTGCACATTCAGCACGAATGCGCTGCACCAGCTTCAGGATATCCGGTACGTTCTGCGGATGAAGCGGATCGCCGCCGGAAAGGGAGATCCCCTGGCGGTGGATCCGCGTATCGTTCAGATCGCGGATGATCTGGTCTTCCATTGCTTTCGTGAACGGCTGACCGGAGTTCAGCCGCCAGGTGCTTTTGTTATAGCAGCCGGGGCATTCGTGTACGCACCCTGAAACAAACAGGGTGCAGCGGGTACCGGGGCCGTTAACGATATCGACGGGATAATACTGGTGATAATTCATTTTTCCTCGTTGCATTTGGCGCTGTAGCTGTGTTGGCCGCTCTCACTCACCCGGGTCACTTACTGATGTAAGCTCCCCGGGATTCGTTCGTTTGCCGCCTTGCTACAACACCAACTGCTTAGAGGAAAACCACGACATTGGAACTGTAGTTAGCGGTAGTAGGCCGGATAAGGTGCTTGCACCGCCATCCGGCAACATTGTGATGCCTGATGGCGACGCGATGGCGTCTTATCAGGCCTACGGCCTTTGCAAACGGAAATTAACCGATCTGCCCATTCCCTAAATGTTTAACGCGACGCTTCACTTCTTCTTGTTTACCGGCGTTAAACGGACGTGCGTCCGGGCTGCCTAAATAACCGCAGACGCGGCGGGTTACCGACACGCGTGCCGCGTCGTGATTACCGCATTTCGGACAGGTGAAGCCTTTGCTGGTGCATTCGAACTCACCGGTAAAGCCGCACTCGTAGCATTCATCGATTGGCGTATTGGTGCCGTAATACGGCACATGCTGATAGCTGTAGTCCCAGACATCTTCCAGCGCTTTCAGGTTGTGCTGGATGTTCGGGTATTCGCCATAGCAAATGAAGCCACCGCTCGCCAACGGCGGGTAAGGCGCTTCAAAATCGATTTTGTCGTACGGGTTCACCTTCTTCTCCACATCGAGGTGGAAACTGTTGGTGTAGTATCCTTTATCGGTGACGCCCGGCACGACGCCAAACTCGGCGGTATCCAGACGGCAGAAGCGGTCACACAGGTTTTCACTCGGCGTGCTGTACAGGCTAAAGCCGTAGCCGGTCTCTTCTTTCCATTTATCGACGGCCTGACGCAGATGCTCAACAATGGCAACCGCTTTCGCGCGCAGCGCTTCGCTGTCGTAGACATGCGTATCACCAAACAGCGCGTTGATGGTTTCGTGGATACCAATGTAGCCCAGTGAAATCGATGCACGACCGTTTTTGAAGATTTCCGCGATATCATCATCGGCTTTCAGACGTACGCCGCAGGCGCCTTCCATATAGAGGATCGGCGCGACGCGAGCCTTAACGCCTTCCAGACGGGCAATACGGGTCATTAGCGCTTTACGCGCCAGCGTCAGACGATCGTCCAGCAGTTTCCAGAACGTCGGCTCATCACCACCTGCTTCCAGCGCGATACGCGGCAGGTTAAGGCTGATCACGCCGAGGTTGTTACGCCCATCGTGAACCTGTTCGCCTTTCTCGTTTTCCCACACGCCGAGGAAGCTGCGGCAGCCCATCGGGGTTTTGAACGAACCGGTGACTTTCACGACCTGATCGTAGTTCAGGATGTCCGGATACATGCGCTTGCTGGCACACTCCAGCGCCAGTTGTTTGATGTCGTAGTTCGGATCGCCAAATTTGTGGTTCAGGCCGTCACGAATCGCAAACACCAGTTTCGGGAACACGGCGGTTTTGCGATTTTTGCCCAGACCGGCGATACGGTTACGCAGAATGGACTGCTGAATCAGGCGCGATTCCCAACTGGTACCCAGGCCGAAACCAAAGGTCACAAATGGCGTCTGGCCGTTGGCGGTATGCAGCGTATTGACCTCATATTCCAGAGACTGGAAGGCGTCGTAGCACTCTTTCTCGGTACGGGAATGCGCGTAGCCGTCGGTATCCGGAATTTGCCACTCTTCCGCCGTCTTACGGTGCTTGTTAAAGCTGGCAGTCACGAATGGCGCCAGTACTTCATCAATACGGTTAATGGTGGTGCCGCCGTAAATATGGCTGGCGACCTGCGCGATGATTTGCGCGGTCACGGCGGTGGCGGTAGAGATGGATTTTGGCGGCTCGATTTCTGCGTTACCCATCTTAAAGCCCTGCGTCAGCATCCCTTTGAGATCGATAAGCATGCAGTTGAACATCGGGAAGAACGGGGAATAGTCAAGATCATGGTAGTGAATATCACCGCGCTCGTGCGCCTGTACCACATCACGCGGCAGCAGATGCTGACGGGCGTAGTGTTTGGCGACGATACCGGCCAGCAGGTCGCGCTGGGTCGGGATGACTTTACTGTCTTTATTGGCGTTTTCATTGAGCAACGCGGAATTGGTCTGTTCTACCAGGCCGCGAATTTCCTGGTTCAGACGACCGCGTTTCTCTCGCTGAATATCACGGTCATGGCGATATTCAATGTAGGCGCGCGCCAGCTGCTTGTAAGGGCCTGACATCAGTTGGTTTTCAACCGCCGTCTGGATCTCATTAATATCGACCTGGCTACGCGCGTCCATCTGACTGCTAACGACTTCTGCGACGGTGGCGCAGTAATCTGCGTCATCGACTCCCGCTGCTTTAGCTGCACGCAGAATGGCTTCTTTGATGCGCTCTGATTTAAACGGCACTTTACAGCCATCTCGTTTCATCACATGCGGTGTCATGATCACTCCATAATGTATAAGAACAGGTTATCCACAGAGGCTCGGGAGGCGTTGATATGGTTATTCATCTCTCTATCCAATCACTTCCCGCAATCCAGTCCCATGTTATCCACAAAGTCACCTTGACTGTGGACATCATTGTTGTTGTAAATGTAGTTGATTAATACAACATGTTGGGGCGGATTGCATTTTAAGTTCTATATATAGTGATTTGCATCAAGGATGTTTACGATTTTTTTGATGTAGCGCAAGGTAAAAAGCAGAGCGTACAGTTGGCGGGCGTTATAGCGATTGTAAATTGTGATATAGAAAAATCTGATTATTTATTCAACAAAAACAGTAAGCTAACGCGGGGCGACCTTTTTGCCCGGCATCGAGAGTTTGCCGGGCAAAATGTGTTCAGTTTATGACTTCTGCAACCACCAGATCGCTTCGAAAGGACGCAGCGTCATCGCCATTGGCAGTGGTGAAACTTCATCATAGTTGTGCATCAACACCTGCCAGTTACCCCGGTACGATTCCGGGAACCAGGCCTGACATTCACCGCTCAGATTGGCAATGACCAGCAGCCGCTGTCCTTGCCACTCGCGCTGATAACACCATACGTGTGGGCTGTCTGGTAACAGATCCTGATAGTCACCCCAGGTCAACACAGGTTCGGATTTACGCAGCGCAATCAGCCGTTGATAGGTATAAAACACCGACGAATTATCGCCGAGCGCGTTCTCCACGTTGATGTCCGCGTAGTTATCGCACAGGGAGATCCACGGTTCACCCTGGCTGAAACCCGCGTTCTTGCGGTTATTCCACTGCATTGGCGTACGGCTGTTGTCACGGGATTTACTGGCCAGGATTGCCAGCAGTTCATTGGCATCGCGACCCTCCGCCCGCAGCCCGGCAAACATGTTATGGCTTTCCACATCGCGGTAGTCGGTGATCCGGGTGAAGTGAGGATTGGTCATGCCGATCTCTTCCCCTTGATAGATGTACGGTGTGCCCTGCATACCGTGCAGCACCATCGCCAGCATTTTCGCGGCCGGCACCCGATATTCGCCTTCGTCACCAAAGCGCGACACAATGCGCGGCTGATCGTGGTTACACCAGAACAGCGCATTCCACGCGACGTTGTGCATTCCTTGCTGCCAGTGGCGGAACAGGGTCTTCAGTGCGACAAAATCGGGCTTCGCCAGCGTCCATTTCTCTCCATTGGGATAATCGACCTTCAGGTGATGAAAATTGAAGGTCATCGACAGTTCGCTACCGTCCAGCGCGGCGTAGCGCTGGCAATGTTCCAGCGTGGTGGAGGACATTTCACCGACCGTCATCAACTTGCGCGGCGTAAAGACGTCGCGGTTCATCTCATGCAAAAATTCATGCGCTCGCGGCCCATCGGTATAAAAACGGCGACCGTCGCCGTCCAGGTCATTGGGGAAGCGCTGATCTTTGGAGATCAGGTTGACGACGTCCAGGCGCAGGCCATCCACGCCGCGATCGGCCCAGAATTCGCAGACTTTTTTCAGCTCGGCGCGGACGGCAGGGTTTTCCCAGTTCAGGTCCGCCTGTTCCGGGGCGAAGAGGTGCAGATAATACTGTTCGCTCTGGGCATGCCATTGCCAGGCGTTGCCGCCAAACTTGGAGTGCCAGTTATTGGGCAGCGCATCAGGCGTGCCGTCGCGCCAGATGTAAAACTCGCGATACGGGCTGTCTTTGTCGAGCGCTTCACGAAACCAGGCGTGCTGCGTGGAGGTGTGGTTAAACACCATGTCGAGAATAATGCGGATGCCGCGTGCTTTTGCCTGGGCGACCAGTTCATCGAAGTCATCCAGCGTACCGTAAGCGGGATCGATAGCGGTGTAGTTAGCGACATCGTAGCCATTATCCACTTGCGGTGAGATATAGAACGGGGTCAGCCAGAGGGCATCTACGCCCAGTTTATGCAGGTAATCGAGGCGCTGAGTCACGCCGCGTAAATCGCCGGTGCCGCTGCCGGTCGTATCCTGAAAGCTTTTGGGATAGATCTGGTAGATGACGCCGTTTTGCCACCAGTGGGGAAGAGTATTCATAGTCAATTCCTGGTTATGCGAGGGGCGCAAGTGCGCCCCGAATAAAATCAGACAATTTGTAACGTGCCCTGACGGTATTTGCGCTGGTAAACCATAGAAGTCAGCACGATCGGGATGACAATGGCGATGGCTATCGCGACGGCGTAGACCTGCCAGTAAGTCGGTTGGATAGAAAGGATGCCCGGCAGGCCGCCAACGCCGATACCGTTCGCCATCACCCCGAACAGGCCGCAGAGCAGACCGGCGAGACCGGAGCCGATCATTGCGCAGAGCATCGGGAAGCGGTATTTCAGGTTGATACCGTACATTGCTGGTTCAGTGACCCCGAGATAAGCGGAGATCGCGGCAGGAACGGAGATCTCGCGTTCGTTCTGTTTACGGCTGGCGATAATAATGCCGACCACCGCAGACGCCTGCGCGATGTTGGAAAGGGCAATCAGCGGCCATACCGGCGTTCCTCCCATGCTCTGGATCATCTGCATGTCGATGGCGAGCGTGGTCTGGTGCACGCCGGTAATCACCAGTGGGGCGTACAGGAAGCCAAACAGCGCGGCACCAATCGGCGCGAAGCTGCCGGTCATCAGATGGCGAACCGCAAAGGCCACACCGTCGCCAATCAAGCGGCCAAACGGACCGATCAGCGCATGAGCGAGGAAGACCGCGAGGATCAATGAACACACCGGCACCACCACGAGATACAGATAATCCGGCACGATGCGTTTCAGGCGCGTTTCAATCACGCCCAGCGCCAGGCCAGCCAGCAGCGCCGGAATGACCTGCGCCTGATAGCCTACTTTCGCGATGGTGAACAGCCCGAAGTTCCATACTTCCGGTACCTGTTGCCCCAGCAGATACGCGTTCATCAACTGTGGCGATACCAGCGTAACGCCAAGCACGATGCCAAGGATCGGCGTACCGCCCATTTTTTTCACCGCCGACCAGCAGATGCCCACTGGCAGATAGAAAAAGATGGCTTCGCCAATCAGCCACAGGAAGTCATAAATCGTTTTCAGCGCCGGATACATCTGCGCCAGCGTCTGGCCGTTGCTCATTGGCAGGTCGCCAATGACGTTGCGGAAACCTAAGATCAAGCCTCCGCTAATCAGCGCCGGCAGTAGCGGGAAGAAGATTTCAGCGAAATGGGAGATGAGTTGTTCATGCCATTTCATGTTCTGACGAGCCGCTTTTTTCGCCTGCTCTTTATCGGCGTGCGACTGCCCGGTGGTGGCCAGCAGCGCCTTGTAATAATCGCCAACCTCGGTGCCAATCACCACCTGGAACTGACCGGCGTTGGTAAAGCAGCCTTTGACCATCGGTAAGGCTTCAATTTCTTTCGGTCTGGCGTTTGCTGGCTGATTCAGCACAAAGCGCAGGCGCGTAATACAGTGACTCACGGTGGCGATATTCTCTCGCCCGCCTACCAGCTCTATCAGCCGGTCAATATCCGCTTGTTTAACTTTGCTCATCATGAAGCCTCGTGGCGATGACAGTGAAAAAGGGGGTTATGCGATGGCCACAGAGTATATCCGGGATAAAAAATTAAAAATGGGAACGTTCCCGAAACGCAGCGAAGATCACAAATTATCGTTCAGAAAGCGATCAGCAATGCTTCAGGAAAGGGTGGAAGGAATGACGATCTGGCGCAGCTCGCTGCGTCCGTTGATCTGCTCGATCAACTGGGAAGCCGCCTGGCGTCCGGCTTCGGCATAACCGGGATCGACCGTGACGATCTCCGGATGCAGGAATTTCATCAGCGGCGTATTACCGACGCTCGCCAGTTGCAGATTATCGACCCGCTGTTCTTGCAAATACTTACTGGCACCGAGCGCGAGAGTATCCGTGGCACAGACCAGCGCGGTAGTGTCTGGTGTAATGACGCTCGCGGCATGCTCATAGCCTTGCTTCATCGCCAGACCCGGCAGGGCCGCGACGGGATGTAACTTATGTTGTTTGCAAAACGCGAGATAGGCGTCATGGCGGCGCTTCCCGGTGGTGACGTCGCTGTGCGGCACACCGAGAAAGCTGATGTGGCGATGCCCCTGATCGTACAGGCGTTGCATCAGGATTTTAATCGCCCCGTCGTCGTCGTAGCAGACGGAGGCAAAGCCTTTCGCATCACGAGCCAGCAGCACCAGCGATGCCTGCCACGGGGCGATCATCGTGTCCGTGATGCCGGTAAAACCGAACAGCACCACGCCGTCGATATTGCGGCGTTTCAGCATACCTAAGTGTTCTTCCACTTTTTCCGGGGAAAACTGACTTTCCATCATGATCGGATCGTAACCCTGCTCATAAAACACCGGCAGCATCGTCTGTACGGCAAGGTTTTCCGACAGGGAGTCGAGACGGGTCACAATGATGGCGACGACTTTATCGCTCTGGCCCCGCATGGCGCGGGCTGAACGGGAAGGAGAAAATCCGTGCTGATTCATCACGGCTTCGACACGCTCGCGAGTCCGTTCACTGACGCCGCTTTCGTTGTTCAGCACACGGGAAACGGTGGATTTCCCCACGCCGCTTAAGCGGGCGATGTCTTTGATAGTCAGCCGATTTTGCATCCTGTTTTCCCGTGGTACGCAACAAAAGATGATAAGAGGGTAACTTTACTTATAGAAACCACAATGGGCAAAGTCTGGTTTATACACGTCATCCTTCACGCTGCTTTTGCGTTGGCGTCGTTCATTTTCTGCCGGGATGCGAACTGAATGTTTTTGTGTATATGTTTTGTTTAATTGCCGGGGGTTATTATAACGCCATAAATGCCACAAATATTATGATCTACAACTTATTATCTGTGAGCTAACTCATTCAATTACCGGAGGCTTTATGGATCCCGATCCCACCCCTCTCCCGACCTGGAGAACACGCGCTTTCCGGTAAGCCTGCCTTTCGCTGTCTTACCGGTGATGTAAGACAGTGACGCATTAACGTCCCTGTTTAAAAATGATGTTACCTGTCAGGTAAGGTTTTGCCACGCCTGAAGGATATTTCTGCGCCTGTCTTATTGGCGCGGAGGGGCTTCCTATGTTTAAAAATATCACTCGCCAGCTGTTTGCCCGGCTTGGCCGCCATTTGCCCGATCGCCTGGTGCACCGCGATCCATTACCTAATGCACAGTCGATTGCCAGCACCCCGATACCTTCTTCACTGAGTGAACACTGCCTGAAAGTGGCCGTGATGGATGAAAAGACGCTATGGAAAACGTTTCATGCGCATCCGGAAGGACTCAATGTGGCAGAGGTGAACGCCGCCCGCGAACAACACGGTGAAAACCTTCTGCCGACCCAGAAACCGTCACCGTGGTGGAAGCATCTGTGGACCTGTTATCGCAACCCGTTCAATATGTTGCTGACTCTTCTGGGCGCGATCTCGTATGCCACGGAAGATCTGTTCGCCGCCGGGGTGATCGCTCTGATGGTGGTGATTTCCACGCTGCTTAACTTTGTCCAGGAAGCGCGCTCCACCAAAGCGGTAGACGCGCTGAAAGCGATGGTCAGCAACACCGCGACGGTGCTGCGGGTCATCAATGAGAAAGGGGAAAACGGCTGGGTGGAGCTGCCTGGCGATCAACTGGTGCCCGGCGACATCATCAAGCTGTCGGCGGGGGACATGATCCCGGCCGATCTGCGGGTGATTCAGGCGCGAGACCTGTTTGTTGCTCAGGCGTCATTAACCGGCGAATCGCTGCCAGTGGAGAAAGTGGCGCACACCCGCGACGCCAGCCAAAGCAACCCGCTTGAGCGCGATACCCTGTGCTTTATGGGCACTAACGTGGTGAGCGGCACGGCGCAGGCGATGGTTATCGCCACCGGCACCCATACCTGGTTTGGTCAACTGGCGGGGCGCGTCAGCGAACAGGAAAGCGAGCAAAACGCGTTCCAGAAGGGGATCAGTCGCGTCAGTATGCTGTTGATTCGCTTTATGCTGGTGATGGCGCCAGTGGTGCTGCTCATTAACGGTTATACCAAAGGTGACTGGTGGGAAGCGGCGCTGTTTGCGCTCTCCGTCGCCGTAGGCCTGACGCCGGAAATGCTGCCGATGATTGTTACTTCGACGCTGGCACGCGGCGCGGTGAAACTGTCGAAGCAAAAAGTGATCGTCAAACATCTGGATGCCATTCAGAACTTCGGCGCGATGGACGTTCTGTGCACCGATAAAACCGGCACGCTGACCCAGGATAAAATCGTGCTGGAGAATCATACGGATATCTCCGGTAAGCCCAGTGAACGCGTTCTGCACGCGGCATGGCTGAACAGCCATTACCAGACCGGACTGAAAAATCTGCTGGATACCGCCGTGCTGGAAGGTGTGGATGAAGGCGCTGCGCGCACGTTGTCTACCCGCTGGCAGAAAATTGATGAGATTCCGTTTGATTTTGAGCGCCGCCGGATGTCGGTGGTGGTGGCAGAAGAGACGGATGTGCATCAACTGGTGTGCAAAGGCGCGTTGCAGGAGATCGTCAGCGTCTGTACGCAAGTACGTCATAACGGCGAAATTGTGCCGCTGGATGACAACATGCTGCGTCGAGTGAAGCGCGTGACTGATACGCTGAACCGTCAGGGGCTGCGCGTGGTCGCCGTGGCGACCAAATACCTGCCAGCGCGGGAAGGGGATTACCAGCGTATTGATGAATCCGATCTGATCCTTGAAGGTTACATCGCCTTCCTCGATCCGCCGAAGGAAACGACCGCACCGGCGCTGAAAGCGCTGAAAGCCAGTGGCATTACCGTGAAGATCCTGACCGGCGACAGCGAACTGGTCGCCGCGAAGGTATGCCATGAGGTAGGTCTGGATGCCGGAGAGGTGATTGTCGGAAATGATATCGAAGACATGAGCGACGACGTGCTGGCCGCGTTGGCTCAGCATACAACGCTGTTCGCACGCCTGACGCCGATGCATAAAGAGCGGATCGTCCGCCTCCTCAGACGTGAAGGGCACGTGGTGGGCTTTATGGGCGATGGAATTAACGACGCGCCAGCGCTACGTGCGGCGGATATTGGCATTTCGGTGGATGGCGCGGTCGATATCGCCCGTGAAGCGGCCGATATTATTCTGCTGGAAAAGAGCCTGATGGTGCTGGAAGAAGGCGTAATTGAAGGGCGTCGTACGTTCTCCAATATGCTGAAGTATATCAAAATGACCGCCAGTTCTAACTTTGGTAACGTCTTTAGCGTGCTGGTGGCGAGCGCCTTTTTACCGTTCCTGCCCATGTTGCCGCTGCACTTGCTGATTCAGAACCTGCTGTACGATGTATCTCAGGTGGCGATCCCGTTTGATAACGTTGATGATGAGCAGATCCAGAAACCGCAGCGCTGGAATCCGGCGGATCTGGGCCGTTTTATGCTCTTTTTTGGCCCGATCAGCTCCATCTTCGACATTCTGACATTCTGCCTGATGTGGTGGGTATTCCACGCCAATGTGCCGGAAGCGCAAACGCTGTTCCAGTCTGGCTGGTTTGTGGTGGGGCTGCTGTCGCAAACGCTGATTGTGCATATGATTCGTACGCGCCGCGTGCCGTTTATTCAGAGTCGCGCTGCCTGGCCGCTGATGCTGATGACGCTGGTGGTAATGATTGTGGGAATTGCGCTACCGTTCTCACCGCTGGCAGGTTATCTGCAATTGCAGGCGTTACCGCTGAGTTATTTCCCCTGGTTAGTGGCGATTCTGGTGGGATATATGACGTTAACGCAATGGGTTAAAGGCTTCTATAGCCGCCGCTACGGCTGGCAGTAAACAAAATAATGGCTGCTTCGGCAGCCATTCTCTTTTTTATCGCGCAAGAATATATTCTTTCCCTTCGTCGTGTTTTATTTTTTTTGAAAAACCAAAGAGGTGTGGTCGATCACAATTTAAGCCCGCTTCATGACATCTTTTTTCCAGGAAAAAGACCTTCATTGCAAAAATGAAACAGCGTGCTAAAAAAAATTCCATCCATCGTCATTTTATGAACATAATCATCGTAATACTTTGTTACACCGACGAGTCTGCCTGGGCAATGTCATTCCTTACTGTCCCTTTTAATTAAGGCGGCCCTCTATCCTGCAAGTCGTTTGTATTAATGAAAATTATAAACCTCTGGAGATGGAAAAATGAAACTGACCAAAACCTTGTTAAACCTGTGCGTGGGGACTGCTTTAGTATTGGCAGCGCAGGCGGCGTCTGCGCAAACGCTGCGTGCGGCAGATGTCCATCCGGCGGATTATCCGAACGTAGTTGCTGTGAAGCATATGGGCGAAAAACTCAGCGCTGCGACCGACGGACGTCTGGATATTAAAACCTTCCCGGGCGGCGTACTGGGGGATGAAAAGCAGATGATTGAACAGGCGCAACTGGGTGCGATTGATATTATTCGCGTGTCGATGTCTCCGGTTGCTGCCATATTGCCTGAGATTAACGTCTTTACGCTGCCCTATATCTTCCGCGATGAAGATCACCTGCATAAGGTTCTGGATGGGGCAATTGGTCAGGAAATTGGTGACCGGCTGACCGCCAACAGCCAGTCCCGACTGGTGTTTCTCGGCTGGATGGATGCCGGAACGCGTAACCTGATTACCAAGGCTCCGGTGGTGAAACCGGAAGACCTGAAAGGGATGAAAATCCGTGTTCAGACCAGCCCGGTCTCGCTCGATACCTTAAAAGCGATGGGCGCGAATGCGATCGCTATGGGAACCAGTGAGGTGTTCAGCGGGATGCAGACCGGGGTTATTGATGGCACAGAAAATAACCCGCCGACCTTTGTCGCGCATAACTATCTGCCGGTCGCCAAAAATTACACCTGGAGTAAGCATTTCATTATTCCTGAACTGTTCCTGTTTTCAAAAGCCAAGTGGGACAAGCTGAAAAAAGAAGATCAGGAATTAATTATTAAACTGGCAAAAGAAGCGCAAATAGAACAACGCCAACTCTGGGAAGCCTATAATGCGAAATCACTGGAAACCATGAAAGCAAATGGGGTGAATTTCCATGACATCGATACGGATTATTTTTATAAAGCCACACAGCCCGTCCGGGATCAATACGGTAAAGACCACCAGGATTTGATCAAGCGAATTCAGGATGTGAAGTAATTCATCAGGCGGATGACGGAGGTCATCTGCCTGAATCGGTTATTCGTTCGAGGTGATGATTATGGGTGAAGGTTATTCATCGGTAATGGATGTGCTGTATCGAATTTCAATGTGGATTGCCGGGCTGGCTTTATTGGTGATGGTGGCGGTTATTCCCGTGGGGATATTCGCGCGCTACGTGATGAACAGCGCGCTGTCCTGGCCCGAGCCGATCGCCATATTGTGCATGGTGACGTTCACTTTTATTGGTGCGGCGGTCAGCTATCGTGCGGGTTCGCATATTGCGGTCAGCATGGTAACCGATCGTCTTGGTGAAATGGGGCGCCGGATCTGTTTTATCGGTGCCGATCTGATGTTGCTGGCGATCAGTATTTTTATTCTTTGGTACGGTTCGACGCTCTGTTATGAGTTGTGGCAACAACCCGTGGCAGAATTCCCAATTTTGACTGCCGGGGAAAACTATCTTCCGCTCCCTATCGGTTCGGCGATCATGCTGCTTTTCATCATCGAGAAGATCTGCCGTGGCGCTCAGTATCAACGTCCTGTGGTCATGCTGGGTTCAACCAGTTGATGACCGAACCGACTTCATAGGGGAAAGCAAATGGATGCATTTATTCTCGTTTTTACGCTCGGCATCATGCTGGCGATTGGGGTGCCGGTGGCGTACGCGGTGGGGATCAGCGCGATCGTCGGGGCGTGGTATATCGATATCCCGCTGGAAGCGGTGATGATCCAGTTGACCAACGGCGTGAACAAATTCTCATTGTTGGCGATCCCGTTCTTTATTCTGGCCGGGGCCATTATGGCGGAAGGGGGCATTGCGCGCCGGTTAGTCAACTTTGCCTATATCTTTGTTGGCTTCATTCGCGGTGGTCTGTCGCTGGTGAACATTGTCGCATCAACCTTTTTTGGCGCGATCTCAGGATCGTCGGTGGCGGATACCGCATCGATCGGTTCAGTGATGATCCCTGAAATGGATAAGAAAGGTTATCCGCGAGACTTTGCCGCAGCGGTCACCGCCAGCGGTTCCGTGCAGGCAATCCTGACGCCGCCCAGCCATAACTCGGTGATCTACTCGCTGGCGACGGGCGGTACGGTGTCGATTGCCGCGCTGTTTATTGCCGGGATCCTGCCTGGGCTATTGCTGAGTTTTACCCTGATGGTAATGTGCGTGGGCTTTGCGCATAAGCGCGGCTACCCGAAAGGGGAGCGCGTGCCGTTCCGACAGGCATTGAAGATCTTTCTCGATACGCTGTGGGGGCTGATGACGGTCGTCATCATTATGGGCGGGATCCTTTCCGGTATTTTTACCGCGACGGAATCGGCGGCGATCGCCTGCCTGTGGGCATTCTTTGTCACCATGTTTATCTATCGCGACTATAAGTGGTCCGAACTGCCGAAACTGATGTATCGCACTGTGAAGACCGTGACCATCGTGATGATCCTGATCGGTTTCGCTGCGGCGTTTGGCGCCATCATGACCTATATGCAACTGCCGATGCGCATTACCGAAGCGTTTACCAGTATCTCGGATAACAAGTATGTCATCCTGATGTGCATTAACATCATGCTACTGCTGATTGGTACGTTGATGGACATGGCGCCGCTAATCCTGATCCTGACCCCTGTGCTGCTGCCGGTCACCAACGCCCTCGGCATTGATCCGGTACATTTCGGGATGATTATGCTGGTGAACCTGGGGATTGGCCTGATCACACCGCCGGTAGGGTCGGTGCTGTTTGTTGCCAGTGCGGTGAGTAAACAGAAGATCGAGCAGGTGGTGAAGGCGATGCTACCGTTCTACGCGGTACTGTTCCTGGTGCTCTTGCTGGTGACCTATATTCCGGCGATTTCGCTGTTCCTGCCGAAATTCTTTGGCGTGATGTGATAGTGGTGCAGTAACGAAAATCCGGGCGGGTATGCCCGGATTTTTTTATCGCTTAACGACGAACGGCGATCGCTTCGATCTCGATCTTCACGTCTTTTGGCAGACGCGCGACTTCCACGCAGGAACGTGCCGGGAAGGTGGCGTTGTGCTCGGTGAAGAACGCTTCGTAAGTGGCGTTGACGGTCGCGAAATCGTTCAGATCTTTGACAAATACGGTTGTTTTCACGATGTCGCCTACTTTCAGGCCAGCGGCTTCAACGATAGCTTTCACGTTTTCCAGCGACTGACGCGCCTGCGCGGAGACGTCGTCCGACACGCTGCCGGTTTTCGGGTCAACCGGGATCTGACCGGAAGTGATGATCATGCTGCCCAGATCTACGCCCTGAACATATGGACCGATTGCTGCGGGTGCATTTTCCGTCGCGATAGTTTTGCTCATGATTTCTCCTGAAGTACAGCGGTTAATGAAATTTCTCTGGCATTATAGGGAGCCACGAATTTTTAACCAACTGCAATTAGTTGGCCAGCACCACATAATGAGAAAACTCTTTTTCGCAGTATTTGCATTTAAGTGCGATGTCATCCGCGCGTTTTTTCACTGAAAAACTGGAAGAAACCGGTTCAGCGTGGCTGATGCAGTTACTGTTCGGGCAGACCAGCACGCTGTCGATGTGGTCCGGCAGGCTTGGACGTGATTTACCCACCACGTCGTAGTTGTCGATACGGTTGACAGTGGCCTGTGGCGCATACAGTGACAGTTGATTAACCTGTTCGGCGGTCAGGAAGGTGTTCTCGATCTTAATCAGGTCTTTACGTCCCATTTCACCGGAAGGCAGATTAAGGCCGATAGTGATGCGCTGGTCGGTTTCGGTCAGCTTGAACAGAGTCAGCAATTTAAAGCCGATTTGCGCGGGAATATGGTCGATTACGGTGCCGCATTTGATCGCTTCAACCTGCAGTTTATTATCGTGTGTCATCTCGTTATCTCCCCTTACAGTGCCAAATCGCTAGTCAGAACCAGTGCCAGTAACGCCTGGCGCGCGAAAATCCCGTTGCCTGCCTGCTGGAAATACCAGGCGTGAGGCGTTTTATCCACGTCCGTGGCGATTTCATCTATACGCGGCAGCGGATGCAGTACCTTCATGTTTTCCCGTGCTCCCACCAGGTCGCTGGCGCGCAGGACAAACTGGGCCTTCACGTTGGCGTATTCTGAAGGGTCCAGACGCTCTTTCTGTACGCGGGTCATGTACAGAATATCCACCTCCGCCATCACCTCTTCGATAGAGGCGTGCAGGCTCCAGGCAATGCCTTTTTCGTCCAGCATATCAAGAATGTACTGCGGCATTGCCAGCGCATCCGGGGCGATGAAGTAGAAGCGGTTGCCATCAAACTTCGCCAGCGCCTGCGTCAGGGAATGCACGGTACGGCCATATTTCAGGTCGCCGACCATCGCCACATGCAGGTTGTTCAGACGCCCCTGCGTTTCCTGAATGGTGAACAGATCCAGCAGCGTTTGTGTCGGATGTTGATTTGAACCGTCACCCGCGTTCAGTACCGGCACCTTACCGGAGAATTCGGTCGCCAGACGCGCCGCGCCTTCCTGCGGGTGACGCATCACGATCGCATCAACATAGGTGCTGATCACCGAGATGGTATCTGCCAGCGTCTCACCTTTCTTACCCAGCGACGTGTTGGCGCTGTCGGAAAAGCCGACCACGCTGGCGCCCAGGCGGTGCATTGAGGTTTCAAACGACAGGCGGGTACGGGTCGAGGCTTCAAAGAAGCAACTGGCGATGACCTTGTGTTTGAGCAGCTCCGGTTGAGGGTTCGCTTTTAATTTCGCCGCCGTCGCCAGCACCAGATTGAGGTCGTCGCGACTGAGGTCGTTTATGGAAATGATGTGTTTTTGATATAGCGGGTTAGCCATGTTTATCTCCTGACGCCAGGGCAAAAAAAAAGCCCCTCATTTGAGGGGCTGGGAATAGGTGAGCAACGGAAAGAAAAACGGCAGGCCAGCGTCTGTTTTCAGACGCGGTAAGACAGAATGTCGTACACACTGGACCATACTTCCTCCCGGCAAATTGTCCGCGATTATACTCAGCTCCGTTTGTGGATCAAGCAAAAAATGCCGTTTTTATTCAACGCAAACGGTTTTAATGAATATTAATTCATTTTTAGTAAGTAGTTAATCTGTTTGTGGACAAGGCCAGTGCGCTGCACCACCCGTGGCGCAACCCAGACAATACTGCTACCCGCTACCACACCCAGGATTTCCGGCAGGGCATGATAATCGAGGATCCGGGCGACGGCGCGGCCATAGCCTGCCGCCGTATGGATAAGGATAAATTCGCTGTTATGCTCCACGCTCACCACCATTTCAGAAATGGAACGGGCGGCGTCGGGGGCTGGACGCAATTGCGGATTGACGGAATAAATTTTTTGTCCTTTCGTATTTCTAATTTTTATGACGCCAAGAATTTTCAGCAGGCGGGAAACCGTTGACTGGCTGATGGTTTCAAAGCCGTAGTTTTGCAGATCGCGGCGGATCTCCTCCTGTGAGAGATAGCTTTTTTCGCCAATCAGGCGCTGACAAACAGAGAGTTGTAGTTCTTCTTTTTCTGAAGCGGGTTGGTAAAGTTTCATCATCAGTTAGTCCAGTGTAATCAGCCGAAGATAACAACCAGTAGATCTGCCCAATGTTTCTATTTTTATTTGATGACGCACTAAGCAAATGTTCTCCATTTCAACCGGGATGTATTTGATCGGCTTATTGAAATTTGACTGGAGCGCGCTTCAGCATCCTGACGGATGGCATCTGCATGAAAAAATATTCCACTTAGTCGTCTAAGGGAAGGCGGAGTTTTGCCGCTTCGTCTTCCCTGTGTTGACGTGCATCAACTGAGCGTGAGCACGCCGGTCGCCAACAGATAGACCGCGTAGATCCCTGCGACCACCACCATAATAGCCAGAACGATCTCTATTGGATTGAAAAGTCTTCCATTTTTCTCCTTCCGCGCCCAGACATAAAAAACGATACCGAGGGCGTAGAGGATCATCGACAGCAGCAGATATTCCATCCCGGCGGCATAGACCAGCCAGGCACCATAGAGTGTTGCCAGCGCGCCGATGATGATGTCGCGGGTGATGGAATGCTGTTCATCACGGTTATAACCGTCCTTCTGCCACGCCACTTTCAGGGCATACAAACCGCTGAGAAAATAGGGGATCAGGATCATTGAGGTGGCCAGCAGCAGCAGCGCAAGATACCCCGCCTGTTGAAAATGGGCGATGATCAGGAACAGTTGGGTCAGCCCATTGGTCAGCAGCAGCGCATTGACCGGCGCTTTGTTGGCGTTTTCTTTGCCCAGGAATTTGGGCATGGTGCCGTCTTTACCGGCCATATACGCCGTTTCCGCAGACAATAACGTCCAGGCCAGCAGCGCGGCGCCGACGGAAACGATAAGACCGATATTCATCAGGGCTGCGCCCCACGGCCCGACCGCCGCTGCCAGTACGCCTGCAGTAGAAGGGTTCTTCAACTGTGCGAGTTCTGGCTGAGACAGAACGCCGAGCGACAGCACCGAGACGGCGACAAACAGCAGGATTGAGATGAAAAATCCAATCATGGTGGCTTTACCCACGTCTGATTTTTTCATCGCCCGGCCCGAGTACATGGCGGCGCCTTCAATACCGATGAAAACCCAGGTGGTGACCAGCATGATGTTTTTCACCTGGTCCATAACAGAGCCAAGCTGTTCATTGCCCCAGAATTCAATCTTAAAGGTGCGAACCTGAAAGGCGACGCTGACCAGCACAACAAACATGATCAGAGGAACCACTTTCGCGACCGTGCCGATCAGATTGAGCAGGGCGGCACCCTGTACGCCGCGACAGATCAGGAAATGCAGACTCCAGAGCAGAATTGATCCCACAATCAGCGCAGAAAGGGTGGTGCCGTCGCCAAAGAAACCGAGCGCGCTGAAGGAGCCGAGTGCGGAACAGATCACCACATAGTATGAAACGTTGCCGATCCACGCCGAGATCCAGTAACCCCAGGCGGAGTTAAAACCGATGTACTCGCCAAAACCCGCGCGGGCATAACCATACACGCCGCCTTCCACTTCGCTTTTACGGTGCGCCAGGGTCTGGAAGACAAAGGCGAGGGTTAACATGCCGATAAAGGTAATTCCCCAGCCGATCAGGATCGCGCCAGCGCCTGCTTTGGCCGCCATGTTCTGCGGCAGAGAGAATACCCCGGCGGCGATCAGCGCGCTGACCACAAGCGCCGTTAGCGCCGGAAGTTTGAGCTTACCTTCGGACTGGGAGGTCGAAGCGTCCGCAGCCGGTTTGCTGGTATCAAGAGTAGTCATGAAGAGAGTCCTCAATCTGACAGAAAGTGATTTTTTAGAAGTAGCTGTATTGTTTGCCGACGTATTCGGAGGTCATGCACTGCAAGACGCCGCTGTATCCCAGGGAGAAATAGACGATGTCGCCCACCTGATATCCCGATGCGGCGTGGGTGACGTCGAGGATCAGGTGATCGGAACTGGCGCCGAGCACTTTGACGCCGGGATCAAATGGCCGGAGCTGGGAGAAGGAGACGTCCTGTTCGCCGAGCGCGGCCAGCGCCCGGTGGTGTACGCCAAGATCTTCGAATACCGGCTTTCTCCCCATGGCATCCAGCGCCGTGGAGTGTTGCGGAACGGAGGGCTTGTCTTTCAGCTCGATGATCTCCACGCCGAGCTTGATAGCGTCCTGGCGGGTGTCGGGGATTGGCTCGTCATTCAGGCCGAACCCCATGATCAGCGACGCGCCAAGTCGCAACTGGTTGACGCCCGTCGGCAGCCCACCGTTGATCAGCAGGAACAGGGCGGCGGAGCTGGCGCCGGAAATCGTGCGCAGTGCAATACCCAACTCGTCTTCGATCTGATGGGCGAGATCGACCAGCGCCTGTTGGTTTTCGGTGGTGGGTTCCACTCCGCCGTAGCAGGCAAGATTGGCGCCCAGTCCTTCCAGCGTCAGCCCCGGCAGTTCTTTGTGTACCAGACGCGCAAGGCGTCGTGTCTCCAGCGGATCCACGCAGCCTTCGCGCAGATCGCCCAGGTCATGCATCAGAATGACCCGGTGCGTTTTGTTCTGCGCTATGGCTGCCGCAGAGAGCGCCTGCAACGTATGTTCTTCGGAGTTCAGCGAGATATCCGCATAGGCCACGATGTCGTGCGCAAGGCTTATCTGCGGCAGACGCAGCAGCAGTTTGTCGACGGGCAGATCGGCGATTTTTTTGAGATTCTGGATGCGGGAATCTGCAATCGTGCTGATTCCTGCATCAATCATGGCTCTGGCGACATTTGCCGCTTCGCAGCTCAGCTTATTGACACCGACAGGCTCTACCCCGTGCTGGCGACATAGCGCAATCAGCGTCCGGGTGTTGTCACGAATGACCGAAAGATTAACGAAGAGGCAGGGAAAGTCCTGATTTCGCATAATGGGTCTCCTAACGTGGGCGCGGGTCAGGAAGGCACCCGCACCCGGTGCATTCGGTCCAGTCGCTATCGTGTGAGTGAGTCGCCGAGCGTCGCCACCATCACCGCTTTGATGGTGTGCATGCGGTTTTCCGCTTCGTCGAACACGATGGAGTGTGCGGATTCGAAAACGTCTTCCGTCACTTCTAGCCCTTTCAGGCCGTAGGCGGCTTCAATTTCACGACCCACTTTGGTGTGTTCGTTATGGAAGGCGGGCAGGCAGTGCATGAACTTCACGTTGGGGTTGCCGGTGGCGTCGATGACCTTCTGGTTGATCTGGTACGGCGTCATCAGGCTGACGCGCTCAGCCCAGGCCTCTTTCGGTTCACCCATGGAGACCCAGACGTCGGTGTACAGAAAATCAACGTCGTAGACGCCTTCTTCCACATCGTCCGTCAGCGTGATGCGTGCCCCGGTGGTGCTGGCGATGCTGCGGCATTGCGCAACCAGCGCTTCATCTGGCCAGAAGGATTTTGGCGCGACGAGGCGAATATCCATGCCCATCTTCGCGGCGCCGACCATCAGGGAATTGCCCATGTTGTTGCGCGCATCACCAAGGTAGGCGAAGCTCAGTTCGGGCAGCGTTTTCCCCGGCGCGTGCTCCAGCATGGTCATCAGATCCGCGAGGATCTGCGTGGGATGGAATTCGTCGGTCAGACCGTTCCACACCGGCACTCCGGCGTATTGCCCCAGTTCCTCAACGATCTGCTGACCGAACCCGCGGTATTCGATGCCGTCGTACATCCGGCCCAGTACACGAGCGGTATCTTTCATCGACTCTTTATGACCGATCTGCGAGCCGCTTGGGCCGAGGTAAGTGACCTGCGCGCCCTGGTCGAATGCCCCAACTTCAAAGGCACAGCGGGTGCGGGTGGAGGTTTTTTCGAATATCAGCGCAATGTTTTTCCCGATCAGCGTTTGCTGTTCGCGACCGGCTTTTTTCGCCGCTTTCAGTTCAATCGCCAGATCGATAAGGAACTGGATCTCCGCTGGCGTAAAGTCGAGAAGTTTCAAAAAGTTTCTATTTTTCAGTGAAATAGCCATCAATGTATCCTTGTTAAAATGAACTGCCTGATGACGCTGCGCTTATCAGGCCTACGGACGTGAATCGGTGTAGGCCGGATAAGGCGAGGCCGCCATCCGGCAAAAAAGCCTTAAGCGTCAACATCGGCGGTTTCGCGCCGAATCAGGGTGCCTTTATCGCCGGCGAGAATGGCCGGGCCATCGGCCAGCGAACCGATGCCCGCAATGCCGTGGCAGCGGCTGACAAAGTTGGCGCAGGCGCTGACTTTTGGCCCCATCGAACCGGCGTCAAATTGCATTTCGCTTAAGCGTTCCGGCGTCACCTGTGCCAGCGGACGCTGGGTCGGTTTGCCCCAGTCGAGGTACACCGCGTCGGCGTCGGTCAGGATCAGCAGCGCGTCAGCGTGGATCTGGCTGGCGAGCAGCGCGGCGGAAAGGTCTTTGTCGATCACCGCTTCCAGGCCGTGGTAACCGTCTGCTTTCTCGACGACCGGCACACCGCCGCCACCGTTACAGATGACCAGATGATCGCGGGCGATCAGCGCCTGGATGGCGTCGCTCTCTACGATGCGTTTTGGCTGTGGTGAAGGCACCACACGGCGGAACGCTTTGCCATCCGCTTTGAAGACCCAACCTTTTTCAGCCTGCAACGCGTCGGCCTGGGCAGGGTCATAAACCGGACCGATATACTTGGTCGGGTTATGAAAGGCCGGATCGTCAGGGTCCACTTCCACCTGCGTGAGCAGGACACTGATTTCGCGCTGCGGCAGTTGGTTCTTCAGCGCCTGTTGCAGCATGTAGCCGATCATTCCCTGGCTTTCTGCCCCGAGAATGTCCAGCGGGTAGGGGGTGACGCCGTCGTAGGCGCTGTTTTGCAATGCCAGCAGGCCCACCTGCGGCCCGTTGCCGTGAACCAGCACCACCCGCCATTGCTGTGTGAGTTGGGCGATGGTTTTCGCCGCCAGGACGATGTTCTTGCGCTGGATGTTGGCTTCCAGCGGTTCGCCGCGCTTGAGCAACGCATTGCCGCCGAGGGCAACAACCAGAGTCGGTTTGTTTTGCATGGTGGGTTCCTTAAATGCCATCGCGTTCCAGTGGGCAACTCATGCAGCGTGCGCCGCCGCGTCCGCGCCCCAGTTCATCGCCAGGGATTGGCAGCACGGTGATGCCGGCTTTGTCATATTTCTCGTTGGTCCAGATGTTGCGCTCGTAGCCCACGACGACGCCGGGGCGCAGCGTGAGGACGTTGTTGGCGTCGTTCCACTGCTCACGCTCGGCTTCAAAGGCGTCGCCGCCGGTGGTAATCAGACGCACCTGATCGATGTCGAGCGCTTTCTCAATGGCGTTAATCAACGTGCGTTCTTCGGTACGTTTCAGGCCACCGCGCCCGTCTGGCGTTAAGGTCCAGCACTGCACGTCCTGGCGCACCACTTCCGGGTAGACGGAGAAGGTGTCGATATCGATGTGGGTCATGACGGTGTCGAGGTGCATACAGGAGCGGTGTTTGGGAAGCTCAACGGCAATCACCCGTTCGGCCTGACGATGGTTAAAAAGCGACTGGGCAAGGAACTCAATTCCCTGCGGCGTCGTGCGTTCAGACATGCCGATTAGCACCGCACCGCGCCCGATGACCAGCACATCGCCGCCTTCTAAGGTGGCATGGTCGTAATTGATATTCTCGTCGCCGAAATATTTAATAAAATCGCCGTCAGCAAATTGCGGATGCCAGCGATAGATGGCCCGCAGATTATTCGTTTCACGCTGGCGAGCCGGTTTGGCCATTGGGTTAATGGATACGCCGTTATATATCCAGCAGGAGGTATCGCGGGTAAATAAATGGTTTGGCAATGGCTTCATAATAAAGTCATTAATATCGTGGGTATCCACCACCATATTTTTAATTGAGGCGGGAATTTCACCGTAGGTGAGTCCGCCGCTTAAATGACGGGCCAGTTCCCGGTGCGGCATATCGGCCAGCCAGGCGCGGATGTCGGTGGCGAAAGTCGGGCCAAGTCGGTAATCCGAGATTTGCGTTTCCAGTAGCCAGCTTTTGGCATCCGCGATATCCAGAGTTTGTGTCAGTAAATCAGTCAGTAACAGAACTTCGATACCCTGCTCGCGTAACGTGTTGGCGAAAATATCATGCTCTTCACCTGCACGTTCGACGGACAGTACGTCATCAAACAGCAGCTCCTGGCAGTTAGACGGCGTGAGGCGTTTCAGGCTGAGATTAGGGCGATGCAACATCACACTGCGTAGTTGGCCGATTTCAGAACCGACATAATGTTTTTCCATTACGATACCTTTCACTCTATTTAAGGAATAAAAAGGGGGTGGCTGCGAATAATGAAAATGCTCGCAGTCATAACTGTTCCGATATTTTTAGAGAGGCATCATTGAATTATTTAGAAGTCAGGAATGTGATGAATTTCACATCCATTCGGTTATTTGTTTTTTCTTAATTAATATATGACGGAGGTCTGAGAAATAACAAAAATAAAAAGTCTTTACCTGAATTACTACGCATTTATACGTCAGATTATTCTTTTGTGTTAATTGTTTGTTGGCTAAAGCAAAGAATGATGTCAATGTAACATCATGATTTTTATAGACTAATAATAATTTACTGCATAGATATGCGTATTGTGAATTATATTATTTTCGCTATAAAGTAAATTGAGCAATAAATATGGCGATTGTCATTGATTAAGCAGTGGAAATGAATTGTGATCGACTAATGGTTTTTCTTGTAAACCATTATATAACAATAGCTTGATAGCATTGTCTATTGGGTGTGTTTACATTTTATGCATTAAAGATGCATAGATCGCTGTTTAGCGTTAACAGACAGTCAACAACTTCAGCGATAAACATGCGCTGACGCAAAACTTTGCATGATAGCGATGGCACGCTCGGGTTTTTTTCCGTATAACAACTAAAATTGAAACGCTGTTTTGAATGAGGGGTATGAGATGATCGTTGGTAATATTCACCATCTGCAATCCTGGCTTCCTGAAGAACTCCGCCAGGCGATTGAGTACATTAAGGCAAACGTCACCGAGGCGACGGAGAAGGGGAAACATGAGATTGACGGTAGCCGTCTGTTCTACCTGATTTCTGAAGATATGACCGAACCGTTCGAGAAGCGTCGTGCGGAGTATCACGCGCGCTATCTGGATATTCAGATCGTGCTGAAAGGGCAGGAAGGAATGACCTTCAGCGTACTGCCTGCCGGTAAACCGGATACCGACTGGCTGGCTGATAAAGACATCGCCTTTTTAGCGGAATGGGAGCAGGAGAAAACATTGATCCTGAATGAAGGTGACTTTGTCGTCTTTTATCCGCAAGAAGTGCACAAACCGCTGTGCGCCGTCGGCACGCCTGCGCCGGTGCGTAAAGCGGTGGTTAAACTGCTGGTGGCTTAAACAGAAAGGCAGGCATTGCTCAGCCGCTCCGTGAATCGGAGCGGCTGTCCTTTTTATGATTTATCCTGCATTCGTCCGTAACGATCCTTGCGTCTGCGCATGCGGTAAAAATAATAAACTGCATTTATCTTCATTCAGATGTTAACCGAACGGTAAAAACGGTTTATTTCAGGCATTAATAGTGCACCGCGATCACATTATTTACTTATATATTTAAATATATAACGGTGGCTTGATTTTAGTTAGTCGTTATATATTTAATTTCATATCGCTATCGCCATAACTTCAGTCACAACATACCGTTAGCTGTAACCTTTCCTGTTAACTTTCAAAAACTCGATCAAAAGCACGTTTAACTCTTTCTGGTTAATAACACTTTTGTGTTACATCAATTCTTGTTGAAAAATCATCCAGCAAAATACATTACACAAAATTAAATATTAACTTTTGAATTAATTTCAGGGCAAGGTATGAATAAAAAATGGAAGTGGATAGCGGGTCTTGTATTCGTGGGCATTCTGCTGGGGGGAGCACTCGTGCTGTCATCTATGTGGATGATGCATAAAACGTCAGACACCTCGTTTTGTCTCTCCTGCCACACAATGCAAGCACCCTATGAAGAGTACCAGGGATCTGCGCACTTTATGAACCAAAAAGGTATCCGTGCGGAGTGCCGTGATTGCCACATTCCGCAATCGGGTATGGATTACCTGATCACCAAAGTTCGGGCCAGTAAGGATATCTGGCATGAGTTTGTCACCGGCAAAATTGATACACCGGAAAAATATGAGGCGCATCGCCTTGAGATGGCGGAGACCGTCTGGGAGCAGATGAAAGCTAACGATTCGGCGACCTGCCGCTCGTGCCATCAGTTTGACGCCATGGATCTTCAAAAGCAGAGTGCCGATGCACAGAAAATGCATGCGCTGGGTATTAAAGAAAAACAAACCTGTATTGATTGCCATAAAGGTATCGCGCACTTCCCGCCTGAAATCACCATTGACACCAAAGCGCATGATGCGCTGATGGAAAACGCACGCCAGACGCCGGTTGATGCGAAAGAAGTGTACCCCGTCGCGCCTGCCGCACTGGGTAACCTGGGCACAGTTTATCCGGCCACCAAACTGAACGTGGTGGGACATTCCGGCGATGCGCGGGAAGTGGAGATTATCGGTAGCCAAATGCAAGGCGCTGAACAGGTGATTTACTTCGCGGCGGGTCAGCGTTTGGTCCTTGCCACACTTACCGACGAAGGTCAAAAAGCGCTCAAAATCTCCAGCGACTGGGAAAAGGATCCCTACGGAAACGCATGGCGCAATGTGTCTCTACGCGCACCTCTGGCTGAACCCGCACTGAGTAAACCCGACGTGATCTGGGATTACGCCAAAACTCTCGACAAAACGTATTGTTCCGGATGTCATGCGCCGATTTCCTCCGAACATTACACCTTAAATGCCTGGCCTTCCGTAGCAAAAGGGATGGGCGCGAGAACGGATATTAGCGCCGAGGATTTAGACATCCTGACTCGCTGGTTCCAGTATCACGCCAAAGATTTTACCTCTAAGGAATAACTAACAATTACGATTAAAGGAAAACCTATGAACCTTACACGACGTAACTTTATTAAGTATGCTGGCGGTTCCGCTGGCGCGATGATGATTACCTCGGCAATCCCGATGCCAGCGTGGGCCGCAGACGCGCCGGGTAATGCCATCCTGACCGCAGGACGTTGGGGGGCGATGTACATCGACGTTAAAGACGGCAAAATTGTGTCGTCGCGCGGTGCGCTGGCGAAAACGATTCCCAACGATCTGCAAACTACCGCACCCGATCAGGCGCATACCCCGTGCCGTATTCAATCTCCGATGGTGCGTAAAGGCTTCCTCAATGCGCCGGGCAAACCGGATGGCAATCGTGGTAAAGACGAATTCGTCAAAGTGTCATGGGAAGACGCTCTGAAGCTCATCCACGAGCAGCACGCCCGTATCCGTGCCGAGCATGGCCCATCTTCCATTTTTGCGGGATCTTATGGCTGGCGCTCCAGTGGTGTGCTGCATAAAGCGCAGACGCTGCTGCAGCGTTACATGAGCATGGCGGGCGGCTATACCGGGCATACCGGCGACTACTCCACTGGCGCGGCGCAGGTGATCATGCCGCACGTCGTCGGCTCGGTAGAAGTTTACGAACAGCAAACGGCATGGCCGCTGATCCTCGAACATAGTCAGGTGGTGGTCCTGTGGGGTCTTAACCCACTGAACACCCTGAAAATTGCCTGGACCAGTACGGATGAGCAAGGCCTCGAGTACTTCAATAAACTGAAAGCGTCCGGCAAAACTGTTATCGCCATCGATCCGCAACGCTCAGAAACTATCGATTTCTTCGGTGATAAAGCACAGTGGATTGCGCCGAATATGGGTACCGACGTGGCGCTGATGTTAGGTATTGCGTCCGCGCTGGTAGAAAAAGGACTGCATGACAAAGCCTTCCTCGATAAATACACCACTGGCTATGGCGAATTCGAAGCGTATCTGACGGGTAAAAACGACAACACGCCGAAAAATCCGGCCTGGGCCGAGAAGATTTGCGGCGTTCCGGCGAAGCAAATGGAAATTCTGGCGGAAATCTTTGCCAAGAATAAAACCATGCTGATGGCGGGTTGGGGCATTCAGCGTCAGCAGTATGGTGAACAGCGCCACTGGATGCTGGTTACCCTGGCGGCGATGCTCGGCCAGATTGGTACCGAGGGCGGCGGTTTTGGTTTCTCTTACCATTACTCTAACGGCGGCAACCCAACTCGCAGTGGCGGAGTGCTGTCGGCCATTTCAGCGACAATCGCAGGCGGCTCGTCTGCTGGCAACGACTGGGCAACCTCCGATGCGGTGGAAGCGTTCCCGGTTGCGCGTATCGTTGAAGCCCTGGAAAACCCCGGCGGCAAATATCAACATAACGGTAAGGAACAAACCTTCCCCGATCTGCGCATGATCTGGTGGGCCGGCGGTGGCAACTTCACTCATCATCAGGATACCAACCGCCTGGTAAAAGCCTGGCAAAAACCGGAACTGGTGGTGATCTCCGAGTGCTACTGGACGGCTGCCGCCAAGCACGCGGATATTGTTCTGCCGATCACCACATCGTTTGAACGTAACGATCTGACCATGACCGGCGACTACAGCAACCAGCATCTGGTGCCGATGAAACAAGCCATCCCCCCACAGTTCGAAGCCCGCAATGATTTTGACGTGTTCGCGGATATGGCTGAGCTGCTGAAACCAGGCGGTAAAGCTGTTTATACCGAAGGCAAGAGCGAAATGGACTGGCTGCGCGAGTTCTACGACGTGGCGCAGAAAGGCGCGCGCCAGCAGCGCGTCAATATGCCGCAGTTCACCGCCTTCTGGGAAGCGAACAAGCTGATCGAAATGCGTAAGAACCCGAAAGAAGAAGTTTTCGTGCGCTATGCCGATTTCCGCAAGGACCCGGTGATGAACCCACTGGGTACGCCGAGCGGTAAAATCGAGATTTACTCGAAAACCATCGAAGGTTTCAACTATAAGGATTGCCCGGCGCATCCGACCTGGCTGGAACCAGACGAATGGGCTGGCAACGCTAAAGAGGGTGAACTGCAGCTGTTGACCGCGCACCCGGCGCACCGTTTACACAGTCAGCTTAACTATGCGTCGCTGCGCAAACAGTATGCGGTGGCCAACCGCGAGCCGTTATACATCCATCCAGAAGATGCGAAAAAACGTGGCATTGCCGACGGCGATTTGGTGCGTGTCTGGAACACGCGTGGACAGGTGTTAACCGGCGCGAAGGTTACTGATGGCATCAAGCAAGGTGTGGTATGTATCCATGAAGGCGCATGGCCGGATCTGGATTACGCAGGTACCGGGATCTGTAAAAACGGTGGAGCTAACGTGCTTACCAAAGACATCCCGACCTCGCGTCTGGCGAATGGCTGCGCGGGCAACACTGCGCTGGTGATGGCGGAGAAATACACCGGACCGGAGCTGGAACTTACCGCGTTTACGCCGCCAATGGGCGCATAATTCACGGTTGTAATACTGGGCGAAAATGGTGATTTTCGCCTCAGACTGGTGATGAACCCCACAGTGTTATGTGGGGTTTTTCTTTGCGAACAATATTACTGCGCCAGCGTCGCCACCATCACTGCTTTAATGGTGTGCATCCGGTTTTCAGCCTGGTCAAACACAATACTGGCCGGGGATTCAAACACCTCATCGGTGACTTCCATTCCGCCGTGCAGACCAAATTCCTCCGCCATTTTTTTACCGAGCGAGGTCTGATCGTCATGAAATGCGGGCAGGCAGTGCAGAAACTTCACCTGCGGATTCCCGGAAAGCGCCATCATCTGGCTGTTGACCTGATAGTCGCGCAGCATGGCGATACGTTCCGCCCACATCTCTTTCGGTTCGCCCATCGACACCCAGACATCGGTGTAGATAAAGTCCGCCCCTTTCACGCCAGCCGCGATATCTTCGGTGAGCGTAATGTTACCGCCATTTTTCTTCGCCATTGCGCTGCATTCTGCGACCAGCGACGCTTCCGGCCAGCAGCTTTTGGGGGCCACCAGACGCAGGTCCAGCCCGGTGAGCGCGGCGGCTTCCAGCATTGAGTTACCCATGTTATTGCGCGCATCGCCCGCGTAAACCAGCGTCATCTCGTTAAACGCCTTACCTGGTAGATGTTCCTGCATTGTCAGCAGGTCAGCCAGTAATTGCGTAGGATGGAACTCGTTGGTCAACCCATTCCATACCGGTACACCGGCATATTCGGCCAGCGTTTCGACTACTTCCTGACCGTAACCGCGATACTGAATGCCGTCATACATCCGGCCCAGCACGCGAGCGGTGTCTTTAATTGACTCTTTATGCCCAATCTGGCTGCCGCTGGAACCGAGATAAGTGACGCGAGCCCCCTGGTCGTAAGCGGCAACTTCGAAAGAGCATCGTGTACGGGTCGAGTCTTTTTCGAAGATGAGCGCGATGTTTTTGCCAGTAAGCTTTTGTTCTTCTTTGCCATTTTTCTTATCAGCTTTCAGTTTTGCGGCAAGTTGGACGAGTGCGGTGAGTTCAGCAGGGGTGAAATCGAGTAACTTTAAAAAATGCTTCTGATAAAAACCTGACATAGTTCCCTCCTATGGCGAATGCCATCTATTGAATTAAAATTCAATTTATATGGATGGTTATGCATTTGCAACCCCGTTTCACAAATCTTTTCTGGAAAGGTGGAGGCAATGACGGCGGTATGTGACAATAAGAGTATCGGCAGGACATTATGAGGAACGAGCCATGGCAAACCCGGAACTACTGGAAGAGCAGCGTGAAGAGACGCGCCTGATTATTGAAGAATTACTGGATGATGGTAGCGACCCGGACGCACTGTACACCATCGAACACCACCTTTCCGCAGACGATTTCGAAACCCTGGAAAAAGCGGCGGTAGAAGCGTTTAAACTCGGCTACGAAGTCACTGAGCCAGAAGAGCTGGAAGTCGAAGAAGGCGACACTGTGATTTGCTGCGATATCCTCAGTGAATGTGCGCTGAAAGCTGACCTTATCGACGCGCAGGTTGAACAGTTGATGAACCTGGCCGAGAAATATGACGTCGAATACGATGGCTGGGGCACCTACTTTGAAGATCCGAACGGTGAAGACGGTGAAGAGGGCGACGACGAAGACTACGTCGACGAAGATGACGACGGCGTGCGTCACTAAGATTACCAGGCGTTAAAAAGTACGGCAGCGCCTGCTGTCGTACTCTTCCAACAGGTTACTCATGAACTACCCGCAAATACTTTCTCCGGTGCTTAACTTTCTGCACTGTCCGACCCCGCAGGCATGGATTGACCAGGCGCGCGATCCGCAAAACCTCCCTCTGCTGCTCACCGATCATCTGATATGCGAACTCAAGGCGGCGCAAACGGCGATGCTATTGGTGCGTAAGTATGTAGCGGATAAACCGGGTGCGGATGCGCTGCTCGCCTGGTTACAGCCGTATGAAGCCTTTGCCTTCCGGGAAGGGCCGGAACCGGACTTTGTTGCGCTCCATAAACAGATTGGTAAAAGCGTAATGCCGGAAACGGACGATCCGTGGGGCCGCCAGCTTATCGACAGCATGGTGTTGTTGATAAAGGAAGAATTGCACCATTTCTGGCAGGTGCGCGAAGCGATGCAGGCCCGCAACATTCCTTACGTGAAGATCACCGCCAGTCGCTACGCGAAAGGGATGCTGAAAGCGGTGCGCACGCACGAGCCGCTGACGCTGATTGATAAGCTGATTTGCGGTGCTTACATCGAAGCGCGCTCCTGTGAACGCTTCGCCGCGCTGGCTCCGTTTCTCGATGACGATCTGCAAAAGTTCTATCTGTCGCTGCTGCGATCCGAAGCGCGCCACTATCAGGACTATCTGGCGCTGGCGCAACAGGTTTCGCAGGAAGATATTTCTCCCCGCGTCCGCTATTTTGGCGACGTGGAAGCGGCGCTGATCGTCTCGCCGGACAACGAGTTTCGCTTTCACAGCGGTGTCCCCGTCGCCTCTTAATTTCGGTAGTTCTGCCCGCCGCAAGGTGACATCCCGACGTGGGCAGTGAAAAATGTCTCTTTTTCAGGGCAAGGAATACCAATACCGATGAACTGGACACATGTACTTCTCGCAGGCTACGTCGGCGCGGTCATCGCCGCGGTGATAGGGCTCATGCGTAAAAAAGGCTGGGTAGGGAAGGCTTCTGGCGCGGTGCTGATGATTGTGGCGATCGTCGCGTGGAACCTGTTTGACGTGCACTACCTGATCCCGCGAGAAAAAGCGGCGTCCGGTCAGACGGAAGAGCAGCAGTTTGATGCCGCGCTACTGCAAATGCCGACGTTTCAGGTACTGAAGGAACAGGAGCCGGCATTTTGGGTCCATCTTCGCACCCAGGCGCTGCAGCTGAAAAATGAAGGCAAAACCGAACAACAAATAATCGATACCATTCAACCGCAGGTGCTGCAAATTCAGATGTCGCGTTTACAGCAGGCGCCGGACAGTAATGTCATTGACTATATGAAGATCAATCTCGAACAGACTGCGGCGGTGCAGAAAAAAGGCGACGATGAGTGTTTCCGCTTTCTCTTCCCGCAGGTCAAAGGCGGCATTAACCCGACGCGTCTGATCTCACCGGATATTCTGAAACGGCGTATGGAAGGCGATGCGGCGATGATGCGAGCGGCATACGGTCCTAATAAACACACGGTAACCGACACCGAGAAGCAGCAGGCCATGCAGGATCTGCAAAGCGTCGTACCAGTACTGGTGCAGCGCTACGGGCAGGATGTTCAGCTTATGGCTGAGCCGGAGAAGGGGATCGGGAAAGAAAAGGTCGTCTGCAATCTGGTGCAGGATATGTGGACGGAAGTGCTGAAATTGCCAGCCGCGCAGGCCGCTGGCGTGATTCGACTTTCGGTATCGCCTGAGATGCAATAGCCGGTATTACAGGGGTTTGAGCATCCGCACTTCGCAATCGACGTGCCCGGTGCAGCCCAGCGGTTCGCTGATATGCTCAAACCCTAAATGTTCGTATAGACCAATCGCCTCGCGTAAAAAGGCGGTCGTTTCCAGATAGCAATGTTTAAATCCCAGCGCGCGGGCGTGATCCATCGCCATCAGCGCCAGCTTTTTCGCCATGCCTTGTCCGCGCGCCACGGGCAAAAAGTACATTTTTTGCAGTTCGCAAATATCGGGTTCGCTACAGGTTAACGGCGCAATTCCGCCGCCCCCCACCACTTCGCCATTACGCTCCACCACCCAATATGCATGTCCTGGTTGCGAGTAGAGCTGATACAGCTCATCAAGATTTGGATCGGCAACGGTATAGCCTTTATCAGCGGTAAGGCCATATTCGGCGGAAACCTGACGGATAACGGCAGCGATGACCTGGTTATCCCCGGCCGTCAGGCGACGTAACGTGAGCGCGTCAAAAACATTCATTTTACTACCCGGTTAAACAATACTAATAATTTGAACTAATAGCATCCCCGGCCAGGTGATGCAAGCACCTTATAACATAGCGGGTGGATGTTATTTATGCAGATAATAAGGTAATATCTCTATTGGCTGGTATTTCTATTGCCTGCTAATAATGTGTATTTTTAAGGATGATTAACGACAGGGATTTATTATGCAGGAATATCTTATAAAAGAAGAGGCACCATCACACGCTTTTGAATTTCGTGGCGATGGCGGAAGTTATTTTCTTATTTGTCTGGTCAATTCGTTGCTGGTACTGGTGACATTAGGAATTTACCTGCCGTGGGCATTAATGAAATGCCGTCGCTATATTTATTCCAATATGACCTTAAATGGACAGCCGTTTAGCTGGAAGGTGACAGGTGGCGATGTGTTCCTGAGCTGGTTTATGCTGCTGGTGATTTATATTGCAGGCATGACATTGATAAGCATGGAATATTTTTTCATTGGCGCGGCCTTACTGGTAGCACTGATCTTAGCAATACCTGTCCTGGTGATGAAAAATCTGCAATATCAGGCAGTGAAGACCTCGTTAAATAGTATCCGTTTTGGTTTTCGTTTCTCTGCGCTTAAGGCATTCTGGAATATTCTGTGTCTGCCCATGCTGTTGCTTATGGCGCTGGGGGTGGTGATATTTTGCCTGCTACAGGTGTGTCCAACAGAAAGCCCGGGAGAAGTGATTTTCACGGTAATCGTGCTGGGGCTGACGGGCCTTGCCGGCGTGGGAGTGGTCAGCGGGGTGACGTACAGTCGGTTGATGAGGATGGTGGGGGATGGCGGCCGCTTTGGTGTCCACGCATTCTCTGTGCAGATAAATGTCTGGCATTGTATTAAATCCGCGATTCTGGCCATGGCAGCGCTGCTGCCTTTTCTCGCCGTGGTCGGTTTTATCGCGATTGCTCTGTTTAAATCGATATACGAACTCGATGTGACGGGGATGGCGGAAGAGGAAATTGAAGCGTTAATCCTCATCGAATATCAACGACAGATTGTGATAAGCCAGATTATCTATTATCTGGGCATTGCCATTTCAATGAGTTATTTGATTGTGGCGTTTCGTAATCACTTTCTGAATAACCTGCAACTCGCCGACGGACACATTCGTTTTCGTTCCACGCTGACTTTCCATGGCATGGTTTATCGCCTGGGGGGGTTATATGTGATTTCTGCTATCACTGGTGGGCTGGCGTATCCACTGCTGCGCATGTGGCTGATTACCTGGCTGGCGAAAAATACGTACGTGGTGGGCGATCTCGATACGTTACCACTTGCTGACAGCGATGAGCGCGTGGATAACGGTCTGGTATCGCGACTCTCACGCGGCGTGATGCCGACGCTCAATTTTATGTAGTGATAAAAAAGGCCGGAGCAAGCTCCGGCCTTTATACATTATCGCTTTCCGCGATTACAGCGCGGCGATAACCGCCTGCTGCTCAATCAGTTTCGCTTTCGCCTCGGCATAACCTTCCAGCTTCTCACGCTCTTTGGCGATCACCGCTTCCGGCGCACGCGCCACAAAGCCTTCGTTAGCGAGTTTGTTTTCGATACGGCTAATTTCGCCTTCGATTTTCGCCACTTCTTTCGCCAGACGCGCCAGTTCATCGTCTTTATTGATGAGACCCGCCATCGGGATCAGCAGTTCGGCGCCGTCGATGATTTTAGTCACGGAGACCGGACCCTTGTCATCAGCAGGCAGTACGGTGATGCTTTCCAGACGCGCCAGGTTCAGCAGGAAGCTGCGGTTGTCGTTTACGCGACGCATCGCGTCATCGCTGCAACCCCGCAGCAGCAGCTCAAGCGGTTTGCCCGGCGCAATGTTCATTTCCGCACGGATGTTACGTACGGCAACGATCGCCTGCTTCAGCCATTCGGTGTCCGCGAGTGCGGCTTCATCAACCTGTGCGGCGTTATATTCCGGGAACGGCTGCAGCATGATGGTGTCAGCGGTAATGCCGGCAATCACTTTCACACGCTGCCAGATGGTTTCAGTGATAAACGGGATGATCGGGTGCGCCAGGCGCAGCAGACCTTCCAGCACGGTCACCAGCGTATGGCGGGTGCCACGCAGTTCAGCTTCCGTTCCGCCGGTCATGACCGGTTTGGTCAGCTCCAGGTACCAGTCACAGAACTGGTTCCAGGTAAACTCATACAAAATGCCCGCGGCGATATCGAAGCGGAAGTTATCCAGTGCTTCACGGTACGCTTTGGTGGTCTGGTTGAATTCCGCGAGGATCCAGCGGTCCGCCAGCGACAGTGTCATCTCGCCGCCGTTGAATCCGCAATCCTGTTCTTCGGTGTTCATCAGCACAAAACGGCTGGCGTTCCACAGCTTGTTACAGAAGTTACGGTAACCTTCCAGGCGCTTCATGTCCCAGTTGATGTCGCGACCGGTCGAAGCCAGCGCGGCGAGGGTGAAACGCAGGGCATCGGTGCCGTGCGGTTCAATGCCGTCCGGGAACTGTTTTTCGGTACGTTTGGCAATTTTTTCAGCCAGTTGTGGCTGCATCATGTTGCCGGTACGTTTTTCCAGCAGTTCCGGTAACGAAATACCGTCGACCATATCCAGCGGGTCAATTACGTTACCCTTGGACTTGGACATCTTCTGGCCCTCGTCGTCGCGGATCAGACCGGTCATGTAGACGGTTTTGAACGGAACCTGCGGCTTGCCATTTTCATCTTTGATGAAGTGCATGGTCATCATGATCATGCGGGCAATCCAGAAGAAGATGATGTCAAAGCCGGAAACCATCACGCTGGTTGGGTGGAACTGACGCAGCGCGTCGGTGTTTTCCGGCCAGCCGAGGGTGGAGAAGGTCCACAGCGCGGAGGAGAACCAGGTATCCAGCACGTCGTCGTCCTGACGCAGGGCAACGTCTGCGCTCAGGTTGTTTTCCTTACGCACTTCGTCTTCGTTGCGACCCACATAGACGTTACCGTCGTTGTCGTACCATGCCGGAATACGGTGACCCCACCACAGCTGACGGGAAATACACCAGTCCTGAATATCGCGCATCCAGGAGAAATACATGTTTTCGTACTGCTTCGGCACGAACTGAATGTCGCCGTTCTCAACGGCTTCTACCGCCGGTTTTGCCAGTACATCGGCACGGACGTACCACTGGTCGGTCAGCATCGGTTCGATGACCACGCCGCCACGGTCGCCGTACGGGACGGTCAGGTCGTGCGGTTTAATTTCTTCCAGCAGGCCCAGCGCGTCGATCGCCGCAACCACCGCTTTACGTGCGGCGAAGCGCTCCAGTTTCTGGAATTCCGCCGGAATTTCGTTGGAGTAGACGTCGGACTCATTGCCTTTGGTGTCGTACACTTCCGCCGTTTCGCGGATATCTCCATCAAAGGTGAAGATGTTGATCATTGGCAGGGCATGACGACGACCGACTTCGTAGTCGTTAAAGTCGTGCGCCGGGGTGATTTTCACGCAGCCGGTGCCTTTTTCCATGTCGGCGTGTTCATCACCGACGATCGGAATGCGGCGGTTCACCAGCGGCAACACCACGAATTTGCCAATCAGATCTTTATAACGCGGATCTTCCGGGTTAACGGCCACGCCGGTATCGCCCAGCAGGGTTTCCGGACGGGTGGTCGCCACCACCAGGTAATCTTTGCCGTCAGCCGTTTTTGCGCCGTCGGCCAGCGGGTAGCGGATGTGCCACATCGAGCCTTTAGACTCGCGGTTTTCCACTTCCAGATCGGAAATGGCGGTGCGCAGTTTTGGATCCCAGTTCACCAGGCGTTTGCCACGGTAAATCAGATCTTCTTTGTACAGGCGGACAAAGACTTCTTTCACGGCATTGGAAAGACCTTCGTCCATGGTGAAGCGCTCGCGCTCCCAGTCCACGGAGTTGCCGAGCCGACGCATCTGACGGGTGATGGTGCCACCGGATTCCGCTTTCCACTGCCAGATTTTATCGATAAAGGCATCGCGACCGTAGTCGTGGCGGGTTTTTCCTTCTTCAGCGGCAATTTTACGCTCAACCACCATCTGGGTCGCGATACCGGCGTGGTCGGTCCCGACCTGCCACAGGGTATTTTTCCCCTGCATGCGCTGATAGCGGATCAGCGTATCCATGATGGTTTGCTGGAAAGCATGACCCATATGCAAACTGCCGGTGACGTTCGGCGGCGGGATCATGATGCAGAAGGACTCTTTGCTTTCATCGCCGTTAGGCTTGAAATAGCCCTGCTTTTCCCAGTGCTCGTAAAGCGGCTGTTCGATATCTTGGGGGTTGTATGTCTTTTCCATTATTTCCAGGTTGCCGTATTCAGGTTAAAACCAGCCACGCGGTAGGCTTTGTAGCGTTCGCGTGCCGATTGTTTCAGAGAATCTTCGTAAGGGACGAAGTCTATCACTTCTGTGAAAGCGGTGGCAAAATCTGCAAAGCCAACGCGCAGGCTGATGAGCAGATCGCGCGGACTGCTGTTGCGTTTTTCCGGCCAGGCGATTTCTACCGGCGCACCGCCACGCGGCCCTTCACCGGCCAGATTGTGCGGGACGAAACGGTCAGCCGGTCTGGCCCATAGCGCCTCATCCAGGCGAATCGCCTGTTTTTCGTCTTCGCAGGCAATCAACACGCGTTTGCCGCTGCGCCAACGTTCTGCGGCAATCTCACACACCAGTTGCTCGACGGCGCTAAGGCCATCGTGTTGTGTGTCGTTGTCCAGAAGATAGAACGTTGCGTTTCTCATGATATGGGGCTTCTTGTGGTGGATTTAAATGCGTTGTCTTATTGCACACCGTAGGCCGGATGGCGCTGCGCTTATCCGGCCTACGGGGCAATTTCAAACTTACTCTTCGCCAGAAAAACCGGCACGATTGAGCAGGAACTGCGACAACAGCGCCACCGGACGACCGGTTGCGCCTTTGGCTTTCCCGGAACGCCATGCGGTACCGGCGATGTCGAGGTGCGCCCAGTTGTACTTGCGAGTAAAGCGCGACAGGAAACAGCCTGCGGTGATTGCGCCGCCAGGACGGCCGCCGATATTCGCCATATCCGCGAAGTTGGATTCCAGCTGTTCCTGATACTCATCACCCAGCGGCAGACGCCATGCGCGGTCGCCCGCTTGTTCGGACGCGCCGATCAGCTCGTGCGCCAGCGGGTTATGGTTCGACATCAGACCGGTAATGTGGTGGCCCAGCGCAATCACGCAGGCGCCCGTCAGGGTCGCCACGTCGATTACCGCTTCTGGCTCGAAACGCTCAACGTAGGTTAAGACGTCGCAGAGTACCAGACGGCCTTCGGCATCGGTGTTCAGCACTTCAACCGTCTGACCGGACATGGTCGTCAGTACGTCGCCCGGACGATAGGCGCGACCACCTGGCATGTTTTCACAGCCTGCCAGCACGCCGATGACGTTGATTGGCAACTGAAGCTCCGCCACCATGCGCATTACGCCATACACTGCCGCCGCACCGCACATGTCGTACTTCATCTCGTCCATGCCTTCAGCTGGCTTGATGGAGATACCGCCGGAGTCAAAGGTGAGCCCTTTACCGACCAACACAATCGGACGCACGTCTTCGGACGGACTGCCTTTGTACTCAATCACTGACATCAGCGATTCATTCTGCGAACCGTGACCGACGGCGAGGTATGCGTGCATTCCCAGCTCTTTCATCTGCTGTTCGCCGATGACGCGGGTGACCACATTCTTGCTGTAGCTGTCAGCTAACTGGCGCGCCTGAGAGGCTAAATAGGCGGCGTTACAGATGTTCGGCGGCATGTTGCCGAGATCTTTCGCGGCCTTAATGCCGGCAGCAATGGCCAGACCGTGCTGAATCGCACGCTCGCCGCTGGTCAGCTCACGGCGGGTCGGCACATTGAAGACCATTTTACGCAGCGGGCGGCGCGGCTCGCTTTTGGTGGTTTTCAGTTGATCGAAGCTGTACAGCGTCTCTTTGGCCGTCTCGACAGCCTGACGCACTTTCCAGTAGTTGTTGCGGCCTTTGACGTGCAGTTCGGTCAGGAAGCAGACGGCTTCCATTGAGCCGGTATCATTCAGAGTGTTGATAGTTTTCTGAATCACCTGCTTATACTGACGTTCATCCAGCTCGCGTTCTTTGCCACAACCGATGAGGAGGATACGCTCGGAAAGTACGTTGGGGACATGGTGTAACAACAGGGTCTGACCCGGTTTGCCTTCCAGTTCGCCACGACGCAACAGGGCACTGATGTACCCGTCGCTGATTTTATCGAGCTGTTCTGCAACCGGAGAAAGGCGGCGTGGTTCAAAGACGCCCACGACGATGCAGGCACTCCGCTGTTTCTCCGGGCTACCGCTTTTTACACTAAACTCCATGCACTACGCTCCTGAATCTTAAAGACAACGGCGGCGCCTGCGGTTAGAATTGCAAGCTTTCGTAACTCATATCCGCAGTTGCGGTGACTTCGTGTTAATCTTAACGTTATTACGGCATTGGCACATCAGAACGCGTTCTGAGTGGCGAATCCGCTGAGTATAATAATTTTAGCGACGATTTCGACGACTCAAGAGAATAAATGACGTTTAAGCCATGAAACAAGCTAAATTCCTGCAAAAGACGAGTTTTTACGGGCGTATTTAAAGTGATAATCATAAGATATCTGGTGCGGGAGACGCTCAAAAGCCAGCTTGCCATCCTCTTCATTCTGCTTTTGATCTTCTTTTGTCAAAAGTTAGTGAGGATCCTCGGCGCAGCGGTTGACGGTGACATTCCGGCAAATCTGGTGCTCTCGCTGCTGGGCCTCGGCGTGCCTGAAATGGCGCAGCTTATCCTGCCGCTCAGCCTGTTCCTCGGACTGTTGATGACGCTGGGCAAACTGTATACCGAAAGTGAAATTACGGTGATGCACGCCTGCGGTCTGAGCAAGGCCGTGCTGGTGAAAGCCGCCATGATCCTGGCGTTGTTCACCGGGATCATCGCCGCCGTTAACGTCATGTGGGCGGGGCCGTGGTCGTCAAAACATCAGGATGAAGTGCTGGCCGAAGCGAAAGCCAACCCCGGTATGGCCGCACTGGCGCAGGGGCAGTTCCAGCAGGCCACCAATGGCAGCTCGGTACTGTTTATTGAAAGCGTTGACGGTAGCGATTTCAAGGATGTGTTCCTCGCACAAATTCGCCCGAAAGGTAACGCCCGTCCTTCTGTGGTGGTCGCCGATTCCGGACATCTGTCGCAGATGCGCGACGGTTCGCAGGTGGTCACGCTGAACAAAGGCACCCGCTTTGAAGGCACCGCACTGCTGCGTGATTTCCGTATTACCGACTTCCAGGACTATCAGGCGATTATCGGTCACCAGGCGGTGGCGCTGGATCCGAACGACACCGACCAGATGGACATGCGCACGCTGTGGTCCACTGATACCGATCGCGCCCGTGCGGAACTGCACTGGCGTATCACGTTGGTATTCACCGTATTTATGATGGCGCTGATGGTCGTCCCGCTGAGCGTGGTCAACCCGCGTCAGGGCCGCGTGCTGTCGATGCTGCCCGCGATGCTGCTCTATTTGATGTTCTTCCTGATCCAGACCTCCCTGAAATCCAATGGCGGGAAAGGAAAGTTGGACCCGGTTATCTGGATGTGGGTGGTCAACCTGCTGTATCTGGCGCTGGCGGTGGGTCTTAACCTGTGGGATACAGTGCCGGTGCGCCGTCTGCGCGCCCGTTTTTCGCGTAAAGGAGCGGTGTGATGCAGCCATTTGGTGTCCTTGACCGCTATATCGGTAAAACCATTTTCACCACCATCATGATGACGTTATTCATGCTGGTGTCGCTTTCCGGCATCATCAAGTTCGTCGACCAGCTGAAAAAAGCCGGGCAGGGGAGCTACGACGCGTTGGGCGCGGGGATGTACACCCTGCTCAGCGTGCCGAAAGATGTGCAGATTTTCTTCCCGATGGCGGCATTGCTTGGTGCGCTATTGGGACTCGGGATGCTGGCGCAGCGCAGCGAGCTGGTCGTGATGCAGGCGTCGGGTTTTACCCGTATGCAGGTTGCGTTCTCGGTGATGAAAACCGCGATCCCACTGGTGCTGCTGACCATGGCCATCGGCGAGTGGGTTGCGCCGCAGGGCGAGCAGATGGCGCGTAATTACCGTGCGCAGGCGATGTACGGCGGTTCGCTGCTTTCCACCCAGCAGGGGCTGTGGGCGAAAGACGGCAATAACTTTGTTTACATCGAACGAGTGAAAGGTGACGAAGAGTTAGGCGGCATCAGCATTTATGCCTTCAACGATCAGCGTCGTCTGCAATCCGTGCGCTATGCTGCGTTGGCGAAGTTTGACCCGGAACAGAAGGTCTGGCGTCTGTCGCAGGTGGATGAGTCGAATCTGACCGATCCGAAGCAGATCACCGGTTCGCAAATGGTGAGCAGTACCTGGAAAACCAACCTCACGCCAGACAAACTGGGCGTGGTGGCGCTGGACCCGGATGCGCTCTCTATCAGCGGTCTGCACAACTATGTGAAATACCTGAAGTCGAGCGGCCAGGAGGCCGGGCGCTACCAGCTCAATATGTGGAGCAAAGTCTTCCAGCCGCTGTCCGTTGCGGTGATGATGCTGATGGCGCTGTCGTTCATCTTTGGTCCGCTGCGTAGCGTGCCAATGGGTGTGCGGGTGGTGACGGGGATAAGCTTTGGTTTTGTTTTCTACGTGCTGGACCAGATCTTTGGCCCGTTGACGCTGGTGTACGGTATTCCGCCGATTATCGGCGCCCTGCTGCCGAGCGCCTCGTTCTTCTTGATCAGTCTCTGGCTGATGATGCGTAAGTCATAATCGTTCGCCGCCATCCGGCAACGTAAAGCGCAGTGCCTGATGGCGCTGCGCTTATCCTTGGTACTAGCGTTTTCTGCCGCCCATCAGGCTGCCTAACATCCCGCGAATGAGCTGATTGGTGACCTGACGCGCTGCGCTTTTTGCCACGCTCTGCACTACGCCATCGCGCTTGCCACCGCGCGGTCCGGTACTGCCGAAGAGGATATCCTTCAGCCCGCCGAGGATCCCGTCGTCAACCGCCACCTCTTTGCCTTTCGCCGTCGGGTTACTTTGCGCTTCGGTCGTCGCCTTGACACTTTTTTGCAGCATTTCAAACGCGGATTCACGATCCAGGTCGTCTTCATATTTGCCATAAACCGGAGAGTGGTTGATAAGCCCATTGCGCTCATCATCCGTCACCGGTCCCATCCGTGAGCACGGGGCGATCACCATTGCCCGCTCGACGACCGATGGACTGCCTTTGGCATCGAGGAATGAAACCAGTGCTTCACCGGTGCCCAGTTCCTGAATCGCTTTCTCTGTATCAAACGCCGGATTGGCGCGCATGGTCTGCGCGGCGGTTTTCACCGCCTTCTGATCTTTCGGCGTAAAGGCGCGCAGGGCATGCTGAACGCGGTTGCCCAACTGACCGAGGACGTTATCCGGAATATCCGCCGGGTTTTGCGAAACAAACCAGACGCCAACCCCTTTCGAGCGGATCAGACGGATCACCTGTTCAATTTTATCCAACAGCACCTGCGGGGCGTCGTTGAACAGCAGATGCGCTTCGTCGAAAAAGAAGACCAGCTTCGGTTTTTCCAGATCGCCTGCTTCCGGCAGTTGCTCGTAAAGCTCGGAGAGCATCCACAGCAGGCTGGCTGCGTAGAGTTTTGGCATCTGGTAGAGCTTCTCGGCGCTGAGAATATTGATGATCCCTTTGCCACTGGCATCGGTCCGCATCCAGTCTTTGATGTCGAGCATCGGCTCGCCAAAGAAGTGCGTCGCACCTTGCTGTTCAAGCGTCAGCAGCCCACGCTGGATCGCTCCGACTGAAGCGCTGCTGATGTTGCCATACTGATTCTGGAAGGATTTAGCGTTATCGCCGATGTATTGCGTGATGGCCCGCAGATCTTTGAAATCCAGCAGCAACAGACCCTGGTCATCGGCAATACGGAAGATAATGTTCAGCACGCCGGACTGCACCTCGTTGAGGTTCAGCAGACGCGCCAGCAGCAGCGGCCCGAGGTCTGAGACCGTGGCGCGAACCGGATGACCTTTTTCGCCGAAGATGTCCCACAGTACCACCGGATTGCTGTGCGGTTGCCAGTCGGTAATGCCGATATTTTTCAGTCTGGCGAGCAGTTTTTCGGAAGCCTGGCCTTCGGCAGCGATGCCCGTTAAGTCACCTTTTACATCGGCCATAAAAACCGGTACGCCAATTTCCGACAGCGACTCGGCCAGCTTCTGTAGCGTGACGGTTTTCCCGGTCCCGGTCGCCCCGGTAATCAGCCCGTGGCGGTTCGCCATCCCGGGGAGTAAAAACAGTTCAGTGTCTGGCGTGCGGGCAATCAGCAGGGGTGAGCTCATGAGATTTCCTCCATTTATCCTGCGTCGAGTATAGGCAATGTGAGTGCAAGAGAATATGCGCCGGGGAGAGAAAATCACTTATAGCGTATTGCCGTGGTAAATCTGGTATCCCAAATCGATCGTATTGTGGTTGTGGTCGTTGTTCTTGATTTTGCTCAGCAACATCTGCGCCGCCATGCGGCCAATGTCAAAGCGGGGGGTGATGACGCTGGCAAGACTTGGGATCATCTGTCGGCCCATCTCCAGACCGTGGAAACCGGCAATGGAGACCTGTTCCGGCACGGACAGGTCGCGTTCCCGGCAAAACAGCAGCGCGCCCATCGCAATATCATCATTGGTGCAAAACACACCGTCTAAATCCGGGTGGGCAATCAGCGCGTCGCGCATCAGTTGCATGCCCAGACGAATCGACGAGATCGCTTTCGGGTTCACGCGCAGCGGCGTCAGGCCTCGCCGCGTCATCGCATCGCAGTAACCGCGAAAACGCTGTTCATCACGGATATCGTCTTTCGAGCCGAGATAAAGAATTTTGCGCCGCTGGCGTTTATCCAGCATGGTGCTGACCATATCAAATGCCGCCTGGCGGTTATCAAACCCGACTTCCATATCCAGCCGATCGCCCTGAATATCCATTAGCTCGATAATGGGAATGGCCGCCGAGCGCAGGAATTTCACCGTGCGCAGGGTGTGATACTTCTCGGAAAGAATGATGCCGTCGATATTGTAGGAGAGCAGATTGATCACCGACTCTTCTTCCGACTCACGATCGTAGTTGTAGTTGGCAATCAGCGTCTGGTAGTTATGGTCGGATGTCACCGATTCGATACCGGCAAGAATGTCGGCGAAGAGCTGGTTCTGAAAGGAGGGAATGAGCACGCCAAGCGTGTAGCTTTGCGCGTTCAGCAACATGGCTGGCGCACGGTTCGGGATGTAGTTGATCTCCTCCATGATCTGCGCGATACGCTCGCCAGTTTCCTTTGCGACCTTTTTCGGCGAGCGGATATAGCGGCTCACCGTCATTTTGGTTACGCCCGCGAGCGTGGCGATGTCCTGCAAAGAAATTCTGTGGTTCCTCATCTTCTCTCCGGTACCGGGGAGCGGCGGCGACATCGCCCCCCGGTGGTTAATCACGCCTTAATGCAGAACCGCATTCAGTGCCAGCACGCCCAGCAGTCCCATGATTGAAATCAGCGTTTCCATCACGGTCCACGTCCGCAGCGTTTCACCGACGCTGAGGTTAAAGTAGCCCTTGAACAGCCAGAATCCCGGATCGTTTACGTGCGAAGCGATTACGCTACCGGCCCCGGTCGCCAACACCATCAACGCCGGATCGGCATGGGTGACGTTAATGATCGGCAATACCACGCCAGCGGTCGTGATCGCGGCGACGGTCGCCGATCCCAGTGCAATACGCAGTAACGCGGCCACTGTCCAGCACATCAGCAGTGGCGACAACGAGGTGCCGGTCATCAGGTGTGAGATATACTGACCCACGCCGCTGTCCACCAGAACCTGTTTAAACGCGCCGCCACCGGCGATGATAAACACAATCATGGCGATGGCACCGATAGAGTCACCGACGATATCCATGATCTGTTCAATCGTCCTGCCATTGCGTCGGCCGAGAGTGAAAATCGCCAGCACGATGGCGATAAACAGCGCGACGGCAGGGTTCCCGATAAACTCAAAGAATACCCGTACCGAGTTGGTTTTGGGCAGTGTAATTTCGCACACGGCGGCAACGGCCATCAGTATGACGGGGATCACCGCCGCAAAGATACTGTTCCAGAAGGACGGCATCTCCTCTTCGGTGAACAGGTGCGGGTTAAACAACCCTTCCGGCGGCGCTTTTTCAAAGCGGGTCAGCAGTTTTGAAAACAGTGGACCTGCGACAATCACCGTAGGAATGGTGATAATAAACCCGTACAGCAACGTAGTGCCGAGGCTGGCTTCAAAAATCGTCGCAATGGCTGTCGGTCCCGGATGCGGCGGCAGGAAGCAGTGGGTGACCGAAAGGGCAGCGACCATCGGCACGCCGACATACAGCAGCGGCAAACCGGATGAGGCCACCACCGTAAATACCAACGGCAGCAGCAGTACAAAGCCGACTTCGAAGAACATCGCCAGCCCAACGACCAGTCCGGTGACGACCAGCGCCCACTGTACGCGCTTTTTACCAAACGTCCCGATCAGGGTGGTCGCGATGCGCTGCGCGGCCCCCGTATCAGAAATCAATTTTCCCAACATTGCGCCAAAACCGAGGATCATCGCCAGCCCGCCGAGCGTGCCGCCGATCCCGTTTTGAATGGAATGTAAAACGGCCTGTGCGTCCATCCCTTCGGCGAATCCCACGACGGCTGCGACCAGGACCAGGGCGATGAAGCCATTGACTTTAAAGCCAATCATCAGGACCAGAAGCAGCGCGACGCCTGCCGCAATTATGATTAATGGCATAATCTTATCTCTTATGTGTGCCAAAAAGGCAGCGCTGGCGCGCTGCGTAGGGTTGTTCAGTGGTTACACTGCGACCAGCATGCCGCCGTCGACGAACAGCAGGTGTCCGTTGACGAAGTCCGAGGCTTTGGAGGAGAGGAATACCGCCGCGCCAATCAGCTCCTGCGGATCGCCCCAGCGGGCGGCAGGGGTACGTTTGCATAACCATGAGGTGAAGGCTTCATCTTCCACCAGCGCTTTGGTCATTTCCGTTTTGAAGTACCCCGGTGCGATGCCGTTAACCTGGATGTTATGGCGCGCCAGTTCAACGCACATACCGCGAGTCAGCATCTTCACCGCACCTTTCGAGGCGGCGTACGGGGTGATGGTGTCGCGACCCAGTTCACTTTGCATTGAGCAGATGTTGATCACTTTCCCGGCCTGGCGCTCCACCATTCGGCGGGTTACCGCCTGGGAGACGAGGAACACGGCGGTCTGGTTAACGGCGATCACGTCGTTCCATTCCTGCTCAGGGAATTCGGTAAATGGGTGACGGCGCTGGATCCCGGCGTTATTGACCAGCACATCAATCGGGCCAATATCTTTTTCGATATGATCAATTGCGGCGTCAATATCCTGTTTATGCGTCACGTTAAAAGGAGCGGCAACGGCGCGGATCCCTTCTTGCTGTAGCTTTGCGACGGCAGCCTCAGCCCGTTCTGACGTAATATCGTTAACGATAATCTGCGCGCCATACTTGCCAAGACCCGTTGCCAGCAAATAACCGATCCCCTGGGCGGAACCGGTGATCAGAATATTTTTACCTGCCAGTGAAAAAAGATCGTTCATGATGTTATTCCTTATTTTTCATTCTCAAAGACGAGCTGAACTTTCGCCGCCTGGGTTTTGTCGCTGGCGAAAATCAGCGCCTGTTCCAGGTCGGTAAACGGATATTCCGCACTCAGTAGCGGCAGCGGATCGATAACGTTATGCGCCAGCCAGGAGACTGCGGTGTTAAATTCAGTGGTAAAGCGGAACGAGCCTTTCAGGGCGATCTCTTTGCCGATCAGCATCATCATCGGGAAGTCCGGAACGGCACCACCCATACCAACCTGCACCATCACCCCTTTTGCGCGGGTGACTTCCAGACAGGTGGTAATGGAGGAGGGATGACCGGAGACCTCGAAACTGATATCGAAATAGCCCTTCTCCGTTTTCCACTGGTCGAGCGCGTCATGCTGGGGATTAACCAGCGTATCCGCGCCCATTTGTTGAGCCAGCGATAGCGAACGGGGGCTGACATCGGCACAGACCACTTCCGCTGCACCCAGCGTTTTCACCGCGCTGACGATCAGGCAACCGATGGGGCCGACGCCGGAGATAAACACTTTCTTACCCTGGAGATCGCCAGCCTCATGCGCAGCATGGATGGCAACGGCCAGCGGTTCAGCAAAGGCCATGACCTTTTCGTCCGCCTGTTCCGGGTAAGGAATACACTGGGCGGTATCGACCGTTTTAAACTGGGTAAAGCCGCCGTCGACGTGCGGAAAATACATCGCACTGCCAAAAAAGCGCATTTCAGTGCACTGGTTTTCTTCATGTTGAAGACAGTATTTACAATGACCGCATGGTTTAGACGGATTAATGGCAATCGACTGCCCTTCGCGTAATGTTTCTGAATCGCTATGGACCACTTTACCAATAACTTCATGGCCTAAAATCATCGGTGCTTTGACGGTAAAATTACCGACTTTACCTTCCTGATAATAATGTAAGTCGGAGCCGCAAATTCCTCCGCGGGTTATTTTTACGAGCGTGCCTTTATTATTCCATTCGATATTCTGTTGTGTTACGGCAACAGAGCGCTTACCCGCGACAACGCAGGATTGAGTTTTCACTTCCATAAATGCCTCACTGGGTCAGGTCTTCATCTCCGGTGCATTTAAGCGGTTTTAATTGTCCTTATTTGTGAGTTAGATCACACTGGAAAATTGTTACACTACAATGTTACGCATAACGTGATGCGCTTTATAATTCTCATCTATGGAAACAAAAAAGCGTGAAATTGCCGATTGTGCAGGCGTAATATCGCGCCATGAAATATGACGCAGAGGGTTTTACATGGCCGGGGAAAGCTATATTTTGATGGGCGTTTCAGGAAGTGGTAAATCGTTAATTGGTAGTAAGGTGGCGGCATTATTATCGGCGAAGTTTATTGATGGTGACGATCTCCATCCTGCCAAAAACATTGATAAAATGTCCCAGGGAATACCATTAACCGACGAAGACAGACTGCCGTGGTTAGAACGCTTAAATGATGCATCTTATAGTCTGTATAAAAAGAATGAGACCGGGTTTATTGTGTGCTCATCATTAAAAAAGCAGTATCGCGATTTTTTACGTAAGGGCAGTCCTAACGTGCATTTTCTCTGGCTGGATGGCGACTACGATATTATCCTGGAACGGATGCAACGTCGGGCAGGGCATTTTATGCCGGTCGGTTTGCTGAAAAGTCAGTTTGAGGCGCTGGAGTGTCCATTGGCGGAGGAAGCCGATATTGCGCGTATCGACATTAATCATGACATTGAGAATGTGACGGCGCAGTGCCAACAGGCGGTTCTGGCGTTTCGCCAGGCACGAGAGCGACTCAGCACCTCACTCTGAGTTGAGAGGCACTGAGTCAGACTGTCAGAAATCGGCTTTCAGCACCACACGGTAGCGGGCTTTACCGTCGCGCACGTGCTGGATTGCCTCGTTGATTTTCGACATCGGGAACAGTTCGGTGGTTGGCGAGACTTTGCTGCGTCCGGCAAACTTCATCAGCTTACGCAGTTCATACGGTGTACCAGTCGCCGAACCGGAGACGCTGCGATCGCCGGCAATCAGCGTGAAGGCAGGGACCGGCAGCGGCTTCAGTACCGCGCCGACGGTATGGAAGTTGCCGCCGTAAGCCAGCGCTTCGAAGTAGGGTTGCCAGTCGAGATCGACATTGACGGTGTTGATAATGAGATCGAACTGGCCTGCCAGCGCCGTTAATGCCTGCGGATCGCGGCTGTTCACCACTTTATCGGCACCCATCGCCAGCACTTCTTTCTCTTTCGCCGGGTTAGAGCTGAACGCGGTGACTTCACATCCCATTGCATGCAACAGCTTGATAGCGATATGTCCCAGTCCGCCAATACCGATCACCCCAACGCGGCTCGTGGCAGTGACGTGGTGCATTAGCAGCGGTTTAAACACCGTGATACCGCCGCACAGCAGCGGACCGGCGGATTCACTATCGATGCTTTCTGGAAGCGGGATCACCCACTGCCAGTCTGCGCGCAGCTTCTCGGCAAAGCCGCCACGATTAAGAATGGTGGGCACCGCTCCTTCCAGGCAGTTGATCTGATTACCGCTGATACAAGCATCGCAGTGACCACAGCTGCGCGCCGTCCAGCCAATCCCCACGCGCTGGCCGATCTTCAGGCCTTTCGCCTGCGCCGCGCTACCGAGGGCGGCCACGCGACCAATCACCTCATGTCCGGCAACCAGTGGATACTGAGAGAATCCCCACTCGTTGTCGATCATCGACAAATCGGAATGGCAGATACCGCAGTAATCGACCTGCACCTCGACATCCTCCGGCTTGAGTTCGCCTGCATCGTATTCAAAGAGTTCGAGTTCGCTACCCGCCTCTTTTGCGGCATAGCTTTTAATCATCGACATCGTGTTTCCCTCAGTGTGGTGTTGAACAGAAAAGTGTAGAGCATGGGAAACGGCGTCGCTTTGCAGAAGGGGGGATTAAGAAGAGCGCGGGATGGATGTATGCTGATTTTTTCGACACTTAACGGAGAAGACACACGCTAGCGCTTGCATGGTTGCGTGCTACAGGTATAATCCACAACGTTTTCCGCATACCTCTTCAGTGCCGAAGTGGCGAAATCGGTAGACGCAGTTGATTCAAAATCAACCGTAGAAATACGTGCCGGTTCGAGTCCGGCCTTCGGCACCATCGGAACATCAATAGACGTCAACGGACGTCTTTTTTTGTGCCTGAAATCCAGTATCCGCAAGGCTTTCCTCGATTTTCCTTTCAACAGAAGTCAATCTGAGTCAACCCACATCAAGTCGCTTGTGAGTATAGAACCGAGTATATATGCTGGTTCGATAATGGTTGTATACTCACAGCGGCACATGGAAGGAGAACTTTTATGGCTCTGACAGATATCAAAGTGCGTTCTGCAAAACCACAGGAAAAGGAGTATACCCTTGCCGATGGGGATGGCATGTTTTTGCTCATTCACCCTAACGGCTCAAAATACTGGCGGTTCCGCTTTCGCTTTGGTGGTAAGCAGCACCTGATGGCATTTGGGGTTTATCCTGAAACGTCACTGGCTGATGCTCGTCAAAAAAGGGAAGAGGCCAGAAAACTTGTTGCTGCAGGCATCGATCCCCGTGAACACAAACGTGCAGTGAAAGAAGAGCAGACGAAAGAGGCTATTACCTTTGAGTCAGTTGCCAGAGAGTGGCACGCAGTAAATAAAAAATGGACAGAAGAACATAGCCGACGGGTGCTGAAGAGCCTGGAAGATAATTTGTTCCCAGCAATTGGGAAGCGGAGTATTGATAGTTTTAGTACGCGCGATCTCCTTGTCCCTATCAAAGTAGTTGAGGCTACAGGGCGTCTTGAAGTGGCTTCGCGTCTTCAGCAGCGTACCAATGCGATTATGCGTTATGCAGTGCAAAGCGGTTTGATCGATTACAATCCTGCTCAGGAGATGGCTGGGGCAGTTGCTTCAAGTAATCGTGTCCATCGACCAGCACTTGAACTGAAACGCTTACCTGAACTACTCCAGCGAATTGATAGCTACTCCGGACGACCTTTAACCCGTCTGGCTGTTGAGCTCACGTTATTAATCTTTATTCGTTCCAGTGAGTTGCGCTTTGCCCGTTGGCCAGAGATCGATTTTGAAAGGGCAATGTGGACAATCCCGGCAGAACGAGAAGCTATTGAAGGAGTGAAGTATTCGGAACGTGGCTCGAAAATGCGTACTCCTCATTTAGTGCCGCTTTCTCGTCAGGCACTGGCAATCCTTAAACAGGTTCATAAGCTTAGTGGCGAGCGCGATTTTGTTTTCGTTGGAGATCACAATCCTTGTAAACCGATGAGTGAAAATACAGTGAACAAGGCGCTGCGCGTGATGGGATATGACACTAAGATTGAGGTTTGCGGTCATGGCTTCAGGACCATGGCATGTAGCTCGTTGATTGAATCAGGGCTGTGGTCTAGGGACGCTGTTGAAAGGCAGATGAGCCATATGGAGCATAACTCTGTACGTGCTGCTTACATTCATAAGGCTCAACACTTGGATGAGCGTAAAATGATGCTGCAGTGGTGGGCAGATTTTCTTGATGTAAATCGGGTGAAGGGCGTCAGCCCATTTGATTTTGCCAAGGAGAAATGAGCTATGGTAATGAGGTTATAGATAAGAGAGAATACTACTTTATCGCGGGTTTTTAGTGGCTGGCAGGTCTAGATGAGTAGAAAATTCAAGTAATCTACACTCACTCGACTTAAAGATGGGGCCTTTTAAAAGGTCCTGCTTTGATGCTTACTGGAATGATAACCGTCCTAATCGTTGGCGAGTTTGTTCCATAAGTCCTGAATCCATAGGTTTTCTCTCTCATTGATATTAAGTAGCACCCATAAATTTTATTCAAGGATAAGAGATAATGGCAAATTTTTCGGTAGCTGCGAGAACATTAATTCATTTAGGGGCGGAACTGATTACCTCAGATGAAGTTGCTATAAATGAACTTGTTAAGAATGCTTTTGATGCCGAATCTAAACGGGTTAGGATAAATGTATTCATACCTATTTCGCATTCGTTAATAGATGACTGCCTTGCAATACTCGACAATAGTAAAAAAGAGGAAGCTCTTCAAGATGATATTTTTCATATAAAGAAAATGTTAATTGAAAGTGTTTCTGAACCTTCTATTGCAGCCCAAGTAGAAGAGTTGTTGCTAAACTTAACTTCAGATTCTAGCAAGGATGAAGCAAAAAAAATAGTCGAGTCGATAAACTATATAACAATCGAAGATTCTGGTTGTGGAATGGATTTAGCGACACTTGAAACGGTATTTTTGGCAATAGGCACTCCCTCTAAAGTAAACTCTGAAAGTACAAAAGACTTAAATAGAAAAATCCTAGGCAATAAAGGTATTGGACGTTTAGCAATGATGAGACTTGGGGATATTGCCAACGTTACATCTTGGGTTGAACAAGGTAGTGCCCATGAAATTGAATTCGACTGGCGAATGTTTGACGATCCTGAAAAAATAATCACCGATATTGAATTTGAAATAAAACCGACCACTTGTCCAAGGCCAACACCTTCAGGGACTGTAATAAAGATAACAGCACTTAAAAGCTCTTGGACTGAAGAAAAAGTTCGCGAAAAGCTCGTGGGTGATTTTTTTAGAAGGTTACAAAACCCATTTGTGATGTCATTGGATGAAGGTAGCTCCGATAACACAAAAAAAAATAAAAAGAATAGAACTGTAGGCTTTCCAATAGATGTTCATATTAATGGAGGAACTCGAATACCTATCGAAGGTATGAAGAAAGTGTTAACAGATTTAGTTCAGGCTGATATGGAGCTCTGGTTTGACCCAAACGGGATTGGTGATACACCTGAAGTTATTCTCCGTACGAGTTTGACTGACTACCAACGTGGAAATGAACCTGAAAATACTAATAGAACAATAGAAGAAGTAACACATGTTTTAAATGTTAATTTTGAAGCACTTAAGAAAATTGGCCCCGTAAGAGCTACTATTAGATGGTTTAATAGAGAACGGTTACGCCAGCAAGCTACTTTGCATGGTAACTGGAAAGCAGCGAAGGCCGAATTAGATTTATGGTGTGGAGGAATAGCAATATATCGAGATGGTTTTCGCATTGGATTTTCTGGACAATCAACCGGCGAAGACTGGCTGGGACTAGATAGTTCTGCTCTTAAGAGAGGAGGTTTTGCTGTAAACCGTATTCAGACTGTCGGTGCGTTAGAGATTTCAAGAAAAGAAAATCCCGGTTTGGTTGATAGATCTAATAGAGAAGGATTGATTGAATCACCAGAATCCAATCTTGTAAGAGATATGCTGTCGAAATTTGCTATTGATGAACTTCGTCGCTACATCGGTCATGAAGGGCAAGAAGAGAAGAAAGCACGTCTAAATGATATAGTTGAAAGCGCTCCTGCAACTATACGCGCTCGGATACTGCAAGCTGAGCAAGGACTCACATCTATAAGGTCTAAGGTTCCCGCAGATGTTCAAGAATCAGTACAATCAATCGCAAATAATTTACACTTTATAAAAAATGAAGTAACTCGTTTTGAAGAGGCTAGCAAACTAGCAACAGAGAGACGTGAGGATATTCTTGAACTTGCTGGTGTTGGAACCGTAATGTCTGGTGTACTACATGAGCTCACTAGGACAACAGGCCACACTCGACAGCTGTTACAAAAGTTATCTAAAGATGAGTCTCCTGGTACTAAAGCTTTATTAACGAAGCTAGATTCGGAAATTAAAGCGATCAATACGCGACTTCGACAGTTAGATCCTTTAACACCTTCTGGAAGGCATCGCAAAGAAATATTTAATTTGTCAGCATTGCTGAATACTATATTAGAAGGGTATGGAGCTCGCTTTGAACGGCATAATATAATTCCAGAATTCAAAATCTCTGGAGCTGATGATACTCAACCTGTCGAAGTAAATATGGTACGTGGTTTTGTTAGCCTTGCAATTGAGAATTTAATTACAAACTCGGTTTATTGGGTTCAGCAGGGGGGGAGAAGTGATCGTCGTATTACTTTAGAACTAGATGCAGAATCTAGGACATTAACTTTGCGTGATAATGGGCCAGGTATTTCTCCTGCAGATAAAGACAGAATTTTCACTGCAGGATTTACAATGCGACCTAAAGGGCAGGGTTTGGGTCTTTTCATTGCAGCTGAAGTGGCTACCTATCATGATGCGAGGCTTTTGTTGGACTCTGCTGATGAGGATGGCCGATATAGAGGTTTTGTCTTGGAGCTTCCAAAGGAATGATTATGGATATTCAAAAGTCATTTACTGAATCAAAAATTTTAAAAGTAGCGATCGTTGACGACGATTTGTCCGATTTAATTACTATGGACGATCTGAATACTATAGACAATGATATTGCCAGTTTGCTTGGTGATCCATCCGATCCTGATTGTGAAAGTTACCATGAACTACTAGCATCTGAAGGCTATGATCTTGACGAAATAGAAGATCTTGCTCAACCTCTTTCAAATAAATCAATTAGAGAAAAAGCTCCTGAGCGTCTAAAAAATGCGGCAAATAAAATTATCGAATTTCGTTATGATAACGCCAAGCCAATTAGACGTGTTAAACAATTACTACTGGAAGCTGGCATTTTAGAGGATAATATTCATTATTATTTTAGCCCTGAAATACCTAATGAAGAGTTTTATGATCTTTTAGTGATAGATTACTTCTTGGTAAAAAATTCCTCCAAGCATACTTTACCTTTTATCAAAAAAATACTCTCAACTCATGAAAAGGCACCAAAGCCTTTACAAGTTATTCTGATGTCGACTTATGAGGCAGAGTTAAAAGCAGAATTCAGGAATATTCGTCCCGAGATAAGAACTTCAAGCTCAAGAATGAGAATCATGAGCAAACCAATGTCTGATGATGATTTAGTATACTGGCGCTCTGCTTTGTTCCAGTTATCTTCAGATCGACAATTTGTCGATGCAGTAGAAAAATTTGTTACTGAAACAATAAGTGGTTTTCAACATGCTGCACAAGAACAAGCTAAAAGATTATGGGAGCTTGATCTTCAGGCAATGGATATTCTCCATGAAGCTGCAACATCTGATAATGATGATTTTTGCCGCTATGTTGAAGAATGCCTAAGTAGACAATTATTAACGGCTCTAGAAGAATGCTCTGGTATAAGAAAATCATTAGGTGTTTTAGGTGAATCATTAATAAAACATAGAGCTAACAACGTAATTGCGCCTGTTACTGAAATTGGTGATTCGAGGGCGGCAATTAGAACACTAATGAGGAGTATGGAATGGCGTGGGGGAAATACCCCTAGCATGACAGAGTTTAAAGACCCTAAAGACAGAGCAAAGTGGATTCAGAAAAATCTGAGATTTGGAATGGTACTAAAATCACCAGATGATAAAAGATGGCTTAATTTAACTCAAGCGTGTGATCTTGCACAAACAAAAGAGGATAATTTAAATTCGGTATCTCTCTTGCTTATTAGTGGTTCCTATGCTCGGCCAGTTGGACGTGAGAATGGGCAATCATTAGTGTATTTGAACACATCATTATCTGATGCAGGTAGTGAGGTTTTGTGTTGGGATGTACGTAATGTTCAAACGCCCTCAATATTTGATTTTGCTCAAACGTTTTATAATGGCTGGTCAATTACTGGAGAGCTTCGTCTAGACCAAGCTCAAAGTATAGCTGCTTTATATAGTTCTCGAACTTTAAGGGTTGGTCTTCAAAAAAGGCTAAGTAGCTGGTGTCTTGATGGTAAAGCTTTATTCATAAACAAATTAAATAACAGCGCTCCAAGTGATAAAATCGGGGGTACGACTATTTCTGGTCATGCGATGAATCGTGGTAAACCTGACGAAGTACATATCGATAAAGATAGCATGATAAAGCTTCAAAGAGATTTTCCTAATAGTATTAATAAAATATCTCTGAAATTATATATGGGAATGCAGCTAAAGCCTGGTTCAAAAAACCAAGAAGAAGGTATTTTGATTTATTGTGCTGAAAAGCCGGAGAATATAGAATCACTTCGTAGGGCTATTAATGATAATGATTTTTTAAATCGTGATGTTAATCAAAATAAAGTGGTAATAGCTCTATGGCATAAGTGATTTGATTTATTGCTAATTTATCAGGTGTATTATTTTCTCAATGTGAGCTAATTATTTTTTTATTAGCTCACATTGATATCCATTTATGTTAAATGATAAGGGGAAATTGTACTATAAAATATAGACCAGATTAATTTACCCCTTCTTTTTATTTATGGCAAATTGCGCATGAGCCTCCGCCTTCATCTTCCCCATAAATTTCATCAATATCAATGAGAGTCTCACCAGGGCGTAGTGGGTTAATGATTTTTTTCGCTTTGAGTCTGGCTTGCCGCTTTTCAAAATCAGTGACAATTTGAGCAATTCTTTCAGGCTCCTCAAGTGACTCTAGTGATTCACCTTTAGTCCAGGTAAAGGGAGAACCATGTTCAATTGCATTTTTTTCATATCGTTTAGCTTCTTCAAATGCCTCTGGGTGACGCTCTTTTAATCTTACCCACTCAATCTTTTGTTGGAAGAAGCAAAAAGTACAGCCGCTACGTGATCGCCATTCATAATATTTTGGAAGACCAACTCCTGATGAGTCAAGAATATCCATAACACCTTTCCGATCTATTCCGGCATCTCTAAATGGTAAACTAATAGTTAAATTCGCATTTTTCGAACTATATCCTTCACGGTAATCTTCGTCTGCTCTTATTGCTACATAGCTTGTAACTTTATCACCAGCATTAAGCATCGGACGAACCCACTGTTCGAAGGGCGCGAGTTTTAACTGACGAGTACACCAACGAGTCTGCGGCGAGGGTAGAAAATGATTATATTCACGTAACCAGAAATCAAAACCACGTCTAGGGTTTAGTCTGGCAATCGGTTTGCCTAAAAATCCTTCTAATCGCCCCAAAAACTCATAGACTTCAGGTAATTCTTTACCTGTATCAGTAAAGAAATAGTCGATATCTAACTCGGGGCGTGTCTGGCGCATGAAAACAGCAAGTGCAGCACTGTCTTTACCCCCAGAAATACCAAGTACATGCTTTTCAGTCATTCTTAACCTCAACATCATGCTGAGCGATTTTAATACAAGCTTTACCTAATGCAGCCATTATAATATCTGGGTTTAATCCTTTTCCAGATAATGTTCTAATTAACTCACCGGCGAGGTTGTCAATCTGATGGTTGAATTGCTCAGGTATACTGAATTCGTGTTTGAATGTTTTCATTTCTGAACCAGCTCCAATAACCACTGCAAATGCCTCGCTTGATGGTTTTCGTCCTTGGATCGATACTAATGCTTCGGATTGGCGAAACCGCAGTGCAAAATTGGCTATTTCCATAAGTGCTAAATCAATATCTCGATCATTCCAGTCTCTTGGAGGCTTGTTTGCAGCTAGGCTGAGTATACCTTCTATAGAATAATGACTACCATCGTACGTAGCTAAACGTGTTGAAAAGGCATCTTGCCGAAGTTCGCCAGTGATACCGGATAACGTTTCAGCACGTTTTCGTAGTGTAGATAAGTCATCTTTATTAGCATTCAGAGCTTTTAGCATTCTTGATGCAAATTGGTCTAAGAGTTTGTCATAGGCACTCCAAAGTTCTTTTACTGGAGCCTGTAATGCATCAACATAATTTTTCCCACTTTCTACATTTAGAGCCGCGGCTAAATCAATAAATAAAACTTTATGAGGATCGCTAGCTTTTAATAGTGTATCTCGTACCTTCTTCGCATTAGATGAAAGTCTCGCCGTCCTTTGTGTCCAATTTGGGAGTCCAACAATCATGGCAACTAAACTTCTGGCAGCTTCTAACGGTTCAGCTGAATTAGACATGAGACCAATAGAATCAAGAAGTTTACCAATTCCTACTAGAATCTTTTGTTTTTCATCATCAATTACAATCCACCGCAAGGAAAAACGTTTTTCATCCTGCAAGTATTCATCAATATCTGCATCAGTAAAAGTAGGAATAAATAATCCATCTTTATAAATGGCAATATTACTTTTAGATGCCAGAAGGAAGGCCATAAATATTATCGGTATAACACCTTTTTTTAAACCAAATGGAGGTTTAGCCCAAAGGGTATGAATATCAGATACTGATATCATTTGATTTTTATTTTTAATGAAATCATGCGTTTTCTTCCAAAGACCATAAAACGACGAATGCTTGTCGCTGACCGCAGGAAGAAAATGATAATACCCATCATGATGCTTCGCATACAAGCCGGTACGATGGAGAATCGTTTCATATAGGCCGCGTGAGGCAGGATATCCCTCAATTCCAAGATGGAGTTCACCCTCATTTTCTAGCATTCGATATAACAATTCTTTCCTGGCTTTTACGCTATTGCTGGATAAATTATCACGATTAACTAATTCACTCCATAACCTTGGAGCTTTGTAGTAAATATTATCTGCAAGAGAGGATGCAATTGATGATAAAGTACCTTTAGGTTCCGCCTGAGCAGTATCTATACACCATTCCGCAGTCGCTAATGCCTCTGCTAACTGTTCTTCTAATGTTGATTGCGTTGCACTTATCCTTGCTTGGACTTCTCTTCGTGCAACAGCATCACCTTGTAATTCATGTCCACGTTTAGTTTGGACTATTTGAAGTGCTAGGAGTTCGGCACCTAAATCTTCTATGCGCAGGTAGTTATGTGGAATCCCGGCAACAATGGGCCATGGCTTTGAACGAGAAGCATCAGCACAAATTATTTTAGCTTGTTCTTCATTTACATTTCTTTCAGGAAGTGCCAGAAGAAATAATCCAAACTCTCCGTTACGTGGCTGGAACTCTTCTGAATATTTTTTTACCTCGTTAAGGTGACAAAGTGCAATATTCATCCAGCGAAAAGTACCAGTTTGATGGTAATGCCTTTTTGCAATTACAGGATAAAGATTAGCAATTTTATTCAGTTGACTAAAATCTGTTCCAAGCATGGTTGCACGTGATTGTGCAACGGCTTGGTCAATATTAAAATCACTTCCTTCAAAAACAGACCATGCCCCGGTATGTTTTTTGAATATGATAACACGCCATTTAGAAAGATCTTCGAGTGCGGATCTAATATTTTCAATAGAAGTATTCAAGAATAATGATTCTAGTATGCTTGTTTCAGCGGTCAATCCTGAACCATCTTTGAAAAGGTCAAGTATTGCAATACATTTAATTAAATCAATATGCAATATATTATCAGATTTTGCCTCCGCACGTTCTACAGCGTCTACCGCTTGTGCCCAACGATGTCCATCATTAGAGGCCAAAATTAATTGTTCAAGATTTGCTCTTAAGTAATCGAAATAGTTTGAGGGAAGATACCAAGTAGCCTCTTCAAATGTGGTTAGATTGAGATAGTTTTGAAACCCGAAAGGTTCAGAGGACGAGAGAAAACCAAAAGTTGAACGCTCGTTCTGTCCAAACTGACGTTTTGATATAGGTCCTAATAAAGCAGCCATTACCGGGTGTAAAGGCCAACACTTGGATAATGCATAATCATATTGCTTTCCAACCATTGGGCGTCGATCATAAATAGCATCCGCGACTACTTGCGCTACTTTTTGAGTGTATTTGGGTCTTTTTTTAACATCTAGCGCTTTACCTATAAGTTCAACAACTTCATCACTCCCTGCAACTAAGGGAATATCAGCATAACGGCCTTGGATTTTAGTCCACTCTTCACGAGTTTCAAGTCCAAGTCGAACAGCATATTGTCCAAAAGATTGATGTAATATACCTAAGATAATGACTTTACCATTTGTACGTGCTGCAGATTCAGCAAGCTCTTGGTAAAAATAAATATCATCGCCATTTCCTAAAGCTGATGCTTCAAGGAACTTACCTAGCTCGTCAATGATAAGCAAGGTACCATCTAACTTCGCTTCATCTGCAGCACTGCATATGTGTTTAATAAGTAATGATGCTGATTTTTTATAATCTTTATCACTACCACAAACATTATTGAGAGTTTGCGAAATTTGTTGGATTATGCTACCTCTGCGGCCAATAACTGGAAGTATTAACCATCCTTTTTTAACTTGGAATGCTTTATCAAAATCACTTTGTGAATCGACATTTAACAATGACCTTGCTTTTTCACGTAGAGCTTTGTTAGGTGATAATGAACTTGCAAGAACTAACGCTAATGATGATTTCCCACTTCCATACGGACCAGTCCATGTGAAAGCTCGCTGTTGGCTATTCAGAACCTGCTTGGACATGTTTTCAAGAACGCTTTGTGCCGTGCCATTGCATACATATCCATCAAGCGCATCTTCGCGGCCAAGATCAGCATCAATACGGATGGAACGTTGGTATTGTCTCGCAATGCGAACCTGTTCTGAAAGAAGGTTTTTATTATGTTTAGTCATAAGCCTTTCCAAGCATGTTCAATTTAATTACTTCTGTTTCTGATGTTTTACGATGAACCTGGCGTAAACCAGCTGTATCAGTCCATATAAATGAACCTTCAGTTAACTCTTCTAATGCGAATAATCGTTCTGCAATAGAGTCTTCATCGAGCTTAAATACTCTACCCGGAGAACCGTCCCCATATGCAATTGTTTCGAAGGATAATGAGCTGAGATTTAGGGCCTTACGCTCCCAATAATCGATCAGAGCATAAGCAAATACACCATCAGACAAAGTAATCTTTGGACCTCGACGAAATGAAAAGTGTCCTTTTTTTTCTTCAGCTAGTAAACCTAATTCACCAAGCATAGGTTCGGCAAAGTCTTCAGGAGTGGTTCCACTCGACCGCGGTGCATAACTACGCAAACATGTCTCAATATCTCGAGAAAGTGTCATTGGTGATAGTTTTCTCCCAGGACAACATTGCGTAGCATAGTCAGCTAAAAGAGCCCGGAGGTCTTCTTGTGTAAAAGATGAAGAAACAACATGGTTAAATAACCAGTACCAAGTTGTCGAGCGTTCTCCTTTTCCTGAAAGCTTCCAATGGCTAAGCCATGCTGTCGAGGGATGCTCTGAATAAGGATCAAGCCCATGTTCGCTAAATATTTTAATAGCAAATTCTGTAAGTTTGAATTTACCATCCTCTTCTCGCATTACTTCACAGGCGAGTGCCCAATGCTTGATTGATGCGACCATGTTTTTGCCTACACCAAATTTGGCAATGGCCTCATCATTCGAAAAAACCGATTTGTCAATAGAACCATCCGGCGCTGCATAACTGCAGGTTTTTTTTAACCACATTTGTCTTAGTGGGAAGGTCTCGTGACCTGAAAAGTGAGCCATGACTTATCCTAATGCGATAACAACTTTGTATAAGCTGATTGTACAGGAACTGGAGAGTTTCACCAGTGGCGGCTTTTGGACATCATTGGGGTGGCGTAGCGGTTTTTTTTTATTTTTTTCGTTAAAATACATATTGTTAATTGTTTTTTATTGCGGAGGGGAACTGTCTATATCTTCTCATGCATCGGGATTTTTAACAGGCCTGAGCTGGCATGTTCTACCGTTTCACACAGAAAGGAACAGTTAGTTTCAAACGGATACTTATCAATCAGTGGTGTGAGAAATGCTAAGAGTGGGAAACGCACTTAAGTTTATGATTTCTTAGTGACCAGTTTTTAACCATGAGCTAATCTTAAAATCTGATTTTTATCAATGAGTTAATGTTGATGTACTATGCGGCAATGAATGAAGTGTATTGCCATTCCGAATTTTAGCTCATTTTTTAGCCATTTCCATACTTTTTTGCGTGAATATTTTATGAACAATGTTCCTTTCATAACTTATCTGTCTCAAATGATACGTTTGGAGTTTACAATTACTAAATATTTAATGTAAGTGGGAACAGCTATTTTTTGTTCATATTAGCTCCCAGCAGCAAAAGACTCGTATTTGTTCATTAAACTTCTCAGTAGTAGCTTCTCCTCCTAAAGTCCACTTACCTAAGAATATGATTTTATACTTTTGTCCGTAAGCCACTTCCCAGTGGAGCCTCAGCATTAAATCGTAACAACAGAGCTTGATTATCTTGCGCCATGTTGTAGGTAAATAAAATAGGCGAAAAATTATGATAAATGCTTTCAACGTTGAGCGCTGATCCAACATTGACATTCGCTTAGCGAGCCCCTTCCAGCATCGGATGAAAATGAGGGAATTATCCTTAATTTTCAAATGAATGTTTGTGTTTTACGCAGTGGATTTCGAAGTTGAAGATTGCCTGGATGTTTAGGTTGCATATTCCATTTACGATTGAGAGTTTTGTGAACCCATTTAGCTGACGCTGATAATAGTTCAGTAAACTGCCATGTCGCGTCTTAGTTTCTTTCATAGTGAATGATCCCTAAATGCTGAATGGCAGATTGGTGCATATCTATGCTATTAGTAGAAAAAGGGGCTGTCAGTCAGGAAAGTATATTTAGAAGATAAGTTTTCTAGATGTGCGATTCGTCGATTCGAGCCTGCAGCCAGGCTTCGACTTCACTTTTACGCCAACGGGAACTGCGGCCAAACTTGGTCGGTTTTGGAAATTTACCGTCTTTAATCAGTTTATAAAACCATTTATCGGTCAATTGGGTGAGTTGCGTAATGAATGCCATATCGATGAATTGGTCTTCGAGAAGGGAAATTTGAATAGTCATGATTTTATTCTCCGGTATCTGAATGGAAACCGGAGAAGGTCTTATTATTGTTACTTCCCGCTCCGGCATAGGTACCGGTAGTGCCGTAAAAAATAGTATTAGCCTGGTATATATTTTCTGGGCCTTCCCTGTCTTGCAGGTGGTGGAACCTCATTGCATCCCCAGATCGGATAGCCATATTTCTGGTCTTCTTTTGTCAGATAACTCGCTATACGTCTCAAGCTGTTTAAGGCTTCACTATTGTGATATTCAACAACGTTGTTAATATTGTCACGATGATATTCATTTGGCTTGCATCGCTGAGACTTGCCTTCACCATGGGTAATCTCTAGCCACATTTCTTCGGCCTGTAAAATGAATGGGAATGACTTCTGATGTTCCTGAGCATTAAGATAGAAAATCGCATGGGCATGAACTACTCCTTCTGATGTCCATTCCAGTACCCAAAAAATACCAGTGACGCCTGGAAGGTTCATCATCGCCTGAGTGAGTTCTCTGAGGTCATCCTGTATCTCAAATGATGAATTACGAATAAATCTGTTAGTACCTCGCTGGTAATCAAAATCCATTCGGAACGCCAGTATTTTGGAGTGACATGCCAGAATCTGATTAAGATGGTGATTGATCATATTCAGCAGAAAGTCATTAGGGGTGATTTTCTTTAGATGTGGGTAATGTTTTTGCATTGCTCTGTTCCTTTGGATGAGTTCAAAGGAATTGGCACATCTGTTTTTTTGTCTCTTAAAGGATACTTGTAAAGCAGGTTTTAATCACTTTTGACGCATATTTATCATCCTGTGGTTGGGATGTTAGATGGTTATAAATTGAGATCTACTCTCTATAATACCAATTAACCTTAATTATTTTTTAACCTGATGGCACTCCACAGTTTCCCTTTGGCTTTTACATTTATATTGCCTGCTATCCGTGACAGCCGTCAGGGAGTGTCACATAGCCAATTTTTTGTGTTTCAAGTAAACGTTCTACATGATGTACGTCAAAGTTTCTCCGGTGTCATTAACATCCAGTCATGAGGTACACGTTGAAAGGCTTGTGATAACAAAAAAATAACGTACTCTACTACGTAGAGTGCTACGATTTTTTCTACGATTATTGTTACGTTTGAGGTTATGATGAGTGCAGAAAGGCGAGTGACCAGTCTCTGGACGAAAAGAGTAAATTTATGGCTTTATTGGGAAATCTTTAGCTCAGCATTAATGCATGTTGATGAGTCTCGTGAATTAATGGAAAGAATAAATGATGCCAATCTTTTCAAAGAGTCTTGCATTAACTACATGAATAAAAAAGAAATGGTAAAATATAGTTGCGAGGAGGATTTCTTTGAAAAGAGTAAACGAGAGATTGAGGGTAAGTTAATACCTTTTAGTGAACTTGAATGGATTGATTGTGAGCGTTCGTTATCATTTGTTGCTAATTATATTTATGCTGAATATAGGATATATACAAATAATAACACCCCCTCTCTTCTTGATATCACTTTACCTGAATGGAGCCTTGATTCTGATAAGACTGGCGTAAATTATGACGGGTTAATTCTTTTGATAGACTATCAATGTCGTGTATCAAGCTTTAATAATATCCGTTCCACCTTAGAGCGTTTGAGGAATTCTTGGCTCCGTATCCAGAAAAAATTTGGCAATCCGTTCTGGTTCTCATCAACCAGATATGATGCTAAATACCTGGCAGATTATCAGTGGGTGATGTCTTACTTCGATAAGAACAAAATGATTAATGGTAATGTGGATTTTTGGTTTGAAAAAAATTTGAATCTGAAAGTTCACTCAATATTTGACCAATGGGTTGAGAATAAATCCGATGCTGAAGGTGAATTGTTTATTATAAAAACAAAAAAAGCATGGGGTCAGAAAAAATTCAGAGATAGTGTTGCAAACAAAAAGGTTCTCAATACCTATATTAGCAAAGGCAGTAAGAGACAACTTGATTATCTGGCAAGTCAAAATGAAATGAAAATCAATGAATTGATTGAGATGCTGATCAATGATGCATACGCAAAAGCTAAACTGAAAAGTTGGGAAAATTAAAAAAGATCACAGATATATATTATCACTCTGAACACACCCCATTAACGGCAGAACCACGAGGTTCTGCCGTTTTTGTATTCTTTTTCAGAGGAGCAGTAATGAAACAATTTGACGGTCTGCACTCACTGCAGCAACCGCTTTCCGGCCTGCCCCAATGGGTCACTGAACGCATTCTGCAGCAGATAAATCAGCTTACTCACTATGAGCCGGTGATAGGCATTATGGGCAAAACCGGGACAGGAAAGAGTAGCCTGTGCAATACCCTGTTTGCTGGGGATATATCACCGGTCAGTAATGTGGCGGCATGTACTCGAAAACCACTGCAGTTTCGCCTGCAGCTCGGCAAACGCACTATGACTATTATGGACCTACCCGGTGTTGGGGAGTCCGAACTACGGGATGCTGAATATGCCGCACTCTACCGTGAACAACTTCCTCGGCTCGACCTGGTGCTGTGGTTGATCAAGGCCGATGATCGAGCGCTGGCGGTGGATGAACATTTTTACCGGGAGGTGATTGGTGAGACATACCGGCGTAAGGTGTTGTTTGTTATCAGTCAGTCCGACAAGGTTGAACCCACCTGCGGTGGTGAAAAGTTGTCTACAGAGCAGAAACAAAATATCAGCCGCAAAATCTGTTTATTGCATGAGTTATTCCAACCTGTAAACCCTGTCTGTGCGGTGTCGATACGTTTGCAGTGGGGGCTGCAGGTGATGGCTGAACGGATGATTCGTTGCCTGCCACGGGAGGCCAGTAGTCCGGTGGCAGTACAGCTTAGTGCTCCACTTCGTACCGTTGTTGTAAATAAAAAAGCCCGTGACGATTTTGGTGAAACGGTCGGCTCGGTATTGGATACAGTAAGTTCCATGTCCCTGATACCGGCCCCGGTTCGGACAGTCATCCAGTCTGTACGCGACATCGTGGTATCGGTCGCCCGTGCTGTCTGGAGTTTTTTCTTCTGAATACTTAACCCCTTAACTCGTTGTTTCCTTAGCCCTGCCGCGACTATGCGACGGGGCTTTTTTGTCTTTCTTTTTCCATCATGAGGAGTCTGCTTATGACCCGTCTGGCTTCGCGCTTTGGCGCAGCAAACCTTATTCGTCGTGACCGTCCGTTAACTCATGAAGAGTTGTTTCGGGTGGTGCCCAGTGTGTTCAGTGAGGATAAGCACGCGTCACGCAGCGCACGGTATACCTGGATACCAACCATTACCGTTCTTGAAAACCTGCAGCGCGAAGGCTTCCAGCCCTTCTTTGCCTGTCAGACCAGAGTGCGTGATCCAGGTCGCCGCGAGCACACAAAGCACATGCTGCGCTTGCGTCGGGTGGGGCAAATTACCGGCAAGCAAGTCCCGGAAATCATTCTGCTCAACTCTCATGACGGCACCAGCTCGTATCAGATGCTGCCGGGATTATTCCGTGCGGTATGCCAGAACGGACTCGTCTGCGGTGAGTCGTTTGGCGAGGTGCGGGTGCCGCACAAAGGAGATGTGGTTAGTCAGGTGATTGAGGGGGCGTATGAAGTGCTGGGGATTTTTGACCGTGTGGAAGAGAAGCGGGATGCCATGCAGTCGCTGATGTTGCCGCCACCTGCACAACGGGCTCTGGCACAGGCTGCACTGACGTACCGTTTCGGAGAGGACCACCAGCCGGTGACAGCATCTCAGATACTCTCCCCGCGCCGCTGGCTGGATGAGAGCAATGATCTGTGGACCACATACCAGCGTATTCAGGAGAACCTGATTAAGGGCGGGCTCACTGGCCGGAGTGCAAAAGGTGGGCGAACGCATACCCGCGCCGTGCGTGGTATCGACGGAGATGTGAAGCTCAACCGGGCTCTCTGGGTGATGGCAGAAGCGATGTTGAGTGGGTTTCAGTCCTGAGCTTGTTATCAGTATGTTGAGAAAGGACACTCCCTGTCCGTTTTACCCCCATTGGATTGAGTGTTTTATCACCGCATTTCACGGTGTGCCGCGTCGGCCCTGCCTCCGGTGGCTGATGAAAAATAGTTCATTCTGTGTCCATACCCTGTCCGCCCCCCTCTTTAGAATCATTTCATATTCAGTCAGTTAATTATTACGGAGATTTAAGATGACACAGGCAGATCGCCGTCATGACCGGCTGGCTGTCAGGCTGTCACTGATAATCAGCCGCCTGGTTGCCGGTGAAACGCTGAACATGGCGCGGCTGGCTGCAGAGTTTGGTGTGTCAGTCCGTACCCTGCGACGGGATTTTCGCGAACGGCTGATGTACCTCGACCTTGAGTATCGACGGGGGCAATGCCGCCTGCGCAGTACCGGTGGAGGCGTACAGGGCGAGCTGGATGCGCTGACCTTTGCTCACCGGGCAGGACTGGCCGATATTTTTCCGGGACTGGACCGGCGTCTGGCGGGCATGCTGCTCACTGCAGGAGGGATGCCGTGTCTGGTATGGCAGCCGCCACAGTCTGTGTCACCGGCCATCTCACTGGTGTTCTACCGTCTCGTCAGTGCCATTACCGCCTGCCAGCGGGTACTCCTGCTGGCCGAGGGAGAGCGCTGTGACGGGCTGGCTCCGTACCGCCTGATATCACTCGACGGCTGCTGGTACCTCACCGGTGAACTTAACGGGCATATCACTGTGCACCCTCTGGCGACCATCCATGCGGTGACAGTCCTGAACACCACTTTTACCCCGCGAAAACGTCTCAGCCAGTTAACCACACAGGCGGGCTTTATTCGGGCTCTTCCGCACTTCAGCTGTATTCGCGAAGTCCTGTCTCATGGGCCCTCTGAGGAGGAGCAGGGCAATACACTGATTTAATTACCTCTGTTAAGAAGGAAAAACAATGACCTGGCATTACGAGAAAAATGGCATACGTCACGACAATGTGACCGAAGACGACATCACTGGCCTGATTGCACGCGGTGAACTCACTGCTGCCACGCTGGTGTGGCGACAGGGCATGCCGGACTGGCAGCCGGTCTCCGCCACCCCGCTGGCTTCTGCGCTGCTCCACAGCACCACACCACCAGCGCTGCCGGGCAACCGCATTCCGGGTGGCGTTGTGTGGACGCTGGCATTTGCTCCCTTCATTGGTTATGCGCTCGAGCTGTGGACTGCAGGGCTGAACGGAATGTCTTTTGACGAGGCATATGAGGCTGTCTCGGGCGGGCAGTACTGGTTTATCACGCTGCTGCTCAATATCGCTCTGGGGTATCTCGATGAACGACGCCTGCGTAAGGCCGGAGTGGATACAACCATGTTCGGCAAACTGGCCTGGCTGGTGCCGTTCTATTTGTGGCGTCGGGCGAAAACTCTCGGTCAGAAACCGGCTTACTTCTGGGTATGGCTTGTGATGCTGGCCCTGACCGTATGGGCCTGAATCACCGCTACCTGATACTTTCTCTGTTAAGGACAAACGTAATGAAAACGCTGATTAAAATACTGGGCATTTCCGGCAGCCTTCTGCTTTGTGTAGGGGCTCAGGCCCAGCCCTATAACCGGACGCTACCTGCAGTCGTCAATGACAACAACGGGAATATTTTCTGGTGTGATGCGCATCGTCAGGTTACCGGAAAATGCGAAGCCATGTCTGTTGACCGTCAGGGCGGGATGGTCACGGTGCGTTCAGCACCTTTTAAAGACTGCGAAGGCGGCCTGTGGGGCTGGATAACTATCATGCGCAACGATGTGTCGAAGGGATTCACCATTACTCCGGATAAGAAATTCGGTCTCACCGTAAAAGATCTGTGCCGTCCGGGCACGGTAGTGACCTTTAAGCCCAACCAGAAGAAGCCGGAATATGACGACCTGGTGGCACTTTACCAGGGCAAAGAGCTGTTTCGCTACCGGCGCTTCTGATAACACCCGATATCAGCCACTCTTATTTTGCCCAACTGCGGGCTGGATTAATTCAGGACGAAGACCATGCTGAAAATACTGACCTCTGCTGTACCCGCCCTCATTCTGTCACTTGCCGCATTCAGTGCCGGTGCCGCTCAGCTTCCGGCAAGCCTTATGGATAAAGACAATCCCGGCCAGGAATACTGGTGCCAGGGAAACGACATCAACACCTCCATGTGCTCACTGACCGGTGTCAGCGATGACCATAAATTTGCCCTGATTCAGGACCTGCCGGGCCCGGCCTGTGAGGACTTAAGCTTTGGGATTATCGACCTGGTGCGCCAGACCGGCGTCAATATTCCTTACGACGGTGGTGACTGTAAGGGCGATGTGCAGGCCGGGTTTGTGCGCGGCACAAAAGATAATGCCCTGTATGTGAAAATTGTCCGGGGCAGTAAAACCCTGCGGCTGTATAAGGTACAAACCGGTTACTGATAATCACCCCATACCTGAATACTCCCATAGCCCCTGACGCGTCTGCGTCAGGGGCTTTTGCTTTTAAGGTACACCGAATGCCTGAATCTCACATGCTGCCACCGGGACCTTTTACCCGACAGCAGGCCGAAGCGGTTACCCGCCGGTATCACAACATCAGCATTGAAGACGACCAGGGTAGCCACTTCCGTCTGGTGGTTCGCGACCCTGAAGGTCGAATGATCTGGCGGGCGTGGTGCTTTGAACCGGATGCCGGTGAAGGGCTTAATCGCTATATCCGCAAGTCAGGCATGCTCAGAGCATCCTCCTGCTGATCACACCCATTCACCATCCCTGCATATCCTGTATTTCCCATACGCCAGCCATCGTTGCTGGCGTTTTTATTGACGGAGAATATCCATGACGACACTAACTCAATGCGAATTGATGTCCGCTAATGAACCTCAATTTGACCTCACTGCAACACCAGTGCCTGACGAACAGCGTCTCGATTTCTGGCCGCTGTACTTTGGCGATATCCCGCAGTGGATATCGCTGGAACCCCGTATTTTCACCTGGATGGACCGCTTCTGTGATGAGTACAACGGCGGTATCTGGTCCTTTTACACGCTCAGTAATGGCGGCGCGTTTATGGCCCCTGATGCTGACAGTGACGATAAATGGCATCTGCTCAACGGCATGAACGGCAATGGTGCGGAAATGAGCGCAGAAGCCGCAGGTATCGCTGTTTGCCTGATTGAATACAGCCATCACGCCTGTCGTACAGAATGTGACGCAATGACCGCACACTATTATCGCTTGCGGGACTATGCCCTGCAGCACCCTGAATCCAGCGCCATTCTGCGCATTATTGATTAAGGATACTCATGATGGAACAGTCACTTATCCCACTGACTCCGGCACTACCACTAACCGCACAACGCACGGTAAAACGCGCCTTAACGCTGCTTGACCGACACCTGCGCGAAACAGGCGTGGCATTCACTTCCACTCAGGCTGCCCGTGACTGGCTGAAACTGAAAATGGCGGGACTGGAGCGCGAAGAGTTTATGGTGCTGTATCTTAACCAGCAGAACCAGTTAATTGCCCACGAAACCCTGTTTGCCGGTTCCATCAGCAGCACCGAGGTTCATCCCCGTGAGGTGGTCAAACGCGCCCTGTATTTCAATGCAGCAGCCGTGATTCTGGCGCATAACCACCCCTCCGGCGACACCATGCCCAGCCGGGCAGATAAGATCATAACGCAGCGTCTGGTGCAGGCGCTTCAGCTCGTTGATATCCGAGTGCCTGACCACCTCATCGTCGGTGGTACGCAGATATTGTCGTTCGCTGAACATGGTCTGCTTTGAGGTATGACATGAAAATTATCAGTAAACGCCGGGCGATGACGATTTACCGTCAGCATCCGGCCTCCCGCATTTTTCGATACTGCACCGGCAGATACGAGTGGTACGGCAGTGTCTGTCATTACACCGGTAAGGTCGTTCCTGACATTCCCGGCGTGCTGGCGGTATACGCCGAACGCCGCCAGGACCGCAACGGGCTATATGCCTGTCTGATGAGTATCACTCTGAACTGACAATAAAGGTGGTTAAAAATGAGCAACATTACATGGGGCCTGCAGCGGGATACCACGCCGCGTCTGGGAGCCCGTCTGGTACAGGAGGGCAACCGGCTGTACTATCTGGCTGACCGGGCCAGTATTACTGGTAAATTCAGTGACGCTGAATGCCGGAAGCTGGATGAAACATTCCCGCACTTTATCAGCCAGATGGAATCGATGCTGACCACTGGTGAACTGAATCCTCGTCATGCCCACAGAGTCACCCTGTACCTCGACGGTTTTACCTGCGAAGCCGATACCCTTGGCAGTTGCGGCTACGTATACATCGCTGTTTATCCCACTCAACGCTAACTAATTCACGAGAGCAAGCATGAAAACTCTACCTGCTACAATTTCGCGGGCGACGAAGCCCTGTCTGTCGCCCGTGGCTGTCTGGCAAATGTTACTGACACGCCTGTTGGATCAACACTATGGCCTGACGCTAAACGACACGCCATTCAGTGATGAAACTGTTATTAAGGGACATATCGATGCTGGTATCACTCTGGCCGATGCGGTCAATTTTCTGGTGGAAAAGTACGAACTGGTTCGCATCGATCGTAAGGGGTTTAGTTGTCATGAACAATCACCATACCTTCGGGGTATCGATATACTCCGAGCGAAAAGAGAACTGGATTATTGTAATGAAATCGTAATAACCTAGTTCATTAAATATTATCAACTATCTTTCTAACTTCACTTGACTCACCATATCCCTACTCCTTGTTTCTTAGTCCATCATGCGTTGTCACCGACATAGCTGGTGTACTTGCTTTTTATAAACAAAATTAGACATCTTTCAACGCGGGATGCGGGATGCGGGATGCGGGATGCGGGATGCGGGATGCGGGTGGCATTATCAGCATTACACAGGTATCAGATTACGCTCGGAAGAAACACATTTTTAAAAACTGATAAAGGAGGCGTTAAATGGAAGTTGTATACCAGGTTGTTGTAAAGGACAGAATCACTAACTCCCATAGAGAGGCTTTTGCAGAAATGCTAAAAGCTCAAGGAAAGGTTCAAGGTGATCTGGCTACAAAAGCGGATCGGTGCATGGCGATATGTTTTGCTTTCTACAATGATGAGCTTGCTGCTATTGGTGCAATTAAATGTAAAACTGTATCGGATTTTTCGGCTAATAAAGCTGATTTAATTTCACTTGAGCCAGAATTTGATTGGGAGCTGGGTTATATCTACACCGTCCCAAAATTTGAAGGTAAAGGACTGGCTCGGAATGTAGTCGCGATTTTGCTAGAATCTTTTGGAAAGGGAAATTTAATGGCATCAACTGAGATCACTGAAAACCCAGGAATGGTACATATATTAGAAAGAAATGGTTTTAAGCTATATGGAAAACCATGGAAAAGCGCAATACACGGAAATTATTTAGGGCTTTATCTTAAATTCAAATGATGATATTAATCATAAGGCTGAAATAAGTTTGTTCTATTGAGTAGCAATCAGAATCAAATCTCATTAATTCGAGATTTGATTCTGACATGTCGTTATGGTAGGCATTTCAAATGCCATCAAATATAACTTATTATAAAATAAGGTAATTTTATTAAAAGAGTATACTTTACTGGAAGGGAAGCGAGCTAACGGGTTGAGTTAAGACCTTTAGGTGTTATCGTTACAGACCTTGAGGAGAAAACGCTGATTTATTACTTCATTAATTTTTATAGCAAAAACGATGAGTATATAAATGAGTATATGTAAATTATTTTTTAATGATTAATTATCTATATTTCAGTTGGTTAACGTTGAAATTCGAGTCCGGCCTTCGCACCAAATCTAAATATAAAGCCCTCAAAAGCAGTTTTTGTACCTTAAATCCGCGCCACGCAAGATTTCTCTTTCAATCATAACCATCCTCATCCATGTCTACGAACTTCACCGAATTCATCAAGGTACTGCCCAAAAACGCCCCATCCAGCAGACCCCCTCATCACCCCTTTGCTGAATGTATCGTCGTTAGCCAGTGAGTGATGTTTTCATTCAACGCATCGTTTTTGAAGAGGGCGCTGCCGGATACTACGCGATCGACGCCGCTGGCGATTATCTCCGGCAGTTCTTCCAGTGCTAGCGAACCGTCGACGGCCAGCAGAATGGAATCCCGCTTCCCGGACGCATTGAGTAATGCGACAACCTGAGCGATGCGCCTGAGTAAGGCAGGCTTGCTGAGCTTGCTCCCGTAGCCCGGATTGACCGCCAGAATTTGTACGATTTCAACGTCTTCAATGACCGGCAGAATGTGTTCCAGCGGTGTCGCCGGGCACAGACTGACCCCTCGCAACACCGGCATTGTGCCGCCGGAGACTTCCGCATTTTGCTCACCCAGCCAGTGGAGCATATGGTGCAGATGCGGCGAGTTTTCTACCTGCAACGTGACGCAGTGTGCTCCCGCCTTTACGCTTGCCTGCACGACGGGCCAGGGATTATCCACCATCAGGTGAACATCCTTAATTATCTGCGCTGGTAATTGCGTGATAGCCCAGGGACCGACGGTGAACTGAGGGCAAAAATGCCCGTCCATCAGATCCAGGTGAAGAACGGGTTGTTCAAGCGCGCGAAGCGTTTGCAGGTACTCACCGAGTTTGAGCCACTGGCCGGCAAGAATACCGATGCTTAACGGGTAACGCTTCATTAACGAGACGCACTCTGCGCGATTCAACCCGGAAAAGGGACGGTTCATTTTGAGATCCTTATGGCATCAATCCGTTGAAGACGCGTTTTTTTCGGGGGCAGCTCATCAGCGATTCCAGTTTTTCCACGCAGGCAAGGTAGTGGGGCGTGGTTTTATGGAACGCAACGGCGGCTTCATCCTTATAGGCTTCATAAATATAAAAGCGGCTCTTCACTTCCGGATCCTGTAACACGTCGAAGCGGAGATTTCCCTCTTCACGCACCGATCCCAGATGATTGAGGCGAAAGACGTCGATAAATTCATCGACTTTATCGTCGTGGACGTTAATTTCCACCAGAGTGACATGCATACTGTTCTCCTTGAAACGCATGGGCCTGCCTGGCAGGCCCATGACTTCTTAGTTTTTCTCGCTCAGATAGAGTTCATACGCGCGGTCTGCGGTTTCATTACGATGTACCACCGCGTGGACGGCCTTCATCATGGCGACAGGGTGTTCGGACTGGAAGATGTTACGTCCCATATCGACACCGGATGCGCCCTGGTCGATGGCCTGCCAGCACATCTCAAGCGCTTCGCGTTCCGGTAATTTTTTACCACCGGCGATAACAATCGGAACCGGGCAGCCTGCGGCGATGCGCTCAAAACCTTTATCGACGTAGTAGGTTTTGATGATCTGCGCGCCCATCTCTGCGGCGATACGCGTGGCGAGCGAGAAGTAGCGCTGATCGCGCACCATGTCTTTCCCCACGCCAGTTACCGCCATCGTCGGCATGCCGACCTTGATACCGGCATCAATCAACTGAATGATATTTTTGATCGACTGGTGCTCATACTCACTGCCGATATACACCTGTGCCGCCACGGCGCAGCTGTTGAGACGAACCGCGTCATCGATGGAGAGCGCAACCGCCTCATTGCTTAACTCGGTGAGAATCGAGTTAGCGCCCGAGGCGCGCAGGACTACCGGTTTGTTGGTGGCGGGCGGTACCACACTGCGCAGGATACCGCGTGTGCACATCAGCACATCGGCGAGCGGGAACAGAGGGGCGATATTGATATCGATACGTTCCAGTCCCGTCGTCGGCCCCTGAAAATAGCCGTGGTCAAACGCGAGCATGACCGTTCTTCCCGTCTCAGGATTAAAAATGCGTGACAGTCGGGACTGCATCCCCCAGTCAAGTGCGCCGCACCCCTTTAATGTGAATGGGGTATTGCGTTGCGGCGTATCGGTATGGAAATCCTTACCATCTTTGATGTCATCTAAATCAGCCATTTTTTACTCCACGGTTAAGGAATGAAACTCAAAAATCGTACTTATCGATATTCTCTTTGGTGAACACCACGCGCTCAGGCAGCAGCACAATGCCGTTGCCTTTCGCCTCATAGCTGTAGCCCTGTACGCTGTTCGGCGAGACTTCAACCTGGCCCACGCCCGGAATGTCCAGCTTGTCGCCGGTATTCATGTCGCCTTTTTTCAGCAGCGCGTCAGCCACGTACACGGAGATCTTGCCCTGCTGGACCACGTCCCAGAGGCCAAACTCTTTCACCGTGCCGCGCTCAACATAAGGGCGCATCACGTTTGGCGTGCTGAAGCCGACAATCGCCACGCTGGTGTTTTTCAGGTTTTCAGCAGCCTGAGCGGCGGCGGGAAGGGCGTTGGCATCCGGCGCGATGATGGCGTCGAGATCGGCATAAGCCTTAATAATGCCTTCTGCGGTTTGCAGCGATTTGGTGGCGTCGTTATAACCAAACTGCGTGGTGACGACTTCCCAGCCAGGATGATCTTTGGCGATCTTGTCTTTCGCTTCTTTTACCCACTGGTTTTGATCGGTCACGGTCGGACTGGAGTAGAAGAAGGCCACTTTGGCTTTCTCTTTTTTGACCTGATTTGCGGCCATATCGACCAGCATGCCGCCTAACTGGGCAGGAGTGCCCTGGTTGATGTAGTACGACCGGCATTCCGGTTTGGTGTCAGAATCCCAGGTCAGCACCTTCACGCCTCGCTGCATGGCACGCTTTAACGCCGGGCATAAGCCATCAGGCGATACGGCGGACACCACAATGGCGTTATACCCTTGGTTGACGAAGTTATTGATGAGCTGAACCTGGCCGGACACGCTGGGCTCCGTCGGGCCATCGTAGGTGACATCGACGCCCAGCTCTTTGCCTGCCTCGAGGGCGCCGTTACCGCCGCTGGTAAAGAATCCCACGCCAACCAGTTTTGGGATAAACGCGATTCGCTCTGCGGCATAAGCGTTGAGAGTGAACGCCGCCAGGCTAAGGGTACTGATTACGGCAATTTTTTTAATGCTCTGAATAGTCATGTACTTTTCCTTTATGGCAATGGGTTTTAGGCCTGCCGGATAGCGCGACGACGCGCCAGCCAGTCTTTGATTTGCTGACGATGCAGGCTGACAGAACGACCTACGACAACGACAATTAGCAATGCGCCGGAGAGGGCGCTGGATACCTGATTGGGCACGCCAGCCATCTGCAATCCCTGCTGCAGATAGCCCACCAACAGCGCGGCGATGGCGGTACCGAGAATTGACCCGGAGCCGCCGTAGATATTGGCGCCGCCCAGGACGACCGCTGTAATAGCTGGCATCAGGAAAGAGGCACCCAGATCGGAACGTGCAGAGCCAAAGTAAGAGACCAGCAGCACCGCCGCGACCGCCGACGCAAAGCCGGTCATCGCGTACAGCGCGTACAGCGTCCGGTTCACCGGGATAGCGCTATACAGCGCCACGCGGGGGCTCTGCCCAATCAGGAAGACATTGCGTCCGGCGTGGGTCCGGTGCATCAGCAACCAGAAAAAGATCACGCTGACGAGAAAGAAGATCAGGGGGACGGGCAGACCCAGCACATCGAGATTGGCAAAATCGGTGAAGCCCTGCGGGAAGCCGCCGATACCTTCATAACCGGTCGCTCCCGCCATCCCCGACAACAGCAGTGCGCTGCCGCCGAACAGGTATAACGTTCCCAGGGTGATGACCAGCGGGTTCACACCGGTGTAGATAATCAGTCCGGCGTTGATCAGTCCGCACAGCGTGCCCAGCGCGAGCGTCAGAAGAATGGCCAGCGGCAGCGGTACGCCGCCCTGGAACATCACGCCCAGCGCGATGGCGCACAACCCCATCGTCGAGCCAAAGGAGATGTCGATCCCGCCGCTGACGATCACCATGGTTAAAGGCAGGGCGACAATGCCAATGCAGATAAAGTCGCTGGTGCTGAACAGCAGGACGTTCAGATCCAACAGGCGTGGGTTCAGGGCGCCGAATCCCAGAATTTCAATCACCAGTAGCGCGGCGAGCGCCAGTTCCCAGCCGTAACGATGTAAACGAGTCATCAGGCAACCTCACGTTTTTTGGCAGTGCGCACAGAGTCGGTGTTTTTTGCCGACGGACGCGGTTGGGGCGGCGGCGTGAAGCGGGCATATTTTTGCCGACGGATATTGCGTTCCAGCGCGCAGCGCAACCGGCCGTCAAATACCAGCACCGCCAGCAGGACCAGACCGGCAATAAAGTCATTCCACCACGCCGGAATGCGCAGCAGGACCAGTACGCTGTCGATTTGCGTCAGGAAATAGGCACCGAGCACGGCACCAATGATCGTCCCGGAACCGCCCAGCAGGCTGATGCCCCCCAGCACGCAGGCGGCAATGGCTTTCATTTCCAGCCCGGTTCCCGTCTGATTCGGGATAAAGCCAATCTGTGAGGCAAAGACGATCCCGGCCAGCGCTGCCATGCAGCCATTGAGCGAAAAGGCCAGAATCCGAATGGCTTCGGTACGCACGCCCAGTTGCCGCGCGCCCTGTAAATTATCCCCGGTGGCATAAAAACAGCGACCAAAAGCGGTTTTTGCCAGCAGCCAGGCCATCAGCAACATCAGCAGCAGGGTCAGCCAGCCAATGGCGGAGATACCGAGGAAAACCGGGGCGGAGAGTTGCTTAAGTTGTGCCGGTAATCCTTCAATCCATTTACCGCCCGTCCACAGCAGCATGACGCCGCGATACAAGCCAAGCGTGCCCAGCGTGGCGACAATCGCCGGGATCTTCAGCCAGGCGACCAGCACGCCGTTGATAAATCCTGCCAGCAGTCCCAGCAGTAGCGTCGCCACGCAGGCCACCGGCAAGGGATATCCCGCGTTCAGCAACAGCCCCAGCAGTACCGCGCACATCCCGGTGATTGAGCCGACCGACACGTCGATGTTGCGGGTCAGCATCACCAGCGTGGCGCCCATCGCCAGCAGCATGAGGATTTGGGCGCTGCTGAAAATCATTGTCAGCGTCTGAACGCTGAGGTACTGGCTGTCCAGCATCCCTGGCAGCACGAACAGCAGCAGCACGGCTAACAGGGCGGTGGCCTCGCGGTTATTCTGGATAAATTTCAGCATGGTGCCTCCCCGGAATGTGGTGTAGCCCCTGACGTGCGGTCGCCGAACGCCACGTGCATGATGGTGTCGACATTAATCTCGTCGCCTTGCAGAGCATCGTTGCCCGTTTCTCCCTGGTGCATGACGTAAACGCGATCGGCCATCTGTTCTATCTCCTCCAGATCAGAAGAGATGAACAGCACCGCGACGTTCTGGGCGGCAATACTGCGGAGCAACTGATAGATGTCATTACGCGCCGAGACGTCCACACCGCGCGTCGGCTCATCCACGATCAGCACCTGCGGCGAGGCTTCAAGGCATTTGGCGATCAGGATTTTTTGCTGATTACCGCCAGAGAGCGTGCGGGCAGGCTGTTCAGGATCGTTGAGCTTGATATTAAGCGCGCGGCGATAGCGTTCGAGCGTGGCGCTGTCTTTGGCCGGATTAGCCCAGAAACCGCTGTGGTTGTGGGTTAATGCGCAAACATTCCACGCCAGCGAGGCATCCAGATTCAGCCCTGACGATTGCCGGTCCTCCGGCAAATACACCAGACCGTGCTGTAGACGTTCGCGGGTGGAAAGTGAGGAGATATCCTTGCCGCCGAGTACGATGCTTCCGGCCCGTAGCGGTCGTAGCCCGTAAAGCGTTTCGGCAAGTTCGGTACGTCCGGCGCCGACCAGACCGGCCAGCCCTAAAATTTCCCCGGCGCGGACCTCGAAACTGACGTTCATAAACCCTTCGCCGGTCACATTCTCAAGACTCAACACCGGCGTGCCCGCCTCGTGCTGCGGACGGTTGCCGGGCAATTCCAGCCACAGTTTTTGCGTCGCGCTCAGCGCGTTGGTGCGTGAGGCAGGCGTGATGGCCTGGATAATCTCGTCCGTGGTTAGATCCGCTGTTTTTCCGGATAGCGCAATGATGCCGTCCCGCATCACGCTAATGTAATCCGCTATCTGGCGTATCTCTGGCAGCTTGTGGGAGATAAAGACGATCCCTACGCCAGTGCTCAGCAATTCACGCAGGCGGCTGAATAAACGATCGGTTTCCGCAGGCGTCAGTGAGGCGGTGGGTTCATCGAGGATCAAAATTCGTGAATCGCGCATCAGTCCGCGCATGATTTCGACCATTTGCCGGTCGGCCACATCCAGTGAACCCGCCGGGCTGTTGATATCAAACTGGCAGCCCAGCGCGGTCAGCATCGCCGCCATTTTTTGCGCCGAGCTCTGGTGTTTGGGCAGACCAAAGAGAATATTCTCCTTTACCGTCAGGCTGGGGAAGAGCAGAGGCTCTTGCGGGACAAGGTAGATGCCTAACTGATGCGCCAGAATGGGCGTCAGTTTTGTACAGCGGGCTCCCTCAATCTCAATGATTCCGCTATCCGCAGGGGTAATGCCGGCGATGATTTTCATCAGCGTGGATTTCCCGGCGCCATTCCCGCCCAGGAGCGCATGGACTTCGCCTTTGCGTAAGACAAAATCAATCCCTTTCAGGACGTTGACGCCGGAATACTGCTTGCAGACAGACTGCGCGCTGAGTAGTGGGGCGATCTTTTCTTGACTCATTTGCATGCCACCTCCGTTCGGCCTGGGTAGAATCAGGTTGAACAAATGTATTGTGCGATTCGAATTGTTCATAACCTTATGACCTAACTGCTCATAAAACCGACGAATAGATCACGTTTCATGCTAAAATGATCGTCAATATTAAATTTGTTCAAACGAAAGCCACTGAATTGTGGGTTTAATCACAGTTATTAACGACCAATGAATGAACAATTGTGTTCAGAAATTCGATATGTTCAAAGTGAAGACAGAATGATGACTATTAATGACCCGATGATTTCCGAGCAAGGGATGTGTGAAGAAGAGCTGGTGGCACGTATTGCGTGGTTCTATTACCACGACGGTATGACGCAAAGCGACATCAGCAACAGACTGGGGTTGACGCGGCTTAAGGTGTCGCGCCTGCTGGAAAAGGGGCATCAGTCCGGGATTATTCGCGTACAGATTAATTCTCGCTTTGAAGGCTGTCTGGAATATGAAACCGAATTACGTCGTCGCTTTGACCTGAATAATGTGCGGGTCATCCCGGGACTTCCCGGCGCGGATGCATGTGTTCGCCTGGGGATCGGCGCTGCGCATATGTTGATGGAGTCACTCCAGCCACAGCAGATTCTGGCGGCGGGCTTCGGCGAAGCGACCATGAATACCTTAAAACGGCTCAGCGGGTTTATTTCTGCTCAGCAAATTCGCCTGGTGACGCTGTCGGGTGGCGTGGGGCCTTACATGACCGGGATTGGACAACTCAACGCGGCCTGTCCGGTCAGTATTATTCCGGCGCCGCTTCGCGCCTCTTCTGCGGAGATTGCCCGGACGTTAAAAAATGAAAATAGCGTCCAGGATGTCCTGCTGGCCGCCCAGGCAGCCGATGCGGCCATTGTCGGTATCGGCGCTATCAACCAGAAAGATGAGGCCACCATTATTCGCTCAGGCTATATCACGAAGGGTGAACAACTGATGATTGGCCGCAAAGGCGCGGTGGGCGACATTCTGGGTTACTTCTTCGATGGTGAAGGGCAGGTGATCCCGGAGATGAAGATTCACGATGAACTGATTGGGTTAACCCTCAATACCCTGAAGACGATCCCGACCGTGATTGGCGTCGCCGGGGGCGTGAATAAAGCGGAAGCGATCGCCGCCGCGATGAAAGGGGGCTATATCAACGCATTGGTCACCGACCAGGAAACTGCCGCCGCCATTGTCAGCGGACAGTAATGCGTATCTGTCGTGCAGGCGTACGGCAGGGGAGTAACAGAATTTCCGTTTGTACCGTGGAGAAAGCATTGACGACCTGACAGATATAATAAGCCGAGGACTAAAACGATGGCCCGACTCTGTACCCTCTCTGACTCAGAACATTACCTGATGGCACTGGACGCCGGAACTGGCAGCGTCCGCGCCGTGATTTTCGACCTGGAAGGCAAACAAATTGCGGTGGGACAAGCGGAATGGCGACACCTTGCCGTACCGGATGTGCCCGGCTCGATGGAATTTGATCTGGGAAAAAACTGGCAACTGGCCTGTGATTGCATTCGCCAGGCACTGCATATCGCCGGTATTGCGCCGGAAGCAATAGCTGCCGTTTCCGCCTGTTCGATGCGCGAAGGCATTGTGGTCTATGACGCAGAGGGAACGCCGGTCTGGGCCTGTGCCAACGTGGATGCCAGAGCGGCACGGGAAGTCAGCGAGCTTAAAGAGATCCACGACTACACCTTCGAAAGCGAAGTCTATCGCAGCACCGGCCAGACGCTGGCGTTGAGTGCCATTCCGCGTCTGCTCTGGCTGGCGCACCATCGTTCGGACATCTATCGTCGCGCCTCGACGGTCACGATGATCAGCGACTGGATGGCCTATATGCTCAGCGGCGAGCTGGCGGTCGATCCTTCCAATGCCGGAACCACGGGCCTGCTGGATCTCAAAACGCGCGACTGGAAACCCTCACTACTGCAAATGGCCGGACTGCGGTCGGATATTCTCTCGCCGGTCAAAGAGACCGGCACGCTGCTGGGTAGGGTGACGGCTCAGGCCGCTACCCTGTGCGGGCTGAAAGCCGGCACGCCGGTGGTGGTGGGCGGTGGTGATGTGCAGTTGGGCTGTCTCGGCCTTGGGGTTGTCCGTCCGGCGCAAACCGCCGTACTGGGCGGCACATTCTGGCAGCAGGTCGTGAATTTACCTGCGCCGATTGTTGATCCTGATATGAACGTGCGGGTTAATCCACACGTCATTCCGGGAATGGTACAAACCGAATCGATCAGCTTTTTTACCGGCCTGACGATGCGCTGGTTCCGTGATGCCTTCTGTGCCGAAGAAAAGCTGATCGCCGAGCGCCTGGGCGTCGACACTTACACACTGCTGGAGGAGATGGCTTCCCGGGTACCGGCAGGGGCATGGGGCGTGATGCCGATTTTCTCCGACCGGATGCGTTTCAAGAGCTGGTATCACGCGGCCCCCTCATTCATCAATCTGTCCATCGACCCGGAAAAATGCAATAAGGCCACGCTGTTTCGCGCGCTGGAAGAGAATGCGGCCATTGTCTCGACCTGCAATTTGCAGCAGATCGCCGATTTCACCGGGATCCACCCCACGTCGCTGGTGTTTGCCGGGGGAGGCTCGAAGGGCAAACTCTGGAGCCAGATTCTGGCGGATGTGTCAGGGCTGACGGTCAACGTTCCGGTCGTCAAAGAGGCGACGGCGCTGGGCTGTGCGATTGCCGCTGGCGTGGGGGCCGGGATCTGGTCATCCATGGCTGAAACGGGCGAACGACTGGTGCGCTGGGAGCGGGAGCATGTTCCGGACAAGGAGAAACATGCGCTTTATCGGGAATCGCGCGAGAAATGGCAGGCGGTATATCAGGAACAGTTAGGTCTGGTCGATCACGGGTTGACGACCTCTTTGTGGAAAGCGCCGGGTTTATAACAGGAGATCGTCATGATTAAATCGAATGAAGCGCAGCATGAGTACCGTTTTGGCGACAGTGGCCCGAAATACCTCATTCGTGGCCCGGTGTGTGATATGGGCGTCGTCATGCTCCAGCCCGGTCAGTCTTTTCCCAACCATCGCCACATCGAAGCCTGTGAAATTTTTTATACCCTGGCAGGCGAAGTGACGCTGTACCTGAACGGTGAACCCTACACATTAGGCTCCGGGGATGTGATGCACTGCGATCCCGGTGAAGCGCATTTTCTGGTGAACAAAGGGGAAGTGCCGTGGAAAGGGGTCTTTGTGAAATCGCCTCATATACCGGGTGACAGTCATCCGGTTGAGCCTGCCGGGTATTAGCTTTCGGGATCATCAACGGTCGGATAGTCAGTGGCTGTCCGACCATTTCGTTAGCGTAACCTTCTCGTTACATTTCGTTGCTTACCGTTTTGTGATCAAGGCTAAAAAACGCACAGCCTGCTCCTCTCTCTGATTTACCTCTACGCATGGCCTGCATTACAGTTAATCTATAAATAAGAACGTTGTTCTATAATGTAGAACAATAATGGAGCGACCTGAACCCCGACGCTCGGGAGAGTGTGACAATGTCTATCAACACCATTTTTACGCCGCAGGATGAACCGTTCTATGCGGTGAAAACCCACGCTGCCGGCCCCCAGGGGGCATTGCCGCTGACGCCGCAAATGTTACTGGAGTCTCCCAGCGGTAACCTTTTCGGCATGACGCAAAATGCCGGAATGGGCTGGGATGCTAACAAACTCACGGGCAGAGAAGTGTTATTGATTGGTACGCAGGGTGGTATTCGCCACTCAGATGGCCGCCCTATTGCTCTCGGTTATCACACCGGGCACTGGGAGATTGGCCTGCAAATGTCGGCGGCGGCAAAGGAAATTACCCGTCTCAGTGGCATTCCTTTCGCGGCATTTGTCAGCGATCCGTGTGACGGTCGTTCGCAGGGGACGCACGGCATGTTTGATTCGCTGCCTTATCGTAACGACGCGGCGATTGTCTTTCGCCGTTTGATTCGTTCGCTACCGACACGGCGGGCGGTCATTGGCGTGGCGACCTGTGATAAGGGGTTGCCCGCAACGATGATTGCGCTGGCGTCAATGCACGATCTGCCGGTGATCCTCGTACCGGGCGGGGCGACATTACCGCCCACCTTCGGCGAAGATGCCGGAAAGGTACAAACCATCGGTGCTCGTTACGCTAATAATGAGTTGAGTTTGAAAGAGGCATCCGAACTGGGGTGTCGCGCCTGCGCGTCGCCCGGCGGTGGATGCCAGTTCCTGGGGACCGCAGGGACATCACAGGTAGTGGCGGAAGCGTTAGGACTGGCGCTGCCGCACTCAGCGCTGGCGCCGTCGGGCCAGGACGTGTGGCTGGAGATTGCGCGTCAATCGGCGCGGGCAGTGATGGCGCTGGATGAAAAAGGGATTACTGCCCGCGACATCCTCACCGACAAAGCGATAGAGAATGCGATGGTGGTGCATGCGGCCTTCGGAGGCTCGACGAATCTGCTGCTGCATATACCGGCGATCGCCCATGCCGCCAGATGCCGCCTGCCGGATGTGGCGCAGTGGAGCGCGATCAACCGCAAAGTGCCGCGCCTGGTCAGCGTGTTGCCCAACGGCCCGGATTATCACCCGACGGTGCGTGCATTCCTGGCGGGGGGCGTGCCGGAGGTGATGCTGCACCTGCGTCGACTGGGACTACTGCATGAAGATGTGATGACGGTAACCGGGCAAACACTCGGTGAAAACCTCGACTGGTGGGAGCACGCCGAACGTCGGGCGAAATTCCGTCAGTGCCTGCGCGATCAGGACGGTGTGGATCCTGATGACGTGATCCTGTCGCCGGAAGGGGCAAAAGCGAAAGGGATGACCTCCACAGTGGCGTTCCCGGTGGGTAATATCGCGCCAGAAGGGTCAGTGATCAAAGCGACGGCGATCGACTCGTCTGTGGTGGATGATGACGGTGTTTATCGCCATACGGGCAAGGCGCGCGTATTTGTCTCGGAAGAGGCGGCGATCAAAGCCATCAAACAGGGGCAGATCCAGCAGGGCGATATCATGGTGATTATCGGCGGTGGGCCATCCGGCACTGGCATGGAGGAGACTTACCAGCTCACTTCGGCGCTGAAGCATATCTCATGGGGAAAAACCGTATCGCTCATTACCGATGCCCGTTTTTCCGGCGTATCCACCGGCGCTTGCCTGGGGCACGTTGCGCCGGAAGCGCTCGCGGGAGGGCCGATCGGCAAATTGCGCACGGGGGATGTGATTGAAATTGTGGTCGATCGCTTGTCATTGAAAGGAAGCGTGAACTTTATCGGCAGCGCACAAGCACGACTGACGCCGGAAGAGGGCGCGACAGTTCTGGCGGAGCGCGAGTTACATCCCGACCTGAAGCCCCATGACTATCTGCCTGACGACACCCGACTGTGGGCTGCATTGCAGGCGGTAAGCGGTGGAACCTGGAAAGGATGCATCTACGATACGGATAAAATTATTGAGGTGATTAACGCCGGGAAAAAAGCACTTGGGCTTTGAATAATTAAAATTAATTAATCAGTCGCCGGAACACTATTTTCGGCGACGAATAATATTGTCCTGAAATATATTATCCTTCACGGGAGGATGTCTTTTTTTTATTTTCTTGAAAAGTGCATCGTTATCACAGAAGTTAAAATACATAACCGCTAAAGCAAATATGACAATTGTTGTCTCATCGAATCCCTCTCTACAATCTTCCTCGTAAGCATCATCTGGTAAGCATACGGATAAAGGGTGTATTCCTCACAAAGTTCACGTTCAGATATTTAATTTTGTAGGTCCCGGTCATTCGGAACGTATTTCTCTCATATTCTCTGGAGGTAGAAATGCAGTTAACAATGAAAGATAAAATTGGTTATGGACTGGGGGACACCGCCTGCGGTTTCGTCTGGCAGGCCACGATGTTTTTACTGGCCTACTTTTATACCGATGTTTTTGGTTTGTCGGCAGGCGTAATGGGCACATTATTCCTGATTTCACGCGTGCTGGATGCGATAACCGATCCATTAATGGGGTTAATGGTTGACCGAACGCGTACCCGCTACGGCCAGTTTCGTCCCTATTTGTTGTGGGGAGCGATCCCGTTTGGTATTGTCTGCGTATTAACGTTTTATACGCCTGATTTCTCCGCTCAGGGCAAAATCATTTATGCCTGCGTCACCTATATTTTATTGACGCTGGTTTATACCTTTGTGAATGTCCCTTATTGTGCCATGCCCGGCGCCATTACCGCTGATCCAAAAGAGCGTCATGCTTTACAATCGTGGCGTTTTTTCCTGGCCGCTGCCGGTTCATTAGCCATTAGCGGCATTGCCCTGCCGTTGGTAAAAATTATTGGCCAGGGGGATGAACAGGTCGGCTATTTCGGCGCGATGTGTGTATTGGGTATTTGTGGCGTAGTGCTGCTGTTCGTGTGTTTCTTTACAACGAAAGAGCGTTATACGTTCGAGATTCAACCTGAATCATCGGTTAAGAAAGACCTTAAATTGCTGATGGGGAATAGCCAGTGGCGAATTATGTGCGCCTTTAAAATGATGGCAACCGGTTCGAACGTGGTTCGCGGCGGCGCAACGCTCTATTTTGTCAAATACGTGATGGACCATCCTGAGCTGGCAACGCAATTTCTGCTCTATGGCAGCCTGGCGACGATGTTTGGTTCTCTTTGTTCGTCTCGTCTGCTTGGCCGATTCGATCGCGTGACGTCGTTTAAGTGGATCATCGGCATTTATTCACTGATCAGCCTGAGTATTTTCTTTATTCCGTCAGACAATATCGCGCTGATATTTGCGCTGAATATTGTGTTCCTGTTTGTCTTCAATACCACCACACCGCTGCAATGGTTGATGGCCTCCGATGTGGTGGATTATGAAGAGAGCCGAAGTGGGCGTCGCCTTGATGGCCTGGTATTCTCTACCTATCTTTTCAGCCTGAAAATCGGTCTGGCCATTGGCGGCGCGCTGGTGGGCTGGATCCTTGCCTTCTCCAGCTACTCGGCAAGCAACGCCGTGCAGCCAGATAACGTCCTGATGACCATCAAAATCCTCTTCTGCATCGTACCGGTCGTGCTTTACGTCGGTATGTTCACACTGCTTTCGTTCTACAAACTGAGCAGCAAGCGTGTGGAAGAGATCAGCCAGCAGCTGCAACGTCAGCGCACCGCGCAGCCTGAGAGCAAACCTGCCGATGCCGCTGTGGCAGTGAACTGAGGAGAGAACCATGTATCAGATTGAAAACCCGATCCTGACCGGCTTCAACCCGGACCCGTCTCTGTGTCGTGTGGGCGAGGATTACTATATCGCCACCTCAACCTTTGAATGGTTTCCCGGTGTGCGAATTTATCATTCTCGCGACCTGAAACACTGGTCTCTGGTCAGTACTCCGCTCGACAGCGTGGCGCTGCTGGATATGAAAGGCAATCCGGATTCTGGCGGCATCTGGGCGCCTTGCCTGAGCTATGCCGATGGCAAATTCTGGTTGCTGTATACCGACGTAAAAATCGTTGATTCGCCGTGGAAAAATGGCCGTAACTTCCTAGTTACCGCGCCATCTATTGAAGGGCCGTGGAGCGCGCCTGTGCCAATGGGCAACGGCGGGTTTGACCCTTCACTCTTTCACGATGCGGATGGACGAAAGTATTACATCTATCGCCCGTGGGGGCCGCGTCATCACAGTAATCCTCATAACACCATTGTGTTGCAGGAGTTTTTTGCTGACACGCAAACCCTTTCGCCGCAGCGTTCAACGCTCTTTACGGGTACTCCATTGGGCTATACCGAAGGGGCGCATATTTATCGTCGCGAGGGCTATTACTATCTGATGGTGGCGGAAGGGGGAACCAGTTACGAACATGCCGTGGTGGTATTGCGGGCAAAAAATATTGATGGGCCGTACGAACTGCATCCCGATGTGACGATGATGACCAGTTGGCATCTGCCGGAAAACCCCCTACAGAAGAGTGGTCACGGTTCACTGCTGGAGACCCATACCGGCGAATGGTATCTGGCGTATTTGACCAGCCGTCCGTTACATCTTCCGGGAATTCCGCGATTAGCGGCAGGCGGGCGGGGATACTGTCCGCTCGGGCGTGAGACAGGGATTGCGCGTATCGAGTGGCGTGACGGTTGGCCCTATGTTGAAGGGGGCAAACACGCGGCGCTGACGGTGCCGGGGCCACGTATGACAGAGCAGGCTAGCGTTGGAACGGGAGCGTGGCGAACGGATTTTGACAGTGAAAGGCTCGATCCGGAATTGCAGACCCTACGTATTCCGTTTGATGACCAGCTTGGCTCGCTGACCGCCCGACCTGGATTTTTACGTCTGTATGGCAATGATTCGCTGAACTCCACCTTTACCCAGTCAACGGTCGCTCGCCGTTGGCAGCATTTCTGTTTTCGTGCTGAAACGCAGATGGCCTTTTCCCCGCGCTACTTCCAACAAAGTGCGGGGCTAACCTGTTACTACAACAGTAAAAACTGGACGTACTGCTTTATGGACTGGGAAGAGGGGCGCGGACGAACGTTGAAGATTATTCAACTCGATCACAACGTGGCGCACTGGCATCTTTACGATAATCCGATTCTGGTGCCGGAGAATGCGGAAAACGTCTGGCTGCGAGTGGATGTGGACAATCTGGAATACCGCTATAGCTATTCATTTGACGGTGGCCAGTGGCAGACCATTCCGCTAACGTTTGAGGCGTGGAAACTGTCGGATGACTATATTGGCGGCAGAGGCTTCTTTACCGGGGCATTTGTTGGTTTGCACTGTGAGGATATTAGCGGCGACGGCTGCTACGCCGATTTCGCCACCTTCTCTTATCAACCGAAAGTTTAGCGAGACACAGGGTCAGGGTTGACGATAGCCCAGCGTTATCGACAGCCCCAGCCCGGCATCCATCAGTTTCTGACGCCAGGCGGCCAGCTCGGCGTCGTTTACGCGAGAAGTGAGAGTGGAGAGGCTAAGGGCTGCGATAACCCGTGATTCATGATTCCAGACCGGTACCGCGACGCAGCGCACGCCGGGCTCATTCTCTTCGTTATCCATCGCATACTGGTTATGGCGGGTTTCTTTCAGCGCGGCAAGTAGCGAGGCGCGATCGGTAAGGGTGGCGGGGGTAAAGCCATTGAACTGATACCCCTCCAACACCGCAGCAAGTTCTTCCTCATCCAGCCAGGCAAGCAATACCTTACCGATAGCCGTGGCGTGAACAGGCAAGCGGCGACCAATTCGTGAATAAGCGATGGCAGCCTGCTTACCTTCTATTTTCTCAATATAGACGCCTTCGTTGCCGTCCAGAATACCCAAATGGGTGGTTTGTCCCGTTTCCTGCGAGAGCCGGATCAACCAGCTTTTTGCCTTCTGGCGAATATCCATTGTGCCAACGACAAAGTGGCCACGCTCGACCAGTTTCATTCCCAGACGGTATTTAATGAGATGGTCACTCCCTCCTTCCCAGTACTATGCTGAGGACAGGCTTTCATTCGGAGAACCATCATGGAAAACATTGCGCTTATTGGTATCGATCTGGGTAAGAACTCTTTCCATATTCATTGTCAGGATCATCGTGGGAAGGCCGTTTACCGTAAAAAATTCACCCGACCAAAGCTAATCGAATTTCTGGCGACATGCCCGGCAACAACCATCGCGATGGAAGCCTGTGGCGGTTCTCACTTTATGGCACGCAAGCTGGCAGAGTTAGGGCATTTTCCAAAGCTGATATCACCGCAATTTGTCCGCCCATTCGTTAAAAGCAACAAAAATGACTTCGTTGATGCTGAAGCTATCTGTGAAGCAGCATCACGTCCATCTATGCGTTTCGTGCAGCCCAGAACCGAATCTCAGCAGGCAATGCGAGCTCTGCATCGTGTCCGTGAATCCCTGGTTCAGGATAAGGTGAAAACAACTAATCAGATGCATGCTTTTCTGCTGGAATTTGGTATCAGCGTTCCGCGAGGTGCTGCCGTTATTAGTCGACTGAGTACCCTTCTTGAGGACAGTAGTTTGCCTCTTTATCTCAGCCAGTTACTGCTGAAATTACAACAGCATTATCACTATCTTGTTGAGCAGATTAAAGATCTGGAATCTCAGTTGAAACGAAAGTTGGACGAAGATGAGGTTGGACAGCGCTTGCTGAGTATTCCCTGCGTTGGAACGCTGACTGCCAGTACTATTTCAACTGAGATTGGCGACGGGAAGCAGTACGCCAGCAGCCGTGACTTTGCGGCGGCAACAGGGCTGGTACCCCGACAGTACAGCACGGGAGGTCGGACGACATTGTTAGGGATTAGCAAGCGGGGCAACAAAAAGATCCGAACTTTGTTGGTTCAGTGTGCCAGGGTATTCATACAAAAACTGGAACACCAGTCTGGCAAGTTGGCCGACTGGGTCAGGGAGTTGTTGTGTCGGAAAAGCAACTTTGTCGTCACCTGTGCTCTGGCAAACAAGCTGGCCAGAATAGCCTGGGCACTGACGGCGCGACAGCAAACTTACGAAGCATAAAGGCAGAAATACACCAGTTTAAACAATCATTCATCTGGTTTTGCGAATACTGATATTGATGATACTAACGGCCCACCGGCCTGTTGAGGAACCTGTAAAACGGAAAGGCTCATTGAAGCCGTATATTTTCTGGAGGTTCATCAGGCGCGGAACTCATCGAGGCGCGGGAATAAAATCCCATTCAGACGCCGGATAGATTCAAGCAAGCCAACTTGTCGTCAAAATCGGTGTTGCAAAAACGGGAGTGACCATAGATTCCGTTTTCCGGGTTCTGATCGATATAGCCATGCAACTGAAGCGTTTTAAGAAGAGAGTGGAGGGTACTTTTGCTCAATCCCATCAGTTTGCTTATCTCGGTGATTTTGAGTTCCGTAGCCTGTTCATTAAACAAGTCGAGGATCTGCAAAGCACGTTCAACAGACTGAATTATTGGCATAATTTTCCACCGTCCACGAAGAATTCTTCTTGTGTGACCGTACTATTTTCGAGGGTGAAAAGCAATGCCGGACACGCTGGCATGATGCAGTTTCAGGGCAGATAAGTGCAGGTGTTACAGGGCACGCTGAGTTGATGAATCGTTCTGTGTGGGCGACCTGCACCGGTTTGATTGAGAACGGGCTTAATCGCCCGTTGTACGATGAGATTAACAGGATAATGTCAGATAGCATTTCACATAGCGTAAATAATCTCTTTTCCTGATGATTTTTAATGACCATAATACGTAGGCGATTTTTATCTTTATATTCACACTTACAATAGTACTTAGCTTTAATGTCGTACGTTTTTTCTTGGTGCTAAATTTTATAATATCCTTTTCCATCTCGGCTAGTTTTCCTTTGATGGCATTGCGTCGGTAAGCATTCATACTCATCGCTTTGAATGAGTCGCTATTATTCGTCGGACATGACTCACCCTCTTTGTTTATCTCCAGATATTTTTCTAATAAAGGTTCGTATTCTTTTATTTTCTCATTATAATTGTTTTTATTGATTTCATTTAAAAGAGATCTTGCTTTCCTGGATATTTCAATATAGGCATTGCCGACATATCGATGTTGTGCCGTTTGTTTCTCTAAACCAAGAAAACCGATAATTGCAGTTGAAATACCAACTAATAATGGAAGAATATGACTCAAAGCCGTATCCCAGGAGGCCCAATGTTCTATTTGAAGATAAGAATTTAGTAATTCTAATATGCTCTTGCCTATTCCAGATGATATTACAGCGGAGCCTACGACGGCAAATAAACCCAGATAGATTCGCCATTTGTTTTTTCTGTCGGCAGCAATAAAGTGCCTGTCCTTGCCAATTTTACAATCATTTTCCAGATTCGCAATTTCAATGATTTTTTTCTCATTCATAAATATTAACTCTATGCTGTGAAAAGGGTAATTTTTGTGCTTTTCAATGATGTTAGCCTTATAGAAAGACCACTTGTGAGATATATGATAAAAGAGTTTGACCTAATCTAACGCTAGTTAAACGAAAGTATCATACCCTATTTTTTGTCATGGCTACTGAAAGTTCTAATGTTGCCTGAGCAAGCCTGATCTTTATCATCTCCTGAACACCTCTCTCCTATGCCAATCCACGAATTCGTCCTGCGGGTAGTATGCTTTTACCTGCGGTAGAGAAATGATCTTCCCCTGAAAATCCCAAAACAGCCTGCCGACGATCCCGCTACCGTTAACCGCTTCTGAAACCTGTACTCGCATATTCTCATCTAATCCAATGGATCCCTTATCAAAAGCTTTATGATGGATTGCGCAGAGGGCCAGACCATTCGGAATTTCGCAAGGACCACCGTACTGCTTCCATTTGATATGGGCAGCTTCCAGCGCGACAGAGGTATTGTCGTGCCGCATGTTGTAGCCGCAAATGGCGCATTCATAGTTGTAGGCTCGCAGTACCTGCTGGCGGAACAGGGGATCGCGCTGTTTACGAAGCAACTGGAGTTCAAATCCCAGTTCATCGGCGAGTTCTTCCTGAATACTTTCGGTAAAATGGGCTTCGAGGATTTGTCGGGCGAGTGAATTAATCAGTTTCTTACTTTTTATCAGATGGTCGTAATGTTGCTTATCAAAGCCGCCAGCAACGTTAAATTCAACCAGTTCACCAGCGGGAGGTTGTCGGCTACTGCCAAATGTGGAACAGCGCTCCGCGTTTTGCAGTTGCCAGAAACCGTCTCCCTGTAAACGCCAGAAGGGCATGTCCGGTCGGTACTGGGCGCGTTGGGGGCCAAATCGCTCCAATAGGCTACGTAGGTTATCGCGAACTTCCGAAGCATAATCAAACAGACGCCCATGACCTTGCTGATAACCCGCCAGTACGTATAACAGCAGTAATGGCTTATGCGGCGCGCGCTGCTCGCCTTTGCGCCAGATCGTCATGTCGGCAATTGCCTGTTGCAGCATCTGAATGGAACCCATTGATTTCATTACTCGAGAAATAATTGCGATGATGCTCGCAAAATACGGCCTGATCAAGCGGTGAAGGAGGGATACACTGGTGGGGTCACGGAGTCTTGCCAATGAGACAAGCAAAGCCCCGGATTACATGGATCATATCAAATGAATGAATTACCCGATCGATTGCCACGGAAATACATTATTAAAGCCATTCGAGCCTACGATGACGGGTTCCCTCATCTTTTCAAAGAGGCTCGACGCTATGAGGTAGTGTTTGATGGCCGCCGCTATCCTTCAAAAGCGATCGTGGGGATCGCGGCAACGTTGATGACCGGGAAAACATTCACGCCGCAGGATTTCTCGGGAGGTATCAAATCGAAATGCGTGCGTTTGTTGATTGAGCAAGGATTTCACATCGTGCAGGGAGAAAAGGGGGCTGCAACTGTCAGCGATACCCTTTTCCCCGATGAGCTAACATCGCAAATCGACTATGTGGAAGGAGCGGCTACGCAGGTGGTGGTGAATCGTTATGAACGCGATCGCAATGCTCGGCAGAAAGCGCTTGAGTATCATGGCTATCAATGCAAGGTGTGCGGCCTCGACATGTCAAAGGTATACGGCGAAATCGGCAAGGGGTTTATCCATATTCACCATCTGGTACCGCTTTCGGCGATTAAAGAGGATTATCATCTGGATCCCATTGACGATCTGATACCAGTTTGCCCGAATTGCCATGCGATGTTACACCGACATAATCCGCCATTGACCCCAGAAGAATTAAAGCAACGAATGAGTTGAAATAATATTGGACTCAGCAGGCGACCGGCATTGCGTCGTTGCCCTCCCTTAGCGGTCCATCTGATTATATTTTCGCCATAAACTCATTTTGCTGATCCCCAGATGGGCGGCGACTTTCTCTTGATCCTGTTCAAAAAGATCCATGTAGAACGCAATAATCTGTCGCTCGAGATCTTTAATGATGACTTTCAGTTGTCCTTTACTCAGATCCGCGACGATCCTCCCATTTGTCTGTGACGCGTTGCAGGATTTAAGCGCGTTAAAACCGGTCAGATTTAATATCTCAAACAGCGAAGCGTCCGGAAATCCGGCCGATAATAGTGCCAGTCGTTCAATGATAAAATTCAGTTCACGCACGTTTCCCGGCCAGTTGTAAGTGGAAAACAGGGCGATGAACTGCGCCAGTTTATGCCCGCAGCCCGATTTTTCGAGGAAGTGCTCAGCCAGAAAACGGACGTCGCCGTCTCTTTCCCGTAGCGGAGGCACCATTAGCGGTAAGACGTTCAACCGGTAGTAGAGATCGCCGCGAAACGAGCCTTCCTCCGCCATTTTTTCCAGCGATCGGTTAGTGGCGCCGATAATCCGCACATCGACAGGAATAATATCCTTTCCCCCCACACGCATAATTTCGTATTCCTGTAAGACGCGTAACAGGCGGCTCTGAATAGGCAGTGGCAGTTCACCAATTTCATCGAGAAATAAGGTTCCCTGATGCGCCAGTTCTATCAGACCTTCTTTTCCTTCGCGCCGCGCGCCGGTAAAAGAGCCCCCTTCATAGCCAAACAGTTCGCTTTCCAGCAGGGTTTCCGGAATGGCGGCGCAGTTAATGGCGACAAATGGACCCCGGTGGCGTTTACTCTGGTTATGAATACTCTGCGCGAATAGCTCTTTACCGGTGCCGGATTCCCCATAAATCATCACCGGGGAGTGGGTATTGGCATAAATTTTTGCCAGATGAATGACCGACTCCATGTGTTTATTTTGCGTGAGGATATGCTCAAACCGGTAACGGGCAGTGAAGCCTTTTTTCATCAGCTTGCCGCGAATAATCCGCTCCACTTTTTGGATTTGCGGCGTATCGGTAAACGAACACACCACCCCAATACACTGCGTACCACGAAATATTGGCACCCGGCTGGTAATGATGGAGGTATTGTCCAGATCCATAATCTCCCGGATCTCGGGGGATTTTGTCAGCAATACCTGGTTAATCCGCGTATTTTTAATGACCGTATCCACCGGTTTGCCAATCACCTGCGAGGCCATCAGGCCAAATATGTTCTCGGCGGATTTATTGAAGATCTGGATCTCGTTATTTTCGTTGGTGACGATGATCCCTTCCGTAATTGAGGAGAGAATGATCTCCAGTCGCGCCATATCCTGTTGCTTGCGGCGGGTCGTCTCCACGATTGCCATCGCTTCGCGCAGCGCGCTGTTCACCGATTCCAGACCATTTTCGATCAGAATCCCGTGCATCTCATAGTGTTCCGCCGTGTCTGAAACCGGTAATCCTCCCGCCACCGTCTGGAAATTACGTGCACGGCATTTTTTGAGTTTATCCACCATATCGGCATGCGATAAAAAGATAAATTCTTCTATCTCCACTTCCAGTGCGGTTGCCACCAGATTTACGTCAGATAAATAGTTCTGATAATTGAAAAAGGCGATTTTATGCGGATGTTTTTTCAGTGGTGTGAGCGATTTAAGCAAATCCAGCGCGGACGTGAGAATACGTACTACCGGAATTTTGGTTACGCGATCGATATAGTCCGCCGTACCGCCACGGCTGATAATGATGTCATAAAAATCAGGGTCGAGATTTCGCGCAATCCCCGCGGCTTTTTCCAGGCTTCCGTGAAAAACATGGCAGTTAAAAATACCGGCGCACTGCTCAGTCACCACGGCTGCCAGTGCCGGATAGGGGGTTATTAAGGCCAGATTCGGTAACGTTTTATGTGACATAAATCACCATGGAAAATTTGTGGCTATCACAAACCAATATCACAACTGTTATGAATTTCAAAATTGAAAGCCATTTTTCTTTCTCTCAGATAAATAGCAAAATGCAATAAATCTATTTGTTTCATTTGGTTAGATTAAATACTTCCGATTTATTCATTCCTGGCACACATATTGGATTAGACAATCTATAAGGCAAGCGGCCTTGTGCTCTATCTAATAAAAAAGTGAGGGAAGGAATGAACAAACAGTCTGGTGTTTTAAGCGGTGTTCGTGTGCTGGATTTAACCCGGGTGCTGGCTGGCCCTTATTGCGGAATGATGCTGGCGGATTTCGGCGCGGATGTGATTAAAATCGAATTGCCGGGGAAAGGGGATGATTCGCGGGCCAACGCGCCGCAAATTAATGGCGAAAGCGCCTACTTTATGAATTTAAACCGCAATAAGCGCGGAATGACGCTGAATCTTAAATCTGAAGAAGGTCGGCAGATATTTCTCGATTTAGTTCGCGACAGCGATGTGGTTCTGGAAAACTACCGTCCGGGTGTGATGGAAAAACTGGGACTTGGCTATGAGGATTTGCGTAAGGTGAATCCGGCGATTATTTACGGCGCCGTTTCCGGCTTTGGTCATACCGGCCCGTATTCGAAACGCGCGGGTTACGACATCATCGGCCAGGCCATGAGCGGACTGATGAGCACCACCGGTTGGCCTGATACGCCGCCTACGCGCACCGGGACTGCTATTGCGGATGTGGTCGGGGGGATGAGTTGCGCTATTGGCGTGCTTGCCGCTTACGTCAACCGCCTGAAAACCGGTGTCGGCGAAAAAGTGGATATTGCGCTGGTCGATTCGATGGTGTCGTCGCTGGAAATTATCAACATTATTTACCTTAATACAGGACGTATTCCGACACGTATTGGTAACCGCTATGAAGCGATTTATCCGTATGACTCTTTCCAGGCGCGTGACGGTTACGTCATTATTGCCTGCGGCAACGACAAATTATATGGCCTGCTGAAAAACGTTCTGCAAATCAGCGCGCTGGAAGATGAGAAATTTAAATCTAACCTCGACCGCGTTGCTCATCACGCCGAGCTGAAAGACATTATCGAATGCTGGACCCGCGATTTAGATATCGACACCATCGTGTCGATGCTACTGGATGCCGGTATACCTTCTGCGCCGATCAATACCATCGACCGCGTGACTCAGGATCCGCATATTGCTGGTGCCCGCGAAATGTTTGTCGATATTGAACACCCCGTCGCCGGGAAAATTACCATGACCGGCAATCAGGTTAAATTCACGAACAACAAGGCGACCATCAGAATGCCTGCGCCCACGCTTGGTCAACATAATTACGAAGTGCTTAAAGAACGTCTGGGCTATTCAGATGAAAAAATTGAGCAGCTTATTCGTTCCGGCATTCTGTAAGGGGTTCTGCCATGTCGACATTTATCCAGATTACTGAAGTCGGGCCAAGAGATGGTTTTCAGAACATCAAAGCGTTTATTCCTACCGATTTAAAAATAAAAATTATCGATCGTCTGGTCGAGTCGGGGATCGGCGCGATGGAAATCACCTCGATGGTTAGTCCTAAGGCGATTCCACAAATGAGTGATGCCCGTGAGGTTATTCAGCATGTTCTGAACACGCATCCGCATATTATTCCGTCAGTGTTAGTACCGAACGTGAAGGGGGCCAGTCTCGCCAGTGAGGCCGGTATTAAAAATATTAACTATGTGGTTTCGGTCAGTCCGGCGCATAACAAGGCCAACATTAACCGGACGCATGCCGAGTCGCTGGAGGATCTTTATAAAATTCGCCACACGTTCCCGAATATGACTATTACGCTGTCGCTGGCGACGGTATTTGGCTGCCCGTTTATTGGCGAGACCAGTCGTGAAACGCTGATGGATATGATCAAGTTTGCCGATGATCTCGGGATTTCGGCGGTAACCCTGTGCGACACCATCGGCGTCGCCAATCCGACTCAGACATTATCTGTACTGCGCGGGATCCAGCAGAAATTCCCCAAAATGGACATTGGTTTGCATCTGCATAACACCCACGGTATGGCACTGGCCTGTATGTTTGCTGGCGTTCAGTCGGGCATAACGCGCTTTGAGACCGCTGTCGGTGGACTGGGCGGGTGCCCGTTTGCGCCTGGGGCCGCCGGTAATGCCGCCACCGAGGATGCGGTGAATATGTTTAACCGAATGGGGTTCGATACCGGTATCTCACTGCCTGACCTGCTGGATATCGCAAACCTGATCCGCAGCACGATTGAACCGACGTTGTTGAGCAGTCTTTCGCGAGCCAGAACCTACAGTGAATTTGATTTTTGCAGCGAAAAAATCTGACCTCTGATACGGAAACAGACATGATGAATAATAATATCGGGAAGCCGAAGATGACCCATTACAGATGGTGGGTCATGAGTTTTATTTTTGTAACCTACACCGTAGCTAACGCCGATCGCGCAAATATCGGCTTTGCTATTCCGTTTATTCAGGAAGAATTTCAAATCTCAAATACCATGGCAGGACTGTTAATCAGCCTGTTCTTTGCCGGCTATGCGTTTTTTCAAATTCCTGCCGGGTACTTGATTAAGAAGTTCGGCATGCGTAATGCATTTGCGATGGGGATGTTATTAACCTCCGTATTTACGGGGTTGATGGGAATGGTGAATAACATTTTCCTGCTGAAGATCCTGCGTTTTATGGTGGGCGTCTGTGAGTCACCGGTGGTTATTGGCTCGACGGTGACTATCAACCAGTGGTTTCCCCCGAAGGAAAAAGGGACGGCAACCGGGCTGTTTCTGGCAGGATCCAAGTTTGGTCCACTGATCGTCCCGCCGCTGTGCGCCTGGATCATCACCGTCTGGGGATGGCGCTATATCTTTGTCTTCTTTGCCATTCCGGGCTTGCTGTTGGCGATCTTCTGGTATCTGATGGTTCGCAATAAGCCGGAAGAGAGCCGCTTCGTGAATGAGCAAGAGGTCGCTTACATCCGCGAAGAACAGCTTCCGGCGACGACTCAGGAAGCCGCCGCACCGGCCGTTCCTGAGTTCAATTACTGCTGGCTCGACAAGCTAATTCGCACAAAGCAGGTTGAAGAACTCTCCTGTTCAAAACAGGTCTTCCGCTGCTGGGATATTTATGGCGTCGCGCTGGGATACTTCTCGATGGTGGGGATTGTCAGCGTGCTGATGTCATGGCTGCCCAAGTATCTGATCACCGAACGCGGATTCGATCTGACGAGTTCTGCCGCACTGGCGGCGGCGCCGTTCCTCGGGACGGTCATGGGCAACTTTATCGGCGGCGTGCTTTCTGACCGGGTGCTGAACAAGCGTCGTAAACCGCTGATGTTGCTCAGTGCCGGGGCGACGATCTTCACCATGTACTCGCTGGTTTATGCGCCAGAAAGCAAAATCGTTCTGTCGCTGATGCTGTTCCTGCTGGGGCTGATGCTGTCGCTGGGCTATTCGGCTTACTCGGTCTACGCGATGGGGCGGGCGAATAAAGACATTTATCCGATCGCTTACAGCGTGATCAACATGGGCGGGCAACTGGGTGGCATGTGTATGCCGCTGATCGTGGGTATTATTCTGGATGCTTACAACTGGGATGCGGTATTCATGGCGATGACCGGGTTCTGTGTTCTGTGCTTTATTCTGGTCTCCACGGTCATTGAACCGTTGTCGAAAAATATGAAGGTCAACTACCGGTAACCCGTAGGATACTGTGCGGGTAAGCGCGTGGACTGCTTACCCGCACGTTGAACGGCGCATCTGTAGGCGCTATCGCGTCAGGTCAATGAAAGGTATGAAACGGCACGCGCTGATTACAACTTTCCTGTTATGGAGCGCGGCCGCAGAGTTCATAAAAATTAGTGTTACCCCTCCTGTTCGTCATCGTTTTATCCGGGCGGCCTGCATAACTGTGTTTGCGCAAAGGTGATGATGTATGGTTGATCGAATGTGCGTTCCGCCACTGGCTTCACGACGGGTGAAGCGAACTCAAATTCGCTCACGCGATAAATGGGTTGAAACGGAGCTGTTTGTTGAGCAGGGCGTCAGGTATTTCTTTCATGTCACCGGAAAGTGGTGCGATATGGGGCATTATTGTGACGCGAACGGTTACACCGTCGGCTATTTGAATTTTGCCCGACTCTGGCTGCGTTGCCGCCACGAATCTGCGACCTGGTTTACCCTGATTGGTACTATTGATAAATCAACCGATACCATGTTTGTGATTGGCGACGGCACCCGGCTCAATAATGGCTGGATTGCGCCCCGCAGCGGTGAGTTAGTGGTGTTTGCAAATGATATGTCGGGGATGTACTGGAATAACTTTGGTTCCGTCGTGCTGGAAGTGTGGCGATGAAAAGTAAAGTCAATATCACCCGCGGATGACAGGCATGTCTGGTGGCGTAAAATTTAGTGTACAAAAGCAGTCGGTATTTGTGCGCTTCATCAGATTCTTACCAAAAGCTGGCAAAATTCAGCTTTTAAAATTGATCCATGTCAATTGATACGCACTTAATTTGCGTCGTTAAAAAATGTCCTTATTTACGACTTGTTTACCTTTATTGCGTTTATGGTGGCGGTGGTAAGACGTCTGATAACAAAGAAAAGAAGTGACGTTAGCGAAAATTATTGAAAGAGATCGTCGTAACTCTCTCTAAAAAAGCCAGTTATTGCCTTCAAAGTAAACATTTATTCTGGAAGTAACTTATTGGCGCATAGGAATTTTCAATAATCGTGGTGAATGTTTTGCCGGAAGCGCAGGGGCTGAAATGCACTGAATTAATCAGAACATGTAAATAAACCCTGACATCATTAGCCTGCTACGGGCTATCTTTCACTTGAAACAGCGTTCCATTTTAAGGCGTTTTCTTAACATTTCTATCACCCGGCTGCTGAAATTTTGTACGTTGACTTGTTATTCGACCAACTGCATATTCCTCCCCAGTTAAGACGACATAGCCTTCAGGAGCCGACGATGCCTTCCCGCGATTATCCCGATACCCGTAAAGCCAGGGGAACCCGTTCTAAAGATATGGTGCTGTTAAGCGCCCGTGTTGAGACGACGCTATGGGACTACGTTCGGGCGTTGGCGTTAGAAACGCGTAAAAGCAAACAGGACATTATTGCCGAAGCGCTCATGCTGCATCGCACCGCCAATGAAGGCGGCCGTGAATAAGTGCGGGCGGATTTTACAGGATGATGTTTTTACCTCTCTGGCGCGCCATGGCGTGTATTACCGTCACCGCATTAGGACTGACCCTGGTCGTGACAACCGTCTCGCTCATGACGTGGGAACTCAGCGTAACGCTCTTTCCCTGGTCAACCGCGACAACCAGTAAAATCGTCACGGCTTCGCTGCTTTACGAATTACTGGAGTGGATCCACCAGGTCCCCCGCATTATGGTCAGCGCATGTCTTTGATGCGGCACGCCAACAAACGCTTTTGTTTATAGAATTGCAGGGCGCTGATCGTCGCGGCGATAAATAACGCCAGCGCGCCGCACAGCGTGGCATCGGTAATCGCCTGCGTGCCACTGCCTAACAGCGTGGTTAACAGCGGACCCAGAATCTGGCCGATACCGTAGGTCAGCGTCACAAACCCGAGCAGGTTGAGGTTTCCCGGCACAATAAGCTGTCGCGCGAGGGTCATGACCAGCGAGGTGGTGCCCATAAACGTTGCGCCGAACCCCACGCTGCTCAGCACCAGCAACAGCGGAGAGCCGCTGGCCAGCGTCAGGATCACACAGGCCCCCTGAATCACCAGGTTTGCCGTCAGGCATTGCAGCACTCCCCAGCGTTTCGCGGCCCACAGCCAGGCGAAGCAGCCCGGCACAATTGAGACACCGACCAACGTCCACAGATGAACCGTCAGCAGTGGAGAACCCGCCCCTTTCGCCATAAGCGGTAAATAGGTGGCAACGATGATGTAACCGAATCCTGCCAGTCCGTAGAGCAGCGCCAATAGCCACCAGCGCATCGGCTGTGGGTCACTTTTTGCCTGGGTGGCGGCAGGCAGCGTGTGGGCGTGGGACGGAAGCAGCAGCACCAGCAACATCGCCAGGACGGCCGAGAAGGCCACCGCCCCGATCCACAGCGCGTGGGAGGAGAGCGCAAAGTGCAGACCAGCAATCACGTACTCGTTACCCAGCGCAATCCCGACGCCGACGCCAGAAAACAGCGAGGCAATGACAAAAGGATTGCGGGTATGTTGTAGCACCAGCGTGGAGCCAAAGATCAGCATCCCGGCGCTGGCGACTCCCGCCAAAAAGCGCACCAGCATCACCACCATGGGATTGGAGAATAGCGCCATCGCGAGGATCAGTGCGCCGGTCGCCACCGCTGAACTCAACAGCATAGGGCGTAAACGTCCCGGCAGATGAAAAAGCCCGAACGAGAACAACAGGCTGCCGACCAGGTATCCCGCATAGTTGACGCTGGCTATCCACGACAGTTCGGAAAACGTGAAGCGCCCCTCAGCCAGCAGTACGGGCAGCATTGGGGTATAGAGAAAACGGCCAATTCCCATGCCCAGCGCGAGGACCATCATCCCGAAAAGGGCGGTGCGCAGTGAATACCGGTCTGCGATATGCGGTTGCTGGCTCATGCCGTACCCATTGTTATTTGTCGTGAGCGAAATGCGAGAGTAACAAATTTATAACAAATGGGTAAGGCGATGGCGGTATTATTGTGCGCTCTTAGACGTGAAGCGGTAAAACAGGTTGGGCTCTGCCACGATAAACAGCGTCCCCTGGTTATCCATCGCGATCCCTTCAGCCTGCTGTATGGTGTGCGCCAACCCGTGGTGACCTTCGGTTAGCGGCATGACGCCGAGAACGTTGCCGTCGGTTCTGACCTCTTTGAGCACTCGTGATTCGTGAGATAGGATCAGCAGGCTGTTCCGCTGCGGATTAAACTCCGCGCCTGAAATATCCTGCACACCTAGCTGTTGTTGCAGCGCATGGTCTTTACTGATGGTCAGATTGTCATTATTGAGCAGCCCCGTCACTTTATAGATCCCAATCGGTCTCTTTTCTTTAAAAAACCAGAATGTCTCTTTTTCACGTGACCAGGCGAGGCCCTCAAAACCGTCGTTGGTCGGGGTTTCATACAGATTAAGCGTTAACTTTTTGATGATGTTGACCTGTGACTGCGCATTGAGGGTAATCACGTAGATGGAATAGTCACTTTCATCGCTGATGACAAATGTGTCGTTACCAATGAACTCGATCGTCTCCAGATCGCGAATAAAATCGAGTGGGATGGTACGCAGCAGTTGACCCTGGCGGGTTAATTCAATAATCGCGGCGGGTTTATTGATTGTGCTGAACAACGTATTCGTTTTATCGGACCAGGTGAGTGAGGAGACATTTTTTTTCACGCCCGCGATCTGTTTAGCGTCTATCGTCGCGCGATAATCGGCAAGGGAGTTATTGTCATTGTCGGGCATGGCGTTACCCGATATGACATAACTCGCCCCCGCAATGAGTAAAGTAAGAAGAAGCATGATTCGCAGAGGTGAATTCAGATATCGGGCGGACAATCTCATTATTCTTCCTTAAATAAAATCAAAGACATTAAGGGAGAAAGTATAAAGATTAATCTTAATGAATCCTTAAACGGGTGATAATTGCATAGTGACATTTATCGTGGTTTCGCGGGGCAACGTGCTGGCGCGTCGAAGGTTGCCACACATTGCCAGTCGCCCTGCTCAAGGCGGTAGATTGATTCGGTGTGACCGGGGATCACCCACCGATCTTGTTCACCAGGCTGGCAATGCAGGTAGACGCACAGTCCGCAGCCCCCGCGCAACTGGCGGGGTATGTCGGCGACCCGAAAGGTCACGCCTGCGGCCTGCAACGCTTTGCGGGTCTGGATCACGCCAACCGTCGAATGAAATAAAAACAGGTATTCCGTCATCCGCGCGTTCTCTGCCGCTGGCCGATCAGCGCCGCGCCGATGGCGCCGGCAAACTGCGCGTCCGGGTGGGTGTTTACCGGGATACCGACATGGCCTTCCAGCATCCGGGCAAACGCTGCGCAGTGGCTGACGCCGCCGGTAAACAGCAGTGGCCCTTCTGAAGAGAGTCGACCAATGAAATTGGCGCTGCGTCGCGCCATGGCATTGATCACCCCCGCGAGGATCGCTTCCGGGGCGATACCCGCAGAGCGTAGGCTAATCACTTCGGATTCGGCAAAAACGGTGCACATACTGCTGATGGCGTGCGGCGCAACGCCAGCGGTAATGGTATCGAGTTGCTCCACGCTGGCGCCCAGGGTGCGTGAAATGACCTCCAGAAAGCGCCCGGTGCCCGCCGCGCATTTGTCATTCATCAGAAAGTCGGTGAGGTTACCATCGTCATCCAGTTGGATCACCTTGCTATCCTGTCCACCGATGTCAATGACCGTGCGGGTGGCAGGTGCGAGCAGCCGCGCACCCAGTCCGTGACAGGAGATTTCCGTCACCTGCTTGTCGGCAAAATCAACCAGCTGGCGGCCATAGCCGGTTAAGGTCAGGTAGGGGCGCGTTTCCAGACCTTCCGCGAGAACCTCCCAGGCCTCGCGGATGGCATCGGCAGGGCGGAATGGCGTCGGGCACAGGAAACGGCGCTCAATCACACCGCCGGTGAGTAAAATGCCTTTGGTCGCCGTCGAGCCGGAATCAATTCCTATCGAATACGTCACGCCTGCTCCTCACAGCATTTCAATAAAGGCCGCGACGCGGGTGCTGAGCTGGCCGACATCCGAGGTAGAGTAGTCGGTTTCAATGGCGATATAAGGAATGTTGTGTTGCTGGCGAACATGGCGCTTAATTGCCAGTGATTCAACGGCATAGGTATGACAGGCCTGCAAAATCACGTCCACCACGCCGTCTGCATGGTACTCTTCCACCATCTGGCTGAGCAGCGTCAGGCGCTGATCGTTTGGAGAGATGCACGAACAGCCGATGGCGAGATATTTGTCGGTGAGCGCCTCGTATACGTCACCAGTTTCCGCGACGCACTGCTCGGTCGCCTTCGCGCCGGTACAGTTTTCGTATCCCACCACCCAACCGCCGTTTTCCTCAATGGCGCGCACCACTTTTTCTGCCGCGCCGCCGATCGGACAGCCGGTGATCAGAATACGCGGACGGGCGTCCAGTCGTTTACCATCCTGCCATGCCTGGCGCACGCGTTCAGCCATGCTGTTCAGTTCGTCGATAAGGGCTTCTTTATCAAAGCGGAAGGTCGCGCCGTACACCACTTTCAGGATATCGCTGCCGCTCAATGCAGGGGGATTAAGCTGCCCGAGACGATAGAAATTCGCCAGTGCACGACGCTCACGGTTTTTGAGGACAATGGCGTCACGCAGTGCCGCTTCGGTAACCGGCGTCCCAAAGCGTGCTTCCACAGCCTGTTGCAGACGCAGAATTTCTGCTTTCCACAGCGCGCGTGAGGCGGCATCCTGGCTGCTGTTTGGCAACTGCATGACGTGAACGGCTTTGAACTCCGCCATATATTCATACATTTTCTTTTTGCCATCGCAGGTGGTTTCACCCACTACCAGGTCGGAAAAGTAGAAATAGGGGCATTTGTCGGTTTTGCCGAAGCCGTAGCTGCTTTTGATCAGCGGGCAGAGGTTGCGCGGTAGATCTTTTTCGGCTTCTTCGATGGTTTCATCCGACGTTGAGCACAGCGAGACCACCACCGCACCCGCCGCCATCGGGATCTCCTGCGGCATGAAGGTGCAATAGGTTCCCACCAGCGGGATACCCTGCTCTTTGAGATCCATCACGGTGAGAAAGCCTTTCTGGCGGGCTTCAGAGAACTGGTCGAAAATGGCGGGCAGATCGGTGATAAGCGACATGGATTTTCCTTCCCCGTGACACGGGAGATGTTAAAAGTGCTCGCATTATAACCATGTCAATGTTATGGGTTTATTGATCTCCCGCCAGGTAAGGCATTATAAAATCTTCTTCAGATCCATCTCTTCCTGGATGCGCTCGCTCCAGGCCAGATGCGTGCGAATCGCCTCCTCAATGCCCGCGTTGTAGTACACAGGCCCTAGTTTTTCGCTAATGAAATCAATAAAAAACTCAGCGTCGAACTGTTCCAGCTCCAGTTCGAAATGATCGCGGCAGTAGTCTCTGAGCGCATCGCGCAGACCGTCGCGCTGCGTCGGGGAAAGGGTAATGTCAGCCATTTTTTCTCCTTAAAAAGTGGACAGTGCGGGCAGCAGTGAGGGAAGTTGCGATAACAGGTATAAGACCAGCCCGATCGTCCCGCCCACCAGCGTGCCGTTGACGCGGATAAACTGTAAATCTTTCCCGATGTTAAGTTCAATCTGCCGCGACATATCGCGGGCATCCCAGCTTTTCACCGTATCGCTGATGTGGCGGGTCAGGAAGGCGGCAAACTCCGGCGCCACCCGATGGGCGGCCTGCTCCAGATGGCCGTTGAGCGAAGCGCGCAGCGCATCGTCGGCGATCAGCGTTTCGCCAAACCACTGTCCGGCATGGGCGATTCGCTGCTTCACCCTGGAATCGTCGGCGTTGATATCCTGCTTCAGCCACTGACGTAAATCCGCCCACAGCTCGCCGAGGTAGCGGTTAAAGGCTTCATCTTCTTTCAGGTAATCTTTGATGCTTTCCGCCCGGTTCGCCATCTCCGGATCGTTTTTCAGTTTGTCGATAAGCCTGAACGTGGCGCGATCGAAGGCGTGGCGGATTTGATGCGCGCGATCGTGGCTGATGTCGTCGAGCAGCGAGTTCACCGCTTCCGATACCAGCTCCGCGCTGTGCTCGCCCAACCATTCGGTAGGCAGAATTTTAGCCTTCAGCGGATGCTCGGTCTCCAGCCAGTGGACGATTTGCCGGGCGATAAAGGTCCTCGAACTGTCGCGCTGGAGGAGGGATATCAACTGGGCGATCAGCGTATCGAGCAGAACCTGATGGCGATCGTTTTTGGTCATGCTTTCCAGCATCAGGGCGCTGGTGCCGGAGAGATCGACCTTATCAATCGCCTTATGCACCGCCCGTTTTAGCAGGCGCTGGATACGGGCATCGTCGGTCAGTTCCAGAAAGCCGCTCATGATCTGCAACAGATGCTGTCCGACCCGCTGGGCGTTTTCCGGCTGGCTGAACCAGTTGCCAATCAGCAGCGCGGGTTCATGGCGGCGGATCAGCGCAACCAGGGACTGGGTGTCGAGGAATTTCTCCTGCACAAACTGCCCCAGATTCTCGCCGATGCGGTCCTTATTGCGGGGAATAATCGCCGTGTGCCGCGAAATGAACGGGAGAGGGACGCGGCGAAACAGCGCCACCACCGCGAACCAGTCCGCCAGGGCACCGACCATCGCCGCCTCGGCAATGGCTTTGATCCCGCTGACCCAAAAACCAGGCGGCAGGAAGAGGGTGATGACGAACGTAGTGGCCGCGATCAGCAGTAACGAAAGCGCCAGCAGTTTGGCGCGTTTGAGTTCAGCAATTTTATTCATACGCTTAAGGATAGAGCCAGACGGAGGGATCGTGCAAAAACAACCGGGGATCAGCCGGGGATCCAGTTGTCCCACGCTGGCAGTGTCCCTAACTCCGCGACCAAAAAATCAATAAACGAACGCACCTTCGGATTGCTGTATTTGCTGGGGAAATAGAGCGCGTAAAGGGTGTGCGTTTCGCAGGCGATCGTGCCGTCGAGCATCAGCGGGGTGATCTCCTCTTTCTGGATATGATCGCCAATCAGATAGGTCGGCAGATAGGCCACGCCCTGATCTTCCAGCACCGACTTCAGCAGGACCAGGCTGCTGTTGGCCTGGATCGGCATATGCAGTTTTAGCTGATGCAGGCGATCCTGCTCGTCGGCAACCTTCAGAACCGGGGTCAGGCCAGGATAAACCAGACAATCGTGATCGACCAGATCGGTACGACGCAGCGGCATCCCTTTCTTCGCGAGGTAACCGGGGGAGGCGCAGTACGCCCAGCGGATCGGCACCAGTTTACGCGTGGCATAGTTTTGCGGCGGGGCGGTGGAGATGCGCAGGGCGATATCGAAATCCGTGTCGTTCAGATTGACGAAGTTATCGTTGAGATCGATATACAGGTTCACATCCGGGTATTGGGTGCGATATTTGTCCACCAGATTGACCAGTCGGGAATAGCCGAAGGCAATCGAACAGGTAATGCGTAATTCACCTTGCGGATTATGATAATAACCAGAGGTAGTATTAAGCGTTTCATCAAATTCTTTCAGTAATTTATTGGCCCGGTTAAACAAATATTGCCCGGCGTCGGTCAGCGTAATACTGCGGGTCGTGCGCTTAATTAATGTTGTCCCCAGCGTATCTTCCATTGCCGCCAGACTTTTACTGACCGCGGACGGTGACACGTTAAGTTGCACCGCGGCTTCAGATAAACCTCCGCAGTCCACAATCCGGACAAAAAACTCTAAGTGCTTGAGAGAAATGGGTGCGCTCATTGTTTCCTTTTGCTCACAAGTGATTTGCAAAAACGGTACGAATAGGCCGTTACATTGGGTTTTGAAACATGTAACTATTGAATCACAGGAAACGACATACGCACAAAATGAAAAAATAACAACTTAAGTGAGGTGCGTCACAAATAGTAAGGAGGCAAAAACAGAACGTCGCCAAATTGTGAATTTACTCTCATTTAATTCCATTCTTATAAAAGGTACCGATTATGTGGACACGACTCGAACCCTACAAATCGTCAATTATTTTATTACTTGCTCTGGTGGCAGGTGGTTTATTAGGGATTTTAGCCCCCGCGTTTGCCAGTAAACTCCAGCCGATAGGTCAGATTTTCCTGAACCTGTTATTTATGATTATCGTTCCGCTGGTGGGAATCAGCGTAATGTCCTCTATCGCCAGTATGACCGACCTGAAACGCTTAGGGCGAATTATGGCGATTATCTTTATCGTTTCCATCGCGATGGCGTTTATTCCGGCGGCCGGTATCGTGGCGTTAGCCCTGTGGTACAACCCGGCGCAGGGGGTCACTATCGATCTCTCGCAGTCCGTGCAGGCGGGCAGCGGCAAGATGGATTTTGTCAGCATGATCACCACCAACGACTTTATTGGTCTGTTTTCTAAGTCGAATATTCTCGCGCTGATCGTGATGGCGATCATTGCCGGGATCGCGATTGGTCAGTCAGAACAGGCGGGTAAACGTATTGCCTCGCTGCTGGACGATGCCAACACCGTCATTATGAAGATCGTGTCGATCATCATGAAGGTCGCGCCGCTGGGGCTCGGTTGCTACTTTGCGGCGACGATGGCCAGCCAGGATTCCGGACTGCTGCTCACCTTTGCCCGGGCAATTGGTCTGTTCATGGTTGCCACGCTGGCTTACTACATTTTCGGCTCTATTCTCTACTCTTACATTGGCGGCGGCGTACCGGCGGTGAAGGCCTTCTGGCGTCACGCCATTGAGCCTTCTGTCACGGCGCTGGGTACCTGTTCTTCGCTGGGCACGCTGCCGGTGACGCTGCGCGCGGGCAAAGCGATGGGGATTAACCCGGAAATTGTGGATGTCTCGATCCCACTGCTGGTCAACCTGAACAAAGGCGGCGTGGCGATGATTGCGGCGCTGAAGATCGTCTTTATTTACTCGGTGCTGGGGATCCCATTCACCACGGAAACCTTCTTCCTGACCATGCTGATCGCCGTGCTTTCCGCGATTATCGTCGGCGGCGTACCGGGCGGGGCGTTCCTTGGGGAGATCTTTATCGTCACCACGCTGGGACTGCCGATGGAAACCATTCCGATGTTGGTGGTGCTGGGCACCATTACCGATGCCCCGGCGACGCTAATTAACGTGATTCATGATTTGAATGCGGCACAAATTGTAGAACGCTTCTCCGGGAAAAAGTCGGTGAATGCAGAGATGAATGCGACGGCGACGGCCGCCGAGGTTTAACGCACGGATTAAGGATAAGAAGGTTATGAAAGATTCAGTGAAACTCGAAACCCAGTTGGTCATCGCCGGACGCGATAAACGCTATACCCAGGGCGCGGTAAACCCGGTTATCCAGCGCGCCTCTTCGCTGGTGTTTGATACCGTGAAGGACAAAAAATTCGCCACCGCCAATCGCGCAAACGGTGAGTTGTTTTATGGTCGTCGCGGCACTTATACCCACTTCGCGTTTCAGAAAGCGATGAGCGAACTGGAAGGCGGCGTCGGCTGTGCGCTCTATCCGTGCGGTGCGGCGGCGGTGACAAACGCGATCCTCGCGTTTGTACAACGTGGCGATCATCTGCTGATGACCGGGGCGGCATATGAACCAACACAGGATTTCTGCAATAAGATCCTGAGCAAATTCAACGTCGAAACGACATACTACGATCCGATGATCGGCGCCGGAATTGTCGATCTGATCCGCCCAGAAACCAAAGTGGTGTTCCTTGAATCACCGAGCTCGATCACCATGGAAGTACAGGATGTGCCGGGAATGGTGAAGGCTATTCGTGCGGTGAACCCGGAGATCGTCATTATGATCGACAACACCTGGGCGGCTGGTGTGTTGTTTAAGGCGCTGGACTACGGCGTGGATATCTCGATTCAGGCAGGCACCAAATACACGATTGGTCACTCTGACGGCATGCTGGGAACGGCGGTATCCAACGCCCGTTGCTGGGACCAATTGCGTGAAAACTCGTATCTGATGGGGCAAACGCTGGATGCCGATACCGCGTATAACGGCAGTCGCGGCCTGCGTACGCTGTCGGTGCGTCTGAAGCAGCATCAGGAGAGTAGCATTCAGATTGCCCGTTGGCTGTCGGCACGCGCAGAAGTGGCGCGGGTGAATCATCCGGCACTGCCGGAATGTCCGGGCCACGAATACTTCACGCGTGATTTCAGCGGCAGTTCTGGTTTGTTCTCGTTCGTGCTGAAAAAGCGACTGACGGATGAACAGTTAGCGAACTTCCTCGATAACTTCTCGCTGTTCCACATGGCTTACTCATGGGGCGGATTTGAGTCGTTGATTCTGGCGAACCAACCGGAAGAGTTGAACAGCATTCGCCCGGCCGGTGAGGTTGATTTCAGCGGGACGCTGGTGAGGGTGCATATCGGCCTGGAAGATGTCGGCGATTTGATTGCCGACCTTGAAGCCGGATTTGCCCGCATTGCTTAAAAAAACGGCCCCGCATGGCGGGGCCTGATTTTACTTCTCTGTTGCCAGTTCCGTTGCGTGATACTGGCGTACCCGCGTTAACAACCCTTTCAACGTGAATACCACCGCCACTCCCGCAATGACTGCCAGCAGGTGAAACGGGATCCGGCCGCCGTTAAACCACAGTCCGCGACCGATTTCGACGGAAACGGCCATCACCGCCAGAATGACCATGTTCAGCGAGGCCGACACGGTTCCTTTCGGCAGGTTGTTGGTAAACAGCGTGAAGCGGAACAGCGTCGGGAAGATTAGCCCAATGCCAAACGCATACAGACTGGTGCCCAACACCGACCACAGCCACACGTGAGGCCAGAGCAGGTTCCCGGCGATCAGTACAAACAGGCCGCTGAGCTGAATGGGCACCGCACGCCAGATAAAGCGCGGGTTGGTCGGATCTTTTACAAAACGAGCAACGACCATGTTGGCGACGATGACCGCACCGAACACCGGAACCTGCACCCAGGCGAACTGGGAGGACGTCATGCCACCCGCGTCGATCAGGATCACCGGGGAAACGGCGACCCAACTCATCATTGGGATGTAACTTAGCGAGATCGTGGCGACGCCAAAGAGGAACACGCGGTTGCGAAAGACATCGCGAAAATCGCGTACGACGCTGATCGCACTAAACGGCACCGCGCCGCGCTGGACCGTCTCCGGCATCGCCAGCAACAGGCCCATAAAGGCGATAAAACCCATTACCGCAATAATGGCGAACAGCACCTTCCAGTGGACGAAGTGCATCAGCGCCGCGCCGGAAAGCGGGCCAATGATCGGCGCTACCAGCACGATAGAGGTGATGATTGCCATCAGCTTGATAGCTTTCGTTTGTCCGAACGCTTCCTGCACCGTGACGTAGCCGACCGTCGCGATAAAGCAGATGCTGGTGCCCTGCACCACGCGCGCGATCAGAAACTGTGTCATTGAAGTGGTGAACAGCGTGGCGGTACAGGCGAGGGAAAAAATGAGCGCCCCCGTGACCAATACCGGACGACGACCGATCCGGTCGGAAAGCGGCCCCAGCAGCCATTGCAGCGCCATCCCTCCGGCGAGATAGAGACTGACCGCCGCCGGCGCCAGACTGACATCGGCATCAAACTCCCGCACGACGTTGATGATGCCCGGTTGAATCAGGTCCGTCGACAGATAGGCGGCAAAATCGTACAGAATCAGCGCCATCGGAAAGAACAGCGTCGTGGCGTGCCGCTTGAAAAACTCAATAATCCATTGCATACAAAACGAACTCCATGTGGAGAACCCCTTAACGGGAACAACGAAATTCAATACTGTCACAGGGACATCAGGCAGAAAAGAGAGAACAGCAGACTGCGGATGTACTGAATTTCATGTAATCAAAAGCACTGCCCATGAGAATCAAAGACAGGGGAACACATTCTGACGCTTGTCAGAATGTGTAGCGATTACAGATGGTTATCAGCACATCACACCTCGAGAAAAGTAAGTTGAACGGAAAATATACACCTTAAGTGTCATTATAATTTGATGTTAGTCAATAGAATGGGCTGAATTCATTCAGTATCTCAATGAGCTACGGGAAGAGAAAGCGCCAGACGATCCCGCAGCCAAAGGCGATCAACACGACCCCGGCGAGACGTTCGATCCACACGATCCCGTGGCTTAGCCGTCGCTGGATAAACGGCAGGCCAATCCCCATCACAATCAACAGATCCCAGCACAGTACGACGCTGGTCATCCAGATCCCGCTGACGGCCTGCTGCACCAGCGTCACTGACGGGCCAAGCAGGGCGGTCATCAGCGCCAGATAGAACAAGGCATTTTTCGGGTTGAGCAGCGACGAACCCAGCCCCAGCAGCACTTGTTTGCCCAATCCCGGACGCGTGGACTGGGCATCTGCGCCCGTCAGCGTTTGCGGACGACTGCGTAGCAGCAGGCTGCCGATCCACAGTAAATAAAGTGCGCCCAACAGTGCGATCAACGTGAAGAGCTGGGGAAGCTGACGGAGGATCCCCCAGCCGGCAATCGCCAGAAGGATATAAATGCCGTTACCGGTGGCGATCCCCAGGCACAGCCCGGCACTGCCGCGCAGTCGATAGCGAACGGCGTAGCCCACCAGTAAAAAGAAATCCGGTCCGGGGCTGAGCAGCGCCACAAAGTGAGCCAGCGCCAGGGCGGGAAAGGCAGGGGGAAAGAGTACAGACAACGGTTCCATAGTGACCTCAGTGTGCAAACCTGAGTTCACGCTACGCCCGGTGAAACGCTAATTATTGTCTGATATTGATCGCCCCCGCGCATACTGACGCGGTGTGGCGGCGGTATAGCTGACAAAGGTGCGGTGGAAATGGCTCTGGTCGGCAAAACCACTCTGATAACCGACGTCGGCGATATCGTCTCCGGCGCGCAGTCGCGTCCTGGCAAAATCGATCCGCGCGATGTTCAGATAGCTGCCCGGCGTCAGACCGGTGTCCTGCTTAAAGGTGCGAATCAGCGTCTCTTTGCGCATGCCGAACTCTTGCGCGATATCATCTAGCGACGGTGGAGAGAGCAAATTGTTGTGCAGCCGCGCTTTCAGAGACTGACTGGTCGCTCGCGTGCGCGGCGGATTTCCTGACTGCAAGGGGAGTGCGCGCAGCAGGAGACGGACGGCATCGATAAGCGGCGCGGTTTGTTGTTTCTCCATTAACGCCACAAGGTCGAGAAAGCGCTGAAAGCGTTGTGGATCGCGGATCACCGGGTTCGGGGCGAAAAACGGTGCAGGGATTGTCTGTTCGGGCAACTGGGCAACACACCAGTCCGCGTCCAGGTAGAGCATATGGTAGCTGCGACACTGTCCATCGACCGGATTACAGCTGTGCGGCACATGCGGTGGGATCACAATCAGATCGCCTGCCTGCAAACGGTATTCTTTGCCATCGCTGACACAGCAGGTTTCACCTTCCAGAATGGCCCCAATGGAGAGCTGCGGATGATGATGGCGCTTATAGGCCTGATGGCTGCGCCAGGTGCTGCGCAGCTCCAGCCATGCAAGTCGCTCATCGCGCCAGAACGATTGTGGAATATCTCGGGTGTGGGTCACAATTAGTGCCTCCGGCATAGTCATGCTTTGTTATATCACGGTACAAAGACTTACCGGACTTTCCGCAGAAGAGCTGCAGAGTGTGATTCACTGAATACGCTGTGTCGCGTTCAGGCCGTCCGGTAAGTCGAATGTTTACTCCATCGCGACTTTGATCGCCTCGCCCAGCTTCTGCATCACGTCCCGGTGCTTCTCGTTGGGCGGAAGCGCACAGTTTATGCGCACGCAGTTGCGGTATTTCCCTGATGCGGAAAACAGTGAGCCCGGCGCGACCTGAATTTTCAGGCGGCAAAGCTGTTTGGCAACGCAAACCATATCCACTTGTTCCGGCAATTCGACCCACAGCATAAAACCGCCTTTTGGTCGCGTTACGCAGATCCCACAAGGAAAGTATTCCCGCGCCCAGCAGGTATAAATCTCCATATTACGCTGATAAATCTGCCGCATTCGCCGGACGTGGCGGTGATAGTGTCCTTCCTGGACAAACGTCGCAGCCGCCAGTTGTGTGGCGGGAACGTTGGTGCCAATAACCGCATACTTCATATGCAGTAATTTGTCGTGATAACGACCCGGAGCGACCCAGCCGACGCGCAGGCCAGGGGCGACCGATTTGGTGAATGAACTGCAAAGGATAACCCGACCGTCGATATCCCTGGAGTGAATGGTTCTGGGGCGGGGATACTCTGTCGCCAGTTCACCGTAAACATCATCCTCGAAAATCACAATGTCGTAGCGTTGAGCGAGCGCCAGCACCGCCCGCTTACGGGTGTCCGGCATGATAAAACCGAGCGGGTTATTGCAATTGGGCACCAGGATAACGCCTTTGATCGGCCACTGTTCAAGCGCCAGCTCCAGCGCTTCAATACTGATGCCGGTATCCGGATCGGTCGGGATCTCAATCACTTTGATCCCTAAACCGCGCAGCAATTGCATGGTGCCGTAATAAGCCGGGGATTCCACAGCGACAATGTCTCCTGGCTGGCAGACGGCCAGCAGGGCCAGTGACATGCCGCTTTGACTGCCGCTGGTGATCACCAGATCGTCGGCGTTAACCACCGATCCGCCATCCAGCATCAGCCGGGCGATTTGCTGGCGTAGTGCGAGGCTGCCAGCCAGTTCATCGTAGCCCAGAACCGCACTCAGATTGTGTTGTGCTACGCGACTGAGTTCGCGCCAGAGCGGTTTCAGGCTGGGTTGGCTAACATCCGGAATACCGCTGCTAAGCGGGATAACCGATTGGTCGTGATGGCCTTCCAGCATGTTCAGTACCTGCTCCCATTGGGTAATCTCAACCGGACGCTGTACCGGACGCGACATCGGCGGGACCGGCGGCAGCGCTTTCTGAGGCGCGACGAAGTAGCCTGAACGGGGCTGCGGCGTAATGAGCTGCAATGATTCCAGTACCTGATACGCCTGCTGTACGGTGCTGATACTGACACCGTGCTCCTGACTCAGACTGCGTACTGACGGCAATTTCTCTCCGTGACGATACAGCCCTTGTTCAATACGCTCGGTCAGCAGGTTGGCCAGATGTTGGTAACGCGTCATGCTGTATCCCTCGAAGATGCCATACAGATGTAAAAACCAGTACAGACAGGTGCAAAATGTGCGATGCAGAGACAGTATTAGCGAATCTGTATGTTAAATAAAAGCTGTTTTTGAATCTGTATCGATCCACTCGAAAACCGCCAGAATACAGGCTCTGGTATGAGAGGGGGTGGAGTATGGAATTTCATGAAAACAAAGCAAAGCAGCCGTTTATTGGTTTTGTCCTGATCTGGCGAGCGTTTAAAAAATGGCATCTGCAGGCGCAAACCCGACGGATCCTGCAACAGATGAGTGATGAGCGACTCAAGGATCTGGGATTACGCCGGGATCAGATTGAATAGCGTGACTGTAGCAGTCAGAGGCTGGAGGTTGAACCCGTCCGGCCTTTGTTACATTCATAAAATTTATCAATTCATGCTTACAGACAGTGTGTTTCTTGATACTTATCCTGATAAGTATTATTTTCCTTTCGCTTAGAGAGGAAAGAGACATGACTGAAGATGAGCTGTTTGCCCGCCGCCCGTTGGGGATGCGTATGGCGATGGTCGTGCGTCAATGGCGGGCCATTATTGATGCGGCTATTACCGATACCGGCCTGACCCAGTCCAGCTGGACGGTGCTGATGCAACTGTATCAACTGGGCGATAACGTTTCGGTCAGTGAACTGGCACAGGTGCAGGGTATTGAACTGCCACCGCTGATGCGCACGCTCACACAACTGGAAAATCAGGGCTATCTGGTGCGTTCCACATCGCCTTATGACAAACGCATCCGTCTGCTAATGCTAACTGCGGAAGGCCGTGCCCGGCTGGTAGAGTTGAACCGGATGATTGAAGCCTATCAATGTCGCGTCACGCGTACCATTCCTGAAGCAGATCTCGCTTCCTTCAGCGCCACCTTAAATGTAATCGCCTGCAATCTGCGGACAATCCGCGAAGAAGATAATCAACACTAAAAACTATGATGACCCCAGAACAAAAATTTGCCCGTTGGGTAAGGGTGAGTATTGCCGCTTTCCTTGCCATATTCGCCTGGTTTATCGTTGCCGATATTTGGATCCCGCTGACGCCAGATTCCACGGTGATGCGTACAGTTACGCCGGTTTCAGCACGCGTTTCCGGGTATGTTTCGCACGTCTACGTGCAGAACAACAGCACGGTAAAAAAAGGCGATCTGCTTTACGAGCTGGATCCCACGCCATTTATCAACAAAGTCGAGGCCGCGCAAATCGCCTTTGCGCAGGCCAGACTGAGCAATCAGCAACTGGATGCACAGATTGCTTCTGCCCGCGCCAACCTGCGTACTGCTGAATATACGGCGCGTAATGACAAACTGACGTTCGATCGTTATCAGCGGCTAAGCGCGATGCAAAACGTCTCGCAGGCGGATCTCGACAGGGTGCGGACGACCTGGCAGACCAGCGAACAGTCGGTAACCGCGCTGCATGCCAACATCCAGAATCTGCTGATCCAACGCGGCGAGCGCGAAGACAGCCATAACGTGACGCTGCAAAAGTATCGCAACGCGCTGGAAGAGGCGCAGTTGAATCTGGCATGGACAAAAGTGCGCGCAGAGACGGACGGAACGGTGAGTAATCTCCAGCTTAACGCCGGGCTTTACGCTACCGCCGCCACGCCACTGCTGGCGCTGGTCAGTAATCAGACGGATATCGTGGCCGATTTCCGCGAGAAGAGCCTGCGCCATACCCGCGTCAATACCGATGCCGCCGTGGTGTTTGATGCCATGCCGGGTAAAGTGTTCCGTGCGCGTGTGACCAGCAGCGATGCGGGGATCCTCGCCGGACAGGAAGAGGTCAACGGTCAACTGTCGCAGCCAGAGCAATCCACCCGTTGGGTGCGCGATGCGCAGCGGATGCGTATTCACGTGACGCTGAGTGAACCACTGGACAAACCGTTACCGACCGGTGCCCGCGCCACGGTGCAGTTGTATAACAGCGAAGGCCCCTTTGCCCGAACTTTTGCTGGCGCGCAAATCCGCCTGGTCAGTTGGCTGCATTATGTCTATTAACACCCTGGCGCGCGTATTCACGCCACATGACAACATCGTCTATACAGCCAACGACTTTCGCCAGACTCTGCGGATAGCCGTTGCCGGGACGATCGCGCTCAGTATTTCGACCTTTTACAACGTCCAGTACGGCGTTTTCTTCGTGGTCTATCCGTTGATGCTGATGTCGCTGGTACCGGTGTTTAACCGCCACGTAGCGCGGCAGTTTGTGTTCAGTGCGGCGGTGAACTGCGTCGAAATGGTATTGATTGTCGGTTATCTCTCGCAATGGCCAGTGATCATGACGCTGGTGGTGTTTGGCCTTTACGTGATGCGCTTTCGCTTTATGAGCAAGGGGCCGCTGTTTCTGCTGGGGTCAATGGGTGTGGTCTGCCAGAGTACGATGCTCAATTTTATGAGCTATCCCACCACAGACTGGCACACGCTGATGTTTTCCAACATGGAAGCCTGCGTGATGGCGGTAGCGCTGAGTGCGCTGCTGCACTATTTGATCCCCGATGTGGAACCGCGTAACTCGCCGCCGCGCATTGAGAAAGACGACGCCCGCATTCGCCACGAATCGCTGCTTTCCGGCACCGTGGCGACGATGATCTTTGTGATCTTCCAGATTTGCGATCTGAGCGATTCGCTGTCAGCGCTGATGGCGGGGATTTTGATCCTCTTTCCGATGCACTATCGCGGCGCGGTCCTGAGTTCCCTCTGGCGCGTCGTCGGTGTGGTACTGGCCTGTCTCTATATTCTGGTGGTGCAGTTGCTGATTTATGATTTCAGTAATCACATGCTGTTAATGATGCCGCTGATCGGTCTCGGATTGGCTTTTAGCGCCCGTCTGCACGTCATGGAAAAAGTGGGCGCAGGCGTGGGGTTCGCCAGCATCACCACAATCGGTATTATGTTCGGCCAGAACCTGCACCCGAACAGCGACCTGGTGTTCAGCGATTTGTACCGCATCACCTCAGTCACCGTCGCGCTGCTGGCAACGCTGACGATGGTCTTTCTGGTCCACCGAATACTGAACTGCTTTGCGGCGACGCGATTTGTGGTGGAGGGATAAGGGGATTATCGAGCCAATGCCGGATGGCGGCTTTGCCTTATCCGGCCTACGGGGTAGGGCGCCCGATAAGCGTAGCGCCATCGGGCACGGGAATCACGACTTCTTCAGCCCCGCAAAGGCGGCTCTGATGTCGTCTTCCGGCAACTGAATGCCGATAAACACCAGCGTGCTGTGCGGTTGTTCGTCGCCCCACGGGCGGTCCCAGTCGGCACTGTACAGGCGTTGCACCCCCTGGAACAGCAGACGGTTCGGTTCGCCTTCAATCCACAGCATACCTTTGTAACGCAGCAGTTTTTCGGCGGATTCCAGCAGCAGGTTTTCCATCACGCGGGAGACGTCGCCGATATCCACAGGGTAATCCAGTTCCACCACAATGGAAGAGATATCGTTCTGCTTGTCGGCGATAAAGTGAAAGCGCGGTTTGGCGCTGACGACGTTCTCTTCCAGCATAAAGCCATTGGTGTCGAATAGCAGAGAAAGATCGATATCGCCGTGCGTAACGGTATACACCGGGGCGCGGGCGTTGATGCGCGCCAGACGTTCGCGAAGCTTTTCACTTTCGCCAGCGACGTCGGTTTTAGTCAGCAGAATGCGATCAGCATAGCCGACCTGCGACTGCGCAATGGTGAACTGGTTCATTTGCTCATCGGCATGGACCGAATCAACCAGCGCAATCACGCCGTCCAGCAGATAGCGCTGACAAATCACGTCGTGGGAGAAAAAGGTTTGAATAATCGGGCCGGGGTCGGCCATGCCGGTGCACTCGATCACCAGACGATCAAAATTGATGGCGCCCTTATCGAGGTTATCGAGCAGGTCTAACAGCGCGTCTTCCAGCTCGTTGGAGCGTGTACAGCAAATACAGCCGTTGGTCAGGGTTTTGATCTGCGTGGCGCGATCGCCAATTAGCTGATCGTCCACGGACACTTCGCCGAATTCGTTTTCGATAACGGCAATCTTGTAGCCGTGTTCTTCGTTGAGGATGTGGCGTAGCAGGGTGGTTTTACCTGCGCCAAGAAAACCGGTGAGTAGGGTGACTGCAATCGGGGTCATTCACTTCTCCTTCTAACAGCAGCGCATGCCGCCTTTACCGTCGCCGCCGTAGCGCGCCTGCTGGCGCTCGCGGAAGAATTCTTCATAGCTCATGTACGGCTTGTCCGGATGGTTGGTTTGCATATGCTCGACATAGTTGTCGTAGTCTGGAATACCAATCAACATCTTTGCCGCCTGGCCGAGATATTTTTTTGCCTGACCTAAGTTACCAAACATTGTGCCGCCTCGTGAATGATTAAAGCCGGATGACGGCTTTCGCCTTATCCGGCCTACGCTTAAAGCATTTTGTAGGCCGGGTACGCGAAGCGTTACCCGGCATCAGCTTAGTGATGTGAAGAGGTCTTCACGCCGCCTTCAGGAATCGGAACGTACGGTGTTTCTTTATCGGTACGCTTGTCGACGTTGCGCACATTCATCCAGGTTTTGAAACCATAGAAGATGATGCTGTACACCACCACCAGGAACAGAATACTCAGGCCGGCGTTGGTGTAGTTGTTCACAACGATGTGATTCATGTTAGCAATCTGTTGTGCGGTCAGTTCGCCGCCGTTGGCAATCTTCTCTTTGTACTGGTTAGCCATGTAGAAGAAGCCTTCCATCTGCGGGTTGGAGCTGAACAGTTTCAGGCCCAGCGCCCAGGTGGTGCAGATCAGCAGCCATACTGCCGGGATAACGGTCACCCAGATGTATTTGGTGCGCTGCATTTTAATCAGTACCACGGTACCCAGAACCAGCGCCACGGCTGCCAGCATCTGGTTAGAGATACCGAACAGAGGCCACAGGCTCTTCACGCCGCCCAGCGGATCGACCACGCCCTGATACAGCAGGTAACCCCACAGACCCACGCAGCCCGCCGTACCGATGATACCGGCAACCAGAGAGTCGGTTTTCTTCAGGAACGGAACGAAGTTACCCAGCAGGTCTTGCAACATAAAGCGACCAGAACGGGTACCGGCATCCAGCGCGGTCAGGATGAACAGCGCTTCAAACAGAATACCGAAGTGGTACCAGAAGCCCATGTCCGCCATCGGCAACACTTTGTGGAACACGTGCGCGATACCTACCGCCAGCGTCGGTGCACCACCAGCACGGTTCAGAACGGACGGTTCGCCGATGTCTTTCGCCGTTTGCAGGATCTGCTCTGGCGAAATCACGAAGCCCCAGGAACTGACGGTTGCCGCCGCATGCGCGGTCACGTCTTTCAACTGTGCCATAATCAGCGGCGCGTTCTCACCCCCCATTTCATGCAGGTTCGGCATGGTAATGCCCAGGCCTGCCGGCGGGGTGTTCATCGCAAAGTAGAGGCCCGGTTCGATAATGGACGCCGCAACCAGCGCCATGATCGCCACGAAGGATTCCATCAGCATCGCGCCGTAACCGATGAAGCGGGCGTCTGTTTCACAGGCCAGCAGTTTCGGCGTGGTACCGGAAGAGATCAGGGCGTGGAAGCCAGAGACCGCACCACAGGCGATGGTAATGAACAGGAACGGGAACAGCGCACCTTTCCACAGCGGACCGGTACCATCGATGTACTGGGTCATGGCCGGCATTTTCAGCTCTGGGTTGAGGATCACGATACCCAGCGCCAGGCCGACGATCACGCCGATTTTCAGGAAGGTGGCCAGATAGTCGCGTGGAGCGAGGATCAGCCATACTGGCAGCAGTGCAGAAACGAACGCATAGCCGATCAGTGCAAAGGTAATGGTGGTGTCTTTAAAGGTCAGCGCCGGGCCCCAGTACGGGTCGTGAGCAATCACGCCGCCGAAGTAAATAGACGCGACCAGCAGAACAATACCAATCACCGACACTTCACCCACACGCCCCGGACGCAGGAAGCGCATGTAGATCCCCATGAACAGCGCGATAGGTACGGTGGAGCAAACGGTGAAGACCCCCCACGGGCTTTCTGCCAGCGCTTTTACGACGATCAGCGCCAGTACCGCGAGGATGATGATCATAATTAAGAAGCAGCCAAACAGGGCAATGGTCCCCGGCACGGAGCCCATCTCTTCTTTAATCATCTCGCCAAGCGACGCGCCGTTACGGCGAGAAGAGATAAACAGCACCATGAAGTCCTGGACCGCACCCGCCAGCACCACACCCGCCAACAGCCACAGGGTACCAGGCAGGTAACCCATCTGCGCTGCCAGAACCGGACCGACCAGCGGACCAGCGCCCGCGATTGCGGCAAAGTGGTGTCCGAACAGGACATAGCGGTTGGTCGGAACGTAGTTCAGGCCATCGTTATTGATGACCGCAGGTGTCGAACGTGTAGGGTCGAGCTTCATCACCTTCTGGGCGATGTACAGGCTGTAGTAGCGGTAAGCCACCAGATATACCGACACGGAAGCGACCACGATCCACAGGGCGCTGACGTGTTCACCCCGGCGTAAGGCGACAACCGAGAGGCAGAATGCCCCGATGATCCCGAGGATCACCCAGGGTATGTGCTTGAATATCTTTTTCGTATCCATAGTAAAACCTGGTTTTATAAGATGAATAATTGGCCGAAGCCGTTTGGTTTGGGTTGCGTTTGAAGAGGTAATTTGACTGCTATGTTGGTGACGATCTTGCCAGAGAGTCGCGCGTGTAAAGTAAGGTAAATAAGTGAGCGGTCAAATGGTGAGTTAAGCGGTCAGAAGTGTCAGTAAGCGGTAAAGAGGATCGCCGGGCGGTAAATATTATGTGACTGAGATCACAAAGAAAAATCCGCCAACGAAGGGTGAATACCGACTACGCTTATTGCCGACAACATCATAAGGAGAACAACATGGAAACAGTAAACCTCACTTTATCTGAGGCTTACACGCTGGCGCGTGAGGTGCTGAGCAGCAACGGCTTTAGCGCGGAACATGCGGATGCTATCGCGCGCAATGTGACGGCGGGCGAGCGCGACGGCTGCGTGTCTCACGGGTTATGGCGCTTGCTGGGGATCGTCGAGACCCTGCGTAAAGGAAAAGTCTCCGCTGATGCCCGTCCGCAGATTTTCGATCAGGCGCCCGCTATCGTCAAAGCAGATGCTGGCGGCGCGTTCTCGCTGGTGGCCTATGAACAGGCGCTGCCGTTGCTCATCAGTAAAGCCAGCGCATGCGGAATTGCGGCGCTGGCGATCAACCGCTGCGTTCACTTTTCCGCATTATTTGCAGATATTGAACCTCTGACGGACGCCGGACTGGTGGGCTACGCCTGTACGCCAAGTCACGCCTGGGTCGCACCGTCAGGCGGTACGCGTCCGCTGTTTGGCACTAATCCCATCGCGTTTGGCTGGCCGCGCAAAGGCAAACCGCCTTACATTTTTGATATGGCGACCAGCGCGGCGGCGCGCGGCGAGATCCAGTTGCATCTGCGAGCTGGAAAAGCGATTCCGGAAGGGTGGGGTATCGACAGCGAAGGGCGACCGTCAACCGATCCGCAGGCGGTATTAAATGGCGCGATGCTGACCTTTGGCGGACACAAGGGCTCGGCGTTTGCGGCAATGGTTGAACTGCTGGCAGGGCCGCTCATCGGTGATATGACCAGTGCGGAATCGCTGGCCTGGGATGAGGGGGCAGGCGGTCTGCCATACGGCGGCGAGCTGATTCTGGCACTTGACCCGTCCCGGTTCCTCGGGGATGAGGCGCATCATCATCTGGATCGCGCCGAAACCCTGTTTGCCGCAATGCAAGAGCAAGGCGCACGCTTACCAGGAGAAAGACGCTTCAGTTCGCGTGAGAAATCGTTGCTGGAAGGGGTGACGATTACCCGTTCCCTGTTTGAGGACATTTCCGCACTGAGATAAGGCAGAACGGGCGAGGCATCCTCGCCTGATTCCCGTTCGGGTAGAGGGTAATCGCATTTTTTGCCAGTTAATTGAACAAATTTCCTGTGATACCCCTCGCGATTGCATAAAGTTTTCTCGTTCCAGGCCGACAACCAGAGTATCTGTCTAGCGGAAAGAGAAAACATGTTAAAACGTATCAAGATTGTGACCAGCTTATTGCTGGTTCTGGCTTTATTTGGCCTTTTACAACTCACTTCGGGCGGTTTGTTCTTTAACGCATTGAAAAATGACAAAGAGAATTTCACCGTTCTGCAAACTATTCGCCAGCAGCAGTCTACGCTGAACGGCAGTTGGGTGGCTCTGCTGCAAACGCGTAACACCCTTAACCGTGCGGGTATCCGCTACATGATGGATCAGAACAATATCGGCAGCGGCGCGACCGTTGCGGAGCTGATGCAGATTGCCAGCGCCTCTTTGAAACAGGCGGAGAAAAACTGGGCGGACTATGAAGCGTTACCGCGTGACCCACGTCAAAGTGAAGCGGCATCGGCGGAAATTAAACGCAATTACGATATCTATCACAACGCGTTAGCCGAACTGATCCAGTTGCTGGGGGCCGGGAAAATCAACGAGTTTTTCGATCAGCCAACCCAGGGGTATCAGGATGGTTTTGAGAAGCAGTATGTGAACTACTTGCAACAGAACGACCGTCTGTATGACCTGGCGGTAGAGGACAACAACAGCTCTTACAGCCAGGCGATGTGGGTTCTGGGCAGCGTGTTGTTAGCGGTGCTGGTGGTCATTATTGCCGTCTGGTTTGGCATCAAACTGTCGCTGATCGCGCCAATGAACCGCCTGATCGCGAGCATTCGTCACATTGCCAGCGGCGATCTGGTGAAGCGGATTGATGTAGAAGGCACCAATGAAATGGGCCAACTGGCGGAAAGCCTGCGCCACATGCAGGGTGAACTGGTGCGTACCGTGGGCGATGTGCGTAACGGCGCGAACGCCATTTACAGCGGCGCCAGCGAAATCGCGATGGGTAACAACGATCTCTCTTCCCGTACCGAGCAGCAGGCGGCCTCTCTGGAAGAGACGGCGGCGAGCATGGAAGAGTTGACGGCGACCGTTAAGCAGAACGCCGAAAACGCCCGTCAGGCCAGCCATCTGGCGCTGAGCGCGTCCGAAACGGCGCAAAAAGGCGGAAAAGTGGTGGATAACGTGGTGCAAACCATGCGCGATATCGCCTCCAGTTCACAGAAAATTGCTGACATTATCAGCGTGATCGACGGCATTGCCTTCCAGACCAACATTCTGGCGCTGAACGCAGCGGTCGAAGCGGCACGTGCAGGTGAACAGGGACGCGGCTTTGCGGTGGTTGCCGGTGAAGTACGTAACCTCGCGCAGCGCAGTGCGCAGGCAGCGCGCGAGATCAAGAGCCTGATTGAAGACTCCGTGAGCCGTGTTGACGTCGGTTCTACGCTGGTAGAAAGCGCCGGTGAAACCATGGATGAGATTGTGAATGCGGTAACCCGCGTGACCGACATCATGGGCGAAATCGCGTCGGCTTCCGATGAGCAAAGCCGTGGGATTGACCAGGTCGGTCTGGCCGTGGCGGAAATGGATCGCGTAACTCAGCAGAACGCCTCGCTGGTGGAAGAGTCAGCCGCCGCCGCTGCGGCGCTGGAAGAGCAGGCCAGCCGTCTGACGCAGGCCGTCGCCGTGTTTCGTATCCAGCAGGAACAGCAGCGTGCGCGTGACGTTGCCAGCGTGAAGTCCGTTTCCACAACGGTTCAACCGCGTAAAGCCGCTGTAGCGGAAACCGGGGATAACTGGGAAACGTTTTAATTAAGCATCAGGCGCATGGCACAACGCGATTCAAAAGGGATGCCATGCGCCGTTTCTTCCTCTCGCTTCTGGCGTAATGCCGCCGGCAACGCGTTCTCTTCCAGTATTTCAAATCCCAGATGTTGATACAGCGGTGCGTTCCAGGCAACATGGCGAAACGTGGTGAGCGTCAGGGAGGTAAAGCCCTGCTCACACGCCCATTGCGCGACGGTGTTGATTAACTGGCGGCCAATGCCTTTACCCTGCCACGCCAGATGCAGCGAAAATTCGGCAATATACAGCGACGTCTCCATCGCTTCGCCCAGCAGAAATCCAACGGGCCGATCGTCAACCAGCGCCAGCCAACTCAATCCTTTAGCGGCATATTCACGGTGCAGTTCCGCACTAACAATGTGATCGTCCGCGATCCATGCCAGCGCAGGCACCGTTAAAAAACGCTGTCCTGCTGAGCGTTCAATCGCAGGCAGAACGGCAGCGTCTGCCAGTGTAGTGGGGCGAACCGTAATGTGCATAACGATACCGGGAATAAGGTGACAATGAGGGCAGTATAACGCGCTGTCCGGTCACAGGGAAAAGTCCCCGCGAGCGGGGACACTATGGGATTAACAGGTTAGACGAGAAATAACGAAATAGCCGGTATGTAGGTCACCAACATCAGCATGAGTAACAAGGTACCCAGTAACGGTAGAGACTGGCGGAAAAACTGACCGACGGAAACCTGCGTAATATTGCAGACCAGTAACATGACGGTGCCAACCGGCGGCGTGAAGGCGCCAATAGAAAGGTTGAAAATCATGATGATACCGAAGTGTACCGGGTCGATTCCAAAATGCGCCACGACAGGTTTAAGCAAGGGAACCAGAATCAGCAGAATGGCATTCCCTTCAAGAAACATCCCCAGTGTTAGCAAAAGAATATTGATAATTAACAGGAATATGTATTTGTTTTCTGTCAGCGTCGTGACAAAGTTCGCCACCGCGACGCCAGCATGTTCCATTGAGAAGATCCAACCGAGCGCGGCACTTGCCATGATGACTAACATGACCGATGCCGTTGCCCGTGCCGTTTCTCCCAGCGCTTTCACGACATGGCCGAGAGTCATTTGACGATAAATGAAGAAACCGATAATCAACACAATGAGTACCGCTGCCGCACCGGCTTCTGTTGGGGTGAAGATGTTGGCGCGAATCCCCCCGACGACGGCAAAAATCAAAAACAGAGCGGGCCATGCCTGCCCAAGCGAGAAGAGCGCTTCCTTACCGGTAGGCCAGGTGTCGCGTGAGGGCTTAGCGTTGGTTTTACGGGCAACCAGATAAACCGTAAACATTAACAACACCGCACAGAGCAGGCCCGGAATCAGACCAGCCATGAACATTTTCCCGATGGAGACGTCTGCCACCAGCCCATAAATAATCAGGGCAATTCCCGGTGGGATAATCGGGGTGACAAGCGATCCCCCGGCGGTGATCGCCGCTGCAAAGGCGCGGTTGTAGCCTTTACGCTCCATCTCGGGGACCATCATGCGTGACAGCATCGCTGCGTCGGCCAGGTTTGAGGCGCTGACCCCTCCCATCATGGTACTGACCAGAATATTAGCGACACCGAGTCCACCCCGCATTTTACCGACCAGAATATTCGCCACCTGCAGGATACGTTCTGCAATACCGGTATAACTCATCAGCGTACCCAACAAGATAAAGAAGGGTATTGCCAGCAGGGATGGGCTTTGGGTTGGCGCAATCAACCGCTGAACCGCAATTTCAATCGGAACCGTGGAAAAGAAGAGGAAATAGGCAATAATGCCGATAAACATTGCCAGATAAACACGAATATTCAGAAATAAGCACACGATCATTAGTGGAATAATTAATAACCAGCTCATTGTTTTTCCTCACCGACATCGGCCTGTTTAACGTCATTAATTAACCAGTAGAGCGTGTACGCTGCCGTTGCCAGGGTACCGACCGGAACGGCGACATCAATCCAGAACCAGGACACTTTTAAGATTTGCGTGACCTTGTACTGCGCCATTTCCGCCAGTCGATAACCCAGCCAGGCCATATAAACCAGCAATCCGATGGACAGCACGGCAACCAGCGAGGCAATAATGCGTTTGATTTTATGCGGGAGCATATCGACGACAAAAGGAATCGTCAGATGCGCCCGGTCGCGCTCAGCCACCACGCCCCCCAACATCACTACCCAAATCATCAGCAGTCCGGACATTTCCTCGGTCCATTGAATGGGCTGTCCGACAAAATAGCGCATGAATACGGCGGCAATGGTCATTATCACCAGGATAAACAGTGCCAGTGCTGCGCTCAGTTCTACAAGCTTGCCAAAGAAACGCATTAATCCTCCTTCAGAGAGTCGCCCTGGCCTTGAGAGAAAAAGGTTTAGGGCGATCTGGGCCTGTATTTATTGCAGTTGCTGTTGAATGGTTTCATACAAACCCGGCGTCCACTCAGGGAATTGCGTGTACACGTCGCGAGCTTTCTGGCGGAATGCTTCAGTATCCGGGTAAATTACTTCGACGCCTTCCGCTTCCATGGCCTTCAGCATTTCGGCGTCGCGTTCAATCGTTAATTTTTGGCTATAGAGACCCGCTTCATAACCCGTTGAGTGAATCAATTCCAGCTGCTCAGGAGAGAGCGTACTGAAAAAGGCTTCGCCACCAATCCATACCGAGGTGTTGGTCAGGTAATTGACCATCGACAGATATTTCGCCTGCTCAAACAATTTTTGCCCTTGCAGAACAGAAATCGGGTTTTCAACGCCATCAATAACGCCCTGAGTCAGTGCAGGGTAAACTTCACCCAGCGGCATAGGGGTTGGCGTGGCGCCCATTGCCTGAATGGCTTTAATTTGCATGACGTTATTTGGTACGCGGATTTTCATCCCCGCCAGATCTTCCACTTTGCGAATCGGTTTTTTAGAAATAATCTGACGGGTGCCGTACAGATAATTGTTCATCACCACATGAATCCCTTTTTTCTTCAGGTCTTCATTTTTTTGACGGAACCAGTCGCTCTCATAGATTTTGAAGAGTTTTTGCGGATCGTCAGTCAGATAAGGTCCAAACAAAATACCTAAATCAGGTTCATAATCGGCAAGGAAAGCCACGTCGGTGAGCGTGATGACGTTCATTCCCATCATGGCTTGTTCAGTCACATCTTGTTTTGACCCTAGCTGTGAGCTGGGATAGAGAACCAGGGTTATTTCTCCATTACTTTTTTTATTCAGAATGTCAGCCCAGTAGCGCATCACCACATCTAATGGCTCACCTGGATTATTCTCATATGCGACTTTAATAGAAAGCGGTTTAGCCTGAATGGTGAATGGCAGAAAAAAAGTACAAACAGTAATCAGCACGGCTATTATCTTGTTCATTTTCTACTTGCTCCCAGGGGTCAACGAATAAAACCAACTTTTTTACTGGCGAAAAAATTCAGAGTGAATCCTGCCTAATCAGAAAGTAAGCAGAAAGTCATCATGGTGCTGTATGTGTTGTATGAAATCGTGCTCTTGCTAAAGGTTTGTTGTTTTTAATGTGTTTTTAATTTACTCGTTTTCTTGTCGAATAGAGCGAATCATCGATTGCTTCGCCGTATTCAGGTGGTTACGCAGTGCAAGGAGCGCATCGAGATCGCTGCGGCAAATCAGCGCGCTGAGGATGGTCATGTGCTCATCAATGGCGATGATATTGCGTTGTTTAAGATCGCGCTCATCCCACTGGTAATGGAAATGGAAGATTACTGAAATAATCTCAAGTGATTGATTGAAAAATATATTATCGGCAGCGGAGAGCAGCAGTGCGTGAAAATCACGGTCCAGCAGGGAGAACATACGGAAGTCGCTGCCGACGCTGTCGCGCAGCGTACGGTGGCGTTCCAGCAGCATTTTGGCCTGCAGCCAGCGCGGATCGTCATCCGGCAGATTGAGAAAATGCTGTAGCGCATGGGTTTCCAGCATCTCACGCAGCTCAAAAAGCTGTTCTGCATAGGACTGATCGAACTTTTTCATGCTCCATTGGCCGCGTTTCTCGCTCTGGATGAGATCGTAACGTCCAAATTTTAAAAGGTATTCTCGTACCACCACCGGGCTGACCCCAGCCGCTCTGGCCAGTTGAAGTTCAGAGAACGTCTCGCCAGCGCGAAGCTGGCGTTGGTTAATCATCGTATAAAACGCCTGCTCAAAAATACGGTTCTGCTCGGCCATGGAGGCGGTGGTACAGGCAAAACCATCATCATGTTCGGGGCTTCGGGTAATGACGTGGTCGTTGCCGACCAGAGTCAGCACGCCGCACTCGCTGAGGTGGTTCAGCATGTGGCGCACGGTGGTACGGCTGATGTTGTACATCTCAGCTAAGGCGCTTTGCGACGGCAACGGTGAAGGAAGGTGGCCGCGCGCCATATCATCGATCACCTGGTTAATAACATTGTGACGTAAATTTTGCGAACGGCTCATCGGGATCTCCTTTTGACTGCATTAAAACCCGATTTAAAACATTTTAATGCGCAGAGTTTCACAAATTAGCTTTCTCGTTACGCGGCTATTTCTATTTTCATCAATATCTGAAGCAACAAAGAAACAGGAGCGCATAACGATGTCCACAATGAATATGTTGATTTGCCAGGAACCCAAAAAATTAATTCATGAGAAACGCGAAATTCCAATTCCGGATAAACAGGAAGCGCTAATTAAAATTAAGTCTGTCGGTATTTGCGGAACCGATATTCATGCCTGGGGAGGTAATCAACCTTTTTTTAGTTATCCGCGCGTGCTAGGCCATGAAATATGTGGGGATATTGTGACGCTCGGCGAGAAGGTGACGCAGTTTAAAGTGGGTCAACAGGTAGCGGTGATCCCGTATGTCGCCTGTCAGCAGTGTCCGGCGTGCCTGGGAGGACGAACGAACTGCTGCGAGAAGATCTCGGTGATCGGCGTGCATCAGGACGGGGGGTTTAGCGAGTATCTCAGCGTGCCGGCGACCAATCTGCTGTTGGCGGAGGGGATTGATCCTCAGGCTGCGGCGTTGATCGAGCCTTACGCGATTAGCGCGCATGCGGTACGCCGTGCCGCTATCGCCCCCGGTGAGCAGGTATTGGTCGTTGGAGCCGGACCGATTGGGATCGGCGCGGCGGCCATTGCCAAAGCAGAAGGGGCGCAGGTGGTGGTGGCCGATACCAGCGCTGCACGTCGCGAACACGTTGCTTCTCGTCTTGACCTGCCGGTAGTGGATCCCTCTGCGGCAGATTTTGAGGCTCAACTGCGCGCGCTGTTTGGCGGTTCACTGGCGCAGAAAGTGCTCGATGCGACGGGGAACCCGCATGCCATGAACAATAGCGTTAACTTGATCCGCCACGGCGGCACCATCGTTTTTGTCGGGCTGTTTAAAGGCGACTTGCAGTTCTCTGACCCGGAATTTCACAAGAAAGAGACCACCATGATGGGCAGTCGTAACGCCACGCCGGAGGATTTTGCGAAAGTGGGACGACTGATGGCAGAAGGCAAACTGAGCGCTGAAATGATGCTTACGCATCGCTATCCGTTCAGCCAGCTTGCGGAGATCTTCGAACAGGATGTGATTAACAACCGGACGTTGATCAAAGGAGTGATTACGTTCTGACGATTGCCATGCAGCGCCCGGAGTGGTGTTGGGCGCTGTTTTTTTTATTGTCAGTGGTCAGCCCTGAGCGCTGACCACTTTGATTTCAACCATTCCGATCCCCAGCTTACGCGGTGAGTGACCGAGGATGTTGCCTTCGTTGGTCGGGACCGGATCGGGCGGGACAATCACCAGCGTATCGGCCTCTGTCGGGTTGTCGAAATGCAGCGTGGTGGTGGTGACATCGTGACCTAGCACCAGCGTCTGCTCTTCCTTGCCTACGCGCACCGGAATGGGGCGATTCGCATTGTCGCCGAAGGCTTTCGCGGTGATCACCAGATCGAATTTTTTCGGCAGCGGCTGTTTGTACTCGATCTTCACTTCTTCTGCCAGTTGCGCGTTAGACCAGCGTCCCCAGGATTCCGGACGAGAAATCCCGCTGAACTGCTTCACCTCTTCCGGCGCGCCTGCCACGTTGAAGATAAAGCTGTCGGCTTTATAGCGGATGTCGTTGTCGACAATTTTCAGGGTATCGACGTTGCCTTTATAGCGTTCCATGTCGATCATTGTGTCTTTAAAGGCCGTCCTACCTTTCCACTGCGCTTTATCAACATGCTGGACGATTTGCTCGCCGCCAAGCTGCCCCTGCGAGACACACCAGTCGGTTGAGAGCGCCAGTTCCGGTGACCACAACTGGCCCATCTTGTAGCAGCGATCGACCCAGACGAAGTTATCGCGTGGGGCAAAGTCGGCAAGCTGGTAGCGCAGCGGAGCGGAGTATTCACTTTCCGGCAGTGGCTCGACGCGCTTATCCGACACCCGCAGCAGCAGCGGCAGACGGAAATGGCTGCCGGAGAAGGCGATCATATTTTTATCCCGGTCGACGGTGAAATCTTTCATCTCTTTCGGGAAGTTCCACAGGCGAATGATGTCCGGCTTCATGGCGAGGATCTTTTCTTTGCTGTTGAGGAACACTTCCGACATCGACTGACCTGACAGGCTACTACGCCCCAGGCCAATAAAGTTATCGCCGCCGAGAATATCCAGCACCGTGGCGCCGTTATCCATGGTGTTACGTTTGACCGCCAGCGTCTCCTGCTGAGGCTTGTCGCCACGAATCACGAAAAACAGATTGTTGCGGTCCTGTTTGTTCAGGTATTTCCATGCGCTGTTGTTCATCGCCAGATGGTCCGAAGAGACCACGATCACCGTATCTTTAAACCACGGTGATGCTTTGATTTTATTGATAAATGCCGCGATATTTTCCTGGCTACAGCTGACGGCGCTAAAAGACTGGTTAGGTTTACCGTCGAAATCATAGCGTTTTCGCTGACAGGCACGTGAGATAAAGCCATCCGGATGATGGGTATCAACGGTCAGGGTAAACAACGAAAAACGCTGGCCGGAACGGGAGAGCTCTTCGAACTTCTTCCACGCTTCATCCAGTACCGTATCGTCATAGAAGCCCCAGTCATTGCGGTAATTCGGATCGGCGACGACGCTTTTTAACTCTTCGGCGCCATACAGATAATCGAAGCCGTGGGACTTCAGGAACACGTCTTTCCCGGCAAAACGCAGGTTTGCCCCTTGCACAAAGTGGTTTTGATAGCCGGAGTTTTTCAGGATATCCCCGAGGCAGATATTTTGCGGGAAGAAGCTGGAGACTGACGCTGACGCGTTGCCTTCAAACGGCGCGAACAGGGGAATACCGCACTGGGAAGCGACCATTCCGGCGATGGTGTAGTCTGTACCCGGTAACTGCTGGGTGTGGCTGAAATCCATACCTTCGTTTTTCAACGCGCCGAGTTCCGGGGTGAGTTCCGGGAAGGCCTCATTGTCGAAATAGGTACGCTCTAGGCTTTCACCGTAGATGTACACCAGATTCAGTTTCGGGTTGGGGATGCTTTTCGCCGGTTCTTTATAGTAGGCCGCGAAATCGGGATCGCCCTCTCGGGTCTGGGATTTAACCAGTTCGCTGATCTGACGAAATGCCGGGCTGGCATCGACGGAGCCCAGCGCCAACAGCAGTGCCAGCAGGCTGTAACCAAAATGGTGGGGATGATGGCGACGACGACGCAGCACCCAGCCCAGCGTGCCAAAGACCGCCACGAGCGCTAATGCAATGCCGATGCCCGGCAGAATGTATTTGCCGACACCGGCCCCTGTCAGACTGTTCGTCAACGTGTAGAGTACGGCATCGTTAATTCCATCACCGGTGAAATAGTCGCTGGCGAAAAGCGTGATATTCAGAATCACAAAAAGTCCCAGCACCGTCAGGGTAGCGATAAACCACCAGGTGTTGCGACCCGCTTTGCAGGCATAAATCAATACAGAGGCAAGAAACAGCGCGATGGAGAGTAACTCAGACAACGGACGATCCTCACAAATAGCCTTGTGATTAGGCTTTAAACCAGGCCTTCGACTGGCAGATTAGCGTTTACAGAAAGTACAATGTAATGGGGTTGTCACTTAGCTGCAATTCTAGTGACATTTAATTACCTTGTTATTCAGAATTGGTTTAGAAAGAGGCTTTTTTGATCGCCGTCACTTCCCGCCATGCCTGGGATGAGCATGAAAGAAGGGCGAAAAGGGGGGAGAAGCGCCGCGACTGGCGGAAAACGACCAAAACGCGGCGTCGGGGATCAGGAAATAAAGTTCATACCCTGTTTGAGTACCAGGTCGCAGGCTTTGGTTTTCACCTTTTCTGCGAGCGGCGTGCTGCCGATATTGTTCAGGTTAAGCTGCTGACCGTCTTTGGTATTGAGCAGACCCTGAATGCCGTCCAGATAGTTGGTGTCCTGCTTTTGCTCGGTAGCGCCGAGGCCAAGCTTATCCAGTACCTGATTTTTCACATTTTCCGCATCGGTAACGGACGCCAGCTTCTGCTTCGCGCAGTATTGCAAAATCCCGGCGGCGTTATTCATATTGTTCGCACTCAGCGCCTGGTTGCCGCCGTTCAGCAGGCTGGTCAGGGAAGAGAGCGAGGTGCCGCTTTGCGATGAGGTGGTACTCTGCTTGCTCAGTTCGCTGGCGGCGCTGGAGAGCGAGTCTTGCCAGGAGGCGGCGAAAGTATTGGCGGCGAAGCAGGCACTGGCCGCGATTACGCAGCACAGCAAACGTTTTGTCGTTTTCATTGTGATTACTCGTGTATAAACCCTGGTCGGAGTATAGCGCCGCTCAGTCTAAGAATGGTCTTAATACTCTTTGCCGGTTACCCGACTGCGAAAACTGTCCCAGTTGAAGATCACCCACAGGCTATTGCCCAGTCGCATGCGATCCATCACGCGTTCACCCAGCAGTTTGGTCATTTCTTCCATGTTACTGTTAGTGAGCATGCCGGTCGGGCGTTTTGAAGAGGAACGACGATCGACGATCTGGTTGATGATCACCTTTTCATAGCGCGATTCGGTTTGCACGCCGATCTCATCAATGACCAGCAGATCAACATTGCTCAAATCGTTGAGCAACTGCTCTTCACTGGTTTGGCGATTGCTGAACGTCTCTTTCATCGCCGACATGATGTCCGCCACGGTGATTATCAGTACCGACTTTCCGCGCAGCAGCAGCTCGTTGCAGATTGCCGCGGCGAGGTGGTTTTTCCCCGTCCCCGGTTTGCCGGAGAAGATAAAACTGGCGATGTTGCCATCGAACTCTTCCACGTACTGACGAGCTTTGCTTAGCGCATTCATCTGGCCTTCGCATTCCACATGATAGTTATCGAACGAGCAGTTTTGATGTAACGGACGGATGCCGGAACGGTTGAAAGTGCGCTGCATTTTCATCGCCCGATTTTCGCGAGCCAGTGCGGCGGCGCGAATTTCGCCTTGCTCTTTCTGCCATGCCAGTAGTTCTTCACCCGTTTTAAACGCCGGTTCGATATGGGCGGGCATCATTTTTTGCAGACGTTTCATCAGATCGCCAACGTTTTTCATGGTTAACCTCTAAAGCCCGGTGGAATTTGGTTATCTGGTTCGCTGACCGTATTCACATCACGTTTCGGCAAACCGCCGTTGCTCGCGCGGCCGATCTGGACGCTGCGCGCCAGTTTTTGTTGCCACTGCACGTGATGAAACACTTTGCCTTCCGCTTGCCAGTAGGCGACGAACGAGGCCAGCTCTTCGGTGGTGACCGGCTCTCTTAACGCCACGCCCCACAGTGCGGCCTGACGCTGAAAGTCGGCATCCGGCTGCCAGGCGGGATACATGGCGAATTTCCCCAGCGGTACGGCGACCGGCACCGGTTGCGGTTCTTCATAAAATTGTGCATCCAGCGTCACATCGCTCCCAGGACGGGCGAGCTTTTCTTCGAGCGCCAGCAGTTGCGCCAGGCGTGCGGGGGTCAGCGCATAAAAGGCCGGAGCGTTATTGGCAAACACCGCCACCGCACCAGCTTCAGACTTCGCCAGCACCGTCTGGTGATCGTGTAATAAGGCGTCAATACCAATGACGTCCGGGGTCAAAATTCTGGATGACATAACGTTTCTCAATACCGACTACAACCGAGAAGGGACACTGCTTCTATAGTAACACACCGATGAGGAGGAGCGGCAGGGATGCGCCTGCCGCGGCGATTAAACGCGTGGGCGTTTTCGGTAGAGCCACAGGCCGGGCACGGAGAGTCCGATCGAAAGCGCGCCCACAATCGACGAGGCTTTCAGGAAATTGGTCAGCAGCGTAATCATCAACGGTTCGCTGTAGCCGAAGTGGCCGATTTTCACCGCAGAGATCATTGCCGTGTAGGCTGAAATTCCGGGGAACATCGGGATCACCGCCGCAACGGTAAACACTTTGGGATGCGCCAGATACCAGCGCGACCATTGGATGCCGATGCTGCCGACAAGCAGCGAGGCAACAAACGTTGACCATTCAATATTAAACCCGGCGGTCATCATCACCATACGCGAACCGTGACCGAGCGCACCGAGCAGCGCGCACCAGGGCAGGGCGCGGTGGGGGACGTTAAAGACCATCGCAAACCCCAGTGCCGGGATCGCGGAAAGCAGCATGTCCTGCATCAGCGCGAGAATGAAATCGATTATACCCATCCGCGAAGCCCCCAAAGTGTCAGCGCCATGACCACGCCCACGCAGGTTGCGAGCGTCAGCAAGCTGGCGATCGCCCAGCGCGCCAGGCCGGTATTGATGTGTCCTTTAAACATATCCGCCACCGCGTTGATCAGCGGAAAACCGGGAACCAGCAGCAGGACGCTGGCGGCCATCGCCACCGTGGGCGTCTGGCTAAAGGCGGGAAGGTGTAACATCAGACCGGAAATGGTGGTCGCGACAAAAGCCGTGACGCAAAAGTTGATCTGTGGATGCAAATGGCGATGCGCCAGGATTTGACGAATATACATCGCCACCATGCTGGCAAAAAAGGTAATCACCGCGCCGTCCCAACCGCCGTTATTCAGCTTACAGAAGCAGGCGCAGGAGAGACCGACCATCAACGCGACCAGCCAGCGCGGATAGCGCAGGGGCCTGACCTGGCTGAAACGTTTCTCGACGCCTTTGTAATCCAGCAGCTTATGTTCGGCGAGAATGACGATGTGCTGAACCTCAGTGACCACATGCATATTAATGCCGCGATCCTGGTTTTTTCGCGTGGAGGTCAGGCATTGCCCATCTTTAATAGTGGTCAGAACGATAGCATTGGAGGAGATAGCGCTTTCGACGCTGTCCATCCCCAATGCCAGCCCAAGTCGGGTAGAGAGTTCATCAACCAACGCGCTCTCCGCGCCGTGTTGCAGTAAAAAAAGCCCACACTGAATGCATAACCGTGTAACCGTTCGCTGTAATGACTGCTCTTCTTGCATGACTCGCCCTGGCTGAAAAGACGCGTTACGTACTGTCGAATGACGAAAGACATCTTTGTATCACGAAGTGCGCGTTTTTTGGCTCCGGCTGAGATCAATCTTTCTGTTGAAAAAAGAACCCGCTCTACGGCGGTCGGAATTTGAACTGCGCCACAGTTTTGCTAAATCGGTGAAAAGTGCAATTTTTAACCGCATTTAGCCCTTCTTTTTCTGTGTCTGCTTATCAAAAATGCAATTTGAAACTTTTATTCAACATTGATTAAACAAATAATCAACGATGCAGATGAGGAATGTGATGAAAACTCAGGTCGCAATTATTGGGGCAGGACCTTCCGGCCTGCTACTGGGACAATTACTGCATAAGGTGGGGATCCGCACACTCATCATTGAACGTCAGACGCCGGAGTATGTGCTGGGGCGCATCCGGGCGGGGATCCTCGAGAGTGGGACGGTTTCGCTTTTGCGGGAAGCTGGTGTGGCGCAGCGCATGGACAGCGAAGGTCTCGTACATCATGGCGTTGAGTTTATTTTTGATGGCAAACGCATTCCCGTCGCGCTGAGTGAATTGACCGGCGGCAAAAGCGTGATGGTCTACGGACAAACGGAAGTCACACGGGACCTGATGCAAGCGCGTAGCGACTGTGGTGCGCCTACGATTTATGGCGTTCAGCAGGTAGACATTCACGATGCTAAAAGTGACCGTCCTTTTGTCACGTTTGAGAAAGAAGGGGAGAAGTGCCGCATTGAGTGCGACTTCATTGCCGGGTGTGATGGATTCCACGGCGTTTCCCGACAAAGTATTCCGCGTGATGTCATTCGCGAATACGAAAGCATCTGGCCGTTTGGTTGGCTGGGGCTGCTGGCCGATACGCCGCCAGTCAATCCGGAGTTGATTTATGCGCATCATGAGCGCGGATTTGTACTTTGTAGTCAGCGCTCACTAACACGAAGTCGCTACTATTTGCAGGTCCCGCTCAGCGAGCAGGTGGACTCCTGGAGCGATGAGCGTTTCTGGGGCGAGCTGAAACGGCGTCTGCCTGATGAACTGGCCATGAAGTTAGTGACTGGTCACTCACTTGAAAAGAGTATCGCACCATTACGTAGCTACGTGGTGGAACCGATGCAATATGGCAAGCTCTTTCTGGTTGGTGATGCGGCGCATATCGTGCCGCCGACCGGTGCAAAGGGACTGAATCTGGCTGCGTCCGATGTGAATTATTTATGGCGTATTTTGACGCAGTACTATCAGTACGGGCGTAACGACCTGCTGGCGACCTATTCCCGACTGGCCCTGAACCGGGTATGGAAGGGGGAGCGTTTCAGCTGGTTTATGACCCATCTGCTGCATGATTTTCAGGGAAAGAGCGATTTTGATCGCAAGATGCAGGAGGCGGACCGTCAGTACTATCTGGGCTCGCAAGCGGGACTGACGACAATCGCGGAGAACTATGTCGGACTGCCTTACGAAAAGATTGGTGAGTAATGAGGAAAAATGATGCCACCGGCTGACATTGTCCCTGTTTTTAAATTGTATGGTGAACACCAGGGATGGCCCACTCCCGACCTGCTGCACTGCGAATCAATTCATCAGCGCAGCAGTTTATATGAGTGGCATATTCGGGTGCATCAGCATGCGGAGATCGTCCAGTTGCTCTACTTGCATCGGGGGGAGGCAACGATTGAAATCGAGGGGCAGACGACGGTGATGCGTGATGCCTGTATTCAGGTCGTCCCTGCGCTTTGTGTCCACGGTTTTCGCTTTTCCCCCGGGACGCAAGGTTACGTTCTTTCTCTGGCGTTACCGCTGATTGGCCGCCTGGAGTCTCAGTTCCCACAGCCGTTGTCATTGCTCACTACCCCTCAGTGCGTGCCGGTGGCTCAGTCTCGCAGCCACATCCGCACGTTGTTTTCCGCCTTGCAGAGGGAGTATCAGACGGATAACGAGGCGCGGGAAATGATGCTGTTTTCATTGCTGAGCGCGCTGCTGGTCTGGCTTCGTCGGCAGCGTCTGCCGGTTCAGCCACCGAATGACACCCTGGCGCGCCGGCGTAGCGCAATACGCCTTTTTGCCCGGCAGATTGAGAGCCACTATCGCGAACATCTTCCCCTGGCAGAATACGCGCATCGAATCGGGCTTTCCGCAAATTACCTGAATCAGTTATGCCGTGAATTTCATCATTGCAGTGCATTAAGCGTTTTGCATCAGCGGTTGATGCTCGAAGCCAAACGTAGCCTGCAATATACCAGCATGACGGTAAGCCAGATCTCCGACTATCTGGGATTCAGCGATGTTACCTATTTTTCCCGCTTCTTTAAAAAACACGCCGCGTTGTCTCCGAAGGCATACCGGGAATATATTAAGAATAAATAGCTTGTCCAAATTTGGATAAATAAAAAATTCATATATAAAATAAGAATGTTTAATATCCTGTTCTGGAATGCGACGTATCTATCGACAATATCGACTTGTATTATACCCCGTGATAGTTGTATAACCGCATTTTACGGAATTAACGTTAAAACACCAGGGATAAACAATTCATATTGTCTATTGTTTTGTTTTTTGTATTGCATAATTGTATGTGTTAATTCAAATGCGATTCATTAATAACAGAAAGATAAAAGCATATGAATATGGAGGATATATGTTGCCAGGATGCTGCAAAAACGGAATTGTCATCAGTAAAGTTCCCGTGATACAAGCGGGACTCCACGGGGTTATGCAACTGCATTTCCCGGAGTATGAACTCACCATCTGTAGTGTCGTAGAAGAACTCACGCCACTACAACTGCGTCGGACGGAATTGGTGATCGTGGATTTAACCGGTGACTGCCATCACCCGCGCACTGTCTGCGAGCGATTCTACGCACTTCTTTCTCAATACCGTGATATCCACTGGGTTTTCATGGTGTCGCGCGCGTATTACGCGCAGGCGGTCGAATTGTTGATGCGCCCCTCCAGTACGCTGCTGTCTGATGTCGAACCGATTGAGAGTCTGGTAAGTACTATCCGCTCGGGACACAGCAGCCCTGACCGAATCAGCAAAATGCTGTTGTCACCCCCAGAATTAGAACCTCTGGAATTTGGTTCTCACGCCATTCTTTTAACGCTATCAGAGCGAAAAGTACTGCGCCTGCTGGGGAAAGGTTGGGGGATTAATCAGATTGCGGCATTACTTAAAAAAAGTAACAAAACCATCAGCGCCCAAAAAAATAGCGCGATGCGCCGATTATCAATACACAGCAATGCGGAAATGTACGCATGGATTAACAGTTCTCAGGGAGCCAGGGAGCTGAATTTACCTTCAGTATATGGAGAGACAGCAGAATGGAAAATAGAAACTGTACGCGAAATGTCGCACTCATAGAAAAATGTGTTATGAGTGGTATTGGTATTCAGAGTTTATTTAACGCAACGTTTGATAGCCAATATAAATTACACCTCTATTTGACGCTGGATGATTTTCAACAGGCGATGGGTACGACTGCTTTTTCTGCCATTATTTTCTCTCTCTCCTCGATCAGAAAAGACAGGCGGGTGGGGTTGATGAGTCTGATCGAACTGGCTGAAAATTATCCCGGCATGCGTCGCCTGGTGATCGCGGATGATGATGTTGAAGCGCGTTTAATCAACGCACTGTCGCCCTTACCGTTGGATGGCGTACTGAGCAAAGCCGCTTCGCTCCCCGCGCTGCAGGAGGCGTTATTTACTGCGCTAGGCGGTACGCGGCGGATCAGCGAAAGTAACAGCAATCTCTGGTATCTCAATCAGAGTCGTATGCTGAGCCCGACAGAGCGTGAGATTTTGCGCTTCATGTCCTGCGGTTATTCAATGCCGCAAATCGCGACAGAACTGGCGCGAAATATTAAAACCATCCGGGCGCACAAGTTTAATGTGATGTCGAAACTGGGCGTCAATTCTGACGCCAGTTTACTGCATGCGGCGGATATTCTGCTTTAATCGCCGCGAAAGCAAAGGGTTGATGTTTACTGGCACACATCAACCCAGGTGGCGGAAGTCAGCTCAGCCATGCGCTCTGGCGTAATACGCACTGCGCTATGAGTGGCACCGGCGGCCGGAAGGACTTCGGTGAACGATCGTAAAGAGACGTCACAATAAACAGGCAACGGGGTTTCCAGCCCGAAAGGACAAACCCCGCCAATGGGATGTCCCGTCGCGTTGACGACTTCATCACTGCTCAGCATACGGGCTTTGGCACCGAAAGTGCTTTTGAGTTTTTTATTGTCCAGTCTTGCATCGCCTTTGGCGACGACCAGGATGATGGCGTCCTTAACCTTCAACGAAAGGGTCTTCGCTATCTGTCCGGGCTGTACGTTATGCGCTTTTGCCGCCAGCTCAACCGTCGCGGTGCTTTGATTTAATTCAATGATTTCAATATCCTGGGCATGTTCGGCTAAAAATTGCCGTACCGATTGCAGACTCATTTGATTCTCCTGACACCATTTCTACAGTCCTCAACGCTTCAGAAAACTGCTGGCGTAATTTGGCATAAGTCTTCCAGTACTGTAAATATTTTAATGTAACAAACCAGCAACATGGGCGATTTTTCGATCCTCTTCACATTCACGGAAACCGGTTACCGTAACCGGTTGCAGTCCTCGAAAGAGCGATTAATACTGGAGCTGTCACTTCCTCTGTATCACATAAAAAGAGCCACTTATGAAATCTACCAACCATGCAGTCTTTAATGTGATTTTCCGGTTTGTTGAAAACTATGTCAGCCCGATTGCCGGGCGCATTTCTTCACAGCGTCATGTTATGGCTATCCGTGACGGCTTTATCTCTGCGATGCCATTTATGATTGTCGGATCGTTTCTGTTGGTATTTGCCTATCCTCCGTTTTCACCCGATACCACCTGGGGCTTTGCCCGGACCTGGCTGGATCTGGCGAAGCAGTTTGAAGGGCAGATCCTGACCCCCTTTGATATGACCATGGGGATCATGTCGATCTACATCTGTGCCGCCATTGCCTATAACCTGGGCAAACATTACGTCAAGTCATATCAGTTGGACCCGTTCATGTGCGCCATGCTCTCTATCATGGCGTTCTTACTGGTCGCCGCGCCTAAAACAAAAGGCACTCTGCCGGTGGACAGCCTCGGCGGAACGGGGATTTTTACGGCGATTCTGGTGGCGCTTTACTGCGTAGAAATGATGCGCTTTCTGAAAGCGCATAACATCGGCATTCGTTTACCCGATCAGGTCCCGCCGATGATCAAAAACTCATTCGATCTGCTGATCCCGGTGCTGGTGGTGGTGTTGACATTGTACCCACTCAGCCTGCTGATTCAGGCACAGTTTGACATGCTCATCCCACAAGCCATTATGTCCATCTTCAAACCGCTGGTATCCGCTGCCGATTCTCTGCCAGCGATTTTACTGGCGGTACTGATTGGTCATCTGTTGTGGTTTGCCGGTATTCATGGTGCGGCGATCGTCTCCGGGATGCTGCAAATGTTCTGGCTGACCAACCTGGGTATGAACCAGACAGCGCTGGCGCAGGGGGCAGCGTTACCGCATATTTTCATGGAGGCGTTCTGGACGTTCTTCATCGTGATTGGCGGGTCGGGTGCGACGATGGGGCTGGTGATTTGCTATCTGCGCAGTCGTTCCGTACATCTGCGCTCAATTGGCCGGCTGAGCGTAGTACCCAGTATCTTTAACATCAACGAGCCGGTGATTTTCGGTACGCCAATTGTTATGAATCCGGTGTTCTTTATTCCTTTCCTGTTAGCGCCGATGGTGAACGCCGTGCTGGCATGGGCGGCGATGAAACTGGATCTGATTGGTCGTGTAATTTCGGTTGTGCCATGGACTGCGCCAGCGCCAGTCGGAGCCGCGTGGGCATTAGGCTGGGATTATCGTGCTGCAATTCTGGTGGTGCTTCTGGCAATCGTTTCAGCCGTCATCTACTTCCCGTTCTTTAAAGTGTACGAGAAGCAACTGCTGGAACAAGAGGCGGAAGAGGCACAACGTTCAGACGCGGAAAACGAGCAGATTGCGTAGTTATCATCAGGGGGCGAACGCTCCCTGACTACTTCAGCGTACAGTCACCACACTGCTGAACGTCCGGCAGACGATAACGCTGACAGCATGTTCTGCGTACCAAGACGCCTTCACGAGGGACGACCGTACGCCAGAGCGGGTTGTCAGCCCCACAGGACAACTGCTTTTCAAAGAAGCAGGTCTGGCGCAGCGTATTCAACAATGTTTCACCCAGCAGCGGTTTCATTTCAGTGAGATACCAGTTAATCAGATAGCCGGTATTGCTCCAGATAAGTTTGCCGTTGATCTCTCCGGTCGCCTCTAGTGCCTGGATGACCGGCGTCAGCGCCTGCTTAACCAGCGTTTCCATGCGTGCCTGCGGGGATTGCGTTGTCGCCAGTTGATCCTGATGTACGTCGATCCAGAAGCACGCAGCACGCCCGGTTTCGTGAAACTCAACGTGGATATGTTCGGGCGAGACATCAATGGCTGTTTCCTGCGTGAGCAGGGCTAGCATGAGGGGAGGTACCATCAGACCGATGTACCACTGCGCCCACAGCGAGATTAGCGGCTTATTTTCGCGCGACTGCGTGGGATGGTTGCGATAAATATGATCGGAGTAAATTGCCAGCAGAGACTGAAGCTCGCTGGGGCGACACCATTGTGCCAGCGTCATCGCACTTTGTGGTGCGGGTTCATCCAGACGGATAAAATCCAGCAGATGCTCACGCGTCTGGGCTATGGTTGCGCGTACGGCTTCGGCCAGCGAGGGCATCTGTGGCTGGAGATGCGTTCGCCAGATGACATCGTCAATGATCGGTGCGGAACGATAGGCCATAGTCTGGATAGTAATCTAAATGATAATGATTGCCAATCCTAACGATAGCGATAACCGATAGCAAGATCTTTGTCAGCTGACGTTTAACGGCGCACGAATGCGTCATCGTGCGTCAGGCGATACCCGGATCGTCACTGACTAAAATATGGTTACGGCCCAAATCCTTAGCTTTATAGAGCGCCTGATCGGCATGAAGAATGGCTCCTTCGACATCGCTCCCCACCAGAGGCGCAATACCGATACTGATCGTGACGTGAGTTGCGACGCTTTCATTGAACATATGGGGAATTTTGAGATCGTAAACATTCTGTCGGATACGTTCCGCTACCGTGCGGGCGGTTTGTGGGTCGATCGCCGTCAATAACACCATAAACTCTTCCCCCCCAAACCGGGCGACGACATCACGTGAACGCACAGCGTTGCGGATCGCAGCAGAAACGCGGATCAGCGCCTGATCGCCCATCATATGCCCATAGTGATCGTTGTAGGCTTTGAAATGGTCGATGTCGATCAGTAAAACGTAATGTTCATGCGTGTCGAGTTCCAGCACGGCTTTCAGCTTATGCTGGAGTCCCCGCCGATTGTACAGACCCGTTAATGGGTCAAGCATGCTCAGGTCAGTCAGTGTCTCTTTTTCGGCGAGCAGTTTGAACATCAGTTGCTGGGCGAAGTCGTCATAGCGCTTTTGAATCACATGCTGAATCGCGATACCGGCCATGGGCAGGGCCATAAAAAAGAGTAACTGCAGGCCATGTTCGTGGCCGTTTAGCCATAAACAGACGAATAAGGATGGCAGCGAATGAAGGGTGAAAGCGATGATATTATTGGCAAAAGCAATTGAGCCAATAAATAACACCGTTAGCAGTGCAACCAGTAAAAAAGAATAGTCAGGATTCTGCTGAGCCAGGTATTTCAGCGTAATGTGCGCTGCCCATAACCCACCAAAGAGTAGCGAGATAGCATGGAGATTAATCCGCTTCTTCGCATACTTTACATGCCATGTCAGTAACGCAGTGCTCAGCACAAGGATGAGAGATCCTGGTGTGGAGATGGTTTTACTGGGAAAGATCGGAAAGGCTACGGCAAACAACGCGGAAACAGCGTTGAGAAACAAAAAGAGTCGCAGAGAGAGTTGGTATTTTTTCGTGCGCAGAGTTTGCCAGGATTGTGCAGTCATATCTTAACGTCATTATTTATCTAACAATTACACTGTTCAGGTCACACAAATAATGGGCGAGAAGATGCTCGCTTAAGTTCAGATTATTGTGTCTCTATGTTTACCGCTGTGCAATTTATCACCTTAAATAATTCGTGTCATCATTACTTAAGTAAAGCTCATGTAAGTGGTCTATGGATTACTGACAAATGAGAAAATTTATCATATGATATTGGTTATCATTATTGGTATGAGAGGTGAAACCATGTTGCAACGGGCGCTGGGCAGTGGATGGGGAGTCTTGCTGCCGGGGATCTTGATTGCCGGGCTGGCGTTTGCCGATCTTTCTCTCGGGGCATGGAAGACCATTATTGTATTCGGGTTACTGCTGACACCAGCTATGCTTTATCACAAACATTTGCGGCACTTTGTATTGTTACCATCATGTGTTGTGTTGATCGGCGGAATGATGCTGGTGATGATGAACTGGAATCAGGGATGAATTTTGGAGAGGAAGGTAAGATAATTGGTGCGAGGGGGGGGACTTGAACCCCCACGTCCGTAAGGACACTAACACCTGAAGCTAGCGCGTCTACCAATTCCGCCACCTTCGCACAGTTATCTTACTTTTTGATATCGCCTCGTTGGTGCGAGGGGGGGGACTTGAACCCCCACGTCCGTAAGAACACTAACACCTGAAGCTAGCGCGTCTACCAATTCCGCCACCTTCGCCCAGTGCGAGCAATATCAACGTGGTTTATGGTGCGAGGGGGGGGACTTGAACCCCCACGTCCGTAAGGACACTAACACCTGAAGCTAGCGCGTCTACCAATTCCGCCACCTTCGCATACCATCGATTCTTAAAAAGAATCGCTACCACGGAGGCGCATTCTAGTGGTTTTCAGTTTTTCGTCAATAGTTAATTACGTAGGATAGCGGTGATTGCTGCAAAAACGGCCATTCACATGGCCGTTCAGACTGCTGACAAAGAAGGAAAAAACGTGGTTTTTCCTTCTTTGTGGTTATCAGCCGAAAATCAATGAGTTGATTTTCCTTGTTTTTAATGAGGTGTTCTCTGCTTGTCCGGTATCGGGATGAGGTTTGTCATCCCTCTCAACGGCCATTCGCATGGCCGTTATCGCGACTAGGCTTTTTTCGCCTGGCGGGTCATGACCGTACGATACACTTTGAAGCGTCCGGTCTGGGCGATGACCTCGTGGAAGCCAAAGGTCTCATCCAGTACCTGCGGATACGGCAGGAAGGCGTTAGCAACTATGCGCAGTTCACCGCCACTGTTCAGATGACGTACGGCACCGCGAATCAGAGATTGTGCGGCATCAAGGCTGGTTTGCATGCCGTCATGGAACGGTGGGTTAGAGATGATCATATCAAAGCGTCCCGTCACTTCAGAGAAGACGTTGCTGGCAAAGACTTCACCCTCAATGCCGTTCGCCGCCAGGGTGGCGCGACTGGCTTCCACCGCCGGCGCGGCGACGTCGCAGAGCGTTAAACGCACTTTCGGCGAGTGACTGGCCAGCGCGACAGAAAGTACACCTGCGCCACAGCCGACGTCCAGCACTTTACCTTTAGTGTGTGGTGTCAGCGTGGAGAGCAGTAACTGGCTGCCGACATCCAGACCATCGCGGCTGAAGACGCCAGGCAAGGTTTTGATCGTCAGCCCATCAACGTGGTACTCGCCCCAGAATTTATCGGCATCAAACATCGGCTGCGTTTCCAGACGACCATGATACAGGCCGCAACGACGCGCGCTGTCAATTTTGTTCAGCGGGGCATATTCCGCCAGCATTTGCTCGGCGCTACGTACGCCACTGCGGTTTTCACCGACTACGAAAATGTCGGTTCCCACAGAAAGCAGCGACAGAATATTCATCAACTGGAACTGGGCTTCCGGCTTGTTTTTCGGCCAGTAATAGATAAAGGTGTCACAGTCGGCAACGTCTTGCGCTTGTGCGACAAGGCTGAAACGTGCGTTGTCGCCCATCTGGCGGCTCAGCACCTGCCAGTGGTGGAACTGTTGGGTATGCACGCGGCGGTCTGCGCTTTCAAAGCGCGCGGGCAGGTCATCCTGCAAGTCTCCGGCAAACAGAATACGGCTTTGTTCGAAATCATCACTGTGGCGCAGCAAGACTTCACTTGCCGGGGTAAAAGCAGACATGGAAAACTCCTTAATTCATACAGCGGGCGATTATAGACGTTTGATGGCGTCTATTCGACTAATTTGCTATATTTGCGCCCCTGAATACAGGAGCGATTCGCTATGACAACCCGACGAGACTGGCAGTTACAGCAACTGGGCATTACCCAGTGGTCGCTGCGTCGCCCCGGCGCGTTGCAGGGAGAGATCGCGATTTCCATTCCTGCGCACGTCCGTCTGGTGATGGTCGGTGAAACACTGCCGCCGCTGACAGAACCTCTGGTCAGTGACATTCTGCGAGCCTTAACGCTGAGCCCCGATCAGGTATTGCAGGTGACGCCCGAACGCGTCGCGATGCTGCCGCAGGGCAGCCGCTGCAACAGCTGGCGACTGGGTACAGATGCGCCGCTGACGCTGGAAGGCGCGCAGATTGCAACGCCGGCATTTGATGAATTGCGGGTAAACCCAACGGCACGCGCCGCACTATGGCAACAAATCTGCACACATGAACACGATTTCTTCCCTCAGTCAGAGTGATTTACCCGCCGCGTTTCAGATTGAAAAGCGCGCCCATGCGTTTCCCTGGAGTGAGCACACGTTTGCCAGTAATCAGGGGGAGCGTTATCTCAACTATCAATTGACGGTAGAGGGGAGAATGGCGGCGTTTGCCATTACGCAGGTAGTGCTGGATGAAGCTACGCTGTTCAACATTGCCGTTGATCCCGATTTTCAGCGCCGGGGATTAGGGAAAGCGCTGCTGGAACATCTCATTGATGAATTAGAAAAACGCGGCGTCCTGACGCTGTGGCTGGAGGTTCGCGCTTCCAACGTTGCCGCCATCGCACTGTATGAAAGCTTAGGCTTCAACGAGGCAACGATTCGCCGCAATTATTATCCGACCGCTGACGGTCGTGAGGACGCCATCATAATGGCACTGCCAATCAGTATGTAAAAGAAGGTGTAATGATGAAGTGGGACTGGATTTTCTTTGATGCCGACGAAACGCTGTTCACGTTTGACTCGTTTACTGGCTTACAGCGGATGTTTCTCGACTACAGCATCACCTTTACCGCTGAGGATTTTCAGGACTACCAGGCCGTGAATAAACCGCTATGGGTGGATTATCAGAACGGCGCGATCACCTCATTACAGCTTCAGCATGCTCGCTTCCAGAGCTGGGCAGAACGGTTAAAGGTGGAACCGGGCTCGCTTAACGATGCCTTTATGAACGCGATGGCCGAAATTTGCGCGCCGCTGCCAGGGGCCGTTTCGCTGCTCAATGCGATACGCGGCAAAGCCAAAATTGGCATTATTACCAACGGTTTCACCTCCTTACAGCAGATCCGCCTGGAGCGCACGGGACTACGCGACTACTTTGATTTGCTGGTCATTTCTGAAGAAGTAGGCGTGGCGAAGCCGGATCCGAAGATTTTTGATTACGCCCTGGCGCAGGCGGGCAATCCCGATCGTGATCGGGTGCTGATGGTTGGAGATACCGCCGCGTCCGATATTCTTGGCGGCATCAACGCCGGGCTTTCTACCTGCTGGCTGAATGCGCATCATCGCGAGCAGCCCGAAGGCATCGAGCCGACCTGGACCGTATCGTCATTACACGAACTGGAGCTGCTCCTGTGTAAACACTGATTGCCTCCCCCCCGCTGATGGGTAAAATAGCCGCAATTTTTCGTATTCAACATGCGCGGTGCGATGCCGCGTTTACTCAAGAAGAATGAACTATGACGTTGTCTCCTTATTTGCAGGAGGTGGCCAAGCGCCGCACTTTTGCCATTATTTCTCACCCGGATGCGGGTAAAACGACTATCACTGAGAAGGTGTTGCTGTTCGGACAGGCGATCCAGACTGCCGGTACGGTAAAAGGCCGTGGTTCCAGCCAGCATGCGAAATCAGACTGGATGGAAATGGAAAAGCAGCGTGGGATCTCCATTACCACCTCCGTGATGCAATTTCCGTATCACAACTGCCTGGTTAACCTGCTGGACACCCCGGGGCACGAAGACTTCTCCGAAGATACCTATCGTACCCTGACGGCAGTGGACTGCTGTCTGATGGTGATCGACGCCGCGAAAGGCGTCGAGGATCGTACCCGTAAGCTGATGGAAGTCACCCGTCTGCGCGATACGCCTATCCTGACTTTTATGAACAAACTCGACCGCGACATCCGTGACCCGATGGAGTTGCTGGACGAAGTTGAGAACGAGCTGAAAATCGGCTGTGCGCCGATCACCTGGCCGATTGGCTGCGGCAAGCTGTTCAAAGGGGTTTATCACCTCTATAAAGATGAAACCTATCTGTATCAGACGGGTAAAGGCCATACCATTCAGGAAGTGCGCATCGTTAAAGGTCTGGATAACCCGGATCTCGACGCGGCCGTTGGCGAGGATCTGGCGCAGCAGTTGCGTGACGAACTGGAACTGGTGAAGGGCGCCTCTAACGAGTTTGATAAAGAGCTGTTCCTGGCGGGCGAAATTACCCCGGTCTTCTTTGGTACCGCACTGGGTAACTTCGGCGTTGACCACATGCTGGATGGTCTGGTGGAGTGGGCGCCAGCGCCAATGCCACGCAAGACCGATACGCGCGTGGTGGAAGCGGAAGAAGAGAAGTTCACTGGCTTTGTCTTTAAAATTCAGGCCAACATGGATCCGAAACACCGTGACCGCGTGGCATTCATGCGCGTTGTTTCCGGCAAGTACGAAAAAGGCATGAAGATGCGTCAGGTCCGTATCGGCAAAGACGTGGTGATCTCTGACGCGCTGACCTTTATGGCCGGTGACCGTTCGCATGTAGAAGAGGCTTACCCGGGCGATATCCTCGGTCTGCACAACCACGGTACAATCCAGATTGGCGATACTTTCACCCAGGGTGAAATGATGAAGTTCACCGGTATACCGAACTTCGCGCCGGAACTGTTCCGTCGTATTCGCCTGAAAGATCCGCTGAAGCAGAAACAGTTGCTGAAGGGGCTGGTACAGCTTTCCGAAGAAGGTGCGGTACAGGTGTTCCGCCCGATCGCCAATAACGATCTGATTGTGGGCGCGGTCGGGGTACTGCAGTTCGACGTGGTTGTTGCCCGTCTGAAGAGCGAGTACAACGTTGAAGCCATTTATGAATCTGTCAACGTGGCGACGGCACGCTGGGTGGAATGCGCTGATGCGAAGAAATTCGAAGAGTTTAAACGTAAGAATGAAGTTCAACTGGCTCTGGATGGCGGTGATAACCTGACCTACATCGCACCGACGATGGTGAACCTCAACCTGACGCAAGAGCGTTATCCAGACGTTCAGTTCCGTAAGACGCGCGAACACTAATTACCCCTTCAGGGCGCGGCTACCGCTGCGCCCTGCGACTTTTCCAGCCTTATTATCCCCTTGCGGAATGTTCTTAAATCCCTCTGTTTTGCTTATGACTGCCTGTTTTTTATGCAATCCTCCGCGCTTTTTCAAAATTGTGATCTATATTTAACAAAGTGATGACATAAACATTGGCTTTAAATACCGTTCAACTCGTGAATCTAAGTAGTTAAAGCTAATGTCTGGTGTGGTCACGATATTAATAACTGACTCAGAGGAGCACCTGTCAGCGTATCATCATCACCTTTTCTGTTGCGTGATTGTGACCGCCGCCATTGACTTCTGAGCTGGGTGAATTTTTCACCACATTCAGCAATGCAACCTTATGTTGCCTGAGCTCAAATTATGAGCAAACCATACAGGAAAAAATCGATGACTATGACAAGACTGAAGATTTCTAAAACTCTGCTGGCCGTGATGTTGACCTCCGCTGTGGCAACGGGTTCTGCGTATGCAGAAAACACCACAATGGATAAAGCGCAATCCGGTGTAGAAAGCGCAGGGCAGAAAGTCGATAGCTCTATGAATAAAGTCGGTAATTTCATGGATGACAGCGCCATTACCGCCAAAGTGAAAGCGGCACTGGTGGATCATGAAAACATTAAGAGCACCGATATTTCCGTCAAAACCGAGCAGAAAGTCGTGACGCTGAGCGGCTTCGTCGAAAGCCAGGCGCAGGCGGAAGCGGCCGTGACCGTGGCGAAAGGTGTTGAAGGCGTAACCTCCGTCAGCGACAAACTCCACGTGCGCGACAGCAAATCAGACTCCGTGAAAGGCTATGCCGGCGATACGGCAACCACCAGTGAGATCAAAGCGAAACTGCTGGCGGATGACATCGTTCCTTCTCGCAAAGTGAAAGTAGAAACGACCGATGGTGTGGTCCAGCTTTCCGGCACCGTGGATTCCCAGGCGCAAATCGAGCGCGCTGAGAGCATCGCGAAAGCCGTTGATGGCGTAAAAAGCGTCAAAAACGATCTGAAAGCGCAGTAAGTCTTCGTTTTCTCCTCCGGCCCCGGTCGGAGGACGTCATGAGCACTAGCACTACACAAACAATAGCGTGAATGAGCAGCCTGAGCGCTCATATCAAGCGGTCGACATTAACTATGGTAAAGGAGAAGCGTATGTTTCGTTGGGGCATTATATTTCTGGTTATCGCGTTAATTGCCGCCGCTCTGGGATTTGGTGGACTGGCCGGTACGGCAGCGGGCGCGGCGAAAATTGTCTTCGTCGTCGGGATTATTCTCTTCCTGGTCAGCCTGTTTACAGGGCGTAAGCGGCCCTAGCGCGTAAGGCGTACAATGATTTTGCTGTCAAGCCAGTCCAGTGGACTGGCTTTTTCGGTTTTAGCCGCCGTCTATTTGCGTTATTTTGGCACATTACGTAATAAGAAACAGGAAGGCAGAGGTGGGGCAGCGTATACCCGTCACGCTCGGCAATATTGCGCCGTTGTCATTAAGAAGGTTCAAACCGGGTCGCCTGGCGTTGGTCTGCGAGGGCGGCGGGCAGCGTGGCATCTTTACCGCAGGTGTACTGGACGAGTTCATGCGCGCGCAGTTTAATCCGTTCGATCTCTATTACGGCACCTCGGCGGGGGCGCAAAACCTGTCGGCCTATCTGTGCAACCAACCCGGCTACGGGCGCAAAGTCATCATGCGCTATACCACCAGACGGGAATTCTTTGACCCGGTACGCTTCGTGCGCGGTGGGAATCTGATCGATCTCGACTGGCTGGTGGAATCTACGGCCAGTCAGATGCCGTTACAGATGGATACCGCCTCGCGCCTGTTCGAAACCGGGAAATCGTTTTACATGTGCGCCTGTCGGGGTGATGACTACACGCCGTACTATTTCTCTCCCAATACGCAAAACTGGCTCGATCTGATCCGGGCGTCCAGCGCGATCCCTGGGTTCTATCGTAGTGGCGTATCGCTGGAGGGGATCAATTACCTGGATGGTGGGATCAGCGATGCCATTCCGGTGCGTGAGGCTGTGAAGCAGGGGGCGAAAACGCTGGTGGTGATTCGAACGGTGCCTTCGCAAATGTATTACACCCCGCAGTGGTTCAAGCGGATGGAGCGCTGGCTGGGCGAAAGCAGCCTGCAGCCGCTGCTCAATCTGGTTCAACACCACGAAGCCAGCTATACGGAAATTCAGCGATTCATTGAAAAACCGCCGGGCAAGCTGAAGATCTTTGAAATCTACCCGCCGAAGCCGCTAAAAAGTATGGCGCTGGGAAGCCGGATTCCGGCATTGCGGGAAGATTATAAAACCGGGCGGCTGTGTGGGCGCTACTTCCTGGCGACCGTGGGAAAACTACTGGCAGCGGAACCGCCGTTATCACGCCATCTGCCGCAAATCGTCACGCCGACGCCAGTGGTGGTTCCACCAGCACCGGTGGCCAACGATACCCATGCGGCGGTGGTGAGCGATGCGCCGCAGGCTAACGATACGACATTCAGCAATGAGGATCTGGCGTGAGTTTTCGCTTTATCGATACCCACTGTCACTTTGATTTTCCGCCTTTTACCGGGGATGAAACCCACAGCCTGCAACTCGCGGGTGAGGCGGGCATTGAGAAGATCATCATTCCGGCCACCGCAGCGGAAAACTTTGCCCGCGTGCAGGCGCTGGCGGAACGCTTTTCGCCTCTCTATGCCGCGCTCGGTTTACATCCGATTGTGATTGAACAGCATACGGAAGAGCATCTCGAACGGCTGCGACAGGCGCTGGAACAGCGTCCGGCAAAGGTGGTCGCTGTTGGTGAGATAGGCCTGGATCGGTATCGCGACGATCCGCAGTTCGCGAAGCAGGAACGGTTTCTGGAAGCCCAGTTGCGGTTAGCAAAACGCTACGATTTACCGGTGATCCTGCATTCCCGACGTACGCATGACACGCTGGCGATGCACCTTAAGCGCCAGGATTTGCCGCGTACCGGGGTGGTACATGGTTTTGCTGGCAGCCTGCAGCAGGCAGAACGTTTTGTGCAACTGGGCTACAAAATCGGGGTGGGCGGGACGATTACCTATCCGCGCGCCAGTAAAACCCGTGACGTGATGGCACGATTGCCGCTGGAGGCGCTGCTGCTGGAGACCGACGCGCCGGATATGCCGTTGAATGGTTTTCAGGGGCAGCCAAATCGCCCGGAACAGGCTGCGAGAGTGTTCGATGTGTTATGCGAACTGCGCCCGGAACCCGCAGAGGCGATCGCTGAGGCGCTGTATCGCAATACGACAGCATTATTTACTCTAGAGATATAGCGCAGGGAAGATAAGCTCAGTCACGCCGCGTTCCCGTAATGCCTGCGCCAGCGTCTCCACCTCTTGTGGCGTCGCGCTTGGCCAGGATTTTGCCTCACCGTATACCCCGTGCGCATGAAAGGCATTCAGTCGTAGCGGGACATTTCCCAGTTGTCCGATGAATGCGGCGAGTGAATCAATGTGCAGCAGATAATCCACCTGCCCGGGGATGACCAGCAGGCGCAGTTCTGCCAGCTTTCCTCGCTGCGCCAACAGCGTAATACTGCGCTTGATCTGCGCGTTATCCCGACCGGTGAGTGCGATGTGGCACTCACTATCCCAGGCTTTGAGATCGAGCATCACACCATCGCAAACCGGTAGCAGTTTCTGCCAGCCGGTTTCGCTCAACAGCCCATTGCTGTCGACCAGACAAGTCAGAGACCGGAGCTGCGGGTCGGCCTTAATCGCCGTAAACAAATCCACAACGAAAGGCAACTGCGTCGTGGCTTCGCCGCCGCTGACGGTGACACCCTCAATGAACAATGATGCTTTGCGGATCTGGCGCAATACCTCGTCCACGCTCATTGTTTGCGCCATCGGCGTTGCCTGCTGCGGGCACATCTGCAAACAGGTATCACACTGTTTGCAGGCCTCGGCATGCCAGACAACATTCCCGTCACTGAAACTCAGCGCCTGGTGCGGGCACTGCGGAACGCATTCGCCGCAGTCGTTGCAGCGTCCCATGGTCCACGGGTTATGGCAATTCTTACAGCGCAGATTGCACCCTTGCAGAAAGAGGGCCAGACGACTGCCCGGCCCATCCACGCAGGAGAACGGGATAACCTTACTGACTGAAGCGCATCTGCTGTTCATGACTGACGACACGAGGTTGGCGTTCCAGAATATGCGTATTGCGTGCGGCCTCTTCCCCCAGCCAGGTGGTATTGGTCCGCGATCCTTCGGCGCGGTATTTTTCCAGATCCGACAGGCGCACCATGTACCCGGTAACGCGGACCAGATCGTTGCCGCTGACGTTGGCGGTAAACTCGCGCATTCCCGCTTTGAACGCGCCCAGACAGAGTTGCACCAGCGCCTGCGGGTTACGCTTGATGGTCTCATCGAGCGTCAGAATGTCGCTGATACCGGACTGATAATGCGAGTGGTGCGGTGCGACGGTTTGCAGGTGGGTGATCGGATCCGGTTCATCGCCATAGGGCAAACGTGCGCCCGGCGTAGTGCCAATATCTGAACTGATCCCCGACTGGGCATGCAGCATGGCGCGCTGCTGCCAGCCATATTTCACCGGCGTGTTCTCGACAAAATCCGCAAGCTGGGCGCTGATGCGATAGCCCAGATCGTTCGCCGTCTCATCTTTGCCGTAGCGCGCATTCATACCCGCTTTTTCGCACAACAGGTTAACCGCCTCCGCCAGGCCGTACATACCGAACATCGGCACAAAACGTTGTGGATCGATCAGACCTTCCTGCACCAGGAAGCTATTCTCAAAGAAATGTGATTTTTCATAGAGGAACTCACATCGCGCATCGATGATGGCAATTTGCTGCTGACAATAGTACGGCAGTGTGCGGTTAAAGAAGTCATAGACAGAAGTGCTGCGCTCGGCAATGGCTTTCAGATTGAGACGAACCAGCGTGCTGCCGCCACCGGCAAGCGGCAGAGAGTTGTAACAGCTGACGATACCATAGTGACCTTTTGTGAAAATTTTATCATTTACCGGCCCATTGGAAATATGCGGCTTGCTGCATTCACAGATGTTTTTTGCCACTTCCAGCAGCAGATCATCGGGGGTGATTTCCGGGTCGTAGATGAACGTCAGATTAGGCGCAACCTGCTTTAACTCTGCGTCGGCGCGTAAAATAGCCCGGGTGATGGGGGTATCTGCCGGGCCAATGTTGGCGTGCATAAAAGCGTCAGGCAGCGTTCTGTCGAGATACCGCCAGAAACGTTTTATTCGAATATCGATCGCTTCTTGTGTTAGAATTTTCACATATGGTTGCAGCAGCGTATCCAGTTGCCCCAGGTAAACCGGCATCGATGTGACGGAAGGCACGTGGTGATACAGAATGGTCAACAGAGACAGTGCATCGTCCAGATCTTTCGCCCCTTCCAGTTCCAGCCAGGCTGAACCGTTGGCCAGAAAACGCGCGTAATCGGGAAGCACATAGCGCGGTTTATACGGTGCGTGACCTTCGAACATATCGCAGATAACCCCGTCGTCCAGCGCCTGGCGCGCCCCGGCGGGCAGTGAAGGGTAAGGCAGGTTGTTCTCTGCTTCCAGCGCGAGAAAATGACGTTTCTGTTCCGGACTGAGGAGTGAGCTGGTGACGATTTGCTGGCAACGTTGTTGCAGCGCGGTTTCATGGGTCGTAGGCATCGTAATTCCTTTATAGGCCGAAGATCATAACGTCATTGTAGAAAGATGTGCTGTCAGCACTTTGATCCTGATGCGCCTGAGTGGAGAAGAAATCGACAGAAAAGGACTATTTTTTGAAGCTGATCTCATTACAGTAATGCAAATTTGTACGTAGTTTTCATTAACTGTGATGTATATCGAAGTGTAACGGTGAGTCGATGTTAGAATACTAACAGACTCGCAAGGTGAGAATTTTATACGGCGACGCCGTTGGAGAATGTTATGAGCGATTTAACTGCAAGCAGCCTGCGCGCACTGAAACTGATGGACCTGACCACCCTGAATGACGACGACACCAATGAAAAAGTGATCGCCCTGTGTCATCAGGCGAAAACTCCGGTTGGCAACACGGCAGCAGTCTGCATCTATCCGCGTTTTATCCCGATTGCGCGTAAAACGCTGAAAGAGCAGGGCACCCCGGATATCCGTATTGCGACGGTGACTAACTTCCCGCATGGCAACGACGATATTGAGATCGCGCTGGCGGAAACCCGCGCGGCGATTGCTTACGGGGCGGATGAAGTGGACGTGGTCTTCCCGTACCGTGCGCTGATGGCTGGTAACGAGCAGGTCGGCTTCGATCTGGTGAAAGCCTGTAAAGACGCGTGCGCGACGGCAAACGTGCTGCTGAAAGTGATCATCGAAACCGGTGAGCTGAAAGAAGAGCAGCTTATTCGTAAGGCCTCTGAAATCTCTATCAAAGCAGGTGCGGATTTCATTAAAACCTCTACCGGTAAGGTACCCGTAAACGCCACGCCGGAAAGTGCTCGCATCATGATGGAAGTGATCCGCGATATGGGCGTATCCAAAACCGTGGGCTTCAAACCTGCGGGCGGCGTGCGCACCGCCGAAGATGCTCAGCAGTTCCTGGCTATCGCTGATGAACTGTTCGGCGCGGACTGGGCGGATTCTCGTCACTATCGCTTTGGGGCATCCAGCTTGCTGGCAAGCCTGCTGAAAGCGCTGGGTCACGGCGATGGTAAGAGCGCAAGCAGTTACTAAATTTGAATTGCCCATCGTAGGCCGGATAAGGCGTTAGCCGCCATCCGGCATCAATACGACTCGCCGGGGAGCACATGGCTTACCCGGCCCTAATCGGGAGGTTATCGTGTTTCTCGCACAAGAAATTATTCGTAAAAAACGTGATGGTCATGCGTTGAGCGATGAAGAAATTCGTTTCTTTATCAATGGTATTCGTGACAATACCATTTCAGAAGGGCAGATCGCCGCCCTGGCGATGACCATTTTCTTCCACGATATGACGATGCCAGAACGCGTTTCGCTGACCATGGCAATGCGGGATTCAGGAACCGTCCTGGACTGGAAGAGCCTGAATCTGAACGGCCCGATCGTGGATAAACACTCCACCGGCGGTGTGGGCGACGTGACGTCGCTGATGCTCGGCCCAATGGTCGCAGCCTGTGGCGGCTACATTCCGATGATTTCAGGTCGCGGGCTGGGTCATACCGGCGGTACGCTCGATAAACTGGAAGCTATTCCGGGATTCGACATCTTCCCGGACGACAACCGTTTCCGCGAAATCATTAAGGACGTGGGTGTGGCGATCATCGGGCAAACCAGCTCGCTCGCACCGGCGGACAAACGTTTTTATGCCACCCGCGATATTACTGCAACGGTGGATTCCATTCCGCTTATCACCGGCTCCATTCTGGCGAAAAAACTGGCGGAAGGGCTGGATGCGCTGGTTATGGATGTGAAAGTCGGCAGCGGCGCGTTTATGCCGACCTATGAGCTCTCTGAAGCGCTGGCGGAAGCGATTGTGGGCGTGGCGAACGGTGCTGGCGTGCGCACCACCGCGCTGCTGACCGACATGAACCAGGTACTGGCGTCCAGCGCGGGTAACGCGGTGGAAGTACGCGAAGCGGTGCAGTTCCTGACCGGCGAATACCGCAACCCACGCCTGTTCGATGTGACGATGGCGCTGTGTGTTGAAATGCTGATCTCCGGCAATCTGGCGAAAGACGACGCTGACGCGCGGGCGAAATTGCAGGCGGTGCTGGATAACGGTAAAGCCGCTGAGATCTTTGGTCGGATGGTTGCCGCCCAGAAAGGCCCGACCGACTTCGTGGAGAACTACGCGAAATACCTGCCGACGGCAATGCTCAGTAAAGCGGTTTACGCTGATAGCGAAGGGTTCGTCAGCGCGATGGATACGCGTGCGCTGGGTATGGCGGTGGTGTCGATGGGTGGCGGTCGTCGCCAGGCGTCGGATACCATTGATTACAGCGTCGGCTTTACCGATGTGGCGCGTCTTGGCGACAGCGTAGACGGGCAGCGTCCGCTGGCGGTGATCCACGCGAAAGATGAAGCCAGCTGGCAGGACGCGGCGAAAGCCGTCAAAGCGGCAATTATCCTTGACGATAAAGCGCCTGAAAGCACACCAACGGTCTATCGTCGTATCACCGAATAGCTATATACTGATCTGATCGCTTTTTTGCAGCGCAGATGAATGGAGAACAAGATGAAACGTGCATTTATTATGGTGCTGGACTCCTTTGGTATTGGTGCGACGGAAGACGCGGATCGCTTTGGCGACGTCGGTTCCGACACCATGGGGCATATCGCTGAAGCCTGTGCCAAAGGCGAGGCTGACAAAGGGCGTAAAGGCCCACTGAATCTGCCAAATCTGACCCGCCTGGGTCTGGTGAAAGCGCATGAAGGGTCTACCGGTAAAATCGCAGCCGGTATGGACGCTAACGCACAAGTGATTGGCGCATACGCCTGGGCGCATGAGCTCTCTTCCGGTAAAGATACGCCGTCTGGCCACTGGGAAATCGCCGGTGTGCCGGTTCTGTTTGACTGGGGTTATTTCAGCGACCACGAAAACAGCTTCCCGCAGGAACTGCTGGATAAACTGGTCAAACGTGCGAACCTGCCGGGCTATCTCGGTAACTGCCACTCTTCCGGTACGGTGATTCTGGACCAGTTGGGCGAAGAGCATATGAAAACCGGCAAACCGATTTTCTATACCTCCGCGGATTCCGTGTTCCAGATTGCCTGCCATGAAGAGACGTTTGGCCTGGATAAACTTTACGAGCTGTGCGAGATCGCCCGTGAAGAGCTGACCGAAGGCGGTTACAACATCGGTCGCGTCATCGCGCGTCCGTTCATTGGCGACAAAGCGGGTAACTTCCAGCGTACCGGCAACCGTCACGATCTGGCCGTTGAACCGCCAGCGCCGACCGTGTTGCAGAAACTGGTTGATGAGAAAGACGGCCACGTAGTTTCCGTCGGTAAAATCGCGGACATCTACGCCAACTGCGGCATCACTAAAAAAGTGAAAGCCACCGGCCTGGACGCGCTGTTTGACGCCACTATTAAAGAGATGAAAGAAGCGGGTGACAAGACGATTGTCTTCACTAACTTCGTTGACTTCGACTCCTCCTGGGGCCACCGCCGTGATATCGCCGGTTATGCGGCCGGTCTGGAATTGTTCGACCGCCGTCTGCCGGAGCTGATGGAGCTGGTGGGTGAAGATGACATTCTGATCCTGACCGCTGACCATGGCTGCGATCCGAGCTGGACCGGTACCGATCACACCCGTGAACACATTCCGGTGCTGGTGTACGGCCCGAAAGTAACACCGGGCTCGTTAGGCCACCGCGAAACTTTTGCGGATATAGGTCAGACTCTCGCTTCGTACTTTGGCACGTCGCCAATGGAATACGGTAAAAACATGCTGTAATACCCGTTGTCTTTCGCGCTGTAGATGCGTTGACTTCATTCGCTCACCCCGGTCACATAGTTAATCTATGCTCCCGGGGATTCACGAATTCGTCGCCTTCCTACAACGCGAAATCCTTAGGGTATTTGAATACGTTTTGTAGGCCTGATAAGGCATAGCCGGCATCAGGCAAAAACAACAATACAAAAGGAACTGAAGATGGCAACTCCTCACATTAATGCAGAAATGGGTGATTTCGCTGACGTCGTTTTGATGCCGGGCGACCCGCTGCGCGCAAAACACATTGCGGAAACTTTCCTTGAAGATGTACGCGAAGTAAACAACGTTCGCGGCATGTTAGGTTTCACCGGGACTTACAAAGGCCGTAAGATCTCCGTCATGGGTCACGGTATGGGTATCCCGTCCTGCTCCATCTACACCAAAGAGCTGATCACCGATTTCGGCGTGAAGAAAATCATTCGCGTAGGGTCCTGTGGTGCTGTGCGTCCGGACGTAAAACTGCGTGACGTGGTAATTGGTATGGGTGCCTGCACCGATTCCAAAGTGAACCGCATTCGTTTCAAAGACCATGATTTTGCCGCGATTGCTGATTTCAGCATGGTACGTGACGCGGTTGACGCGGCAAAAGCACTGGGTGTGGACGCACGCGTTGGCAACCTGTTCTCTGCGGATCTGTTCTACTCTCCGGACGGCGAAATGTTCGACGTGATGGAAAAATACGGCATCCTGGGCGTGGAAATGGAAGCGGCGGGTATCTACGGCGTGGCGGCAGAATTTGGCGCGAAAGCACTGACTATCTGCACCGTGTCTGACCACATCCGTACGCACGAGCAGACGACGGCGGCTGAACGTCAAACCACGTTCAACGACATGATTAAAATCGCGCTGGAATCCGTTCTGCTGGGCGATAAAGCGTAAGACCTGGTGTGCCGGGGGGCGGCTTCGCCTTACCCGGCCTACGGTTTTCCAGGCCCGCTGAGCAGTGCCAGCGGGCTTTTTATTAGCGCACCGCCTGTGCAATCCACGCTGACAATTCCCGCAACTCTTTTTCCTGCTCCGGAAAATCCCTCGGCAAAGATTCGCACTCCTGCTGTACGACAGTGGCACGATACAGGCAGCCCTCAAGACGTGCGGCCAGCGCTTCTAGCGGTGCCGGATTGAGACTGTCCGTAAACACCTGCGCACGGGTGATATGCCCTTTCTCAACGTCAAAGTGCAGTTCGACGCCTCCCCAGGTAAAACGTTCATCCAGCAGATGCGAGAAGGCTGGTGCCTGCCCGAAGTTCCACTCCCAACTGCTCTGGCGGGCGAAGGTTTCGGCAAAGTTCGGCAGATCGGGCGTGTTGTCCGGGGAGATTACCTCCGCTTCAACGCGTTCGCCGTAGTGGGCAAAAAAGGCCTCGGTTACCGCCGCACACACCTGGTCATGGGTGATGGCCGGCAACAGTTCGGTGAGATTCGCCACGCGCGAGCGTACAGAGGTAATGCCTTTGGCCGCCAGTTTCTTTTTGTCTGGATTCAGGTAGTTTGCCAGTCGGCTGAGATCGGCGTTCAACAATAGTGTGCCGTGATGAAAACCGCGATCTTTGGTTTCGCGGTAGGCTGAGCCAGAAACCTTACGGTCGCCATCCGCCGTTTTCACCACCAGATCGTTACGTCCTGAAGCTTCAGCCGTCACGCCCAGTGCGTTAAGCGCATTCAGGACAATTGACGTCGAGATGGTCTTATCGTATTCCGGCTTCCCGGCCATAAAGGTGAAACAGGTATTGCCGAGATCGTGGAAGACCGCGCCACCGCCGCTGCTGCGGCGCGCCAGGCGCACGTTGTCCTCTTCCATCCGCCGCGTATTGCACTCTTTCCACGGGTTTTGCGCACGCCCAATGACGACCGTATCGGCATTGCGCCACAAAAACAGCACGCGCTGAGTGGCGGGCATCTGACGAAAAATACACTCTTCGACCGCCAGGTTAAACCAGGGGTCATAAGAGTCAGAAATAAGCAGGCGAAGTGTCGACATGTCAGTTTTCCTTTCCTGTAACGAATGACTCTTTTTTCTCGCTCTCTTCCTCTTCCGGCACCGACTTGTTGGCGGTGAGCAGGAAGGGCGATTGCTGCCAGCGGGTTCGTTTACCCTGCAGCAGAGTGCGGGTCAGCACCACGCCGATGGCCAGTGAAAGCAGCAGCATCAGGCGTAAAATGTTAGTAGTGTTGTCCACCTGCCGGGCTTCAGTGGCTAAGGTATGCGTATCCAGCGTCAGGCGCAGATAGCCCAGTGGGCCATTTTTCCCCTGGATGGGTTCAACAATCTGCTGGTTGAAGTAGCCGCCGGCTTTTTTACCGTCCAGCGCCAGACGGTCGCGCACATTTACGCTTTCGCCTGCGCGGGCAATCATATCGCCTTGTTCATCATAAACGCCGGCATCAAGTATGCGGCTTTCCTTCGTTAACTGCTGCAGAATCGTCTTGATGCGTTTTTCGTCAGGCGTTTCGGTACGCATCAGCGGCGCGATGTTCAGCGTGACCTGGTGCGCCAGCGTGCGCGCCAACTCTTCAAGCTGCGGATTACGCTGTCTCTGGTGATTTTGACTGAACCAGGAGGCGCCCTGCATGAGCGCAACAAGCAGTGCGAGACAGAACAATACAATCACTGCACGATGAAGTCGGAATTTCAGTTTTGCGCGAGCCATATTCCACCTGCTGAAAATTTGAGGCTTAATGTTGCCAGAAGCGATGGTTACAGGGTAGCCTCATGCGTTATTTTCCCCGTGAACCTTCCCGGCCCGAACGATTTTACAGGAGCTTTAATGCCTAACATTACCTGGTGCGATTTGCCTGAAGATGTCTCTTTATGGCCAGGTTTGCCCCTTTCTTTGAGTGGTGACGAGGTGATGCCACTGGATTACCACGCTGGACGTAGCGGCTGGCTGCTGTACGGACGCGGGCTGGATAAACAACGTCTCACTCAGTACCAGAGCAAACTGGGCGCGGCGATGGTGATTGTCGCGGCGTGGTGTGTCGAGGACTATCAGGTCATTCGCCTTGCCGGTTCGCTCACGCCTCGCGCGACGAAACTGGCGCATGATGCGCAATTAGACGTTGCGCCGTTGGGGAAAATCCCGCATTTGCGTACTCCTGGCCTGTTGGTGATGGACATGGACTCCACCGCGATTCAGATCGAGTGCATTGATGAGATCGCCAAACTGGCCGGTACCGGCGAAAGGGTCGCGGAAGTGACCGAACGGGCGATGCGCGGCGAACTCGACTTCACCGCCAGCCTGCGCAGTCGTGTGGCGACGCTGAAAGGCGCGGATGCCAATATTTTGCATCAGGTACGTGAAAGTCTGCCGCTGATGCCAGGCCTGACGCAACTGGTGCTGAAGCTGGAAACACTGGGCTGGAAGGTGGCAATCGCCTCCGGCGGCTTTACCTTCTTTGCCGAATATCTGCGTGAGAAACTGCGGCTAACGGCGGCAGTGGCGAATGAACTGGAGATCATGGACGGTAAATTTACCGGCAACGTGATTGGCGATATCGTCGATGCGCAGTATAAGGCCAAAACGCTGACCCGACTGGCGCAGGAATATGAAATCCCGATCGCGCAGACCGTGGCGATTGGCGATGGCGCCAACGATCTGCCGATGATCAAAACGGCGGGGCTGGGGATTGCGTACCATGCCAAGCCGAAAGTGAATGAAAAGACGGAGATTACTATCCGTCACGCTGACCTGATGGGGGTGTTCTGCATTCTCTCCGGCAGCATGAACCAGAAATAATTGAGATACCGGCTGGTATTAAGGTGTAGGCCGGGTAAGGCGCCGCCGCCATCCGGCACACAGGCGGTACAGAGATAACGAGGTAAACCGTGGCAAAAGCTCCAAAACGCGCCTTTGTATGTAATGAATGCGGGGCGGATTATCCGCGCTGGCAGGGGCAATGCAGCGCCTGTCATGCCTGGAACACCATCACCGAGGTGCGCCTGGCTGCATCGCCGACGGTGGCGCGTAATGAGCGACTGAGTGGTTATGCCGGGAGCGCTGGCGTTGCAAAGGTTCAGAAGCTTTCCGATATCAGCCTGGAAGAGCTGCCGCGTTTTTCCACCGGTTTTAAAGAGTTTGACCGCGTGCTGGGCGGCGGCGTCGTTCCCGGCAGTGCGATTCTGATTGGCGGTAACCCCGGCGCGGGTAAATCCACGCTGTTATTGCAGACGCTGTGCAAGCTCGCGGAGCAGATGAAAACCCTGTACGTCACCGGGGAAGAGTCCCTGCAGCAGGTGGCAATGCGCGCGCACCGTCTCGGTTTGCCGACCAACAATCTCAACATGCTTTCGGAAACCAGTATTGAGCAGATTTGCCTGATTGCAGAAGAAGAGCAGCCGAAGCTGATGGTGATCGACTCCATTCAGGTTATGCACATGGCGGATATCCAGTCATCACCCGGCAGCGTGGCGCAGGTGCGTGAGACGGCGGCCTACCTGACGCGCTTTGCCAAGACGCGCGGCGTGGCGATTGTGATGGTGGGCCACGTGACCAAAGACGGCTCGCTGGCCGGGCCAAAAGTGCTTGAGCACTGCATCGACTGCTCGGTATTGCTGGATGGCGATGCCGATTCCCGTTTTCGTACCCTGCGCAGCCACAAAAACCGTTTTGGCGCGGTGAATGAGTTAGGGGTCTTCGCGATGACCGAACAGGGACTACGCGAAGTGAGCAACCCTTCGGCGATCTTCCTGAGTCGTGGCGATGAAGTCACCTCCGGCAGTTCGGTGATGGTGGTCTGGGAAGGGACGCGACCGCTGCTGGTGGAGATCCAGGCGCTGGTCGATCACTCGATGATGGCCAACCCGCGTCGCGTCGCGGTGGGGCTGGAGCAGAACCGTCTGGCGATTCTGCTGGCGGTGTTGCACCGTCACGGCGGTCTGCAAATGGCCGATCAGGACGTGTTCGTTAACGTGGTGGGCGGCGTCAAAGTCACAGAGACCAGCGCGGATCTGGCGCTGCTGCTGGCGATGGTCTCCAGCCTGCGCGACAGGCCGCTGCCGCAGGACCTGGTAGTGTTTGGCGAAGTGGGGCTGGCAGGAGAGATTCGCCCGGTGCCCAGCGGTCAGGAGCGTATTTCCGAGGCCGCAAAACATGGTTTCCGTCGCGCAATTGTTCCGGCAGCTAACGTGCCGAAAAAACCGCCGGAAGGGATGCAGGTTTTTGGTGTCAAGAAGCTGGCGGATGCGTTAAACGTGTTTGACGACTTATAATGAGTGAAACGGAGGTTACCCATGTCGTCATTTGATTATCTGAAAACCGCGATCAAGCAAAAGGGCTGTACCCTGCAACAAGTGGCGGATGCCAGTGGAATGACCAAGGGCTATCTCAGCCAACTTCTCAATGCCAAGATCAAAAGCCCCAGCGCGCAAAAGCTGGAGGCGTTGCACCGTTTTCTGGGGCTGGAGTTTCCCCGGCAGCAGAAAAATATCGGTGTGGTGTTCGGCAAATTTTATCCGCTGCACACCGGTCATATCTATCTGATTCAGCGCGCCTGTAGCCAGGTGGACGAGTTGCATATCATCATGGGCTATGACGATACGCGCGACCGCGCGCTGTTTGAAGACAGCGCCATGTCCCAGCAACCGACCGTGCCGGATCGTCTGCGCTGGCTGTTACAAACGTTCAAATATCAGAAAAATATCCGCATTCATGCCTTCAACGAAGAGGGGATGGAGCCGTATCCGCACGGCTGGGACGTCTGGAGTAAGGGCATCAAAGCGTTTATGGCGGAGAAGGGGATTGCGCCAAACTGGATCTATACCTCAGAGGAAGCCGATGCCCCGCAGTACCTGGAACATCTGGGTATCGAAACGGTGCTTATCGACCCGAAACGGACCTTTATGAGCATCAGCGGCGCGCAAATCCGTGAAAACCCCTTCCGCTACTGGGAATATATTCCTACCGAAGTGAAGCCGTTCTTCGTGCGTACCGTGGCGGTGCTGGGCGGAGAATCGAGTGGGAAATCGACGCTGGTCAATAAGCTGGCGAATATCTTCAATACCACCAGTGCGTGGGAGTATGGCCGGGATTATGTCTTCTCTCACCTCGGGGGGGATGAGATGGCGCTACAATATTCTGACTACGATAAAATCGCGCTGGGCCACGCGCAGTACATTGATTTTGCAGTGAAGTACGCCAATAAAGTGGCGTTTGTCGACACCGACTTCGTCACGACTCAGGCCTTCTGCAAAAAGTACGAAGGGCGAGAACATCCGTTTGTGCAGGCGTTGATCGATGAATACCGCTTTGACCTGGTGATCCTGCTGGAAAATAACACGCCGTGGGTGGCGGACGGTCTGCGCAGCCTCGGTAGTTCAGTGGATCGCAAAGAATTTCAGACGCTGCTGGTGGAGATGTTGCGCGAAAACAATATCGACTTCGTGCATGTCGAAGAGGCGGATTACGATGGCCGTTTCCTGCGTTGCGTCGAGCTGGTCAAAGAGATGATGGGTGAGCAGGGGTGATCCTCGCCAGGGGTGAACGCGATGTTTAAGCACTTGCAGGATATGGCGCTGTTTGCCCTGGTCGCCGAACACGGCAGCTTTACCGTCGCCGCGCAAAAGGCGGGGCTGCCGAAGTCGAGCGTCAGTCAGCGTATCAGCCAGCTTGAGCAGCACGTTGGCATTCGCCTGATCAACCGTACCACCCGCAAACTGAACCTGACCTACGCCGGTGAACACTATCTGGTGCACTGCCGGGAAATACTCGCTGCCAGCGAACGCGCCGATTATGCGGTTCAGCGCCTGCGCGACAACCCCAGCGGACGATTGCGCATCACGTCGCCGGCAGGCATTGGCGCGACACTGCTCGCGCGCCTGAACACGCAGTTCCAGCAACGCTACCCCGATGTTTATCTTGAGGTCAGTATCTCCGATGAACTGCTGGATTTGGTGGACAGCGGTTTTGACGTCGCGTTGCGCACTGGTAAGCCGCAGGATTCCTCGCTGATCGGACGTATGATTGGCCATTGCCCGCGCTATTTGCTGGCCTCGCCCGATTATCTGTCACGTTATGCGCCGTTGAACCATCCCCGTCAACTGGTCGAACACCATTGCATCGCGCACAAAGCCTGGGCTGAGTGGTTATTTCATCGCGGTGATGAAGACTATCAGTACATGCCTGAGCGGGTGCATCTGACGGATAATTTGGTCTATGCCCGCGAAAGCGCCATCGCAGGGGCGGGGATCACACTGCTGCCGGCGTTTATGCTGGAAGATAAAATCGAAAAGGGCGCTCTGATACCGGTACTGGCGCCATGGACAGTGGCGGGAAACGATCTCTGGCTGGTGTATCCCAGCCGTAAGCTGAACTCTCCCGCGCTGATGAGCTACATCGAATTTGCCATGCAGTTCGATGAGCTCAGACACTTCTACACCGCAGAATGAGACCGGCTCAGTCCTGACGCAGCACCTTGTGACCGTAGGCCAGCAGCGCGTCGGTGACGTTGCGCATCATGCGGCTTTCAGGCGCAAACCGATGCCAGTAGAGCATCCGGCGCTGAAACAGGCCTGGCGTGAGATCGATCAGTTCACCGCTTTGCAGCTCTTTTTCAATCTGCAGGTGCGGGATCATACAGCAGGTGGTGCCCTGACGCGCCAGTTGCACAAAGGCTTCCGAAGAGTTGACGATGTGGCATGGAACGCTGCCCGGCGGCAGATCAAAGTTCTGTTGCAGGAAGGCCTGGTGCATATCGTCCAGATGGTCAAACGCCACCGCAGGCGCTTTCAGCAGCGCGGAGCGGGTGACACCGTTCGGGAAGTAGCGTTCAGCAAACGCTTTGGAACCCACAAACAGATAGTCGAGCGCGCCGAGTTTATCCACCAGACAACTGGGCAGCGCCTGATGCTGAATACTCACCGCGCCTACCACTTCGCCGCGACGCAGACGTTCCTGGGTGCGGGTTTCATCTTCCACCTGCAGGTTAAGACGAATAGGGGAGTCAGCCAGTACCGGCGCCAGAGCCGGTAACAGCCAGGTCGCCAGACTGTCGGCGTTAACCGCCAGCGACAGCAGCAACGGCGTGGAGCCGGTCTGCTCATCGCCCAGCCATTCCTCTTCCAGCAGTTCGACCTGACGAAGCAGCGCCAACAGTTTTTGCCCCTGCTCGGTCGGACGCGGCGGAACGGTGCGGACCAGCAGCGGTTGTCCGAACATATTCTCAAGCTGCTTGATGCGTTGCGAAACGGCAGATTGGGTGATGCACAGCTTTTGCGCCGCGCGCTCAAACCCGCGTTCACGTATAACGGCATCCAGTGCTTGTAGTGTTCTGTAGTCCGGACGTTTCATTGATCTGACACACTCCTGAAATTTTTGCTTGTTCTGCACTATGACATAAATTTGCATTGGGTAAAGACGAAATCCGCAGCCTGCGAGCGGGTCGGGAAGATTTTTCCGCGCAATGGTCTATAATGCGCGTGAATTTTTCTCCACAAAGGCGAGACAATCATGACGCAGGATGAACTGAAAAAAGCAGTAGGATGGGCGGCACTTCAGTATGTACAGCCCGGCACCATTGTAGGGGTAGGTACCGGTTCAACAGCCGCGCACTTTATTGACGCGCTGGGCACCATGAAAGGTCAGATTGAAGGCGCGGTTTCCAGCTCGGATGCCTCAACCGAAAAACTCAAAAGCCTCGGCATCCCTGTGTTTGATCTCAACGAAGTGGACAGCCTTGGCGTTTACGTTGATGGCGCGGACGAAATTAACGGTCACATGCAGATGATTAAAGGCGGCGGCGCGGCGCTGACCCGTGAAAAAATCATTGCCTCCGTGGCGAAGAAATTTATCTGTATCGCCGACGCGTCCAAGGAAGTGGATATTCTGGGTAACTTCCCGCTGCCGGTTGAGGTTATCCCAATGGCGCGCAGCGCAGTGGCCCGCCAGTTAGTCAAACTGGGCGGTCGTCCGGAATACCGTCAGGGCGTGGTGACTGACAACGGTAACGTGATCCTTGATGTGCACGGCATGGAGATCCTCGATCCGGTGGCGATGGAAAATGCCATTAACGCTATTCCCGGCGTGGTGACTGTCGGCCTGTTTGCTAACCGTGGCGCGGATGTGGCGTTAATCGGGACCGCTGACGGCGTCAAAACCATCGTGAAATGATCTGACCAGGGGAGCGCTTCCCCGGTTAAAATTTTTTTGCAGGGCAAATTTGGTGACATGTATCACGTTTTGAATCTTGCCCTGCTGATTTCTCCAAAGAAAAACTTATCCCCAGCATTTTCCTCTGGCATTTGCCACTGAATGAACGTTCCTCAACAGAGCGACGCAAACGTTCATATTGCCGCAATAATTATTTTTGATATGTTGAAAGGCGGATCAAATCCACACACACAATATCAGATTGCATAAAAAGACAGGGTCGGGAAATGGCAAAGGTATCGCTGGAGAAAGACAAGATTAAATTTCTGCTGGTTGAAGGCGTGCATCAAAAGGCGCTGGATAGCCTTCGGGCAGCAGGTTATACCAACATCGAATTTCACAAAGGGGCACTGGATGCTGAAGAGCTGAAAGAGTCCATCCGTGATGCCCACTTCATTGGCCTGCGATCCCGTACCCATCTGACAGAAGAGGTGATCAACGCGGCGGAAAAACTGGTCGCTATCGGTTGTTTCTGTATCGGCACCAACCAGGTAGACCTGAAGGCGGCAGCAAAGCGCGGTATTCCGGTGTTTAACGCGCCGTTCTCTAACACCCGTTCCGTGGCGGAGTTGGTGATTGGTGAGCTGCTACTGCTGCTGCGCGGCGTACCGGAAGCAAACGCCAAAGCGCACCGCGGTGTGTGGAATAAACTGGCTGCCGGTTCGTTTGAAGCACGTGGTAAAAGACTCGGCATTATTGGCTATGGCCACATCGGGACTCAGTTGGGTATTCTGGCGGAATCGCTGGGGATGCACGTTTACTTCTACGATATTGAAAACAAGCTGCCGCTGGGTAACGCCACTCAGGTTCAGCATCTGTCTGAACTGCTCAACATGAGCGACGTGGTCAGCCTGCACGTGCCGGAAAACGCCTCAACGAAGAACATGATGGGCGCGAAAGAGATCGCGCTGATGAAGCCTGGCTCGCTGCTGATCAACGCCGCACGTGGCACCGTGGTAGATATTCCCGCGCTGTGCGATGCGCTGGCGACCAAACACCTGGCAGGGGCGGCAATCGACGTGTTCCCGACCGAGCCGGCAACCAACAGCGATCCGTTCACTTCACCGCTTTGCGACTTTGATAACGTGATTCTGACGCCGCATATCGGAGGTTCCACTCAGGAAGCGCAAGAAAACATTGGTCTGGAAGTGGCAGGTAAACTGGCGAAGTATTCTGATAACGGCTCTACGCTTTCTGCGGTTAACTTCCCGGAAGTGTCGCTGCCGCTCCACGGCGGGCGTCGTCTGATGCACATCCATGAAAACCGTCCTGGCGTGCTGACTTCCCTGAACCAGATTTTTGCCGAGCAGGGCGTCAACATTGCCGCGCAGTATCTGCAAACGTCGGCGCAAATGGGTTATGTCGTTATCGACATTGAAGCGGATGAAGCAGTCGCCGAGAAAGCGCTGTTGGCGATGAAGGCCATTCCGGGCACTATTCGCGCGCGCCTGTTGTACTGATTCTTACCGATGCGGGCAGGCGCTGAGTCTGCCCGTCATTTCTTCCTTTCTCCCTTCGTTTTCCCGACATCGTCATCCCTTGTTGTAACGCATACATCCTGTTTTCGAGCCTTGCCGCAATTGATGATTAAAGGCTTCGCTACGCGTTGTACATCAACAAAAGGAATTTACGATAGAGGCGCAGCACAGCGCTGAAACGGGAAAGCCCCTACCGAAGCAGGGGCTCTAAAAAGGAAAGGGACGATGATGAGTTATGTCATCATGCTGCTTATCCTGTTAATCATCGCCTGGCCAGCATATTAACAGCGAAAACGCAGGAGGGAGGTTCGCCTCCCTCACCCTTACCGAGGAAATTTAGGTCAAAAAAACGGCGGTGTCAATCAGCAAAGAAGCGCTTACCATTCCCACACTTTTGACGGCGTTACGACGGCCGGTAAGGGGACATCCCACTCTTCTGCCGGCAATTTCTCCACACGCTGACAGTCGTGGGCATACCCTACGGGCGTCAGACCATGCTGTTGCCAGTTTTGCAAGGTGCGATCGTAGAATCCGCCACCCATCCCTAAACGCTGACCGTACTCATCAAACGCCACCAGTGGCGTGACCAGCACGTCCAGTTGCGAAAGCGGCAGAACATCACGAACGTCGAGTTTAGGTTCCTGAATCTTCAGCCGATTAGTGATCAGTTCACTGTGCGGGTGATAGTGCAGAAACAGCAAATTACCGGGGCTGAAAGGGTGCAGGACCGGGAGATAGACGCGTTTTCCCGCGTGCCAGAGTTGTTCGATTAGGGGCTGAGTATCGAGTTCGCCATCAAATGACAAAAACACGGCGACCGTGTGCGCCATCACTACGGGAGGGTATGCAAGCATGCGTGTTGCGGCCTGCTGACCGAAGGTGATTTGCTGCGAAAGTGTGAGCGCACGACGACGTTGCCTAATCATCTGGCGAATGGTTTGTCGTGATAAAGGGAGTTCAGAAAGTAATGTCATGGCTGTCGCCAGGTAGAAGGAGAATCTCCGAGATGCCGCCGCAGGCTGTAACCCTTGAACCCTTGGTTCAAGGTGAATGCGTCGTCACAGTTTTAAGGCTTCTCGGACGGACCGAGCATGCTCACCAACCATGGATCGCCACATTCTTGTGGTATGAAATATCGGCTCAGGGGACTGGCCCGCTTGCAAACATCTCAGAGAAATTTTTGTCTTCACGGTCACTCTACCATAGTAAACCGAAAAGTGTTATTCAAAGTTTTGGTTCGTTTTTTCGGTTATGCGACCCTGATCAAGCAGTGCCTGTTCAATGGTCTGTTGGAGCATCCGAATACGTTGTTCCATGCTCGCCGCGTAGTCGCGGGTCTTCGCTTTTTCCTGAGCCAGTTCGTAGCTAATATTCAGTGCAGCAATGAATACCAGTTGCTCAGTATTTGTGACTCTAGTGCGAACTTTCAGATCTTGCAACCGCTGATTCAGATCGTCCGCAGCCTGATTCAACGCATCCCTTTGTTCAGGCGGGCAATTCACTCGCAGTGAACGGCCAAATATTTGGATATCGACGGGTTGTGCAGACATGCCACCTTCCTGCTGATTGACTGTGCTGCCTTCGTCTCCAGACCCTGGGTCCGCGAAGGGGCGACACTATAGCTACCCTGGTGTGAAGATACAAGCCCTATTCTGGTTCACCAGGGTCCAAAGTGGTAGCATACCATGAATATCCTCCCTTTGATGACGAATGCTTATGTCTATACAGAACGAAATGCCTGGTTACAGTGAAATGAACCAGTATTTGAACCAACAAGGGGCCGGACTGACCCCAGCGGAAATGCACGGTTTGATCAGCGGGATGATTTGCGGTGGTAATAACGACAGCTCCTGGCAGCCGCTGCTTCACGACCTGACGAACGAAGGGCTGGCCTTCGGTCATGAACTGGCTCAGGCGCTGCGTAAAATGCACTCCGCGACCAGCGACGCGCTGGAAGATGATGGTTTCCTTTTTCAGCTTTATCTGCCTGAAGGCGATGACGTGAGCGTTTTCGATCGTGCAGACGCACTGGCGGGATGGGTTAATCACTTCCTGCTTGGCCTCGGCGTCACGCAGCCGAAGCTTGATAAAGTGACCGGAGAAACGGGCGAAGCTATCGACGATTTGCGCAACATCGCGCAGCTCGGCTATGACGAAGAGGAAGATCAGGAAGAGCTGGAGATGTCGCTCGAAGAGATCATCGAGTATGTGCGTGTCGCGGCGCTGCTGTGCCACGATACCTTCACTCGTCAGCCGCCGACCGCACCGGAAGTGCGTAAACCGACCCTACACTAAAAAGTAAAACGATAATGGAGGCCACCACGTCATGACACCGCAGGAATACCAACGTCGTCGCCAGGCACTGCTTGCGCAAATGCAGCCAGGCAGCGCCGCGCTGATTTTTGCCGCGCCGGAAGTAACGCGCAGCGCGGACAGTGAATACCCGTATCGCCAGAGCAGCGATTTCTGGTATTTCACCGGTTTTAACGAACCGGAGGCCGTTCTGGTACTGATTAAAAGCGACGATACCCATAACCACAGCGTGTTGTTCAACCGCGTTCGCGATCTGACTGCAGAAATCTGGTTTGGTCGACGTCTGGGGCAAGATGCCGCGCCGGAAAAACTGGCGGTGGATCGCGCGCTGGCCTTCAGCGAAATTAATCAACAGCTTTTTCAACTACTTAACGGTCTGGACGTGGTGTATCACGCGCAGGGCGAATATGCGTATGCGGATGAGATTGTCTTCACCGCGCTGGAAAAACTGCGCAAAGGCTCACGCCAGAACCTGAAAGCGCCGTCGACCCTGATCGACTGGCGGCCGATGGTGCATGAAATGCGCCTGTTTAAGTCGCCTGAAGAGATTGCGGTGATGCGTCGCGCCGGAGAAATTACGGCACTCGCGCATACCCGGGCGATGGAGAAATGCCGTCCGGGGATGTTTGAGTATCACCTGGAAGGCGAAATTCACCACGAATTTACTCGCCACGGCGCACGCTATCCGTCCTACAACACCATTGTGGGCAGCGGTGAAAATGGCTGTATTCTGCATTACACCGAAAATGAAAGTGAACTGCGCGACGGCGATTTGGTGCTGATTGATGCAGGTTGTGAATACCAGGGCTATGCCGGGGATATCACCCGAACGTTCCCGGTGAATGGCAAATTTACCCCGGCGCAACGTGAAATCTACGACATCGTCCTGGAATCACTGGAAACCAGCCTGCGTCTGTACCGTCCGGGCACCTCGATTCAGGAAGTCACCGGCGAAGTCGTGCGCATTATGATTACCGGGCTGGTGAAGCTGGGTATTTTGCAGGGCGAAGTGGATCAACTGATCGCCGATAATGCGCATCGTCCGTTCTTTATGCACGGTTTGAGCCACTGGCTGGGGCTGGATGTCCATGATGTCGGCGAATATGAGCAGGATCGTTCCCGCATCCTGAAGCCAGGAATGGTGATTACCGTTGAACCAGGGCTGTATATTGCGCCTGATGCCGATGTCCCGGAAGCGTATCGGGGGATCGGGATCCGTATTGAGGATGACATTCTGATCACCGAAAACGGCAACGAAAATCTGACCGCTGGCGTCGTCAAAAAGGCGGATGAGATTGAAGCGTTAATGGCGGCGGCGAAAAAGGCATGAGCGTGATCATTGTTGGCGGTGGCATGGTGGGCGCGACGCTGGCGCTGGCGATTTCCCGGTTGAGTCAGGGGATGCTGCCGGTTCATCTGATTGAAGCGACTGCCCCCGAAGCGGACAGTCATCCCGGGTTTGATGCCCGGGCGATTGCGCTCGCGGCGGGGACCTGCCAACAACTGGCACGCATTGGCGTCTGGCAGGCAATTGCCGACTGCGCCACCGCGATCAATACCGTCCACGTCAGCGATCGGGGTCATGCCGGTTTTGTGACGCTCCACGCTGAGGACTATCGCATTCCGGCGCTGGGTCAGGTGGTTGAGCTGCATGACGTGGGGTTACGCCTGTTTGCTCTGCTGCGAAAAGCGCCTGGCGTCACGTTGCACTGCCCGGATCGGGTTGCCAGCGTGTCGCGTACCGAAGACCAGGTGAATGTCACGCTGGAGACGGGCGAAACGATCGTCGGACGCGTTCTGGTGGCAGCGGATGGTACCCGTTCAGCGCTGGCCACCGCCTGCGGCGTTGACTGGCAACAGGAACCCTATGAGCAGTTGGCGGTGATCGCTAACGTCTCAACCGCCGTTGCACATAATGGCCGCGCGTTTGAACGGTTTACGGCGCATGGACCATTGGCGATGCTGCCGATGTCTGAAGGGCGCAGTTCGCTGGTGTGGTGCCATCCGCTGGAACACCGTGAGGAGATTCTGAGCTGGTCAGATGAACGTTTCTGTCGCGAACTCCAGACGGCATTTGGCTGGCGGTTGGGGAAAATCACGCACGCAGGCAAACGGAGCGCGTATCCGCTGTCGCTCACCACGGCGGCGAAGGCATTCACGCACCGTACCGTGCTGGTGGGTAACGCCGCGCAGACGCTGCATCCGATTGCAGGGCAGGGGTTCAACCTCGGACTGCGCGATGTCATGAGCCTCGCCGAAACGCTGACTGAAGCGCAGGCAACGGGCAGGGACGTCGGTGATTACGCCGTGCTCTCGCACTATCAACAGCGTCGTCAGGAGGATCGCCAGGCTACGGTCGGCGTGACGGACAGTCTGGTCCATCTGTTTGCCAACCGCTGGGCGCCGCTGGTTGTTGGGCGCAACATGGGACTGATGACCATGGAATTATGCCCTCCCGCCCGCAATGCGTTTGCGCAGCGGACGTTAGGCTGGGTGGCGCGGTAAACATCTCCAGACCGGATAAGCGAAGCGCCATCCGGTATTTATACGAACATGACGCCCGATGGCGGTTTCCGATTTCCAGGAGTAAACAGTGCAAAGTGTTGATGTAGCAATCGTGGGTGGAGGCATGGTTGGCCTGGCTGTCGCGTGCGGGTTACAGGGCAGCGGTTTACGTGTCGCTGTGCTCGAACAGCGCGAACCGCAGCCGTTGGCGATGGATGCCGATCCTGCGCTTCGCGTGTCGGCAATCAATGCCGCCAGTGAAAAACTGCTTACCCGTCTGGGCGTCTGGTCAGACATTGTGGCTCGTCGCGCCAGTTGTTATCACGGGATGGAAGTGTGGGATAAGGACAGCTTTGGCCGCATTGAATTTGATGACCAAAGCATGGGCTACAGCCATCTGGGCCATATCGTAGAGAACGCCGTGATCCATTACGCGCTGTGGCAAAAAGCGCAGCAATCCTCCGATATCACGCTGATGGCGCCTGCCGAATTGCAGCAGGTGGCGTGGGGGGAAAACGAAGCCTTCCTGACGCTGAAAGATGGCGCAATGCTCACCGCGCGTCTGGTGATTGGCGCCGATGGGGCGAATTCGTGGCTACGCAATAAGGCAGACATTCCGCTGACCTTCTGGGATTACCGCCATCATGCGCTGGTCGCGACTATTCGCACCGAAGAAGCGCACGGTGCTGTTGCCCGTCAGGCGTTTCACGGTGAAGGCATTCTGGCGTTTTTGCCGCTCAGCGATCCGCATTTGTGCTCCATCGTCTGGTCGCTTGCGCCGGAAGCGGCTGAACGGATGCAGCAGCTTAGCGATGAGCAATTTAATCAGGCGCTGAACATCGCGTTTGATAATCGTCTGGGGCTGTGTCAGGTGGAAAGCGACCGCCAGGTGTTTCCACTGACAGGACGCTATGCGCGTCAGTTTGCCGCGCATCGTCTGGCGCTGGTGGGCGACGCTGCGCATACTATCCATCCGCTGGCCGGACAGGGCGTAAATCTCGGTTTTATGGATGCAGCAGAACTGGTGGATGAACTCAAACGTCTGCATCGTCAGGGTAAAGATATCGGTCAGTACCTTTATTTGCGTCGCTATGAGCGTAGCCGTAAGCACAGCGCCGCGATGATGCTCGCGGGCATGCAGGGATTCCGCGAGCTGTTTGCGGGGACGAATCCGGCGAAAAAACTGCTGCGTGATATAGGGCTGAAACTGGCTGATACGCTCCCTGGCGTTAAACCGCAACTTCTCCGTCAGGCAATGGGATTAAACGATCTGCCTGAGTGGCTTCGCTAAGCATTCCCCTCTTTTTAAAGAATTTGAAACCCGTCACATTTCCTTCTCCCGGCGTCTTCGCCGGGAGGCTTCCCTCATTTGAAATAAACTAATTTCACTCTTCTTTTCGCATTATATTTTCTAATGTCATGATTTTCTCGCAACGCCAGTTTTGACATTTTTTTAGCGTTTAATATTGATATGTGCGGCTGTTATGGATGAGTGCTTATCATTTATCTGTATTAATGGCCTTTTCAATGGTTTTTTATGCTGATGGTGTTTTGGCGGTTTTTGGTCATAAGCTAATGTGATGGTTAATTTTGTTTTATGGTTTAGCGTGGATTTCGGTGGTAAGTTCAGGGGCAAAGAGAACGTTTGCGTCGGAGTCCAGGAGTGACGTCGATGCCGGGTTTCGTGGCGACAATTTTCGCTGCGAAAGGGTGGTCAGCCCCGCTTATTCAATGAGGACAAGATGGCTCAACAGACGCCTTTGTACGAACAACACACGCTATGCGGCGCACGCATGGTCGATTTCCACGGCTGGATGATGCCGCTGCATTATGGTTCTCAGCTCGATGAACACCATGCGGTTCGCACCGATGCCGGAATGTTTGATGTGTCGCACATGACCATCGTCGATCTACGCGGCAGTCGCACTCGGGAGTTCTTGCGTTATCTGCTGGCGAACGATGTGGCAAAGCTCACGAAAACCGGCAAGGCGCTTTATTCCGGTATGCTTAACGCCTCGGGCGGCGTGATAGATGACCTGATTGTCTATTACTTTACCGAAGACTTCTTCCGCCTCGTTGTTAACTCCGCCACTCGCGAAAAAGACCTCTCCTGGATTACCCAACACGCTGAACCTTATGCCATCGACATTACCGTGCGTGATGACCTGTCGCTGATCGCGGTGCAGGGGCCTGACGCGCAGGCGAAGGCGGCATCTCTGTTTACTGATGAGCAGCGCAAAGCCGTTGAAGGCATGAAACCGTTCTTCGGCGTGCAGGCCGGCGACCTGTTTATCGCCACGACCGGTTATACCGGTGAAGTGGGCTATGAGATTGCGATGCCGAATGAAAAGGCGGCGGATTTCTGGCGTGCGCTGGTGGAAGCGGGGGTGAAACCGTGTGGTCTGGGCGCGCGCGATACGCTGCGTCTGGAAGCGGGTATGAACCTGTATGGCCAGGAGATGGATGAGGGGATCACTCCACTGGCGGCTAATATGGGCTGGACTGTTGCCTGGGAACCCGCCGATCGCGACTTTATCGGTCGTGAAGCACTGGAAGCGCAGCGTGAAAAAGGCCACGAACAGTTGGTTGGCCTGGTCATGACCGAAAAAGGTGTGCTGCGTAACGAACTGCCGGTACGTTTCACTGACGCCCAGGGTAATCAACTGGAAGGCGTTATCACGAGCGGTACCTTCTCTCCGACGCTGGGCTACAGTATTGCGTTGGCGCGCGTACCAGCGGGCATTGGCGAAACGGCCATTGTGCAGATTCGCAACCGCGAAATGCCGGTAAAAGTCACTAAACCTGTTTTTGTGCGTAACGGCAAAGCCGTCGCGTGATTCATCCTTTTCTGGAGATTGATTGATGAGCAACGTACCAGCAGAACTGAAATACAGTAAAGAACACGAATGGCTGCGCAAAGAAGCTGACGGCTCTTACACCGTTGGCATTACCGAACACGCTCAGGAACTGTTGGGCGACATGGTTTTTGTTGACCTGCCGGAAGTCGGCACGACCGTGAGTGCGGGTGATGACTGCGCGGTTGCCGAATCGGTCAAAGCCGCTTCTGATATCTATGCGCCGATCGGCGGTGAGATCGTGGCCGTTAACGATGCCCTGAGCGACTCCCCGGAACTGGTGAACAGCGAGCCGTACGCCGATGGCTGGATTTTCAAAATCAAAGCCAGTGATGAGAGCGAACTGGACTCGCTGCTGGATGCCACTGCGTACGAAGCATTGTTAGAAGACGAGTAAATCTGCCTTTGCCGGATGGCGCTGCGCTTATCCGGCCTGGAAGGCATGCGTAGGCCCGGTAAGCGTTAGCGCCACCGGGCTCGCAGACAGAGACAATCACGATTCACTGCACGTTTCAGGAACCATCGCCCATGACACAGACGTTAAGCCAGCTTGAAAACAGCGGCGCTTTCATTGAACGCCACATCGGACCGGACGCCACGCAACAGCAAGAGATGCTGAATGCCGTTGGTGCCGGGTCGTTAAACGCGCTGATCGGCCAGATTGTGCCGAAAGACATTCAGCTCGCAACCCCGCCGCAGGTGGGCGAGGCGGCGACCGAATACGCCGCGCTGGCAGAATTAAAGGCCATCGCCGGGCGTAACAAGCGCTTCACGTCATACATCGGCATGGGTTATACCGCCGTGCAACTGCCACCGGTTATCCTGCGTAACATGCTGGAAAACCCGGGCTGGTACACCGCCTATACGCCTTATCAGCCGGAAGTGTCTCAGGGCCGCCTGGAAGCACTGCTGAACTTCCAACAGGTGACACTGGATCTGACCGGTCTGGACATGGCTTCCGCTTCGCTGCTCGATGAAGCCACTGCGGCTGCAGAAGCGATGGCAATGGCGAAGCGCGTCAGCAAACTGAAAAACGCGAACCGTTTCTTTGTTGCCGCAGATGTGCATCCACAAACGCTGGACGTTGTGCGTACGCGTGCGGAAACTTTTGGTTTTGACGTGATTGTGGATGATGCGGCGAAAGTACTGGATCACCAGGATGTGTTCGGCGTGCTGTTACAGCAGGTGGGTACCACCGGTGAAGTCCACGACTACAGCACGCTGATTAGCGAACTGAAATCACGCAAAGTGATCGTCAGCGTTGCTGCCGATTTTATGGCGCTGGTGCTGCTGACCGCGCCGGGCAAACAGGGCGCGGACATTGTTTTCGGCTCTGCGCAACGCTTTGGCGTACCGATGGGCTATGGCGGTCCACACGCGGCATTTTTTGCAGCAAAAGATGAATTCAAACGCTCCATGCCGGGTCGTATTATCGGCGTATCGAAAGATGCGGCGGGCAATACCGCGCTGCGTATGGCGATGCAGACGCGTGAGCAGCATATTCGCCGCGAGAAAGCGAACTCCAACATTTGTACCTCACAGGTACTGCTGGCAAACATCGCCAGTCTGTATGCCGTGTATCATGGCCCGGTTGGCCTGAAACGCATTGCGAATCGTATCCACCGTCTGACCGATATCCTGGCCGTGGGCATGCAACAAAAAGGGCTGAAACTGCGTCATGCCCACTATTTTGACACACTGTGCGTGGAAGTGGCGGACAAAGCCGCAGTGCTGGCGCGTGCGCAAGCGGCAGAAATCAACCTGCGCAGTGATATCCATAACGCAGTCGGCATTACGCTTGACGAAACCACCACCCGTGAAAATGTCTTGCAGTTGTTTACGGTTCTGCTGGGTGACGGCCACGGTCTGAACATCGACACCCTGGACAAAGAGGTGGCGCACGACAGTCGTTCAATTCAGGAAAGTATGCTGCGTGATGACGCCATCCTGAGCCACCCGGTATTCAATCGCTATCACAGTGAAACTGAGATGATGCGCTACATGCACTCGCTGGAGCGCAAAGATCTGGCGCTGAATCAGGCGATGATCCCGCTGGGTTCCTGCACCATGAAGCTGAATGCGGCAGCGGAAATGATCCCAATTACCTGGCCGGAATTTGCCGAACTGCATCCGTTCTGCCCGCCAGAACAGGCGGAAGGCTACCATCAGATGATTGGTCAGCTTTCTGACTGGCTGGTCAAACTGACCGGTTACGACGCCGTCTGTATGCAGCCGAACTCTGGTGCACAAGGGGAATACGCCGGTCTGCTGGCGATCCGCCATTATCACGAAAGCCGCAATGAAGGGCATCGCGATATCTGCCTGATCCCGGCCTCTGCGCACGGGACTAACCCGGCTTCCGCACAGATGGCGGGGATGCAGGTAGTGGTCGTGGCCTGTGATAAGAACGGGAATATCGATCTTGGCGATCTGCGTGAAAAAGCCGCTCAGGCGGGCGAAAATCTCTCTTGCATCATGGTGACCTATCCGTCTACCCACGGCGTTTACGAAGAGACGATCCGCGAAGTGTGCGAGATCGTGCATCAATTCGGTGGTCAGGTTTATCTCGACGGCGCAAATATGAATGCTCAGGTGGGTATCACCTCGCCGGGATTTATCGGCGCTGACGTTTCGCACCTGAACCTGCACAAAACCTTCTGCATTCCGCACGGCGGCGGTGGCCCAGGCATGGGACCGATTGGCGTGAAATCGCACCTTGCGCCGTTTGTACCAGGCCACAGTGTGGTGCAGATTGAAGGGATGCTGACCCGTCAGGGCGCGGTGTCTGCCGCACCGTTCGGCAGCGCATCAATTCTGCCAATCAGTTGGATGTACATCCGCATGATGGGCGCCGAAGGACTGAAGCAGGCAAGTCAGGTGGCAATTCTGAATGCCAACTACATTGCCAGCCGTCTGAAAGACGCATTCCCGGTTCTGTATACCGGCCGCGATGGTCGCGTGGCGCACGAGTGTATTCTCGACATCCGTCCGCTGAAAGAAGCGACCGGTATCAGTGAACTGGATATTGCCAAACGCCTGATCGACTACGGCTTCCATGCGCCGACCATGTCGTTCCCGGTCGCGGGTACGCTGATGGTTGAGCCAACGGAATCAGAAAGCAAAGTGGAACTGGATCGCTTTATCAACGCGATGCTGGCGATTCGTGCGGAAATCGATCGCGTGCAGAGCGGTGAATGGACGCTGGAAGATAACCCACTGGTTAACGCGCCGCATACCCAAAACGAGCTGGTAGCAGAGTGGAATCACGGTTACAGCCGTGAAGTGGCGGTCTTCCCGGCGGGTGTAGCGAACAAGTACTGGCCAACCGTGAAGCGTCTTGATGACGTTTATGGCGACCGTAACCTGTTCTGCTCCTGCGTGCCGATGAGCGAATACCAGTAATTTTGCCACGGTAGTAAATCATTTGTAGGCCGGGTAAGGCGAAGCCGCCACCCGGCTTTTTCATATCGGGAGAACGCTATGGGAATCGCACTGGTTACCGGCGGCAGTCGTGGCATTGGGCGCGCGACCGCGTTGCAGCTGGCAGATGAGGGTTACACGATTGCCGTTAATTTTCATCATAATATTCGGGCTGCCACCGAGGTGGTGAATAAGATAGTCGCCGCCGGCGGGAACGCGTTTACCCTGCGTGCAGATATCAGTGACGAAGCGCAGGTCGTGGCGATGTTCGAATCGATCGACCGTGAAAATGAGCCGCTGGTGGCGCTGGTCAATAATGCCGGAATTTTGTTTGAACAAAGTACAATCGAAAACCTCTCTGCCGAGCGGATTAACCGCGTGTTAGCGACCAACGTGACGGGGTATTTCCTCTGCTGTCGCGAAGCGGTCAAGCGGATGTCGCACAAACACGGCGGTCACGGCGGGGCGATTGTGAACGTGTCGTCAGCGGCGTCGCGGCTGGGCGCGCCGGGGGAATATGTTGACTATGCGGCGTCGAAAGGGGCTGTCGATTCTCTGACGACGGGACTGGCGCTGGAGGTGGCGGCGCAGGGTATACGGGTCAACGGTGTACGTCCGGGGTTAATTTACACCGAAATCCACGCCTCCGGTGGCGAGCCTGGACGGGTGGATCGCGTGAAGTCGATGTTACCTATGCAGCGCGGCGGACAGCCGGAAGAGGTGGCGCAGGCCATAGCCTGGCTGCTGAGCGAGAAAGCGTCGTATGTCACGGGCAGTTTTCTGGAACTGGCGGGCGGGAAGTAATGTAATGTTTGCCGGATAACGCTGCGCGATATCCGGCTTATATTCCCTTTCCCGAAAGAGCATGTAGGCCGGATAAGGCGTTTACACCGTCATCCGGCAAAAGCTCACAGCACCTCGCCGTTGCTGGCGATCACGGCTTTGTACCAGTCGAAACTCTTCTTGCGTGAACGGGACATGTCACCCGTGCCGTCGTCGTGCTTGTTCACATAGATAAAGCCATAACGTTTGCTGTACTGGCCGGTGGTGAAAGAGACGCAGTCGATACAGCCCCATGGCGTGTAACCCATCAGATCCACACCGTCATACGTGACCGCCTTCATCATCTCTTCGATATGGGCGCGCAGATAGTCAATGCGGTAGTCGTCGTTAATGCTGCCATCGTCTTCTACTTTATCGTAAGCGCCAAAGCCGTTTTCAACGATGAACAACGGTTTCTGGTAACGTTCATACAGTTCGCACAGCGAGTAGCGTAGACCCACCGGGTCAATCTGCCAGCCCCAGTCGGAGGCTTTGACGTGCGGATTCGGTACGCTGCCTTCGAACCCCGAAATGGCATCGCCACTGCCGCCTTCGGCCTTCACTGCGTTGGTCATGTAGTAACTGAAGCCGAGGTAATCGCAGGTACCTTCACGCAGAATCGTGGTATCGCCGTCTTCCATTTTAATGTTAAAGCCGCGACGCTCCCACTCGTTGAGGACATAGGACGGGTAGTAACCGCGCAACTGAACGTCAGTGAAAACATAACGCTCGCGCATGGATTCCTGGGCGAACATGACGTCTTCTGGCTTGCAGGAGAACGGATACAGCGCGACCATCGCCAGCATACAGCCCACCTTCATCTCCGGATTGATGCGACGCGCCGCCTTCACGGCTAACGCGCTGGCAACAAACTGGTGGTGCAGCACCTGGTACATGGTCTCTTCCGGGTTTTCGTGCTCGGTATAAACAACGCCAGAGCAGCAATAGCCAAACAGCGGCGCACGCCAGTTGCGCTGGTTGTTGATTTCGTTGAAGGTCATCCAGTATTTGACCTTATGCTTATAGCGTTCAAACACCACTTCGGCAAAACGAACAAAGAAATCAACGACCTTGCGGTGAGTCCAGCCGCCGTACTGCTGAACCAGGTGCAACGGCATTTCAAAGTGAGAAAGGGTAATGACCGGTTCGATATTGTACTTGAGCAATTCATCAAACATGTCGTCGTAGAATTTCAGCCCTTCTTCATTTGGCTGTGTTTCGTCACCTTGTGGGAAGATTCGGGTCCAGGCGATGGACGTGCGGAAGCATTTAAAGCCCATTTCGGCAAACAGCTTGATGTCTTCTTTATAGTGACCATAAAAATCGACCGCTTCGTGGTTTGGGTAATATTTATCCGGCACCACCTGCTGAGTGATTTCACGGGGTACGCCATGCGCGCCGCCGGTCAGAACGTCACAAATGCTCGGTCCTTTACCGCCTTTGTTCCAGCCGCCTTCAACCTGATGTGCAGCAACCGCGCCGCCCCAGAGAAAATCTTTTGGTAAGGTGAGTTTTTTCATCGTTGCGTCATCTCAAATTAATACAAACTGATTTGAGTCTAACAAAGGGAAGGTAAATGTCACGATATAACAAAATAGCGAAACGGTAATTTGTTACCGCCAAAAAACAGTCTGTTTTTTTACGCTATTTTTTTCGCCAGCTTTCGGCCAAGGGATTCGAGAATATAAATAACGGGAATTTGCGTGGTGATATCGTACACGCCAGCAATGCGGGTTTGCGGCACATGCCAGGAGAGATTAAAGTCCGCCAGTTTGGCGAGGCGCGAGTGTTCATGGCTGGTAATCGAAAGCACTTTGCAGTTATGCAGGCTGAACTGGCTGGCAAAGCGCAGGATCTCTTCGGTTTCGCCAGAGACCGATAACACAATCGCCAGCGCATTACGTGCCATATCGTTCGTCACCGGGAAATAAGGATCATCAATGTGGTTGCTGAATTTCCCGACGTTTGAGAAAAAACGCGCGCCATATTTCGCCAGGGCACCTGAGGTACCGGCACCGACAAATATAATGCGCTCGGACGATAAAATAATCTCTACAGCCTGATCGAGTAATTGATCAAATTCATCGTTATTTACGCCTTTAAAGAAACTGATAATTTCGCTGGCGCCAAAATTAGCCTGTTGCGGTTCGTTCTGCTCTAAATATAATTTAAAGCGTACGCGAAATTCAGAGTAGCCTTCACAGTTAAGCTTGCGACAGAAACGCAACACGGTGGTGGTCGATACACCCGCCGCTTCAGCCAGCTCCCGAATGGTCATGTACATGACTTTGTCACGGTTCTTGATGACATAGTTGTAGACCAACATCTCAATGTTGTTGAGACTGGCGATGGCAGCGTGGGAGAACATACTCACTATGGCAATACTCACTCATCAGATTTTACCTAAAGGGAATAATAACATGCAGCCAAATGACATCACTTTTTTTCAGCGTTTCCAGGACGACATTCTGGCAGGGCGTAAAACGATCACTATTCGTGATGAGTCAGAATCTCACTTCAGGACCGGTGACATTCTGCGGGTAGGGCGTTTCGAGGACGATGGCTATTTTTGCACAATTGAGGTGCTGGGAACGTCAACCGTCACGCTCGACACGTTGACGGAAAAACATGCACAACAGGAAAACATGACGCTGGAGGAACTGAAGCGGGTGATTGGCGAGATTTACCCGAATCAGTCACAGTTTTATGTGATTGATTTTAAATGCCTTTGAATTAAATGAACAACTGTTAGTTGAAAAATTCGTTTCAACATTTTGATTTATAACGATTAGTTTTAAAATGATATTTATTTTAGCTAACAGGTGTTCACTGGAACCATTCTCAGTTACGCTAGAGGCGCAATCACGAACAAGTTCGTTTCTCCGGAGTAAGTTATGGTCCAGAAGCCATTAATCGCGCAAGGATATTCACTGGCAGAGGAAATCGCCAACAGCATCAGTCATGGTATTGGGCTGGTGTTTGGTATCGTCGGTCTGGTGTTGTTGCTGGTGCAGGCGGTGGACATGAATGCCAGTGCGACAGCGATTACCAGTTACAGCCTGTACGGCGGCAGCATGATTTTGCTGTTTCTGGCGTCGACCCTGTATCACGCGATACCACATCAGCGGGCGAAGATCTGGCTGAAAAAATTCGACCACTGTGCGATTTACCTGCTCATTGCCGGGACCTATACGCCGTTTCTGCTGGTTGGGCTAAATTCACCGCTGGCGCGTGGGCTAATGATCGTTATCTGGAGTCTGGCGCTGCTCGGCATTTTATTCAAACTGACGATAGCCCACCGGTTTAAAGTGCTGTCGCTGGTGACCTATCTGACGATGGGGTGGCTGTCACTGATTGTGGTGTATCAACTGGCGATCAAACTGGCGGCGGGCGGCGTAACGCTACTGGCCGTAGGCGGCGTGGTCTATTCGCTGGGAGTGATTTTCTACGTCAGTAAGCGTATTCCCTACAACCATGCTATCTGGCACGGGTTTGTGCTGGGCGGCAGCGTATGCCACTTTCTGGCCATCTATTTGTACGTAGGACAGGCGTGATGTGATGCTTTACCGTCTTATCCGGACTACGACTTTTCCCCGTAGACCGGATAAGCGAAGCGACATCAAGTGCTGATGAATTACTCTTCCAGTGAATAGGGCAGCGGTTCGATGTGCAACGTGTTGGCATCGTCGCGCACGCGGAATACGCTGTCGGCCTCCATATCGTTGTTCATCACCACCTGTACCCGTAGCTGACCGTCATCCAGTTGCACTGCCGCGAGGACGGTGCCAGTACGACGCCAGTTCTCACCCATTTTCATTTCAAGATCGTCACCCGCTTCCGGTACACGACTGGCCTTACCCGCCAGAGACCATAACGCGCGTTTGTTCGCCCCGCGGAATTTCGCTCGTGCCACCATCTCCTGACCGGTATAACAGCCTTTCTTAAAGCTGATACCGCCCAGCGCCTGGAGATTAGTCGCCTGCGGGATAAACTGCGCGCTGTTTGCTGAATCAATCACCGGCAGACCGGCCTCGATATCCAGCGCCAGCCATTGCTGACTGTTATTCAGTTCGGCTTCACCACGCAGTTTTTCGGTTACGGTTTCCGCGGTTGCCACATCGGTAACCAACAGGAAGCGTTCTACCGGATGTTCAAACCACAGCAGGGTCGTCGCTCCTTCATGCGTGACAGGCTTTTCGCTGTCGGGCAGTTCGCTGAACAGATTCACCAGTGCGGCACGCGCCTGGAAACCTGCCACCCCGAGCAGTACGCGTTCGTCGTCTGGGGCAATCGTCACTTTCGAGAACACAGCGTATTTTTTCAGTTCGCCCACCTGCGCATCACGCAGACTACGGCGTTCAATCCAGGCAAAACCGTCGCCGTCGCGGAACAGCCGCAGGTTGCTCCACATTTTTCCTTTAGCGTCGCAGTGGGCGGCCAGGACGTGTTGGTGTTCAGTCAGTTGACTCACGTCAGCTGTCACCTGACCCTGGATATACTTCTCGCTGTCAGCCCCGGTAATCGTGGCCAGCGCCCAGTCATCTAACGTCATCAGCGTCAAGGGCAAACGCGCTGAAGCTGAGGGTTGACGAGGTGGAAATGGAGTAAATGCCATAAAAATGTCCTGATTTGCTTAACGCAGTGATAATGACTAATGGTAAAAGAGCTATGGCCCAATGCAAGCGCTTTGATAGTCCCATTTGTGCCTTATCTTACAGATTGCGAGGCGGCATCCAGAAAACATGAACCCATTGACTTATTGGGGATTTAATTAGCGATCGCGCTTGTGGTTATGGATATTCCCGCAAAACAGGATGAAAAACACGTTACAATAGCCGGGTAGTTCATTTGAGTGAGACAGGAAGAAGAACATGGATATTAACAATAAAGCACGTATTCACTGGGCATGCCGACGCGGTATGCGTGAACTCGATATTTCCATCATGCCGTTTTTCGAACATGAATACGACACGTTGAGTGATGATGAAAAACGTATTTTTATCCGCCTGCTGGAGTGTGATGACCCGGATTTATTCAACTGGTTGATGAATCACGGTAAACCGGCAGATGCTGAACTGGAGCAGATGGTACGACTCATCCAGACACGGAATCGGGATCGTGGTCCTGTGGCAATCTGATCTCCGCGTCTCATGGCGCGCACAGTGGCTATCACTCCTTCTGCATGGGCTGGTGGCCGCGGCGATTCTATTAATGCCATGGCCGCTGAGCTACACGCCGCTGTGGTTGATACTGCTTTCGCTGGTGGTGTTTGACTGTGTCCGCAGCCAGCGGCGAATTAACGCCCGTCAGGGAGAGGTCAAACTTCTGATGGATGGACGACTCCGCTGGCAGGGGCAGGACTGGCTTATCGTCAGTGCACCGTGGATGATCAAAACCGGCATGATGCTGCGCTTGCGCTCTGAAACCGGTAAACGCCAGCATTTGTGGCTCGCGGCTGACAGTATGGATAAGGCGGAATGGCGGGATTTACGCCGCCTGATGATGCAACCGTCGACGCAAGGGTAGCGCCGACGAATGCCTGATGGCGGGCAGCTTTAAGGTCTACTATGCGGTGTGTCATGTAGGCCGGATAAGGCGTTCACGCCATCATCCGGCAAAACGGTTATCAGGAATAGTGCTCGGCCATTTCACCGAGAATCTGCTCGCACCACGCCTGAATACGCTCATCGCTGAGATCGTATTGATTGGTTTCATCCAGTGCGAGACCGACGAACAACTGCCCATCGGCAATGACCGGTTTAGGGCTGGTGAACTCGTAGCCTTCGGTAGGCCAGTAACCGACGAATTTGACGCCTTTGGTCGACAGTTTGTCATGCAACATGCCCAACGCGTCAAGGAACCACTCGCCGTAGCCTAACTGGTCGCCCATACCGTAAAGCGCGACAATTTTGCCTTCGAGGTTGAGTTCGTCCAGTTGATCCCAGACGGCTTCCCAGTCCTCCTGAATTTCACCGAAATCCCAGGTGGGAATGCCTAAGATCAGCACATCGTACTGCTCCATCAGGGCCGGGGCATCATCTTTCAGATTATGCAGCGTCACCAGTTCCGGGCCGATGATGTCACGAATTTTCTCCGCAGCCATCTCGGTGTAGCAGGTGCTGGAACCGTAAAAAAGACCAATATTCATCGCGTAAACGTCTCAATACTTGCTATGACTTTGCGCGTAGTGTACCAGAAACCCGTATCATTGAGTCATAATGGCAGACTGCAGAATCAAAGGAGCAGATGTGGAACAGGATCTTGCGCGCATCGAACAATTCCTTGATGCGCTCTGGCTGGAGAAAAATCTGGCGGAAAATACGCTGAGCGCCTATCGCCGCGATCTGACCATGCTGGTGGAGTGGCTCGCGCACCGTCAGGTGTCGCTGGAAACCGCGCAAAGTGACGATCTGCAGGCCTTGCTGGCCGAGCGGATGGACGGTGGGTATAAAGCTACCAGTACCGCACGACTGCTGAGCGCGGTGCGGCGGCTATTCCAGCATCTTTACCGCGAGAAAATTCGCACCGACGATCCAAGCGCGACGCTGGCATCGCCCAAGCTCCCGCAGCGTCTGCCGAAGGATCTCAGTGAAGCGCAAGTAGAACGGTTATTACAAGCTCCCGTGGTTGACCAACCGCTGGAGTTACGCGATAAAGCCATGCTTGAGATTTTATATGCCACTGGACTGCGCGTGTCTGAACTGGTCGGACTGACGATGAGCGATGTCAGCTTGCGTCAGGGCGTAGTGCGGGTGATTGGTAAAGGCAATAAAGAGCGTCTCGTGCCATTGGGCGAAGAGGCGGTGTACTGGCTGGAGACGTATCTGGAACATGGGCGTCCGTGGCTGCTGAACGGCGTATCGATTGACGTGCTGTTTCCCAGCCAGCGCGCGCAGCAGATGACGCGCCAGACCTTCTGGCACCGCATTAAGCACTATGCCGTCTTAGCGGGAATCGACAGTGAAAAGCTGTCGCCGCACGTTTTACGCCACGCATTTGCCACGCATTTGCTCAATCATGGCGCCGATTTACGCGTGGTGCAGATGTTGCTGGGTCACAGCGATCTCTCCACCACGCAGATTTATACTCATGTTGCGACAGCGCGCCTGCGTCAACTTCATCAACAGCATCACCCAAGAGCGTGAATGCTGAGCGAACAGGAAAGGTTATGAAAAAAGGTTTAATGCTGTTTACCCTGCTGACCACTGCGTTTTCCGGCCTGGCACACGCCGACGACGCCGCGATCCGTCAGTCTCTGACGAAACTGGGCGTGCAGAGCACGGATATTCAACCCGCCCCGGTTGCCGGGATGAAAACGGTGCTGACCAACAGCGGCGTGCTGTATGTGACAGAAGACGGTAAACACATCATTCAGGGGCCAATGTACGATGTCAGCGGCGCGACGCCAGTCAACGTGACCAACCAGCTGCTGATGAAGCATCTGAACGCGCTGGAAAACGAAATGATCGTCTATAAGGCGCCGCAGGAAAAACACGTCATTACCGTCTTTACCGATATCACCTGCGGCTACTGCCACAAGCTGCATGAAGAGATGAAGGACTACAATGCGCTGGGCATTACCGTGCGCTATCTCGCCTTCCCGCGTCAGGGACTGGATAGTCAGGCCGAGCAGGATATGAAGTCAATCTGGTGCGCGCAAGACAAAGCCAAAGCGTTTGACGACGCGATGGCAGGCAAAGGCGTGAAAGCGGCGACCTGCGAGGTGAACATCGCGGATCACTATGCGCTGGGCGTACAGTTTGGCGTAAGCGGTACACCGGCGATTGTGCTGAGCAACGGCTATGTCGTGCCAGGCTATCAGGGACCGAAAGAGATGAAAGCGTTTCTTGACGAGCACCAAAAACAGACCAGTGGTAAGTAATTCGCGTGAAACAACAGATACAACTTCGTCGGCGGGAAGTCGATGAGTCGGTAGAACTGCCTGCCGACCTTTCGCCGCTGCTACGTCGCCTGTATGCCAGTCGTGGCGTACGCAGTGCTCAGGATCTTGAGCGCAGCGTCAAAGGCATGCTGCCATGGCAGCAACTGAGCGGCGTCGAAAAAGCGGTCGAAATTCTCTATAACGCCTTTCGCGAGGGGACGCGCATCATTGTTGTCGGCGATTTCGATGCGGATGGGGCGACCAGTACCGCCCTGAGCGTGCTGGGTATGCGCGCTCTGGGCTGCGATAACATCAGCTACCTCGTGCCAAACCGCTTTGAGGATGGTTACGGCTTAAGTCCGGAAGTGGTCGATCAGGCCCATGCGCGTGGCGCGCAGCTGATCGTCACCGTCGATAACGGTATCTCTTCCCATGCCGGTGTGGATCACGCCAGGGCGCTGGGGATCCCGGTCGTGGTCACCGATCACCACCTGCCGGGCGAGACGCTGCCCGCCGCCGAAGCCATCATCAACCCGAATCTGCCCGATTGTGATTTCCCCTCGAAATCGCTGGCCGGTGTGGGCGTGGCGTTTTACCTGATGCTCGCCCTGCGTACCTTCCTGCGCGACAAAGGCTGGTTTGACGAACGCGGCATTGCGCCGCCAAACCTGGCGGATCTGCTCGATCTGGTCGCGCTGGGCACTGTGGCGGACGTGGTGCCGCTGGATGCCAACAACCGAATCCTCACCTGGCAGGGCTTAAGCCGCATTCGTGCCGGGAAATGCCGTCCGGGGATCAAAGCGTTGCTGGAAGTGTCCAACCGTGATGCGCAAAAACTCGCCGCCAGCGATTTAGGGTTTGCGCTTGGCCCGCGTCTGAATGCGGCGGGTCGGCTGGATGATATGTCCGTCGGCGTGGCGCTGCTGTTGTGCGATAACATTGGCGAAGCGCGGGTACTGGCTAACGAACTGGATGCGTTAAACCAGACCCGTAAAGAGATTGAACAGGGAATGCAGGCGGAAGCGCTGACCCTGTGCGAGAAGCTGGAACGCAGTCGCGAAACGCTGCCCGGAGGTCTGGCGATGTATCATCCTGAGTGGCATCAGGGGGTGGTCGGGATCCTCGCCTCGCGCATTAAAGAGCGTTTTCACCGCCCGGTGATCGCTTTCGCACCGGCTGGCGATGGCACGCTAAAAGGCTCCGGACGTTCCATTCAGGGACTGCACATGCGTGATGCGCTGGAGCGGCTGGATACGTTGCATCCGGGGTTGATGATTAAATTCGGCGGCCATGCGATGGCGGCGGGACTGTCGCTGGAAGAGGCAAAATTCGACCTGTTCCAGCAGCGTTTTGGCGAGCTGGTCACGGAATGGCTGGATCCCTCGCTGTTACAGGGGGAAGTGGTCTCTGACGGCCCGCTCAGCGCCGCGGAGATGACGATGGAGGTTGCGCAACTGCTGCGTGATGCCGGTCCGTGGGGGCAAATGTTCCCGGAACCGCTGTTTGACGGGCGTTTTCGCCTGCTTCAGCAGCGTCTGGTTGGCGAGCGACATTTGAAAGTGATGGTCGAACCCGTTGGCGGAGGACCGCTGTTAGACGGCATCGCCTTTAACGTCGACACTGCCTGCTGGCCGGATAACGGCGTGCGCGAAGTCGAGCTGGCCTACAAACTGGATATTAACGAATTTCGCGGCAACCGCAGTTTGCAGATCATCATCGATAATATCTGGCCCGTGTAATCTGACCAATTTCCCGTCACTATTCTCTATAAATAAGCGCGTGGATTGGGTACAATCCCGCTCTTATCACCGCATTTTGACAAGTCCAATAAAAGAAATCAGACCATGTTTGAAATTAATCCGGTAAAAAACCGCATTCAGGACCTCACGGAGCGCTCTGACGTTCTTAGGGGGTATCTTTGACTATGATGCCAAGAAAGAGCGTCTGGAAGAAGTAAACGCCGAGCTGGAACAGCCTGACGTCTGGAACGAACCCGAACGCGCACAGGCGCTGGGTAAGGAACGTTCCTCGCTTGAAGCGATTGTCGACACCCTCGACCAAATGTCTCAGGGTCTGGAAGATGTTTCCGGCCTGCTGGATTTGGCTGTAGAAGCCGACGACGAAGAAACCTTTAACGAAGCCGTTGCTGAACTCGATACGCTTGACGAAAAACTAGCGCAACTGGAGTTCCGCCGTATGTTCTCCGGCGAATATGACAGCGCCGATTGCTACCTCGATATCCAGGCCGGTTCCGGCGGTACTGAAGCGCAGGACTGGGCAAGCATGCTGGAGCGTATGTATTTGCGCTGGGCAGAAGCACGCGGCTTCAAGACCGAAATTATTGAAGAGTCAGAAGGGGAAGTGGCCGGGATCAAGTCCGTGACCATTAAGATTTCTGGCGAATATGCCTACGGCTGGCTGCGTACGGAAACCGGCGTTCACCGTCTGGTGCGTAAGAGCCCGTTCGACTCCGGTGGTCGTCGCCATACCTCGTTTAGCTCCGCGTTCGTTTACCCGGAAGTGGATGACGATATTGATATCGAAATCAACCCGGCGGACCTGCGTATCGACGTGTATCGCGCATCTGGTGCGGGCGGTCAGCACGTTAACCGTACGGAATCCGCGGTGCGTATTACCCACATCCCGACCGGGATTGTGACGCAGTGCCAGAACGACCGCTCCCAGCACAAGAATAAAGACCAGGCCATGAAGCAGATGAAAGCGAAGCTTTATGAACTGGAAATGCAGAAGAAAAACGCTGAGAAGCAGGCGATGGAAGACACTAAATCCGACATCGGCTGGGGAAGCCAGATCCGTTCTTACGTCCTTGATGACTCCCGCATTAAAGACTTGCGTACCGGGGTTGAAACCCGCAACACGCAGGCGGTGCTGGATGGCAGCCTGGATCAATTTATCGAAGCAAGTTTGAAAGCAGGGTTATGAGGAACCAACATGTCTGAACAACACGCACAGGGCGCTGACGCGGTAGCCGATCTTAATAACGAACTGAAAACGCGTCGTGAGAAACTGGCTGGCCTGCGTGAGCAGGGTATCGCCTTCCCGAACGATTTCCGTCGCGATCACACCTCAGACCAACTGCATACTGACTTCGATGCGAAAGAGAACGAAGAGCTGGAAGCGCTGAACATCGAGGTGTCCGTTGCAGGCCGCATGATGACCCGTCGTATCATGGGGAAAGCGTCCTTTGTGACGTTGCAGGACGTGGGTGGCCGCATTCAGCTGTACGTTGCCCGTGACGATCTGCCGGAAGGTGTTTACAACGAGCAGTTCAAAAAATGGGATCTCGGCGACATCCTCGGCGCCAAAGGAAAGCTGTTCAAAACCAAAACCGGCGAACTGTCTATCCACTGCACCGAATTGCGTCTGTTGACCAAAGCGCTGCGTCCGCTGCCGGATAAATTCCACGGTTTGCAGGATCAGGAAGCGCGTTATCGTCAGCGCTATCTGGATCTCATCTCTAACGATGAATCCCGCAACACCTTTAAAGTGCGTTCTCAGATCCTGGCAGGCATCCGCCAGTTCATGGTCGGTCGCGGCTTTATGGAAGTTGAGACCCCGATGATGCAGGTGATCCCAGGCGGTGCGTCTGCGCGTCCGTTTATCACCCATCACAATGCGCTGGATCTGGACATGTACCTGCGTATTGCGCCGGAACTGTACCTGAAGCGTCTGGTGGTTGGCGGCTTCGAGCGCGTATTCGAAATCAACCGTAACTTCCGTAACGAAGGGATCTCCGTGCGTCATAACCCAGAGTTCACCATGATGGAACTCTACATGGCCTATGCGGACTATAAAGATCTGATCGAACTGACCGAGTCTCTGTTCCGTACGCTGGCGCAGGACGTGTTGGGTAAAACGGAAGTGCCTTACGGCGATGAAGTGTTCGACTTCGGCAAACCGTTCGAAAAACTGACTATGCGCGAGGCTATTAAGAAATACCGTCCGGAAACGGAAATGGCTGAACTGGATAACTTCGACTCCGCCAAAGCGATTGCTGAATCCATTGGTATCAAGGTCGAGAAGAGCTGGGGTCTGGGCCGTATCGTGACGGAAATTTTCGAAGAAGTGGCCGAAGCGCATCTGATTCAGCCGACGTTCATTACCGAATACCCGGCAGAAGTGTCTCCGCTGGCGCGTCGTAATGACGAGAACCCGGAAATCACCGATCGCTTTGAGTTCTTCATCGGCGGTCGTGAGATCGGTAACGGCTTTAGCGAGCTGAACGATGCGGAAGATCAGGCGCAGCGCTTCCAGGATCAGGTTGACGCGAAAGCGGCGGGCGACGACGAAGCGATGTTCTTCGACGAAGACTACGTTACCGCGCTGGAGCATGGTCTGCCGCCGACCGCGGGTCTGGGTATTGGTATCGACCGTATGGTGATGCTGTTCACCAACAGCCACACCATCCGCGACGTGATCCTGTTCCCGGCGATGCGTCCGGTCAAATAAGCTTCACGGCGACGGCTAATAAAAAAATCCCCGGCTGACATGCCGGGGTTTTTTATTGCTGACGGCTAAAGTTAAGGAGTGACGCTCGCGCCGTATCGTTTGACGCCTGCATCACCATCCACGGACTGAAAGCCCACGGCGTCGCGTCAATTCCGCGTAAAACCGCCTCCAGATCGCTCCACTGATAATCCATCACCTCATCGCGATTGACCTGCAGTTCACTGGTCACCCGTGCTGCATAGACCGGGCAGACCTCATTCTCGACGATCCCACTGGGATCGGTCGCGCGATAGCGAAATGCCGGGTAGACGGGAGTCAGACTGGCAATCTCTACGCCCAGCTCATAACGACAGCGGCGGATAACAGCCTCTTCGTGACTTTCACCTTGTTGAGGGTGGCCGCAGACCGAGTTAGTCCAGACGCCTGGCCACGCTTTTTTTTCCAGCGAACGGCGAGTCACCAACAGCTGTCCCTCTGTATTGAACAGCCAGGAGGAGAAGGCGAGATGCAATGGTGTGTTAACGGTGTGGGCGGTATATTTTTCCAGCGTGCCGGAAGGGGTGTCCTGTGCATCCAGTAAAATGACGTGTTCCTGTCGCATAATGTCTCACTGTCAATCTCAAGCGCACACCAGTATATGAGATCTCACGATGAAATGATTAACGCCGGGAGCGTTTAACACAGGAATGTGACATCCGCATCTTGCGGTACGGATGTCGGGAGCGGGGCGTGATTTTAGAAAAACAGCAGCATAAACCGGAAGCGACTTTCGATACCCAGCGCAATGCCGTCAGAAATGGCGGGTATCGACATCAGCATGAGCAACAGCAAGGTAATCAGGCAGCGCCAAAAGAGATTCATACTATTCATCCTGCTGATTTTTTTTCAACTTGCGCATCAGTAACCACATTCGAACCGTTCTGACCTTCAGGTTTTTATCCGAGACGGATTCCTGCACCAGCCCGGTATGGTGGTGGTAGCCATTGAAAAACAGATTCAGTACGACAGCACTGAAGGTGGCCAGCATAATGCCGCTATGCAGGAGCGGCTGGAGAACGGCAGGCAGGCGAGAAAAAAAGTCATGCGATAACGTCGGCGTCATGCCGACGCCCAGGCTGATGGCCACAATGTAGAGGTTGTAACGGTTTGTGGTGTAATTGCAGCGCGAGAGAATGCGGATCCCGGTTGCCAGTACCATACCAAACATCACCAGACCCGCGCCGCCGAGGACGAACTGCGGAATGGAGGCGACCAGAACCGCCATTTTCGGCACCATGCCAAACAAAATTAAGATGACGCCGGAAGCGATGCAGACCCATCGACTGTGCACGCGCGTGACGCTGACCAGGCCAACGTTTTGGGAAAATGAGGTGTGGGGAAAGCTGTTAAATACTCCGCCAATCATTGTCCCGACGCCATCCACGCGCAGGCCGCGAATGATATCCTGCGATGAGAGTTTGCGACCGACGATTTCGCCGAGCGCCAGGAACATCCCCATCGATTCAATAAACACAATGATTAACACAGCCGTCATGGTCAGAATCGACACCGGATCAAAGACAGGGGTGCCGAAGGCCATGGGGGTGACAATCGCGAACCACGAGGCATCGTGCAGGCCTGACAAATTCACTTCATTCATCATCCATGACAACGCAAAGCCAAAGATGATCCCCAGCAGGACCGCGACGTTGGACATGAAGCCTTTGGCAAATCGGGTGATTAATAAAATAAAGATTAAGACCGCAAATGAAATCCCTAAATAGACCGGATTCCCATACTCAGGATTACCTTTTCCGCCTGCAGCCCAGTCAACGCCCACCTGAATAATGCTCAGACCAATCGAGGTGATCACCACGCCCGTTACCAGCGGTGGAAATAAGGGCATCAGGCGACCGACAAGCGGCGCTAAGAGTGTGGTGATCGCGCCAGCGGCAATGGTTGAGCCAAAAATGCCCAACAGACCGATATCCGGATTGATGCCAATCGCAATCATCGGCGTCACCGCGGCAAACGTCACCGACATAATCACGGGCAGGCGAATCCCCATAAAGCGACCGATGCCAATACATTGCAGCAGGGTCACGATCCCGCAGCAGAAGAGATCCGAGCTGATTAACAGCGCAATAGCTTCTTTGCTGAGGCCGAGTCTGTCGCCAATCATCAGCGGTACAGCGACCGCGCCTGCGTACATGACCAGCACATGTTGCAGACCGAGTACGACCAGCTTGCCAGGCGATAATATACGGTCGACCTCATCGGTGGCGCGGCCTTGCCCCGACGGTGAGGGAAGTTGGGAATCTATGGCGCTCATGCGTTTTCTCCTGAATGGCGAGGCCGATAGAACAGCTCCGCGCGCGTTGGCGCGGAGCCTCGCTTAAATAGCCCATCCGCCGGCGTAGAACGCCACCAGCGCGACGGTAATAATGACGGTACCGATGTTCAGCTTCTGCCATTCCCGGGCAAAAACGCGACCGACAACCAGCGTCACGAAACCGAGCATAATGCCGGTGACGATATTGCAGGTCAGGACGATAAAGACCGCGCAGACCAGACCAGCCATCGCATCGATGAAGTCATTGAAATCCAGTTTTGAGACATTACTGAGCATCAGTAAGCCGACGTACATCAGCGCAGGCGCCGTCGCATAGCCGGGTATGAGGTAAGAGAGAGGCGATAAGAACAGGATAAGCAAGAACAAACAGCCGACGATGGCGGCGGTCAGTCCTGTTTTTCCACCGGCGGCGGTTCCCGCAGCGGATTCAATATAGACGGCGGCTGGCGCTGCGCCCACCAGACCGGAGAATACGGAGCTGATGGAGTCGCTGGTCAACGCTTTACCGCCGTTGATGATTTGGTTGTCTTTATCCAGCAGATTCGCTTGTCCGGCGACGGCGCGGATGGTGCCGGTAGCATCAAATACCGCCGTCATCACCAGCGCCAGTACGCTGGGCAGCACCGCAGGCTGTAAGGCGCCCATGATATCAAGACTGAAAATCAGAGACTTACCGTCTTCACCGCTCAGGCTGGGCATGGCGACCAGGCCGTGATATTTAACGGCAGGGTCAAATATCAATCCGATAATCGAGATGGCGATAATCACCAGCAGGATCCCGCCAGGGACGCGGCATTTCTCCAGCCCGAAGATGACCGCCAGACCCAGCAGACTCATCAGAACCGGAAAAGAGGTAAATGCGCCGAGTGCCACCGGAAGCCCTTCCAACGGGTTTTTAATCACCATACCGACGCCGTTCGCCGCGATCAGCAACAGGAACAACCCGATGCCAATCCCTGTGCCATGCGCGATACCCATGGGTAAGTTTCGTAAGATCCAGGTCCGGACGCCGGTGACCGAGATAGCGGTAAAAATGACCCCCATCAGGAAAACCGCGCCGAGGGCGACAGGAATCGAAATGTGTTGTCCCAGCACCAGGCTGAATGCGGTGAAGGCGGTCAGCGAAATAGCACAGCCAATCGCCATCGGCAGGTTGGCCCACAGGCCCATCAACAGCGAGCCGAAGCCTGCGACGAGGCAGGTGGCGACAAAGACGGCGGCGGGTGGGAATCCCGCTTTCCCCAGCATTCCGGGCACGACTATGACCGAATAGACCATCGCCAGAAAGGTGGTCAACCCGGCCAGTATTTCCTGACGCACGGTACTGCCACGCGCCGTAATCTTGAAGTAATTATCCAGCGCGCTGCGTGGTTTCGACGCGCCGGGGGTTTGCAGAATATCTCCAGACATAATGATGTCCTCAGCAGGATGTTAGCGTTCTGTCAGGTCCGTTCGTACACCAGACGTCCGTCGACGTAAGTGCGGTAAATTGAGCGATCGTCGCCCAGCGTCATCATCACGAACAATTTGTCGACCAGGGATGTTGAGTTGTCATAGCGCAGTTGTTGCAGCGGCGTCGCTGTCGGTTCCAGCACCACAAAGTCCGCCTCTTTGCCCGGCATAAAGTTACCAATCAGATCGTCGAGGCCCAGCGCTTTCGCGCCGCCGAGCGTCGCCAGGTAAAAGGCTTCGTATGCCGAGAGTCGGTACCCCTGTAGTTGCACCACTTTGTAGGCTTCGTTCAGCGTTTGCAGCATGTTGAAGGTGGTACCGGCGCCGATATCGGTTCCCATACCGACGTTGATCTTCTTCCTCCAGGCTTTTTGCAGATTGAACAAACCGCTGCCGAGGTAGAGGTTTGAGGTCGGACAAAAGGCGATGCTGGAGTGGGTTTCGCTCAGGCGATCCCACTCTTTCTCTTCCAGATGGACACAGTGGGCGAAGACGCAATTTTTGCCGGTCAGCCCGTACTGGTGGTACACATCCAGATAGCCGTCATGTTCAGGATAGAGTTCTTTAACCCAGGCAATTTCGTCTTTGTTTTCAGAGAGATGGGTATGTACCCAGGTATCGGGATATTCTTCCCGCAGACGCTGCGCCATCGCCATCTGTTGCGGTGACGAGGTCGGGGCGAAGCGCGGCGTGATGGCATACAGCAGGCGGCCATTTTTATGCCAGCGCTCAATCAACGCCTTACTTTGCAGGTAGCTGCTCTCGGCGTCGTCCAGAAGGTAATCCGGCGCGTTACGATCCATCATCACTTTGCCGGCGATCATGCGCATATTGATATGGCTGGCGGCTTCAAATAGCGCATCCACGGACTGCGGATGCACCGTGCCAAAAACCAACGCGCTGGTGGTGCCGTTACGCAACAGTTGCTTGATGAAAAAAGCTGACATCTCGCGCGCGTATTCCAGATCCTCATAGCGTCTTTCGGTCGGGAAGGTGTGCTTATTCAGCCATTCCAGCAACTGCTCGCCATAGGCACCGACCATTTCGCTCTGGGGGTAGTGGATATGCGTATCAACGAATCCCGGCACGACCAGTTTTCCGCGATAGTCACGGACACGGATGGCATCAGGGATCCGCTGTTTTCCTGCTTCCCACTCACCAAACCATTCGACTTTTCCCTGGCGAATCAGCAGCAATCCGTCTTCCAAAAATCGCAGCGCTGAGGCGATCTCTTCCGGGTTTTCAACGGTGCGGATGACATCAATAAAGCTGCCGCGTACCGCTTTCAACGTGTGTTCTCCAGACATCGTAAACTCCTTTACCGTTAATCCGTTTCCTCCGGGGAGACGATGCCCGGCAGCACTTCTTCAGGCCGGTAGCCTCCTGGGAGAATGATATTCAGTAGAATGGCGGTCAGACCGCCCGCGCAGATGGGGTTTTCCACCAACACATAAATTGAGGCCGGCAGGATTTTGAATATTTCCGGGTCATAGGAGACGCCCAGCCCCAGTCCCAACGAGGTGGCAACAATCAGCGTTTCACGGCGCTTAAGCCCGTTCGTGATGATGATGCGGATCCCGGCGATTGCGATCATCGAGAACATTAGCGTCATCGCCCCCCCCAGCACCGCCGAAGGAATAGTGGTAAAGAAGCCGCCAATCATGGGAAACAGTCCAAGCAGCACCAGCATGACGGCGATGGTGCGGCCGATATAGCGAGAGGCGACGCCGGTCATCTGGATAACGCCGTTGTTTTGCGCAAAGGTCGTCAATGGCAGTGAACCTACCGCAGAGGCAATAACGGAGACCAGCCCATCGGCCAGCACGCCGCCCTTCAGGCGTGACTGGTATTCATCTCCCTGAATGGGGCGTCTGGACACCATCGCGGTCGCGGTAATGTCGCCGACGGCTTCCAGCACGCTGAGCAGATAAATGGTCCCCACCACCAGAAAGTGATGAAAGTTGAACTGGAAACCGTACTTAAAAGGGGTCGGGATGGTGACCCACGGCAGATTGCGCATACTGCTGAAATCCACCATGCCCAGGCACAAAGAGACGATATAACCCACGCACAGCCCGATCGCGATGCCGCCCATTCTCAGTAACGGACTGCGGCAGCAGTTAAAACCGATCACCACGATCAGCACCAGCAACCCGACGCCGATATTCTCGTAATTTCCGTAGGTGCCGCTGCTTTTCGCCGCAAAGCCGCCGCCAAAATCGATAATCCCGACTTTAATCAGGCTCAGGCCAATCATCAGCACCACAATGCCGCTGACGGTCGGCGTGATGACCCTGCGCAAGTAAGGCAAAATGAAAGACGATCCCACCACCAGAAATGCCCCGACAAATGAAACGCCAAGCAGCGATGACATGATCAACTCTTCGTGGAATCCATCGTTTTTCATCCCGCTGCCCAGTGCAATCATTACCGTGACAAACGAAAAGTTGACCGACTGAATCGAGAGTAAGCCGGAACCGACCATGCCATAGCGATTGACCTGCAGCCAGGTGCCGATGCCAGATGCAATCATCGCCATTGAGACCAGATAGGCGGTGGTTTCCGTTGAGAGCTGTAGCGCGGTGCCAACAATTAATGCGGGCGTGACCATGGGGACAAAGATGGCCAGCAGGTGGGTGATCGCGCCGATAATAGACTGATGAAAGGGAGGGCGATCCTCCAGTTCGTAAATCAGATCTGAGCCTGCACGTGATATATCAGACATCCCTTCACTCCTTAATAAGTAAATTTGATCATCTGAATCAGCAGAATTAAATTCTGCGAATTTGAGGCGCAGGTTGCCCTGAGAACGGCTTATCTCATTTCCGCAGACGGCATTTAATCGTTATTGAGTCATGTGAGCGGGCCGCCTGAGCGGCCCACGTTGTTACATTTTTTCCAGCGCGGTCAGTATTTTCTCCGGTGTGAAATGCCATTCGCGTAACCATACGCCACAGGCATCATGAATAGCGGTGGCAATGGCCGGTGCCGCGCCGTTAACGCCAATTTCAGAGATCGATTTGGCACCAAAGGGGCCAACCTTATCGTCGCTTGGCACCAGAACGGCACGAAAATCCCGAGGGATGTCGCCAATTTTTGGCGCACCGTAACTGCGCAGATCGCGGGTCAGCGGATGGCCTTCGGCATCATAGAGGATCTCTTCGCTCAGACTATGGCCAATGGCCCGCATTGACGCCCCGTAGATTTGCCCGAGTGCGAGTTCCGGGTTGACCGGTGTGCCACAGTCCAGCAGTGCGTAGAACTTGTCGAGACGGATTTCGCCGGTTCGGGTATTCACCGCGACTTCGGCGAAGTTCGCCCCATACGGAAATGCGAAGTCTGCGGTGATGTAACTGGCCGTGGCGACCAGCGTGCCAAAACCAGTTCCCGTCTCCGCTTTGTGCGCGATCTCAGCGTAACTCACTTCGCCCTGCTTGCCGCGTACAACGCCAGGTGCTACCAGTTGAACGTCAGCAACGGGTTCACCCAGCATCTGCGCTCCATGAAAGAGGATTTTCTCACGCAGGTTTTCTGCTGCCTTACGCGCCGCGTTCCCCGAGAAGCAGGTGCCGGATGAGGCGTAAGCGCCTTTGTCGAAGAGTGCATGGTCAGTATCGCCGGAAATGACATGCACTTCCTCTGGCGCACAGTGCAGCACTTCCGCCGTCAGTTTAGTGACAACCGTATCCAGCCCGGTGCCAATATCTGCGCCGCCGGAGTGGACGATGAAAGTGCCATCGGACTCCAGTTTGATCATGCAGTTCGCCTGATCGATGTCCGGGATCCCTGATTTCTGCATAATAATGGCGACCCCGCGACCGGTACGCCAGTCACCGTCCTGTGGTTTGGGCGACGACCAGTCGATCATCTTCCGTCCCTGACGCAGGATCGCTTCCAGTGCGCAACTGGCGGCGGAAGGAACGGAGGTTGGCGCTTTCCCTTCACCGATCGCGCCGAGAATTTTCAGTTCCTGTCCCTCGTGAACCCGATTGCGTTCGATGATCTCCAGTTGATCAATGTGCAGTTGTTCGGCAAGTTCGGCTAACGCCATCGTCATCGCAAAGGTGCCTTTCGGCGCGCCATAGCCCTGATACGCCCCCGTCGGACAGATATTGCTGTAGTAGGTGGTGACCTGGAAATCGACGTTGTCGCAGGGGTACAGCGGTAACGAGAGCGCCGGGCCGTTGCTCGGCACGGTCAACGAATGGTTGCCATATGGGCCAGTATTGGCGCGGAAGTCCATTTTGACCGCCGTCAGGCGACCATCTTTCTTCGCGCCAAGTTTGACCGTGACTTTTGCAACGTGACGGGAGGTATTGGCAATAAACTCCTCTTCACGGGTATAGCGGAAATAGACCGGGCGTCCGGTCACGCAGGTCGCCCATGCGCAGACTTCTTCCAGCAGGATGTCCTGTTTAGAACCAAAGCCGCCGCCGACGCGTTCCTTAATGACGTGGACTTTGTGCTGCTTCATGCCAACGAGACGGGCAACCTGGCGGCGAAGGTGCCACGGTACCTGAGTTGAGGCGTGAATGATCAGGCGATCGCCGTCCATGCGCGTAAAACAGATGTGAGGCTCTGCCGGACACTGCTGCGCCTGTGTGGAGTGATAAGTGCGCTCGATGACCACATCCGCTTCGGCAAACCCTTTCTCCATATCGCCGATATGACCATGAATGCTGGCGGCGATATTTTTCCGCGGGCGTGAACCAATCGGGAAGTTGATGACCATGTGCTCGCCACGTTGGGCGGCATGGCGGTTATCTTCTTCCAGTGTCTGTGGCGCGCCTGCAACGTACACTACCGGTTCATCGTGTACGACGGGTGCATCGTCTGCCATGGCTTCGTCTATCGACAATACCGGCTTAAGCACATCATATTTCACATCAATGAGTTCGAGCGCGGCCAGCGCAATCTCTTCGCTCTCTGCAACCACGGCGGCAACACGATCGCCGACATGGCGCATTTTTTTGCCGAACATGCGGCGGTCAAGCGGGGAGGGTTCAGGCGCGCTCTGCCCGCCGGGCGTATAATAGATATCCGGGCAGTTGCGGTGGGTGATCACGTGAACCACGCCGGGCAATGCTTCGGCTTTGCTGACGTCGAGATGAGTGATCAACGCATGGGCGTGCGGACTGCGCAGCATTTTAATTACGCAGGCGTCTGGGGTGATACGGTCTTCCACATAGCAGGGTTTGGCCTGGACCATTTTGGCCGCATCGGTTTTTGGCCAGGGTTTACCAATCACCGCGAGATCGTCGCGGAAAGTGGGGGCGACAGTCATACGGGCTTGCGGATCGTTTTTACGCGCCACCGCCAGTTCGATCACCTGATAATATTGCTGCCAACCCGCATCACGACTGAACAGGCCGGACAACGCATCGTCAATCTCTTCACGGGTAGGATTCGCGATTCGTTCCAGCAGATCGGTGATGATCAATGCGGCGGCCGGATCGTTATAACCGGACTGCACGACGCCGACATCCACCATCGCCTGTTGTACCAGGCTCAACGCATTCCATTGACCGAGTGATTCGCTGGTGCGAATCTCCGCGTGATCCAACTGCGCGGCAATCAGTAATGAGGCATTGACGATGCGACCGTTGTAGAGAATCGCGTCCGAACCGGCGAAACCGAATCCGTCATCACTGTTGCGCACGGAGTGCATGCCGAGGCTAAACAGCAGCTTCTGTACGTTTTCGCCCGGGTTAATCTTCATTTCACGGGCCATGCCGTTCAATGTGAAGTGAATCATCATACAACGTCCTCCCCGGCCATCAGACAGTCGGCATACAGATCGGCGACAACCACGCCGGTGATATAGCGCTTATAGGCCGCGCTGCCCCGAATATCATCCTGTGGGAACAGGGCGTTTGCGACCGCCTGTTCCAGTTCCGTACCTTCTCGCGTTTGTGTTTCCACGTCACGCAGGCGCAGTGCTTTGTCCGCCACGCCGTCCAGCGCGATGCACATGCCACCGTGCTCAGTCAACGCGACCGCCGCCGTCACGACGGTTAATCCGGCCTGTGAACGGCTCACTTTGCGCGTGGCGCAAGGGCGGAAGGGATCTTTAATGATAATTTCGGTGAGCAGGCGATCGCGTGGATCGGCGAGATAGCTTTCCAGCGACAGAGTTTCGCCATCACCACACACCAACTGGGCGTCCAGCGCCAGCAGGACGGGGAGTAACACGGACTCTTGCTGTTGCGCGGCAATCTCGCCGCCGAGGGTCGACTGGTTGCGAAGATGGCGGGAGTAGATAAAGCCTATCGCCTCACGCAGTGCCGCCGGGAGATAGCGGGCGTCATGCAACGGTTGCAGGCGAGTCATCGCCCCAATACGCAATGCGCCATTGTCCCAGTCAATCCACTCCAGTTCCAGATCCTGCAATGAAATGGCAATCCGCTTATCGGTACGCGTTGGCGTGGCGTTAAGTTTGCTGCCCCCGGCAAACCAGACGGCGTCCTCCTGATAGCGGCGCTTGAGTTCCAGCGCCTGGTCAACGGAGTCGGGCCTGAAAAATTGTTCAATCATCATCATTCCTCATCACTCCCTCTCCCGTTCAGGAGAGGGTATGGGCTATGCCAGCGCATCCATTCGCCGCCACATGTTGGCGGCGGCTTTTCGGGCCTGCGCATAAATGGAATCGGTATCGAAAGTAAACTGACGGTCTTCATACACCATCACGCCATTCACCATCACGCTGTGCACGCTGCCTGAACCGAGACCGAAAGCGATATGCCCGGCAACGTTTTCAGCAATCAGCGGCGTCGGCGACGAATAGTCGAGGAGGGTTAAATCGGCTTTATAACCGGCTTCCAGTTGGCCAAAGTTTTCTCCGAAGTTGCGGTGCAACAGTTCGTTGCCGTTCGCCAGAGCTTTCGCAAAGCTGTCAGGCCACAGAGGACCGCCCGCGTCGCGATGTTTGAAGAAGGCAAATTTCATCTCTTCAAGCATGTCGGAGCCGATACCGTCCGTCCCCAGCGCCAAATTGCGAATATGGGTAAGATGGTGGTTATAGCCCACATGGTTGTTCATGTTGGAGCGGGCATTGTGTACCAGGAAGGCATCTTGCTGATTCAGCAGGGCGATATCTTCCGCAGACAAGTACAAGCCGTGTGCGACCAGCGTTTTACGGTCAATGAGCCCATATTCCGCCAACCTGACCAGCAGGTCTTTACCGTACAGATGATGACTGTGGGAGACATCGTAGCGGTCTTCCGCCGCATGGATGTGCAGCCCGCGCCCGGTCGCGTTGATGGCCTCGCGTAGCATCTCCAGACCGGCATCGGGCACGGTAAAGGGGGCATGCGCGCCAATGTGCGCTTCCACCAGGTACGGCTCGCTACCGCTCTCTCGCGCATGGTCTATCTGACGGGCGAAGCGAATATTCTCTTCGACGCCTGCCTGTAGCTCTTTGATACCTTCGTTACGGTCGGTGGTTTCAAAGCAGGTCATTGCCCGCAGACCGACTTTTAAAAAGGCTGAACGCAGCGTAGAGAGCGAGCCCTGGATGTAGCCTGGTGAAGCATGGTGATCGATAACCGCAGAGCATCCGCTCTTAATCGCCTCCAGCGAGCAAATTAGTCCGCTGTAGTAGAGCGACTCTTCGTCCAGCGCCCGGTCCAGGCGCCACCACAGGTTTTTCAACGTTGAGATAAAGTCCGGGCTGGGGGCGATATTGGCCTGGATCCCGCGCGATAAACCGGAGTAGAAGTGGTTATGCGCACAGACCAGGCCTGGCATCACGATTCGCCCATGCATCTCTTTCCATTGCGCTTGCGGATAGCGCTGCGTCAGGGCGTCACCCACCTCAACAATAACGTCTTTGTCGATTGCAATATCCACCCCTTCACGCACGCTGGCCGGATGAAGTTGTACGGCGGTGACATTTTTCAGAATCAACATGATTACACCTCCACGCGGCCTAACAGGTAATGGTGATGCTGGTGGACATAGCTAATGACGCGGCACATGTCATCCAGTTCCGGCGGGATGCTGGCGAACTGCCCATCATGGCTGATGTTTAATACCCAGCTTTGGTCATTCAGCCGGACCCTGACCCGATCGTCTTCCACCAGGAAGCCCGGGTTACTGCTGTTGTCGAAATCCTGCGGCAGGCTAAAGAGCGTGACTTTGTCTTTATACGGCTTGCCCTGCCACGGACAGAATTGAGCGCAGTTACCGCATTCGTTGCAGTAAGCATCCAGATGTAGCGTCTGGAAGCGATTCTGGAATCCCGGCACGGGAATTGACACATTGGCGCGGTTCGGACAGACATCCACGCATTTGCTGCAGACATAGTTGCATTCAAGGCAGCGGGCCGCTTCCTGGGCGACAAAGGCGTCACGGTCATCTTTATCGACCTTCGCGACCGCGATCTCGCCTTTACGCTGATAGATTTCAGCGGGGCTGACGTTATTCCAGCGTTTATCGCCATGGTGGGAGCGGATATTTTCCCGCCAGAGGATGGTATCCGTGGCCCGACGCGCAGAGCCGATGGCGGCAACAATGGATGATGGACCACGCTGGACGTCGCCAATCATGAACACGTCGGTGAGGCGGGTTTCGCCGTTGTGATTCACCTCTGGCCAGCCTTTGCTGTCAAGCGGAACACCCATTGCATTCAGTGCTTCGGTATCCTGCTGTTCACCAATGGCGGTAATCAGACTATCGATGTGCAGCGTCAGCGTTTCGTCGGTTTCAACCGGGCGGCGCCGTCCTTTCTCATCCGGCTCTCCGAGCGTCATGACGCGCAGGGTGAGTGTACCATCCGCATCAAAACGTTCAGGGTTGTTGAGAAAACGGAACTCAACCCCATCGTGCAGGGCTTCTTCATACTCTTCACGCCAGGCGGGCATCTCCTGCAACGAACGGCGGTAGACCACGGTGACTTTCTCCACACCCGGCACGCGCAGTGCCGCACGGGCACAGTCCATCGCCGTGTTGCCCGCGCCGACGATCGCCACATGCTTACCGAGCGTCAACGCAGTTCCCTGATTGTATTCACGCAGGAAGGGAAGCGATTTCCAGATGTTGGGGTTATCGCCGTCGAGCTTCACGCCGCTGTTTTTATCCGTACCGGTTGCGATCAGAACGTAGTGGAACCCCTTTTCTTTCAGGCTCTGTACGGTCAGATCAGGCGCACAGCCATATTCGAACTTCACGCCGTGATCGGCGACAAAATCGATATCGTGCTGGATGAGTTCTGCCGGAATACGGAACTGAGGAATGATATTTTTCACCACGCCGCCCGCGTTGGCTTCGCGTTCAAATAGCGTCACCGGGTGTCCTGCCCGGGCAAGGAAGTAACCGGCCGCAAGCCCGGCCGGGCCCGCACCGATGACTGCAACCGGATGACGAGAGCCTGAGCCTGCGGGTTTGTGCCAGCGCTGTTTGTATTCATCCCACCCCTTTTCCAGCGCCACTTTTTTCAGTTCACGGATGTTCAAAGCGCTGTCATAGTCCAGACGGGTACAGTTGTACTGACACTGATGATCGCAGATATGACCGGTGATTGCCGGGAGGGCGTTTCGCTGATAAATCAGTTCCAGCGCGTCGGCATAACGCTGCTCGCCCAGCAGGCGAATATACTCCGGAATGTCCTGTTTGATGGCGCAGGCCGTAATACACGGGGCGACGTAGCAGTCGGTCAGCGGCAAGCCGCCGGCCACGTCAATGCGCTCTTCAGGTTTCCAGTGTTTTTGGGTATAGGCCATCGTGACGGCCTCTTCCGCCAGTCGATTCAGTCGTTCGACATCGACATGTTCCATTCCCCACGCATCTGAAGACTCCAGCTCACGCATACAGGCGCTGAGTCGGAGGTAACCGCCTGGCTTTAACAGGTCGGTCGCCATGGTGATCGGACGAATGCCGGTGTCAAAGATATCGCGGATGGTCAACTGGCTGGCGCCGCCGGAATAGGAGATGGGCAATTGGCCGTCGAAGGCCCGGGAAAGCACGGCCGCCACGTTGATTGAGAGCGGGAACAGCGCCCGGCCAGACATATACATCTCTTCGCCGGGAAGCGCACCTTTATTATTGACGGTGCCCAGGGTGTTGGTGAGTTTTACGCCAAAACCCAGCGACTTTTCTTTTGCCAGCGCCATCAGGCGCTGCAACATTTCCAGCGCCTGGGTGAGCTTCAGATCGTGCTCAAATGACTCTTCTTTTAAGCCGATATAACCGAAGCCACAGCTGTCCAGAATTTCACGTACGCGTGAATAGCCCAGCAGCGTCGGATTCAGCTTCACAAAGGTATTCAGCCCTTTTTCTTCCAGCATATAGCGGCAGATGGCTTCGATTTCGTGCGGTGGGCAGCCGTGCATCGTGGACAGCGTGACGCCCTGCACCAGTTTTGTGGGAATGCGTCCCGGCAGCGCCTGTAGACGTTCCCGATGTGCGTTCAACCCGTGGCGCGCGAGGAATGTTTCATCATGCAGCCATCGCTGTAGCGTGTCGCGGTACTGCACAAATTTAGGGTGCGCGGATGCGTCCATCATGCTGTCGATGAACGCCTGCATGGGCGGTTGCTTGATGCCGTCGAGGTTATAGCCGACGCTCATATTAAAAATGAACGATTTACCGGTATCGCTACCTGAAGGTTGCAGCAGTTGCTCCAGTAAATGCAGGGCGAACCAGGCTTTAAGATACTCATCCCATGCTTTCAGCAGGGTAAATTCCGTCGACCATTCGGTATTGAAGCACTCATCTTCCGCATCAATACAGGGTTTTTCCAGTTCGAGCCGATCGAGAATTTGCACTGTTTTGAGTTCAATAAACCGACCGCCAGTCAGCCAGGAGGTGATGATATTTTGTGCGAGCTGGGTGTGCGGGCCGGCGGCGGGGCCGACGGGGGTGGCACAGGTTTCACCAAATACGCTTATCGATTTGCCTTTTTCCGGTGAATAGAACTGCTGCTCAGGAATACCAAAGATCGAGCGCTGCTGCTGATATTCATCAAATAGGCGCGTCAAAAGTTCCTCAAACGGAATCGGACGCATTATATCCCCCATACCCCTCTCCTTAGCTTTACTCGGCTTTCTTCAGGTCGTGGCAAGACAACCGGAAGGTGCGCGTGTTCATAGATGTCATTGGTTGACCGGGACTGATAAAGCCGGCGGTTTGGAGAAATAGAGCAACATTCGCACCACTACTCACAAAGCAGAGCCATAAAAATATAATTTTGTGAGGCGCTTCTAATCTTAAGTCTGCTTTGTGAAATATCTCACAAACGCTAAATGAGAATGAAAATCAGCCGGGAGAGGTATGGCGATAAGGTATTTCATCATCGCATTCTGTTTTCTCAAAAATGGCGATCGCTTATCATTATGATAAGTGAAAAATGAATCGGGAAATATTTGAACGCAATCGTTTAACTCCGTATTTCCTATTTATCTGTGTCGATTCTGCGCATTGATAAAATCCTCTGGTGTATCAATATCCAGAGTGATTCGGGCATCGTTTATTTCAATAAGATTATGTTTTCCGCGCAGCAATGCCTGACGCATATTGCTGACATCCGGTTGTGAGATGGCCTGCAACAGGCATTTTTTGGAAAGTAATACAGGATGGCCGGGCTGGCCCTGATAGCAAGGGATAAGTGCGTTATCGTTACGTAACGCCCAGATTTTACGGAAAATATCGTTATTCAGTTCAGGCATGTCACCGTGCGTGATGAAGCAGTGCCCGCTGTTCACGGCGGCAGCGCCAACCTTAATTGACGTAAATAAACCCTGAGCATAATCCGGATTGTACGTAATAATAATATTAGGCTGATTCGCATAGCGATTATGTATCTCCGTGGCGCGGTAACCGGAAACTAATATCACCCGGTTACAAAATTGCAGCGCGTTTTTGATACTTGCATCAAGAATTGTTCCTGCGTGCCAGGGTAACATCATTTTCCATTTTCCCATTCTGGATGATAACCCAGCAGCAGTAATTATACAGTCGACGACAGGCATGGCGATTCCATAATGTCTATTAGATGTTATGTCACTTCAGAGAGGCTTATGAGTATACCGGGGCATGCTTCTTTATTCTTTGATTTAGGTGCACAGAAACGGCCAACGGTTATTTCAATTGTCGGTGCGGGTGGGAAAACCAGTACGCTTTTCTGGCTCGCTCATCTCTTTCAGTTATCAGGTCGACGGGTATTCATCACCACGACGACGCATATGTTTCTGCCTGACCACTCCTGGCCGACCCTTTTCTGTCGGGAGCCCGCCGGGTTGCCGTATCACGTGTTAATGCAACCCATCATCACCTGCTTTCGGTCGTGGAAAGCGCCATTGGGAAAAGCACGTGGTTTCTCACCCGACGCCATCGATGCCTTAGCCAGACGATCGGAATGTGACGTGGTTCTCGTCGAGGCAGACGGCGCACGCGGAATGCCGCTTAAAGCGCCAGATGAGCACGAACCTTGCATACCTGAAAGCAGTTGCTGCGTGATTGCCGTGATGGGTGGACACCTGCTGGGGAAACGCGTGGGGGCAGAGCAGGTGCATCGTTGGTCGCCGTTCGCCGGGATGACAGGCCTGACGGAGGGATCCCCCTTATCGCTGAAGGCGCTGGTTCGCCTGGTTCAGCATCCACAGGGAGCATTCAAAAATGCCCCGCCAGCCAGTCGACGCGTCTGGTTTCTCAATCGTTTTTCTCAATCTGAGAATGCCATTGATGAACGCGAGCTCATCCAACTGTTGTCAGACGGTGATGTGCAGGCTATCTGGCTGGGGAATGCACAGGAAACGCCTGCAATCACGCGCAGATTTGTGAGATAGCGACGCCGGGAACACCGGGTTCCTGAAAAGATATCCATTGAGGTCTGTATGAATATTTTCACAGAGGCTGCAAAACTTGAAGAGCAAAACCGCCCATTTGCGCTGGCGCAGATTGTCGATAGCCGGGGGTCCACGCCCCGCCATTCGGCACAGATGCTGGTACATCAGGATGGGTCTATCGTCGGGACTATCGGCGGAGGCATGGTGGAGCGCAAGGTGATCGACGAAGCGCTGCTGGCGTTACAGGAAAGAAAGCCGCGTATGTTTCATGGCCGGATGGCCCGCAACGGCGCCGATGCCGTTGGCTCGGACTGCGGCGGCGCGATGTCGGTTTTTATTAGCGTGCACGGCCTGCGCCCGCGACTGGTGTTAATCGGCGGCGGGCATGTCAACCGGGCGATTGCCCAGGGGGCAGCGCTGTTAGGGTTTGATATTGCCGTAGCGGATGTTTATCGCGAAAGCGTTAACCCGGACGCTTTTCCTCCCTCGGTACAGTTGTTACATGCCGATTCTTTTACCGCGGCAGTGGATGCGCTGGAGATCCGTCCGGACAACTTTGTGCTTATCGCGACGAACAATCAGGATCGGGAAGCGCTGGACAAATTGATCGAGCAACCCGTCGCGTGGCTGGGTTTGCTGGCAAGCCGTCGTAAAGTGCAGTTGTTTATGCGTCAGTTACGGGAGAAGGGCGTCGGTGAAGAGCACATTGCCCGCCTGCATGCGCCGGTGGGTTACAACATTGGTGCTGAAACGCCGCAGGAGATTGCGGTCAGCGTGTTGGCGGAGATCTTACAGGTTAAAAATAATGCGCCTGGTGGACTGATGATGCGCACCGCGCATCCGTCCGGCCATCAGCGGGTGGTGATTCGTGGCGCGGGAGATATCGCCAGCGGCGTGGCGCTGCGATTGTTCCATGCCGGTTTCAAAGTGATCATGCTGGAAGTGGAGAAACCGACCGTCATTCGCCGCAGCGTTGCGTTCGCGCAGGCCGTCTTTGATGGTGAAATGATCGTGGAAGGCGTGACGGCAAGACTGGCCACCTCGTCAGCAGAAGCGGCGGCGTTAGCCGAGCGTGGTTTTATCCCGATTCTGGTCGATCCAGCCGGTTCGCTGATTGACGCACTGAAACCCGTCTGCGTAGTGGATGCGATTCTGGCAAAACAAAATCTGGGTACGCGAAAAGATATGGCTCCTGTGACCATTGCGTTGGGGCCTGGGTTTACTGCGGGTGAAGACTGCCATGCGGTGATTGAAACAAATCGTGGACACTGGCTGGGTCAGGTGATTTACGCCGGTTGTGCACAGGAAAATACCGGGATACCCGGCAATATCATGGGGCATACCGCACGACGGGTGATTCGTGCACCCGCCGCAGGCATCATGCGCGCCAGAGTGAAATTAGGCGATCTGGTAGAAGAGGGCGAGGTGATTGCCTGGATTGGCGAAAACGAAATCATGGCACCGCTGTCGGGGATGGTGCGCGGCCTGTTAAGTGACGGGCTGGCGGTGGTGGGCGGTTTTAAAATCGGCGATATCGACCCGCGCGGCGAGACGGCGGATTTTACCAGCGTCTCTGATAAAGCGAGAGCGATAGGCGGCGGAGTGCTGGAAGCGCTCATGATGCTGATGCATCAGGGAGTGAAGTCAACAAATGAGGTGCTTGAAGTGGCGTAATGCGAATGGCCACATGGCGCTATGTTTATCCGGCCTGGGAGGCGCCAGGCCGGGTACGCAAAGCGCCCCCGGCGAATAAAACGCATCATATTACTGGCAGATAACCGTTCCGGTTTTTCCCTCAATCCCTTCTTTCGCTTTACTGAGCACCGTGATCAAGGCTTCCCGACCGGGGCGGGAGCGGGCGAACGACGCTGCGGCCTCCACTTTCGGCAACATAGAACCTTTAGCGAAATGCCCTTCGCTGATAAAGCGTTCCGCATCGCTCAACGACAGGCGATCCAGCCATTGCTCATTTTCTTTACCGAAGTTAATAGCCACTTTTTCGACCGCCGTCAGGATGATGAGCATATCCGCGTCGATCATCTCTGCCAGGCGGGCACTGGCCCAGTCCTTATCGATCACCGCGCTGGCCCCCCGCAGATGGTTGCCTTCGCGAATCACCGGAATACCGCCTCCGCCCACGGTAATAACCACCTGTCCGGCCTCAACCAGCGCCTTAACGGTTTCTTTCTCAATGATGTCCACCGGCTTAGGCGAGGCCACGACACGACGATAACCACGTCCGGCATCTTCTCTAAGCGTATAACCTTGTTTTTCCAGCTGTTCCGCTTCCTGCTGTGTGAAGAATGAACCGATGGGTTTGGTGGGGTTCAGAAACGCAGGATCGTGGGCGTCGACTTCTACCTGCGTCACCAGTGTGGCGACAGGTTTGTGCATCCCGCGTGAGAGCAATTCTTCGCGCAGCGCGTTTTGCAGATCGTAACCGATATAGCCCTGGCTCAATGCCACGCAGACGGACATCGGTAGCATTGGCGAGTGCGCCTCTGTTTTTGCCGCGGCTTCGAATGCCTGGTTGATCATACCCACCTGCGGCCCGTTACCATGAGTCACGATAACCTCATGACCCTGCGCAATGAGATCCACAATGGCCTGCGCGGTGATTTTGACGGCCTGCATCTGTCCGGCCAGATCCTCACCCAACGCGTTACCACCCAGCGCGAGAACAATTTTCTTCCTCATTTTTCCTCACTTATCATACACAGTTATCTGTTTCACCCACGCCGGGCGGGGTAAACGGCTTACGTCGTAAGAAGCGGCCCCGGCCTGCTTTCCCTGTAAAGACGCCATCGCAGAAGATCGTTTCGCCACGCGACAGCGTTCTGACAATCGCACCCTGACAGCGGAACCCCTCCCAGGGCGAATAATCAGCGTTATCGTGCAGGTGAGCATGATGGATCGTCTGGCTCTGGCGGGGATCGATAATCACCACATCGCCATCAGCGCCAGGTGCCAGTTGCCCCTTCTGCGGCCACACGCCGAACAGCCTGGCAGGCGTCGCGCTGGTTAACGCGACAAAGCGTTCAGGGGTAATTCGCCCGCTCATCACACCTTCAGAAAAGAGCAGTTGCAGGCGGTTTTCCACGCCGGGCAAACCATTCGGGCAGCGGCTGAAATCGCCGCCTGAGATCTGCTGGCGCTGCGCCATTGAGAAGGTGCAGTGGTCAGTCGCCACCACGTCAATGGCGCCGTCACTGATGCCGCACCAGAGCTTGTCCTGCTCGCGTACATTGCGTAACGGCGGGCTGAGAATGAAGTTCAGGCCGTCTTCCCCGTCATAACGGCGTTCATCCAGCAGCAGATATTGCGGACAGGTCTCTATCCACACGGGCTGATGATTCGCTTTCGCCAGGCGTAAATAGTCCAATCCCAGGCCATTGGACAGGTGGACGATATACAACGGCGCGTTTCCCGCTAACTGCGCAAGGTTAATCATCCGGGCGATGGCTTCGGCTTCACATTCCAGCGGTCTGCTCAGGGCGTGATAGCGTGGCGACGTTAAGCCAGCGGCAATGAATTCGGCCCGTTTACTGGCGATGGCGGCGTCGTTTTCCGGGTGGACGGTGGTCAGCGCGCCGGACTTGTGCAAACGGCGCAGCACCTGCAAGGTTTCATCATCGTTGAGTTTGTACTGGTAGGTCAGATAGAGCTTGAAGCTGCTGATGCCTTCTTCCACCATCATCGGGATCTCGTCGAGGATGGCATGATTGACGTGCTGAATGACGCCATGGAAACTGTAGTCGATCGCCGCTTTGTGCGCGGCGTACCCCTGGTAGACTTCCAGTTGATGGCGCAGGCGACAGCCTGACGGGCCAAATCCCATATGGTCAATAATGGTTGTTGTACCGCCACACGCCGCGGCGCGGGTGCCGGTAAAAAAATCATCACAGCTACGGGCGAGGCCGGTGTCGATATTGAAATGCGTATGTACATCCACGCCGCCGGGAAAAACGTAACATCCCGCAGCATCAATCACTTCACACGAAGGGGGCGGCGTAATCTCCGCATCCCGTTGACGAACGATACCGTTCTCAATCAGCAGGTCCTGTTTAGCCTGTCCGTCGGCGTTAACGACAATGCCATTTTTAATCAATACGCGCATAGCACACTCCAGAAATCCCCCGGTAAACCGGGGGAGACAGATGGATCGTTATTTCGTTGCCAGCCAGGACAGTGGAATGGCAGCGTACATCGCGGCGCAGGTCACCAGATGTGATTTCCAGGTTTTTTCATTTGGCGCGTGGGCTTCGGGTTCTTTACCCGGACCAAAACCGATCACCGGAATACCGTGACGTCCCATAATCGATACGCCGTTGGTGGAGAACGTCCACTTGTCGACCACCGGTGCTTTGCCGAACAGACCTTCATAGGCATTGACCAGCGCTTTGACGGTGAAGTGATCTTCTTCCACTTTCCAGGTTGGGAAGTAGCATTCGGTCGGGTAAACCAGCCCGGTCCAGGAAGGGCGGTCATAGTTGTACATCGAGACCACCGCATTGGCTTTTTTTACAGCCGGCAGGGCGCGAATCTCTTCCAGCGCGCCTTCCCAGGTTTCACCCCAGGTCAGACGACGGTCGATGGAGACGGCGCAACTGTCCGCCACGGCGCAGCGGCTTGGCGAGGTGAAGAAGATTTCGGAAACGGTTAAGGTCCCTTTACCGAGGAATTCGTCATAAGCCAGATGTTGTGACAATTCCTGTAACTCGTTGAGGATTGGTCCCATTTTAAAAATGGCGTTATCGCCGCGTTCCGGGGCGGAACCGTGACAACTGACTCCCTGCACATCAATGCGTATTTCCATGCGCCCGCGCTGTCCACGATAAACCTGGCAATCAGTCGGCTCGGTACTGACAACAAACTCCGGACGGATACCGGATTGCTCAATGATGTACTGCCAGCACAGACCATCGCAGTCCTCTTCCTGTACCGTGCCGGTGACCAGCAGCGTGTACTCATCTTCCAGACCGAGATCTTTAATGATCTTCCCGGCGTAAACCATGGACGCCATGCCGCCTTCCTGGTCAGATGTGCCGCGTCCACCGATCAGTTCATCGGTCTCCATCCCTTCATAGGGATCAAAATTCCAGTTGTTGATGTTGCCGATACCGACCGTGTCGATATGCGCGTCCATTGCGACCAGGCGCGGGCCATGGCCGATGTATCCCAGAATGTTGCCCATCGGGTCGATCTCGACTTTATCGAAACCGACTTTCTCCATTTCTTGTTTGATGCGATGGATAACCCGTTTTTCATCGCAGCTTTCGCTGGGAATGGCGACCATGTCGCGCAGGAAACGCGTCATGTCTTCTTTGTAGTCGTTTGCTTTTTCAAGAATCAGTTTAAAAGGAATGTGCTTAGCCATGACTTTTCTCCAGTGTTCGCTCCCGAATCTCCTGGGGAGCGTTTTCCAATAGGGGGTTACAGTGCGACCGGATGTTTGCCTTCCCAGACCACTTCCCGGTAGTGCTTCACATCGGTATCGCCTTCGGTACTGATGACCAGCACAACGGCATCTTTATCTAACGCCAGTTTGTCCATCAGGGCCTGGCGCTGTGGGTGATGATGGACGGCAGCCAGAACGCCCAATCCTACGGCGCCGGACTCGCCGGAGATCACCCGTGGGTCGCTGCCAAAAGGATTACCCAGCACGCGCATGCCCAGCGCGGCGACGCTGTCCTGGCAGGAGATAAATTGGGTGGCGCAGTTGCGCAGAATTTCCCAGCCGAGCGGGTTAGGTTCACCACAGGCCAGACCGGCCATGATGGTTGCCATATCTCCCCCAACGTTGACGATGTCGCCTTTCACGCCGGAACGATAAATACAGTCCGCTTTGTCCGGTTCGACGATAATGCTGTGCAGGTTTTGCGGGCCATAGACGTCGACCAGATAGCCCAGCACGCCGCCCGCCATGGCGCCAACGCCAGCCTGTAACAGCACGTGGGTCGGTGTGACGTCCAGGGAGCGCATTTGCTCAACGGCCTCATCGGCCAGCGTGGCGTAGCCCTGCATAATCCAGGTGGGGATTTTGGTGTAACCTTCCCAGGCGGTGTCCTGCACCACTTCCCAGCCGTTTTGTTGGGCGTGCTGCATGGTCAGACGAACGGTATCGTCATAGTTCATGTCGGTGACAATGCACTCCGCGCCGAGGTTGAGAATGGCGTCCACGCGTTCTTGCGCTGAGCCTTTCGGCATGTAAACCACCGCATGTTGTCCGAGTTGTTGTGCCGCCCAGGCAATACCGCGACCGTGGTTACCGTCGGTGGTGGTGGCAAACGTCATTTTTTCGCCGATGGCGTTTTTGAGCTGTTCGAAAGAGAGCGTCTCAATATCAAGATGATATTTCTCACACAACAGGCAGGCGATGGCAAAAGCCCCGCCGAGCATCTTGAACGCGTTCAGTCCAAAGCGTTTTGACTCATCTTTGACGAGGATTTTTTTCACGCCAAACAGTTGGGCGAGGTCATCCAGCGCACAGAGCGGCGTTGGGTGGTAGCCCGCGATCTTTTGATGGAACTGGCGAGCCACTTTGGCCTGTTTTTGCGAAAAAAGGGGCGATGTTTCACCGTTGTAAAAGCGGTTATCGGCAATATCGATCTTCAGTGAGAAAACGGACATATCCTATCCTTTTGGCCTCCGGAAAGGAGAGCCGACCGGCAGGTCGGCTCAGGGGGTTATTTCACGCGTGGTTGCGCTTCTTTCAACAACTGCTCCAGCAGTACGCCAGGCTTCGGATATTTGCGGGAGAGGATCATCGCGGCGATGATGTAGGGCTTCCAACTGGCTTCTTTGTACGTTGCGATGCGGTATTTTTCGAATACGGCGTCGGTGACTTCCCCTTCTTTGCAGGAGACGCCGCTGATATCCGCGGGCAGGCAGTGCATATACAGCGCTTCGCCGTCGCGGGTGAGTTGCATCATTTCTTCAGTGCAGTGCCAGTTTTTATGCTTTGCGTTTTGCTCAAGACACTGTCTTTCCAGCTCTTTCAGGGCCGCGTGATCGTTGGCGCGCAGAAGTTCGGTACGTTCTTCCATCACTTTGTAAGGCGCCCATGATTTCGGATAGACGATGTCGGCATCTTTGAAGGCTTCTTCCATGCTGGTGACCTGGCGGAAGCTGCCGCCGGACGCGTTCGCGTTGTTTTTCGCCACTTCAATCACGTCCGGGATCAGGTCATATCCTTCCGGATGCGCCAGGGTGACGTCCATACCGAAGCGGGTCATCAGACCGATAATGCCTTGTGGCACAGAGAGGGGTTTGCCGTAGCTGGGTGAGTAGGCCCAGGTCATGGCGATTTTTTTACCCTTAAGGTTTTCCAGCGAACCAAAATGTTCACGTAGCCAGGCCAAATCCGCCATCGCCTGTGTTGGATGGTCGATATCGCATTGCAGGTTAACTAACGCCGGACGCTGCGGCAGCACGCCCTGTTTGTAGCCGTCATCCAGCGCGGCGCCGACTTCACGCATATAGGCGTTGCCCGCACCAAGATACATGTCGTCGCGAATACCAATGGCGTCGGCGCAGAAGGAGATCATATTGGCCGTTTCGCGGACGGTTTCGCCGTGTGCGATTTGTGATTTTCCTTCGTCCAGATCCTGCTGAGCCAGGCCGAGCAGGTTAAGGGCGGACGCGTAAGAAAAGCGGGTACGGGTGGAGTTATCGCGGAAAACGGAAATCCCTAATCCACTATTGAAGACTTTGGTCGCGATGTTTTCGGCACGCAGCATCTTCAGCGCAGCAGCGACGTCCAGGACTTGTTTCAGTTCATCCGGCGTCTGTTCCCACGTAAGCAAAAAATCCTTCTCGTGAAGGTGTGAGGTCAGCGAATTGATATCCTTTATCAGCTCATTAACAGTTTTCATGGTAAGGTCCTGGTAGTGGAATGACGGCAAGGTGGCTTATTCGCGGTAATGACAAGCGGCATCACCGATATACCAGGGACTAACAATAAGCGTGCCAAAATGAATCCGACGGCGGATAAATAGGAAATCATCAGGCAATATGTGGCACTGATCACAAAATAAAGCTATCTGTAATTCGTCATGAATATACGAAAACGTTTGGCTTAATAAATAACGCAATGTGTCAATGAACTGACTGACAGAATAATACCCGGAAGAAGAGTAAATACCGTCAGTTTGATAAACTCACTGCGCTGATTCTCATATTGATATAGAAATGTGATTTCTCTTGCATATTTTCATTATAAAATGATAAAGAGCCTGTGTTTTTATCAAAGCAAATTTTGTCTGAGTTAGTATCCTTATATTCTACGAACCATCAATGTCTTCAATGATCAATCATTTAAGTGATTCCGGAAGGTAAGACTATGGTGCTTGCAACAACGCAGTCCATTTTGATGCAGATTCAACCTACCATTCAGCGTTTCGCCAGAATGCTTGCCAGCGTTTTGCAACTCGAAGTTGAGATCGTCGATGATAACCTCTGCCGCGTCGCGGGAACCGGCGCTTACGGGAAATACCTCGGACGCCCGTTGAGCGGTAACTCCAGACTGTTGCGCTATGTACTGGAAAGTAAAAAAGAAAAGGTTGTGACGCATTCCCGCTTTGACCCGCTCTGTGAAGGCTGCGATAGCAAAGATAACTGTCGCGAGAAGGCTTTTCTGGGAACCCCCGTCATTCTGCAGGACCGCTGTGTAGGAGTGATCAGTTTGATTGCCGTAACGCATGAACAGCAGGAACATATCAATGACAACCTGCGCGAGTTTTCAGACTATGTTCGCCATATATCCACTATTTTTGTTTCAAAACTTCTTGAAGATCAGAGTGGGAGTGACAACATCAGTAAAATATTTTCGACAATGATCGAGAATATGGATCAAGGTGTATTGGTCATTGATGAAGACAACCGCGTACAGTTCGCGAATCAAACCGCGTTAAAAATTCTTGGTGCGGTGCAGAATAATATGGTGGGAAAGTCGGTCAGGTTTCGGCCATTAACGTTTGAAAGTAATTTCACGCACGGGCATATGCAGCATATCGTCTCCTGGGATGATAAAAGTGAACTGATCATTGGTCAGTTGCATCATGTGCAGGGACGGCAGTTATTCCTGATGGCCTTCCATCAGTCGCATACCAGTTCCTCTGTATCGATTGCCACCGATGAACCGCATATTGAACAACTGGTGGGTGAATGCCGGGTTATGCGCCAGCTTAAGCGGCTGATCGGCCGTATTGCCCCCAGTCCGTCCAGCGTCATGATTGTGGGGGAGAGCGGCACCGGAAAAGAGGTGGTCGCGCGCGCCATTCACAAACTCAGCGATCGACGCAATAAACCGTTTATCGCCATCAACTGCGCGGCGATACCGGAGCAGTTGCTGGAAAGTGAACTGTTTGGCTATGTTAAAGGCGCATTCACCGGCGCCTCCGCCAATGGGAAAACGGGCCTGATACAGGCGGCAAACAGTGGAACGCTGTTTCTCGATGAAATTGGCGATATGCCCTTGATGCTACAGGCTAAACTGCTCAGGGCGATTGAAGCGAGGGAAGTGTTGCCGCTTGGCGCGAGCAGTCCGGTTCAGGTCGACATCCGCATTATTTCAGCTACCAATCAGAACCTCGGGCAGTTTATCGCCGAAGGCAAATTCCGCGAAGATCTGTTCTATCGACTGAACGTCATCCCACTGACTCTGCCCCCGCTACGTGAACGACAGGACGATATTGAGCTACTGGTGCACTATTTCCTGCATCTGCATACTCGCCGTTTAGGGCTGGTCTATCCGGGGATTGCACCGGATGTAGTGACCCTGCTCAGACACCATCAGTGGCCAGGAAATCTGCGTGAATTAAGCAACCTGATGGAATATCTGGTCAACGTGGTCCCTTCAGGCGAGGTGATCGACAGTACGCTTTTACCGCCAAATCTGATCAACAACGGTAAAGCGCCGGAATCCGTTGGAGCGGTCGCTCATGCGGCGCAGTTGCTGTCTGAGGATACCGGCGGAACCGCGCTGGAAGAGATGGAAAAGCAGATGATTCGCGAAGCGCTATCTCGCCACTCCAACAAAAAACAGGTGGCGGATGAGTTAGGCATTGGGATTGCCACGCTTTATCGCAAAATTAAAAAGTACGAGCTGCTGAACGCATAACTCAACGCACAACCGCGTTCAGGTTGCATCAGGGGGCGAGTATGTGAACGCTACTGACCCGGAGGCAGCCTGAAGGATGCGGTGTTAATTATTCAGGCTCAGTGCAGCGCTGGACGGTATCGACAATCATCTGATAGCCAGTACAACGGCACAAATTCCCCGCCAGACCACGACGGATCTCCAGAATGGTTAATGGTTTTTCACGCGGTTTTGCCAGCAATGCGGTGGTCGCCATAATCAGACCCGGCGTGCAAAAACCACACTGCACGGCACCGGATGTCGCATAAGCCATCTGAACACGCGAGAGCTGACTGCCAGCCGATTCACCTTCCAGGGTACGGATCTGTTTTCCTGCTGCCCACGCGGCAAGGTACAGGCAACTGTCGATGGCCGTACCGTCAACCAGCACCGTACAGGCTCCGCATTCACCGACACAGCATCCCTGTTTGACGCTCAACAACCCTTGTTCGCGCAGGAGTTCAGAGAGCGGCATCCCCGGCATGATGCTGAGCTGAAAAGGGTGATCATTAATGACGCATTCCAGCGTGATTCGGTTAGTGTCATTCATTGCAGCTTTCCTCCCGCCGCGACAACGGCTTCAGTAACCACTTTCCGGGTCATCGTCTGGATGAGATGCAGACGAAATTCCTTACTTGCCCGCCAGGAAGATCGCGGGGCGACGTCCTGCAGAACGGATTCGGCGATCGCGTCCAGCGTCTGGTGGGTCAATGGCGCATTTTGCGCCACGCTCTCCGCATGCTGACAGCGAACTGGCGTCGGAGCCGCAACGCCGAATGCCAGACGAAGTTCTTTAAAACCGCCGTTATCCAGTTGGCATCGTGCCGCACAACCAATGGTCGAGATGTCCATCGCATCGCGCATGGCATATTTAAAATGCGCGCTGCCGGTATGTGCTCTCGGCTGCGGCGGGAAATGAAAGGCGACAAGGATTTCATCTTGCTCGAGAGCAACTTTTCCGGGGCCGGTGTGAAAACCGTTGATGCTGGTAAAACGCACCCCTTTTGGCGAGGCGATCTCAAGCGTGGCGTCATAAATCAGCGTTGGCGTCGCCGAGTCTGCGCTGGTTGCGCCATTACAGATATTCCCGCCGTAGGTCGCGACATTACGGATTTGCGGTCCGGCGATGGAGGTAGCTGCCGCACACAGGGCTGGCAGATGTCGTTGCGCGACGGGATGCTCGATAATCTCGCTAAAGGTGGTGGCGGAACCGATACGCAGCCTTTCTTCCTTCGACAGGGTAATGCCTCGTAATTCGGGCAGATCATGGATATCGACGATATGACGGTAACGCGCATTGTGATGATGAAGTTGGATCAGTACGTCGGTTCCGCCGGCGAGCAGTTTCGCCTGCGGATAGCGCGCCAGCAGGCTGACAGCCTCGGCAATGTCTGAAGCGCGATGATAAGAAGCAAAGTCAAACATGATCATATCCTCAAATCAAGCCAGCCTGGTGGAACTCCGCATATAACCGTTTTGGCGTCAGTGGCAACGTATCAATTGCAACGCCTGTGGCCATTTTCACTGCGTTACGAATGGCGGCAGCAACAGGAATAATGGGCGGCTCGCCGAGGGATTTATGTCCATACGCCGACTGCGGCTCCTGCGTTTCAACGAATGCGCTCTCCAGTTGCGGCAGGTCAGGCATGGTCGGCATTTTGTAATCAAGGAGATTCGGGTTACGCACCAGACCACTTTCCCCATCGATGATCATCTCTTCAAACAGCGACCAGCCAATGCCCATTCCCATCCCGCCATGCACCTGACCTTCCGCCAGTTGAGGGTTCAGAATATGGCCGGAATCGTGGACATTGAGGATGCGGTTGATGGTGACCTTGCACAGGGCGATATCGACGCTCAGATCGACAAACGTGCAGCCAAACGCCGGTGGGTTAGTGGTGGTTTTCACCGAGCATTCCGCAGACAACTGACCGCCGCGCTCCGGATGATAAAACGCATCCATCGCCAGCTCTTTTAAGGACAGTAACGGTGAGTCCGGGCGATCGATAAGGACGATGTGGCCTGCCGTCAGCGTCAGGCTCATGACGGACTGATGCAGCATGTCGGCAGCGTGAAGAAGGATCTTATCGCGCAGTTGAAGTGCTGCCTTGCGCAGTGCCGGTGCGGTGACATAGCTTTGGCGAGAGGCGAAGGCGCCAGGGTCGAAGGGGGTAATGTCGGTATCCTGGGTGGAAATAACGTGCACATCGCTGACCGGTACGCCGAGAGTTTCCGCCACCATCTGTGAGAAAACGGTATCCGCCCCCTGACCGATTTCCGTGGCTCCGCTCTGCACGTTGATCGTTCCGTCCTGATTCATCAGCAGACGGGCACCAGCGATCTCCACGCCGACCGGCCAGGTGTTGGAGGTATAACTAAAACAGGCGACGCCGACGCCCCGGCGGATGTTGCCTTGCTGGTGCAGACATTCAGCGCGACGGGCGTCCCACTCAAACAGCGCGCGGCCTTTTTGCAGGCATTCCGGGAGCCCCGCGCTGTAGATGCGTTTGCCGGTAATCGGGTTCGTGTCGCCTTCGCAGGCCGCATTGCGCAACCGAACCTCGACCGGATCGAGACCCAGCGCCGTTGCGGCGTCATCCAGCATCGATTCTACGGCAAAGATCACCTGCGGCGCGCCGTAGCCGCGCATCGCGCCAGCGGAAGGAAGATTGGTATAGCAGGTGGTGGAACGGTAAGCGTATGCGCTACGGGGATAGAGATAGGCCACTTTGTTGCCGCCCGCCGAGGCGATGGAGTGCCCGTGTGAGGCGTAAGCGCCAGTATTTGACAGAACATCCAGACGATAGCCTTGCAACGTGCCGTCGCGATTGAGCCCTATCTGTCCATCCATCGTGAACGCATGGCGGGTACGGGAAGCGAGAAAACATTCTTCACGGCTGAGAGAGACTTTCACTGGAATACCGCCCAGTTTGCGCGTCAGGAAAGCGGCCATGGGTTCTTCCAGCACATCCTGCTTGTTTCCAAATCCGCCGCCGACGTAAGGTTTGATAACCCGCACGCATGACCACGGAATGCCCAATGCCTGGCCCACGACCCGGCGTACGATGTGTGGGATCTGCGTGCTGGAGACGATGGAGATTCGCGAGTCATCTTCCATCCAGGCCAATGAAGTGACGCTTTCCATATGGCAATGTTGAATCACCGGCGTCTGGTAATGTCCCTGGAGTTGGTAATCAGCGGCATCAATGGTCTGCTGGACATTCCCGGTGGTCATTTCACTGCGATTGAGCAAATTACCGCCTGGGTGAATAGAGACAGCATCATCCGCCAGAGCTGCTTCTGGCGTGGTGATCACCGGGAGTTTTTCCCATTCCACATTCACCAGTAAGGCCGCTTTCTCTGCGGTTAACGCGTCCCTTGCCACAACAATCGCGACCGCATCGCCATGATGGCGTACGTGGCGGGTCAACAGAAAACGGTCGGCGGTGTCACGTTTGTTCTCATCCAGCGTCCAGGCGTGCCCTGCCGTGGCGAAGGGAATATCCGGTACATCTTCCCAGGTAAACACGGCCAGTACACCGGGCAGGCTTTTCGCCTCATCACAGTTGATGCTGGTGGCGTAACCGTGGGCAATCGGACTGCGAACGTATTTGGCATAACACATGCCCGCCATCATGTAATCATCAGTATATCGAGCCCGCCCGGTCACTTTAGCGATGGCATCCACGCGCATGCATGACTCTCCGGTAGCGGTTGCTTCCCGCGCATCCATAAACGTCCCCTTGATTTAACAATTCGGTTCCTGAACAACCGTTAAATCAGGCAAGAATTACGCCAGAAGCGCAAAGTTGCGCCGTGAGAAAAGGGAAGTGTGACGGAGATAATAATATGGTCTGTCGGGAGAGGGATCCGACCTTTGACGATGAGCACTTTGCGTATCATTATGAGTTTAATCAACTCATTGTGATACACGGTAAGTGGCGGTGATAGCGTTTATCAGGCGGTCCATGAGGGGACTTACCGATTCAATAAATTTGGCATCCGGATTATGGCTGCTATCATATGGCGTCTGTGAATATTGCGAGGAACGGTTTTGAGCGCAGGACGCCTGAAGAAAAATAGCCTGGGTATTGCCATGCTGCTTTGTGCGGGATTGCTTGTCGTGGGCTGCTCGGGGAGCAAATCGTCTGATTCTGGCGCCGTTTATACCGTCAAACGGGGAGATACCCTTTACCGTATTTCACGCACGACAGGCACCAGCGTCAAAGACCTTGCGCGTCTGAACGGCATTTCGCCGCCGTACACCATTGAAGTTGGGCAAAAGCTGAAGCTCGGTGGTTCGAAAACGGCCTCATCGAAATCCACTAAAAAGGCGTCTACCAAAACAGCCTCCGCGAGACCGTCTTCTTCCGTGCCGCAATCGTCCTGGCCACCGGTAGGGCAACGTTGTTGGCAGTGGCCTGCCAGCGGTAAGGTGATCCTGCCTTATTCCACTGCGGATGGAGGGAATAAGGGGATCGACATTTCCGCTGCCCGCGGTACGCCGGTTTATGCCGCCGGGGCAGGGAAGGTGGTCTACGTGGGCAACCAACTGCGGGGCTACGGTAATCTCATTATGATCAAACACAGTGAAGATTACATTACCGCCTACGCTCACAACGACACGATGCTGGTGAATAACGGGCAAAGCGTGAAGGCGGGACAGAAAATCGCCACGATGGGCAGTACTGATGCGGCTTCGGTGCGGTTGCACTTCCAGATTCGCTACCGTGCGACGGCCATCGACCCGCTGCGTTACCTGCCGCCGCAGGGCAGCAAACCGAAGTGCTGACGGTGAATTAATCGCCAGTCAGCTGGTCTGTCCCTTGCCAATAAGAGCGTAAGGTTTATAATGCCTTACGCACTCCAAAGCGGGCGTAGTTCAATGGTAGAACGAGAGCTTCCCAAGCTCTATACGAGGGTTCGATTCCCTTCGCCCGCTCCATGACACTTCATACTTAAAACTCTCCAGTTTACTGAATCCAAAGGGAAATAGCTTAAAGCCTCCTTGCTGAGTTCCTTACTGTAACCGACGGTATAACCCTCACAGGGTCAGTGAGAAGTCTTGCTTTATTCATATATGGAAATTCAAATATAATTTGACACTGTACGGTTACAGCGAGATATTGCGAAACAATAGCCGGGGGGACTTATGCCACAATTATCATCTCTACAACTCTTCAAAAACCTCTCCGATGAAACCCGCTTGGGCATTGTGTTGCTGCTCAGAGAGATGGGAGAGCTGTGCGTGTGCGATCTCTGTACGGCGCTGGAACAGTCACAGCCCAAGATCTCCCGCCATCTGGCAATGCTCCGGGAAAGTGGACTATTGCTGGATCGCAAACAGGGCAAGTGGGTTCACTACCGTTTATCCCCGCATATTCCTTCCTGGGCCGCTCAGGTGATTGAGCAGGCCTGGTTAAGCCAACAGGACGACGTACAGGCCATCGCCCGTAAGCTGGCATCAGCAAACTGCTCTGGCAGTGGTAAGGCTGTTTGTATCTAAAAAATTTGCCTGTACATATATGTTTTTACGGATGTGAGGTGTTAAAGATGAAAACGTTAACCGTGTTTGATCCTGCGATGTGCTGCAGTACCGGCGTTTGTGGTTCAGATGTTGATCAAGTTCTGGTTGATTTCTCTGCGGATGTGCAGTGGCTGAAAGGACGTGGCGTACAGGTTGAACGTTACAACCTGGCGCAGCAGCCCATGAGCTTTGTTCAGAACGAGAAAGCGAAAGCATTCCTCGAAGCATCTGGAGCAGAAGGGCTTCCGCTACTGCTGTTGGACGGCGAAACGGTGATGGCAGGGCGATACCCAAAACGCGCTGAGCTGGCTCGCTGGTTAGGCATTCCGCTGGAGAAGGTTGGGTTAGCGCCCACCAGCTGCTGTGGTGGTAAAACTTCCTGTTGCTGAGTATGTCAGGAGGACATATGAAATTCTTACAGAATATCCCGCCTTACCTGTTTTTTACCGGTAAGGGAGGTGTAGGAAAAACGTCCATTTCCTGCGCGACGGCAATCCGCCTTGCCGAACAGGGGAAGCGGGTTTTGCTGGTCAGTACCGATCCGGCTTCCAATGTCGGTCAGGTATTCGATCAGGCTATCGGTAACACCATTCGCCCTGTGGCAGCAGTTCCTGGACTTTCCGCTCTGGAGATCGACCCGCAGGAAGCCGCCCAACAATACCGCGCCAGAATTGTTGATCCTATCAAAGGTCTTCTGCCTGATGACGTTGTTAACAGTATCAGCGAGCAGCTTTCAGGAGCCTGTACCACTGAGATTGCGGCGTTTGATGAGTTCACCGGCTTATTGACAGACGCTTCCCTGCTGACCCGCTTCGATCACATTATTTTTGATACAGCGCCGACGGGCCACACGATTCGCCTTCTCCAGCTTCCCGGAGCCTGGAGTAGCTTTATTGAAAGCAACCCGGATGGTGCTTCCTGTCTTGGCCCAATGGCCGGGCTGGAAAAGCAGCGTGAGCAGTATGCTCATGCGGTAGACGCGTTATCCGATCCTGAACGTACCCGCCTGGTTCTGGTTGCACGACTGCAAAAATCTACGCTGCAGGAAGTCGCACGCACCCATGAAGAACTGGCTGCAATTGGCCTGAAAAACCAGTATCTGGTGATTAATGGTGTGCTGCCTAAAGCCGAAACTGAATATGACGCCCTGGCCGCTGCGATATGGCAACGTGAGCAGGAGGCACTGGCAAATCTTCCTGCCGGTTTATCTGAGCTACCGACAGATACCCTATTACTACAGCCAGTCAATATGGTTGGTGTTTCAGCATTGAAGGGACTGCTGGATACCCGTTCTGAGGCATTACCGCTCCCGGTAACGAACGTCCTGTACACGCCTGAAAACTTATCGCTCTCTGGCCTGGTCGATGATATCGCTCGCAGTGAACACGGCCTGATTATGCTGATGGGCAAAGGTGGCGTAGGGAAAACCACGATGGCTGCTGCCATCGCCGTCAGGCTGGCAGACATGGGATTTGACGTGCATCTCACGACCTCTGATCCTGCTGCGCACCTGAGTACAACGCTGAACGGCAGCCTCAAAAACCTGCAGGTCAGCCGCATCAACCCTCACGATGAAACCGAACGCTATCGCCAGCATGTTCTTGAGACGAAGGGAAGAGATCTGGACGAAGCAGGGAAACGGCTACTGGAAGAGGATTTACGCTCTCCCTGTACTGAAGAAATTGCCGTGTTTCAGGCCTTCTCCCGCGTGATTCGTGAAGCGGGTAAGCGCTTTGTTGTTATGGATACCGCCCCTACCGGACACACGCTGTTACTGCTGGATGCGACCGGGGCTTACCACCGAGAGATTGCCAAAAAAATGGGGAGTAAAGGTCATTTTACTACCCCCATGATGCAGCTTCAGGACCCGGATAGAACCAAAGTTCTGCTGGTTACGCTTCCTGAAACCACACCGGTGCTGGAAGCGGCAAACCTGCAGGCTGATCTTGAAAGAGCGGGAATTCATCCGTGGGGCTGGATTATCAATAACAGCCTTTCCATTGCGGATACGCGTTCTCCGTTGCTTTGCCAGCGCGCTCATCAGGAACTGCCTCAGATTGAGGCTGTTAAGAATCAGCACACTGACCGTATAGCGCTCGTTCCAGTATTGGCGTCAGAGCCCGCCGGTATTGAAAAGCTCAGAGAGTTGATGAGTTAATTTTTTTGCATATACAGGGCGGCAAAGTCGCCCTGTCAGGAGGATGTATGTTACTGGCAGGCGTTATTTTTGTCCTGACCATTGTTTTGGTTATCTGGCAGCCTAAGGGTTTAGGGATCGGCTGGAGCGCGACGCTGGGCGCAGGACTGGCTTTGATTTCTGGCGTTGTGCATGTAAGCGATATTCCGGTGGTGTGGAATATCGTCTGGAACGCGACGGCAACCTTTATTGCCGTAATTATTATCAGCCTGCTGCTCGATGAATCTGGTTTTTTCGAATGGGCGGCACTGCATGTTTCACGTTGGGGTAATGGTCGTGGCCGTTTGCTCTTTACTTATATCGTCCTGCTCGGCGCAGCGGTGGCGGCACTGTTTGCCAACGATGGCGCGGCACTGATTCTGACGCCGATAGTCATTGCCATGCTGCTTGCATTAGGGTTCAGTAAAGGTACGACACTGGCATTCGTCATGGCTGCCGGGTTTATTGCCGATACTGCCAGCCTGCCGCTTATCGTGTCGAACCTGGTGAATATCGTCTCGGCGGACTTCTTTGGTCTGGGCTTCACTGAATATGCATCGGTGATGGTGCCGGTGGATATTGCCGCCATTGTTGCCACGCTGGTGATGCTGCATCTGTTCTTCCGCAAGGATATCCCGCCGACTTACGATCGGGCTCTCCTTAAGGCACCGACAAAGGCGATTAAAGATCTGGCAACCTTCAGAACTGGCTGGATAGTGTTGATTCTTCTGCTGGTTGGGTTCTTTGTCCTCGAGCCACTCGGGATTCCCGTTAGCACCATTGCTGCAGTTGGGGCGGTAATACTGTTTACTGTGGCGAAACGAGGCCATGCCATTAACACCGGCAAAGTGCTGCGTGGCGCACCCTGGCAGATCGTCATCTTCTCACTGGGGATGTACCTGGTGGTCTACGGTCTGCGCAACGCCGGACTAACCGAATACCTTTCAGGTGTGCTGAACGTACTGGCGGATAAAGGACTCTGGGTCGCGACGCTGGGGACTGGCTTCCTGACAGCAATCCTGTCTTCCATTATGAACAACATGCCTACGGTGCTGGTTGGCGCGCTCTCTATCGAGGGAAGCACTGCAACCGGCGTTATTAAAGAGGCGATGATCTACGCTAACGTGATTGGCTGCGATCTGGGGCCGAAAATTACACCTATTGGTAGCCTTGCAACGCTGCTCTGGCTGCATGTACTTTCACAGAAGAATATGACCATCACGTGGGGATACTATTTCCGCACCGGGATTATTATGACTCTGCCTGTGCTGTTTGTAACGCTGGCGGCGCTGGCGCTACGTCTCTCTTTCACTTTGTAATGAGATACTTATATGAGCAACATCACCATATATCACAACCCGGCCTGCGGTACGTCGCGTAACACGCTTGAGATGATCCGCAACAGCGGTAATGAACCGACCGTTATTCATTACCTTGAAACTCCACCGTCTCGCGATGAGCTGGTCAAACTCATTGCGGATATGGGCATTTCCGTCCGGGCTTTGCTGCGTAAAAACGTCGAGCCTTATGAAGAACTGGGGCTTGCCGAAGATAAGTTTACTGACAACCAGATAATAGACTTTATGTTGCAGCATCCGATCCTGATTAACCGTCCGATTGTGGTGACGCCACTGGGAACTAAACTGTGTCGTCCTTCCGAGGTGGTTCTGGATATCCTTCCAGATGCTCAGAAAGCGGCTTTCGCTAAGGAAGATGGCGAGAAAGTCGTTGATGAAACAGGTAAGCGATTGAAATAAAGATGAAGGGGGCAGATGCTCCCTTATTCCTGCCTCAGAGCATAAGACCCGAATCTTCTGGCAGAGCACTATTCCTTCACCAAGTTTCATTTGCAGCAAAACAGTGTCAAGTCTGTGGCCATGTTTGAAACCATCCGGAGGTTCGGTTTCGAAGCGACCTGTACCATGCAGGACATGGGGCCGTAGCCCCATCATTAGCCTGCCAATTTTGCTGGCAGAGCCGTAACTCATATTCTCAGACGGTCTGATTCAGATGTTGCTGGCGTAGTTTTAACAAACGAAAAACCAGTATCATGACGATAATTCCTGCCACCATCGCCAGAAAATGGAAAGCTATCCTGCCACCAGCCTGAAAATAGAACCAGCGGGCCAGCTCTACTGAGGTCGCCATAAAACTTAATGCAATAATGTTAATGGTTGCTGATACGGTGCCTTTAGGCAGGGAATGAGAAAAAAGCGCAAAACGGAACAGGACGGGATACAGCATTCCTATCCCGAGGGCATAAATACTTATTCCCATCACCGACCATAACCAGACATGCGGCCAACCCAGATTACCAAGCAGAAGGATACACAGCCCGCTTAGTAGAATTGGAACGGTACGCCAGATAAAGCGCGGTGAAGTGGGGTCTTTGATAAAATTCGCGACGATGATGCTGGCAATAATCACCCCGCCAAATACAGGTACCTGAGTCCAGGCATACATACCGGGTGACATCCCGCCATCCTCAATCAGGATCACCGGAGAGAGCGCGACCCAGGTAATCATCGGCAGGTTACCGAACGACAGGGCCAGGGCACCCGTCAGTACCACCGGATGTCTGAAGGCGCTGATAAAATCGGATAATACATCTCCAGGATGAAACCCCTGGCCCTGACGTTTGACTGTCTCCGGCATTTTAATCATCAACATGACCCAGGCCATCAGACTCATCCCTCCGATGATCGCAAATAACAGCTTCCAGTGCATAAAGGACATCAGAGCTGCTCCAGCCAGTGGGCCGATGACAGGCGCAAGCAATACGATTGAGGCCAGAGCAGCCATGATACGGATGGAATCCTTTTCATCAAAGGCCTCCTGTATTGACACATAACCAACGGTGGAGATGAAGCAAATACTGGTTCCCTGTATAAAACGGGCAATAAAATATTGCTCGATCGTGGTGACAAACATCATGCCCAGACAGGCCAGGGCAAAGATCATTGCACCAGTGAGCAGGACGGGACGGCGACCAATCCGGTCAGAGAGAGGACCGAGGAGCCACTGGAGCGCCAGACCTCCGGCCATATAAAGACTGACAGAGGCAGGCGCGAGAGTGATATCAGCCTGAAGCTCACGGATGATGTGGATGATGCCCGGCTGGATGAGATCCGTGGTCAGATAGGCTGAAAAATCGTAGATGACCATCGCCAGTGGAAATAATAGAACGCTGCCATACCTGCTAAGGCGTCCCGAAAATGGCTTCACGAACGGGTTCTCCGTTTTCTATAATTCCTTGATATTTATCAGCTCAGATCGTGCAGTTCTTTATCCATCGCAGGAGTCAGTCTGAGATCAAGAAATTCTACCTCCAACCCCTGGCGCTGAGGTGTACAACACATGACGCCCGTTCTTACTGGGCCCATGGGAAAATAACATAAGCGAAGTAATGGCCAGTGTTGTCCATCTGACGAGTACTGCAATCGTAACGCATCTTTTTTACGGGTCAGACGCAGCCAGAATTCCTTCGGATCCCCGGGAAAGAGTCCTGTAGCCCAGTCGGAATATCCCTGCGTGAGTACACTCCCGATTGCAGGTGCTCCATCGTTAAATTCGATGCCAGCTTTGAGCCAGTGCTGTTCGTCAGAGAGAATCATAATTCCGGCCTGGTCATAGAGTGTGGTGAAGTCTGCGCGGATCCTGACCTGAAAAGTAAAATCATCTGTTACGTCAGTGGCGTAGATATGACCTGAAAAACGCTCAAACCCGTACCAGGTATGACGCCAGAAATCGGTGTGATCATCAGTGATTACCGACAGGGTATTATTCCCGTAGTGCCATTTAGCGGGCTCATTGATCCATTCAAACTTGCAACTCATCATTGTTCTCCTGTCATCCGGAATGCAGCATAACGATAGTTTAAAATGTCAGTTCCATCTCAAACTGGCATAACGGTTCAGCCTGATAACCCGCCGCAGTAAATAATGGTGCCAGCATTTCTGGCATAGATACATCAGCATTGTTTTGCCAGTCCCTGGCTCCGGTACTCGGGCAGCACACCAAATTCGGTCAGACGCGCTTTGTCCATTCTGTGGGTTACGATGGCTATTGCCACCGGGTTATCATTGATCAGTCAGACAAACGAGTCTTTAGCTGATACCGGAATAACGGTCATAGATAAAGCTCTACATTGCGGTTTTCGGGAGCTACAGGGGGAAAATATGCTCCCTGTTTTCTCAGACAGTGAAGCTGATTTCTACAGAGCGGGCACTGCGATCGCCCTCACCATGGTAAACAGCTTCAATATTGTTACCGTCCGGATCCAGAACAAAAGCGGCATAGTATCCGGGATGGTAGGTTCGTTCGGCGGGGGCGCCGTTATCACGTCCGCCATGATTTAGCGCTGCGCGGTAAAATGCGTCCACCGATTCACGGTCTGTGGCCTGAAAGGCCAGATGGTGCCGTCCTGTAGGCACCCCTCCAGCCCCCGAACTTTTTACCGATGAAATGACCAGTTCGTCAGCCCAGATATAATCGTCATCTGTGATAACCAGGGGGATCTTAAGTTCCGCCAGCACAGCAGTGTAAAATGCTTTGCTTGCGTCAAAGTTGTTTACCACGAGCTGGATATGGTCGATAAGTCTGCCACGATGAAGCGTATAGTTTTCCACGGCTCATTTCCTTATTCACACTCTGTCAGTCAGGCCTGTATCTGTGAAATTGAACAAAGGTACAACCCTACGTATAACTTATATTGCTGAAAAAATACGTTAATATTTGTGCTCTGTACCCGACAGGTATCAGAAAATCATTCCAGATTGAGTCTTTGGACAGGAATTACTATTCTGCTATTCGCTTAAGAGCAGGCTCTCAATTGCCAGTTGTAAAATAAATAGCAGAGATGAGATGAGAGCAAGCCATTTTAGGGGGCGCAGTTTACGTTCAGGTATAGAGAGCGTATGGAGTATGGCATGACGCTTCATTTTATTGAGTGGCATGCTACCTCCTTGAAAAAGAGCCGCCTGCGCAGGCGGCTAAGCAATGAAAACAAGAGTTATTCCACAAACCAGGTCACTGTGAGCAAGGCCAGTTGTCATGGGGCTAACATAACGGTTGGGACGGTAGGAAAAAAGGCCACGGGTGGTCAAAAGTTTTCCATTTCGAGTCGACAGCTTCCTCCAGGAGTGCTGTTCGTTTGTTAGCCAGAACAGCTTAACGGATAAAAGCAGTATCTCCATGTTAAATGAGTGGTTGTTTAGCGTTTATTTAAACAATGCCGATCAAATAATACGTACTCAAATAATAAACCGAGCAGGACTATCCAGTCCTGCTAATTGACATGCGTTCATGAGAACTGGAGAAATAATTCCTTCTGATGTGCCACAATGCAATCACACCCCGGTCAGGGGATTCCCGGGTTTAAGTAGCGTGATTAACCGGCACTGTATCTGAAAGTTATCACTTAACGAATAACGGCGTTCTTTTTTCAGCGTACTGAAGAACGATTTGAACACCGCATTATCCCAGCAGTTACTACGTCGGCTCATACTGGAGGCCAGGTTATTGGTCCAACAGAACCGCCGCCAGTCGCCACTGTCGTACTGGCTGCCCTGGTCTGAGTGCACGATAACCTCGTCGTCAGGTTTATGTCGCCAGACTGCAATCAGCAGCGCATCCAGTGCCAGCGAGTGGTTCACTTGCTTAATTATGCCTGATACATTGCATTGACAGCTCCGTCTGTAACGTTACACTAAACCGTTGTAGTTCATAATTCCTGAGAGGATGGCGATGCCGGGTATGAGTGTCTTCCGCCATTCATCGATTGCCGCAAAGGAGATGTATGGCGAATATTCGTGATGTCGCAAAGCATGCTGGCGTTTCCGTCAGTACGGTATCCAATGTGCTCAACGGTCGGACCGATCAAATGCGGGCTGAAACCCTGGCGCGTATCCAGCAGAGCATGCAGACGCTGAATTACTTTCCAAACCGGGTGGCGCAACAGCTCAAGACCGGTCAGGCCAAAATGATTGGTTTGCTGGTGCCGTCCATTGTGAATCCCAGCTTTGCTGCCCTGGCCCGTGAAGTCGATCTGGCCGCCAAAAAGCGCCAACTGCGGGTGCTGATTGGAAATACCTACCGACAAATTGAAGAAGAAGAAGCCTTTCTGGACGACATGTTTTCCCACGGCGTCCGCGGGATTATCGTTGCCGCCTGCGATATTGAAAAAGCGCATTTTGCGCAAGCGGCAGAGCAGGGCATGGTGATGGTGAACTATGATGGCCGTATGCCTGTGCGTGCTCAGTCGGGTCATTTTGCGCTGGACAGTGTATCAATGGATAACATTGAGGCCGGTCGAATGGCAGCAGAACACCTGATTGCACAGGGGTGCCGTCGCCTCGCGTTTGCCACGGTGGAAGGGATGACCCCCAGCCGTGCGCACAAAATTGAGGGCTTTCTCCGCGCGGTGCAAGACCACGGGCTTTATCGGGAAGGAATGATCGTTGAAGGCCAGGCCATGGCGGCCTATGGCGACACAGAAATGACAGAACTCGGGCGGGCGCTGGCGTTAAAAATCAGCCAGCAGCCGGTGTTCCCGGATGGTATTGTCGCGATCAACGATGCGTTGGGCATTGGGCTGATGGCTGGTCTGCATCAGGCCGGGATCCATGTGCCGGAACAGATCTCTATTGTGGGCATCGACAATATTCCACTCTCCGGACTGGTTTTCCCTGGCCTGACGTCCATCATGCCGCCGCTTCGGGAGATGGCAGAAGTGATGGTGGAGCGGTTGATCGAGCGGACTGAAAATCCGGCCATTCCGCCAGAGGAGTTTCTGTTCCCTCCGTCGCTGGTTTCCCGACAATCGGTACAGTAGCGGCGAGGCACGAGAAGAACGATACGTTCTTCTCGCTCTGTCATACCAGCGTTGGGGCTACGGTCAGCAGAATATTGGCGAAGCGGCGGGTTTCGCCGGAGGCGATGACCAGGAGCGTGTCAGACGATTTGGCCAGCGAATAAAACGCGTTACGTTCAACATGTTCAACCTCGATCGCCTCAGAAAGCATGCCACGGTATTCACGCTCGACCGTATTATCAAAATCCGCCGGGCTTGCCATTAACGTGGCTTTTTCCACATTAATATAGCCAAGGATTTTCTCCAGAATGACGACGCTCCCGATCATCCCTGGAGTGAAATTAAGCCAGATAATCCGTGCCTGCGCAGAAGTATTGGTTAGAAAAGAGTAATTGGCATCGGTGATTAAAATATTCGCCTTGTGTCCGCACTGTGCCAGCGCCTGTAATAAATCAGGATGAATAATATCTGACTTGATCATATGTCATACCTTTTAAAACTGGCGGGCATTATCGCCCGCCGCATTTTTATGCCCGGTAAATACCGCCGTTAATATCGATGGTGGCACCGGAAACGAAGCCATCATATTCAGAAGCGAGGAAACAGATGACCCTTGCCACATCTTCCGGGGTGCCCGCGCGTCCCAGAGGAATGGCCTGGATTGTCTGGTCGGCAGAGGCCTGTGTGGTATGCTGATTATGAAAACGCGTGCCGAGAATCAGTCCCGGCGCAACGGCATTGACGCGGATGCCGTGTTCACCGAGCTCCGCGGCAAGCGAGCGAGTCCAGGTCAGCACCGCGCCTTTGGTGGTGGAGTAGACCAGAGAACCCGCATGGCCGCCAGAGCGCCCGGCCAGGGAGGCCAGGTTAACAATACTGGCGCCGTCTGGCGCGGCCTTCAGCCACGGTAATGCCTGCTGAGTGACATTCAGCATCGTCGTCATATTGACGTCGATCACCGTGCGCCAGAAATGTGGCTCAATCTCACCCAGCCATTTGCGGGCAATAATGCCGCCAACGTTATTGATCAGAATATCGATACCGCCGAGGAATTCCGCTGCCTGTGCCACACAGCGGGCTGCGTCTTCTTCATCGGTTAAATCGGCGAAACCACAGGCCGCGCGACAGCCTTGCTGTTCGGCGAGCGCCATTAATTCCCGTGGGCCTTCTTCGCCACTGAAATAATGAATATAAATATCGCATCCCGCCTCAATCAGTTTTTTCGCGCTCTCTTTACCAATGCCTTGTTCTGCACCTGTAATAAACGCTTTTTTACCCGTTAATAATCCCATTTCATACTCCCATTATTCATATTTAAACGGCATCAGGTAATGACGTGACATCGTTTTACCGTTTTTTGTGCGTGGATATCCCTGCCACCTGAGCGTGGCAAATACAGGACTTCATTATCAGTAGCCGGCCAGTCCGGGCAGCCAGGTGGTTAATGGTGGCGCCATGGCGACAATAATGATGCCGACAAAAACCACCGCCAGATATTTCGCCATCGGTTTGATGACGTGCTTCATCTCCACGCCACAAATGGCGCAGGTGGTATAGAGACCCAGGCCGATCGGCGGTGAGAACAGACCAAAGCCCATCGCCATGATCATCACAATGCCAAAGTGCAGCGGGTTAAAGCCAAGCTGAATGGCTATTGGCACCAGAATCGGGGCGAAAATGATCAGCGCAGGCGCACCTTCGAGAACCGCGCCAAAGATGATCAGAATAACAATGGTCAATATCAGGAACAGCCAGGCCCCTTGCTCCATGCCAATGCCAACCAGCAGTTCAGCGATCTGTTGTGGGATCATTTGAATGGTCAGGGCATAAGAAAGGCTGGTCGCACAGGCCACGATGAACAGCAAGACGCCGGACATTGCCGCAATATCAACGAACATTTTCACTGTGGCTTTCAGCGTCAGCTCACCAAACGCCAGGCGACCCACCACAATGGCGTAGATCACTGCGAAGGCGGAAATTTCCGTGGAGGTGGCGATCCCCATCATGACCCCGCGGCCAATCATGAAGATCATGACCAGACCGACAGCGGCACCGAGGTAAAGCTGAGTCCGCGGGCGTAATACCGGATAGGCTTCGCTGACGTTAATTTTCCCGCCGAAACGGTTGGCGGCGACCATTAACAGCACCAACAGGCAAGCTGCAGGGATGAGGCCTGCGATAAACAACGCGCCGATGGAAATATTGGCGACAAAGCCCATCACGATCAGGTTCACGCAGGGTGGAATGGTTTCCGCCATTACCGCGGAGGCGGCAAATACCCCGGCGGCTTCTTCGCTGTCCTGCTTCGCGCGACGTACCGCAGGCATTAACACTCCGCCGACGGCGGCCACATCCGCCAGTTTGGAACCGGAGATGCCTGAGAAAAAGGCCATCGACAGTACGGTGGTCATGTTCAGACCGCCGCGAAAGCGTCCCATACCACGCACAATCAGTTCGACCAGACGCGTGGACATGCCGTTGATTTCCATTGCCGCACCGGCGAGCAAGAAGAACGGAATCGCCAACAGAACAAAGTGGTCAACGCCCGCCGCTACCTGCTGGGAGAAAAAGACAAACGGCAGGGAAGGGTCGCAGATAAAAAAGACCATTGCCGACATGCCGAGTGTGAAGGCGATTGGCACACCGGCCAGAATGCCAAGCACGAAGCAAATCAGCATCAGGCCCGCCGCCGCGCTGGCCGGATCGGCCATCAGCGACAGTTTCAGATAACCCAGCGCCGCCAGCACAATGATCCCTGCGCCGCTAAGCAACACCACTTTTGCGCGTTCATGCAGCGCATGTTCCAGCGCAGCCACCATCATCACCACGGAACCGATTAATACCGGAATCACGTAAATGGTCTGCGGCAGGCCCGTCTCGGTGGTTTGCAGTCGCGCGGCCTGCACCAGATCGTAACTGGAAACGACCAGTCCAACGGAGACCAGAAACAGGATCCAGCGGCTGGCATGAACAACGTAAGGGCGAACGCTTTCAGGCAGGAAGCGTAAGAACAGATCGACGCCAATGTGTCCGCCTCGGCCGGTTGAGGTGGCGACGCCAAAAAAGACCAGCGCAATCATCAACGCTCGCGCCACTTCTTCCGCCCAGTGGATCGGTGAATGCAGGGCGTAGCGCCAGATCACCGAAGCAAATACCACCAGCACGTTGATAAACAGCACCAGCGCTCCGGCCCAGGACGTTAACGTGGTCAGAAATCGACTCAGCCGCCCCAACAGCGTCAACAAAGACTTTTCATCCTTTGTTTTCATCGGGATATCAGCCATGATGAACTCCTTTCATGGTTTGTGTGGGCAACATCGCCGACCCGCTAAACGCCACAGGCCGACGATGCTCGGCTTATGGTTTGTCGCTCGGCGCGGCGGCGCTGATCTCGTCCACCATCGGTTTCAGATCCGGGTATTTATCCAGGAAGGCTTTCCAGACAGGCTGTACGGCCTGTGCGAAGAACGCGCGATCGGTTTCCAGGAAAGTGACGCCTTTCGCCTCCAGGTTTTTAATCGCTTCCAGTTCTTTCTGGCTGGCCTGCTGGCGTTCGTATTCCGTGGCCTCTTTCGCTGCGGCCAGCACGTCGGCACGTAATGACTCTGGGATCTGCTCGAAGCTCTTCTTGTTCATGGCAATCATCAGCGGGTTATAGCTATGGCGGGTCAGCGTGCCATTTTTGATGATTTCATAATATTTGCTGGCATAGATGGTGGGGGCATCATGTTCGACACCATCGATCACGCCCATTTGCAGGCTGGAATAGACTTCCCCGCCCGGCATGGGAATGGCCACCGCCCCCATGTGATTCAGCGTGGCGATAAAGTTAGGCACCGGCAGTACGCGGATTTTCAGATTCTTTAAATCCTCCGGCTTTTCAATTGCCTTTTTGGTGTACACGTTGCGCGCGCCAAGGTTATAGCCATAGCCCAGCACCATTACGTTTGCTTTATCCATCATCAGTTTAGAAAGCTGCTCACCGGCTTTGCCGTCCAGCGCTTTCCCGACCTGGTCATAGTCTTTAAACAGATACCCCAGATCCAGCACACCGACTTCCGGCACCAGCGTGGCCCAGATTGAGGTCCCTGAAATCATCATGTTAATGGCGCCGATACGGACCTGCTGTGTTGCATCGGCTTCTTTTCCCAGCATAGCGTTGGCAAAGTAATTAAGCTTAATCTGTCCTTTTAACTTCTCGTTTTTATTAAGGTTTTCCTGGAAGCGGTTGAACCAAATATAGTGCGCAGAGGAGTCATCTCCTGGCAGAGACGAGTAAACACGAAAATTGATTGCTGCCTGTGCTGAAGCGCTCAGCACACTGCCTGCAATCAGGGCGCTACTGAGGCAAGCGAGTGCCAGAAAACGTCTGGCTGAACGAAACGGGGTTGTTTTCATCATGATTATCCTTTCTCACAGTGTAGAGGTCGTGATAACGCCATCTGGCAAGGTGGACGCAGCCAGTTGGTTTAACGAAAAAGTCACTGATTCTGTTTTCTGTAACGTTTTAGTGTAACGTTACAGACGCTATCCGACTCACTGTGCAAATGCAATATGCTTCCTTTCATCAAGATGAGTGATATGTGAATTTTGTGGCGGGTATCGCTAATTTCCGGGCGCGTGTTACAAAACCGAAACGGGGTGTTCGCTGTTTAGTCACTGTTTAGTGAGGCAGGCTCCAGAAACCGGTACGTCGTTGGTGCCCGGGAGCGCAGACAGCAGTCTGTGTAAACCGATTCGCGTCTGTCAGGTGATAACTTTTACGCATAGCTGCTTAGAAAATGGCATTTTTTACATAAGCATCAAGGTGATAGTGTCAATTGAAATGACAGAGAAAGCACGGTGCAGATGATGAAACATACCATTGGGATTCTGGGCGGCATGGGGCCCGCAGCAACGGCGGACATGCTGGAAAAATTTGTTGAATTGCGCAGCGCCAACTGCGATCAGCAGCATATCCCGCTCATCGTTAGCTCAATTCCGGACATTCCCGATCGTACAGCCTGTCTGCTTTCTGGCGGCCCCTCTCCCTTGCACTATCTGGAGCGTTATCTGCATATGCTGGAAGATGCAGGGGCTGAGTGTATCGTCATACCCTGTAACACTGCACACTACTGGTTTGATGATTTACGGGCAGTGGCAAAGGCGGAAATGATCAGCATTCTGGATGCCACGCTGAGTGAGATTCCTCCCGGCGTGACTCGCGTCGGCCTGCTGGCAACAAACGCCACGCTTGCGACAGGGTTATACCAGAAAAAAATGACTGCGCAGGGGCTCTCACTGATTCAGCCGGAAGAGGCGGGGCAGGCGCAGGTGATGCAGGCAATTTACGCATTGAAGAGCGGAGATAAAGCCACCGCGCAAAGGTTGCTGTTTCCACAAATTGAGCGACTGATTTCCCATGGCGCGCAGATCATTATTATGGGCTGCACTGAGATCCCGTTAATTGTGGCCGGGCATGAGAGCAATTTTGGGTGCCGGTTTATTGACTCAACCGCGTCTCTGGTACACGCCGCCATTCGCTGGTATGAGTCATGGCCAGATACGCAGATGGATGAGCCTGTGCAGCAGGTTGCCTGCGTTTAAATTGCGCTCAGGGGACAGTATGCAGATGGTGCAGTTCTTTCCAGAACCGCTCCGCCAGGGGCGTCATCCGCGTATCCATCCGGTAAGCATAAGCCTGAATAGGAATAATCAGCTCGTCCTGGTTCAGCACAATGAGCTGTCGATTACGAATCTCCTGACGAATCGCATACTCCGGGAGCCAGGCGATTCCACAACCGTCCAGCGCAACCTGCTTAAGCAATTCACTCATCGAAGAGACAAAAAATGTACTGAAACTCAGCTCGGTATAGCGGGTTAACGTTCGGTTGATAAGCCGCCCCATATAGGAGTTCTGGCTATAGTTGAGCAACGGGAACGCGGGTTGGTCGAGTGTGTATCGCGGTTTTCCGTTTTCATCGCTTGCACAGACGGGAAACAGTTGTGACTCAAACAAGTGAATATTGGCAAACGGTGGCTGGAGCAGGTTTTCGTCATAATAAGAGAAGATAAAGTCACTTTGCCCCTCCCGCAACATATCGACCGCCTGATCGACATCGATCGCCTCAACCGACCAGGTAAACTGGGTTGGCATCTGGCTGACGATACCGGGTAACAGCCCCAGTGAAAGGGAGTGCGCAGCGGCAATCTTAATTTTACGCAGTGTGAAATCGCTGCCGCCACGGAGTTCAGCCAGGTTACTTTCCAGCTGTTGTAGCAGATGACGTATCTGAGAGTGAAAGATTTTGCCCTGTTCGGAGAGTTGCAGCGGCGAGACCTGACGATTGAACAATTCAACCCCGACCGCGTTTTCCAGGGCGCGAATACGACGGCTGAAGGCGGGTTGCGAGACATTACGAATAATCGCGGCCTGGGAGAAGTTTCGGCACTTTTCCAGCGTCAGAAAGTCATAAAGCCATTTCGTTTCAATGTTATACAAACCTGCACCACTCACATCCATTTATCATCACCTGTCAGCCGTCTGTCTGCGCCATTTTACGGGCATTCACACGGCTGACAACCGATTGCGCTTACTCGAAAGTACCCTTCACGCAGGCTTTCCCGTCAACCACCATGCGTTTGCCGTGAGCATAAACCTGCTCAATACACAATTCCGGCGTCATCACCAGCAGGTCGGCATCCTTACCGGGGGCGATTTCGCCTTTAGTGGACAGGTTAAGAAAGGTAGCCACACTGGTCGTCAGCGGACGCAGTGCGTCGGTCAGGGTAAATCCGTAATCGTTGATTAGCGATTGTACGGTTTCAAGCAAGCTCTCGAAGCCCGCCACGCCAATTCCGGTGAGTTTTCCGGCATCATCAAACAACGGCTGACTACCATTACCATCAGAACTGACCGTTATCCGGGCAAGCGGTACACCGGCTTTGACTGCGCGAGCAACCCCCTCAGCCGGTGCAACCGGATCGGGGATACCGCTGGTGATGTCGATGGTGCCGCCCTTGAGCGCAAAGGCCAGTGCTTCTTCGAACAACGCCTCATTGCGGTTTACGTGGGTGGGAAGCAGCTTACTCATCGGCACATCGCTATTTTCGAGAATGTCGTACAGCGGTTTGAGCCCCTTTTTACTGTCGCCCATATGGAACACGCTGACACCCGGTTTGCCGCCCAGCAGGCCACCCACACGAGATTCTGCTGCCATGTTTGCCAGTTGATAATCGCCAGGCGCGGCAGAGCGGTGGTCAGAGACGGCGCATTTTACGCCGATAACGCGATCGATCAGCGCCACATCTTTTTCGACGGAACCGGTGATCGTCGGTGAAGGGACATGATAAGCGCCGGTTAGCATCCAGGCGGTGATCCCTTCTTCATTCAGCGCCCGGGTTTTCGCCAGCAGTGATTCCGGATGACGGGTTACGGAGTCGGTGCCGAGCAAACCAATGACGGTCGTGACCCCGGCTTCGGTCAGTCTGCTCAGTCTGACTTCTGGTGTTCGGGTCGTGGGGCCCGCTTCACCACCGCCACCAATCAGGTGTACATGCTGATCGATAAAGCCAGGACACAGGATCCGTCCCTGGAGATTGATAACCTTACAATCCGGCACAATGTGAGGCGAGATATCGCGTGCAACGGCAATAATCTTGCCGTTGGCGAGAAACACGTCGCAAATCCCCTGATCTTCAGGGGTATAAAGGTGCGCACCTTGCAGTAACGTAAATTCTGCGAAGGATAAATCAGGCATGATAATTCCCTTTTTAAACAATAAGCTGCATAACCCAGATCGACAGTAATGCGTTGATGGCACATACCGCAATGATGTGGGGGTAATATTTGGCGTTCACTTCGGCGGTACCGAGGCAGCGACCCACGTTTTGTACCGGGTTACCCATCAGGTATATCGCCGGGAGCAGAACCGTGACGTCGTGACCATTTAATGCTCCTGCAGTGAGCAGACTGGCGGAAACGCCTACCGCGCCGCCCATACTCATCAGCGACGCTAACAGCACGGTGGCGGCTTCACCAGGAAGTCCCCAAAGTGCCATGACGGGCTGACAAATGTGTCCAACCCAGTCAAGTAAACCGGTGATTTTCAGCGCCTGAATAATGACGAACGCCATCACCACGTTTGGCAGCAGGTTAGTGGTGGCAATTGTAAAGCCGCGGCGGGCACCGTCGATAAACATGTCCATGACATTTTTGCGTACCTGAGTGGTCATGCTTGTGCTCCTTGCGTTGGGTTACGGCGTTCTTCAAAGTTGATCCAGATACGTAGCAGGTTGGCGCCGACAAATTTAAACACCAGAATCACGGCCAGCGGGACGATAACAGACGTTCCCAGAAACGCGAAGACGGCAACGCCTGAGGAAAAATAGTTGGTAATAATCGCGCTGCCGCTGGTCTGGTATGCGGCAAAAATGACTTTATCGCGCTCGGTGATTTCACCATCCTGCGCCAGTTCTTTCGTCATACCTGCAGCCGCATCGGTATTTTGTAAGTTAGCGATAAGCGCCAGCGAGCAGATGCCCGGAATGCCCAACAGCGGCTTCAGGATCGGCGTCATCAGTTGTTGCGCCGCACGCAATCCGCCAAGACCGTCGGTGATAGAAATAATGCCCAGTGACAAAATGACTGACGGCGCAAGTTCGAGCGCGAAAAGAAAACCATCTTTTGCGCCCGTACCGCCCGCGCCCCGGAAGGTGACGGTCGTTTGTGCCGCGCCATTCGCGATCTGGCCAAACGAACCGTTCAGCACGCTAAAATCAAAAACACGCCACCAACCTTCCGTTCCGGAAAATACGCCGGAAAAGAAAATGATGGTCAGAAAAAATGCCAGATATCCCTTAAGTCCGACCTTTTCTGTTGCAAGCGGCAGCGCCGCCTGTTCCCCTTGTTGCGCCATAGCGAACCCCGTTATTTTTTTGATAATGTGTGTTTGTTGCGACAGGCCAGAAGTGGCCCGAACTCAATGACCTTACCAGCCATAGGGATATGGGGAAAATGCCAGAATGTTTCGCGCTATGCGTTTCTTGCATAGGGTGACAGAAATATCAGGATTAAAACGACCCGCCAATTTCTGCCTCGTTTTAACATTGCCAGATAATTTCTTTTCCATTTTTGTAAGGATAGTGGATTCAACGGCATGGTTTTAAACATTCAGAACATCGCTTCATGATGTGCAATAGCCTCAGTCATCACGATCGCATATGAGTGAGTATCCAGTGAAATATATACAGCCAGGGTGGGGGAAGTGATGAGAACAGTGAAGTACTCCGCACGACAAAGGTTAATGTAGAGGGTAATCTACCGTATCGTTTACGCTATTATTAATGACATAGCGTGTTTAGAACATCACGATCTTTGGGGGAATTATGAGTGGAATGCGTTCCCGCACGGCAATTATCGTGGACGACCATCCTCTGGCGCGTATGGCTATTCGTGGTGTACTGGAGAAAGATCGCGTTACGGTTCTCGGAGAGTATGAGGACGGGGCGATTGCGCTGAAGAGTTTGCTAAAAACGACTGCGGATATTGTGGTTATTGACGTTGAGATCCCCGGCGTCAATGGGGTAGAGCTGGTGGAGAAACTCAGAGCGAATCACTATCACGGCGTGTTAGTGGTCGTCTCAGCGAAAAACGATCGTTACTTCAGCAAGCGCTGTGCACAGGCGGGAGCGAACGCGTTTATCAGTAAAAAGCAGAACATGGATAATATCCTGGCGGCCATTAATGCCGCACAGAATGGGTATACCTATTTTCCATTTTTCTCCGAAGAAGCCTCCGAAATCCTCACCGATGCGCAGCGTCTGGAATCCCTTTCGACACAAGAGATGAAAGTTATGGGGCATGTGCTTAACGGTCTGGACAATTCGCAAATTGGTGAGGCGATGCATATTAGTGGTAAAACCGTCAGTACTTATAAAACGCGGCTCATGGAAAAACTCGGCTGTAAATCATTAATCGAACTGCTCTCGTTTGCTCATCAGAATAAGCTGACATGATGATAAATAAATGGCTGATGGCGGTGCTCATTATTTTATCCATCGGCGGGCGTGCTGTTTACGCACAACTAAGACTTCCCGTTGAGCTGGAACTATCAGGATTCAATTATATATCGCCTGTACCGGTTTATTTGAGTGAGGATGACAAACGCTGGTTGCAGCAGAAAAAAAGTCTCAGAGTCGCCGTTTATGAGCCCGTTCAGCCGCCGCTTGTTATGACAACGCTGACTGGACGTTATCGGGGAATGAATGCTGATTATCTGGCATTGATTCAACATTCCCTTAATACACGAATAAGTGTGATGGCGTATCCGGATCAGGCTGACGCTGTTGAGGCGTTAAAAAAGGGAGAGGTCGATATGGTATTGACCGGGCTGGAGAGTCAATCCTGGCGTGAAGCAAGTGTTCAGGTTTCTCTGCCACTGATTCATTCCTGGCCCAATTTAGTCACCTCTCTTGGCAACGTTATGGCGCCATTGCAGAGCGCACAACGTACGGGGGTAGCGATTGTTAATCACTATCCAGATGTCGATTTTATCCGCCAGTCCTTTCCCGATGCCGAGATCGATAACTATGGCAGTTACCAGGAAGCGCTGAATTCTGTTAATAATGGGCGCAATGCCTGGTTTTTCGGCGATTCACTCACGACCAGCACCTGGCTTTCCCAGGAGTTCAGTCTTGCGCTGACAACGGTGAAGTATTGGCCTGCGCCACAGAGAAAGAGCTACTTTTTATTTTTGCCCGCACAGCAACGGCTGCGGGAAATTGTGAACAATACCCTTAGCGCAATTGATGAAAACATCCATGGGCAAATTGCCCAGTCGATGATTGATAAAGGCAATCTCTCCTTCCTGATTGAACCTCTGGACCTGACGCCACGCGAAAAGCAGTGGTTAAATAATCACAAAACACTCCGTGTGATTATCAATCCCTGGTTTGCCCCTTACACGATGGTTGATGGAAGCCAGCAAACGCGGGGTATTGTTGGCGATGTCCTTAATTTGATTGGCTTACAAACGGGTATTCAGTTTGAGACGGTGGTCGTCAAATCGAATAAAGAGATGGTCGCAGAGATGAAGAAAGGTAACTGGCATATTGTGCAGGCAGCTACCTATGATCTCAGCCGAGAAGATTATCTCTCTTTTACGCATCCATTTATCACCACACAGTTCGTGGCCGTGATCAGAAAAGAGGAAAGTAAAGAGCATGCGCTGCGGCCCGGTAACCATGTTGCAATCAGCGCCGATCACACTTTACTGGCCACACTGAAGGCGAAATATTCAGGCATTGTGTGGGAAGAGGTGGAAAATTCCAGCGTGGCATTGAATCTGGTCGCAACAGGAAAAGTGGATGCCGCCATTTCGAATCAGCTGACCGCGCGTTATCTGAGCGAGCATTACTATCCCGATCAGCTTTCCTGGATACCGCTTACCGGAGAAGAACCCGCGGCAATCAGTTTCGCGGTGCCCCGCTCTGAGCCGGAGTTACGGCAAATTCTGGATAAAGCGTTAGATGATATTCCGCAAAAAGAGGTCCTGCAGATCGTCAGTAAATGGATTCGTCTGCCGGATGTCAAAATAGATACCTGGGAATTATATAACAGGCCTTTTTATCTGGTGGCTACCTTAGCGTCGTTACTGGTACTCAGCACCTTGTTATGGGCAGTCTATCTGGTGCGGGAAGTTCGTATCAGAAAACGTTCTCAACGCTTACTGCAAGAGGAACGAAACCGGGCTCTCAGGGCCAATGAAGAGAAGCGGGAATTTCTTTCTCACATGAGCCATGAGATACGAACCCCGGTAAGTGCCATTATGGGATTTCTTGAACTCCTGCAATTTTCTCCTGCGAAGTTTAGCCCGGAAGATAAAGCATCAGTGGACCAGGCGGCCCAGGCCTCACGTTCGTTATTAAAACTTATTGGCGAGATCCTCGATCTGGAGAAGATCGAATCGGGCTTATTAGAGACCGTTCCCCAGTGGAAATATCCGGACAGCCTGATACAAGACAGCATTGCATTATTCAGCGCGCTGGCGGCGCAAAAAGGGATCGCGCTACGTTACGATTCTCGTTTAGAGGCACGCGAGGCGATGCGACTGGATCCCCAATTACTGGGGCAGGTTCTCACCAATATTATCGGTAACGCGGTGAAATTTACCGAACGTGGTGATGTGCGAATTTCTGCGGTCAAGCATGAGCAAACGCTGGTGATCTCGGTGCGTGATTCTGGGCCGGGAATGAGCGAAGAAGAACAACGTCGTTTATTCACCGCCTTTAGCCAGGGAATAGCGGGAGAACATCACCGCGGTTCGGGGCTCGGATTAGCCATTAGTCGGGGATTAATGAGGCAAATGGGAGGGACAATCGAACTGCAAAGTGAGGTGAATCGGGGGACGACCGTTACGTTGAGCCTGCCAGTCCAGACGTCGTTTGATATCACGCCTACCGTTGCGGACGTTGACGCGCCTCTGCCAGTATTGCAAGGAACAACACTCCGGGTATTAATCGCGGATGACCTTCCTTTCAGCCGATTACTTTTGAAACGTCAGCTTATGACGCTGGGTATCATCGCTGATGAAGCCGACAATGGCGAGATTGCATTGCATTATCTTCAGCAAGGAAATTATGACTTGTTGATTACCGATCTCAATATGCCGGTTATGGATGGTATTGAGCTTGCCCGCCAGGTCAGAAAAAGTAATACGACGCTTGTCATCTGGGGGCTCACGGCAACGGCGCAGGAGCACGAGCGCGAACGTTGTCTGTCGGCGGGCATGAATGCTTGTCTTTTCAAACCCATCACGTTGTCACAACTCTCTCATTTACTCTCCGGCGTCAGTGATACCCACGACACGGCATTTGATCTCGAAAGACTGGCGATGCTGGCGCAAGGGAATCGGGCATTGATGCTTCGCGCATTAAAAGATGCGCAGGAAGAAAATCGCTGTGATTTAACGGCGGCTTATAACGCCAGTGAGTCTGGTGATTATCGTCTGGTTAAACATCATATTCATCGCATTAACGGGACTGCTCAGTTATTGGGGGTTGAGACTTTAATGAAGGCTTCACAGTCTCTGGAGGATAAACTCCCGGACGCAATGACTGTCACCGAACTGCCTGCTGAGCTTGAGTATATCCAGACACTACTGGACGAGCTGGAGCAGGCAATCGAGAAATTCACACCTTAATTTCCCTTCCTACACGTGTAGGTGGTGCCTGACAGAATAATAAGGCACCGCTGATGTTGCTCCTGTGTTAACCAGGTAAAATAAGCCCTGTTCCAACAGAATAAAATTAGTTAATTAAACCTGGTATATTTCCTAAGAAAAATCCATGTTTTGGTTTATTACAAGTTTCAACTATCAAACCTGCCTGAATCATTAAACTAAACCTATCCATATAGCTAGTGTTTAATTCTGTTTTTTGTTGCATATTCTGGGTTTTTGTTTTGATAAAAATAGCCAGGTGTGGATCGTTGTTCTTTTGAAAGTAAAAAGTTAGTAGAAACGATCGTTTTTATGTTTTCTTACGAAATCCACGACTTTTGTGATGTCATGCTGAATTATTTTCTGTAAATTTTACAGCGAAACATGTGGCGACTTACAGACGTTAAAACAGCAAGCAGGAAGTGTCGAAAAGGGAAGTTCTATGAAATTGTCAGACTCCGTTTTTTCTGATGATTATTTTTTTATTGTCGGCATAAGTGCGTTGTTAACGCCGGAGTTAATTGATGAAAATTACACTATAGTCGATGTCGATGAGTCGCTCCTTCAACGGAGTACAGAGTATTTGTTTCCTGGCAGGAAGATCATTGCATTTATCACCAATGATCTCGACTACTACGCGTTATGCCATTTGAGAGATATAACTTTCATTGATAAGAGACGCCGGATAAATGAAATCCTCTCATGCCTGTTTGTCAATGACTCCAGGTATGCTTATCGGGTGAAATACACGCTTTCATTCCGGGAAAGTGAAGTTCTTGATTGTATACAAAAAGGAATGGAGGCGAATGAGATTGGTGAGTTATTGGGCATGTCGATGAAGACATTCTATGCACACCGTCGCAGTCTGATATTTAAACTTCAACTCGGTAATCGTGTATCTCTGTATCGAAATATCGCGCGAATAAGAATGTGCAAACCCATGTGTTCATGAGCCTGACCTTACATAAATTGTTGCGTTAATGTCGGGAAACGAGAATATGCAGAGGAGGTGAGTGCAGAAATAATTGTTTTTAACATCAACGCTTTTAATTAAATATTAACTTAATTATCAGGATTTTACGATATGAAAAAATTAGCACTGATTTCTGCGATTTTATCGCTGTCTGCTCTACAGGCGACATATGCAGCCGATGGCGTAATTAACTTTAACGGAACCATTACGGGAACGGCGTGTGTGGTGGATCCTTCCGCGATTTCACAACCCGTTGAGCTTGGAACCGTTTCAACGGCGGCATTTTCTGGTGGAAGTGGTGCAACAGCTGCCGCTAAGCGCTTCAACATTGTGCTGAAATCCTGTCCGGCAAGTGTAACCAGCGCCAGTGTTCGATTTGACGGTACCACCAATACGACTAACCCTTCGATTCTGGCGTTGACCACAGGTCAGACTGCGACAAATGTTGGCGTCGCTATTTATGAACAGGACAGCGCGACATTGATCCCGGTCGGTACTTCTTCGGCTAGCGTGGCATTGCAGGAAGACATCGACAATACGTTGACCTATTTCGCGAAATATATGGCCACAGGCGTTGTCGGAGCAGGGTCGGCCAAGTCGTCAACCTCTTTCACCGTAACTTATCAGTAAAAGCAGGGCCACTCGTGGCCCTGAGTAATTAAGCAGGAATTCTCATGTTTCAGCAATTATATAACACGGTTGCTATAGGGATGATATTTATCTCAACAGCGGCAATTAGTGGTGTTGAAATAGGCGGTACTCGTCTTATTTATAATGGTAATGCCAGTCAGGCTGCAATCAGTGTTAAAAATCCGGACAATAAACCGTATTTAATTCAGTCATGGGTGAGTAAAAGTGAAAATGGTGATGAGAGTGGTAGCGAATTCACTACTACACCACCTTTGTTTAAATTAAATCCAAATGCGCAGAACTCTGTTCGCGTCATGTTGGCTGAAAATAACTTACCAACCGACAGAGAAAGCGTTTACTGGCTGAATATCAAAGCGATTCCCTCATCCTCACCGGATGCGAAAAATGAATTGTTGATCGCGGTAAAAAGCAAAATGAAGCTGTTTTATCGTCCCACCGGGTTAAAAGGCGATCCGTCATTGGCATACCAGCAGTTAATTTTTTCACGTGAGGGTGGGAAATTAACTGTAAATAATCCAACGCCTTATAGCGTGTCGCTCAATGAAATAAAGGTGAACGGCAAGACGATCACTAAGCCTCCAATGGTATTACCATTTCAAACCGTCACGCTACCCCTATCGGGGATAAACGGCGGTGACGTATCGTGGCGTGCGATTAATGATTTTGGAGGCGTCACGACTGAACAAAAAGTTAAAATGTAGGTTAAATGCTTATGCTCCAGCTCAATACGGTTTCAGGTTTTGCAACGTTAACGAAATTATCAGTCATGGTCTATCTGTTTACACAAGCATCAACCGTGTTGGCTGAGGATTATTTTTCACCCGATCTCATTGAAACCCGAGGGAATATTCCACGTGATATTGATATCTCCCGTTTCAGCAAAACTGACGGACAGGTTCCCGGTATTTATCACATTGATGTCTATCTGAACGGAAATTATATCGAATCTCGTGATATCAGCTTTCTGGGTAAAGAGAGTGAATTGGCACCATCCTTAACCTACGCCGATTTCGTGAAATGGGGTGTGAAGCGTAACGCACAGCCTGATTGGATGAGTATGGAGGATTCCGCGACCATCGATAATATTGGTGCGTTACTCCCCGGGAGCCAACTCAATTTTCAGTTTGATGGGATGCGTCTGGATATTTCGGTGCCGCAAGAATATATGCAGCGCGATCCACGCGGCTCCGTTGCACCGGAACAGTGGGACGATGGACTGAATATGCTGTTCCTGAATTATAACTTCTCTGCTGCCAACAGCCATGGCAAGGGAGATTCGCGTAATGACAGCTATCTAAACCTGCGTAGTGGGATTAACGTCGGTCCCTGGCGGTTGCGTAATTACTCGACATATAACAATAACGAAGGGGACGGGCGCTGGAATACCCTCAGCACGTCACTGGAGCGTGATATTAAAGTGCTGAAAAGCCAGTTCAGTATGGGGGATGGTTATACGCAGTCTGGTGTATTCGACAGTGTTCACTTCCGTGGCGCGCAAATTTATTCGGATGACACCATGTTGCCGGAAAGCGTTCGGGGGTTTGCGCCTGTAGTCCGTGGCATTGCGCAAAGTAACGCACAAGTCACCATTCGTCAGGGCGGGAATATTATCTGGCAGTCTTATGTTCCGCCAGGCCCGTTTGTGATTGATGATCTCTATCCTACTGCTGCCAGCGGTGATCTTACCGTGGTTATGCGTGAGGCAGATGGTTCGGTGCATCAGTTTATTCAGCCATTTTCGGCTGTGCCGATCATGCAGCGTGAGGGCCAGTTTAAATATGCTCTGGCAGTGGGAAAATATCGTGCATCAAACAGTACAGATAAAGAACCGGATTTTCTTCAGACCACAATGAGCTACGGGTTGCCGTGGGACACCACAATATATGGCGGCACGCTGGCGTCGAGAGATTACCAGGCCGGGGCTATTGGTATCGGCAAAGGATTGGGCGATTTCGGTTCGTTCTCTTTTGACACTACCTTTGCTCATACGCAGATGCCAGGCAAAACGGAAGGTGGTATCTCGCTTCGCGCGCAGTATGCCAAAGATTTTTCATCAACGGGCACCTCGCTGAGTCTGATGGGATATCGGTATTCCTCTTCCGGCTTTCATGATTTTCAGGAAGCGAATGGTGATGTCAATAAATACCGGATGGCGAGCGATAACGTTCTGGAAGGCAATGACTGGCGTTATCAGCGTAACAAACGCAGTAAGGCACAGGTGACATTGAACCAGCAGCTTGGCGATTTCGGGAATATCAACCTTTCGGCCTGGCACCAGGACTATTGGGGCGGTGATACCGAGCGTAACGTCAGTCTGGGTTACAACACCAGTATTAACAATATTAATTATGGCCTGAACTATAGCTATTCCCGTGGTCCCTGGCACAACGACAACGATCATATCGTCTCTTTTACGATGCAGATTCCGTTCTCACGTTTCTTGCCAAACAGTTGGATGACGCTATCGGCAAACGCGAATAAAAAAGGCGACGCCACTTCACAGGTTGGGCTGTCCGGTACCGCGCTGGAAGACAACAATCTGAACTGGAACGTACAGCAGGGATACAACAGTAAGGGTGCAGATGTGACGGGCAGTGCGTCGGCGAATTCTAAGGGCCGGCATGGTGAATATCAGCTTGGTTATAACTACTCTCGCGATAATCGTCAGGTCTCGGTTGGCGCAATGGGGGGACTGGTGGTTCATCCGTATGGCGTCTCCGCGACTCAACCTCTTGGCGAGACAATGGCGTTGGTGAAGGCCGAGAATGCCGCTGATGTGAAAGTGGCGAATAACAGCGGCATTTACACAGACAGTAAAGGTTTTGCCGTTGTGCCGTACGTTGCGCCATATCGACAGAACAGTCTGACGCTAAATACCGACAGGTTGAACAACAATACGGATGTGTTGAATGACACGCAGACCGTCGTACCAACAAAAGGCGCGCTGACCCTGGCCGATTTCCCGACCGTTACCGGCTACCGAATCCTGCTGCAATTGACGGGCAAAACGATTCCGTTTGGGGCGACGGCCACAATTAACCATCGCGACAATACACCAGAAGGGATTGTTGACGATCGTCAGCGAGTCTGGTTTAGCGGCGCACCGGAAAAAGGCTCCGTGGTGGTGAACTGGGCTGGGGAAAGTTGTCTGGCACATTATCAGATTGCGCAGGCTTCTGACAAAACGCATAACGTCACCGCGGAGTGCAGGTAAGTGGAGAGTAAGATGAATCGAATTATAGTGAGTTTATTGTGGGTAGCTCTGGGACTGTTTTCACGGACTACGCTGGCGTGGGATTGTTCGACGGTCACGCCATCAACAACCTTATCGCCGCAGAATATCACTATCTCCAGGGATCTGCCGGTGGGGGCCGTTATTGGTACGCAGATGATGACGCCGACAGTGAATGCGTTCAGTTGTTTTGATTCAGCGGACGGGGTTATTTCCAATCAAACATTTGGCGTAAAGGCGATAGGTACCTTCGATTCGATGGTCAATGGGGTACGGGTCTATAAAACCAACGTTGACGGTATTGGCTATGCGATTTCCGGCTCGACGGCAAAGTGTGCCGGAGGGAATGCCGCCGTAACGGGGGCGAATACGATTCGGGGCGATATTAACACCGCCAGGCTTTGTCAAAATACCACGGGAATGATAAGTCCCGGATTGAATGGTTCGGTCACGGTGACATTTTATAAAACGGCGACGGAGACCGGTTCTGGTACGATATCGGCAAGAATGGTGGGGTCGTTGATATTGCTGAATAACTCGCTGCTCTGGCAATCCCCAGAAGCCGCAGTCAATATCAATGCGTTCACGGTGACCACGCCAGCCTGCAAACTGACCACGGCATCCATCCCTGTCGATATGAAAGAGGTTGATAAAAACGCCTTTAATGGCAAAGGAACGACGCCGGGAGAGACATATACCCAGTCATTCAATTTGCCGATGACCTGCAATGCCGGAACCGCCGTCAGCGTCAGGATGGAAGGCGATATTAATGACGCAACGAAAGGCGTCATCAATACGACCAGCGGGAGTAACGCCGCCACAGGGGTCGGGATCCAACTGCTTTATAACAACCAGCCAATGAGGTTGGGCTCCGATGTGGCGGCTGGGACATCGAGCACAGGGGGCGGTTTCACGGTCCCGCTTAAGGCGCGTTACTACCAGACGGGCGATCACATCACCACAGGGACGGCTAATGGCGTACTGTCTTTTACGATGACATACCAGTAGTTGCCGAATAACTAACATATGGATGAATAGCAGAACAGATTAACCTCAACCTGTTCTGCTGTTCATCACGACATATTTAATACGGTTACGTTGGTGATGTCGTGGGGGATAGAGAAAGCCGCCAACGGCAGGTCTGTTCTGTCTTCGCCATTACAAAATCATCTGTGCCAGTAAAAAGCCAAATGGTACCGAGAAGATAATCGATAAACATCCCGGCAGGAAGAAGGGGTGATTAACGATCTTTGAGCCATTCCAGCGCGAACTGAGAAATGAACCCGTATCATCAGTGGCTATCGCAAACGCGGTTGTCGGGTAAATATTCGTGATATAAAGTGCGCTGACCGCGACAAAACTGGCTAATATTGCCTCCGGGCTAATTCCGATGGAGGCGGCGATAGGCATCAGCAATGCGCTGGTTGCCCCCTGGCTAAACAGCATGGCGCTGGTACAGAAAAATATCGCCGCCAGTAAGAACGGCCAGGCGCGTAATATGTCGCTGGCTTCCATTTTGATCTCATCGATATGGGCACCGATCAGCGTGCTGCTAAGCCAGACAATCCCTAATACAACCACCAGTGATTCCGCGCCGGATTTAAATATCGGTGAGTTCTTCAGCTCTTTCATGTCCAGCTTGCAGGTGAAAATAATGATCGTGGACACGACAAACATCGTAATAATGATTAAGTCGCGGGAATTAATGGTATGCCCAATCAGGGATTTAAACAGCAGCATACAGACCACGAAGACCACTCCCACCAGGAATATGGCGACTGAGGATTTTGCTCCGGCGGGAATAGGGCGGCTGGCCTGTTTATTCAGCACAATTTTATTTTCCTGCATGATTTTTTGACACACAGGATCGTCGGCCAGTTTGGCACCTTGTCTGCTGGCAATGTACGCCGCGATCAGCATGGCAAATAACGCGGTGGGCAGGATAATCAGCATTGCGTCGCCGAAGCTCACGCCCATCACCTCAACGGTGCCGTACATAATCGCCGTGGCGGCAGAGATCGGGGAGGCGGTAATCCCGAGTTGCGAAGCCACAACCGCAGAGCTTAACGGCTGGCTGGGTCGGATACCGTTGTCTTTCGCCACTTCCTGAATCACGTTCATCACCGACATGGCGGTATAACCAGTACCGGACAGTACCGTCAGAATAAACGTTACGGTGGGGGCAAGAATATTAAGATAGCCGGGATTATGGCGCAGTAATTTTTCGGTCAGGGTGACGAGATAATCCATTCCGCCGGCCTGTTGCATGGCTGAGAGCGCCACAATGGTAGACAGAATAATCAGCATTACGTCGACAGGTGGAGAACCTGCCGGAACGCCAAAAATAAATACCGAAATCGCTAATCCGATCCCGCCGGCAAACCCGACGCCAATTCCGCCCCAGCGGGCGGCAAGCATGATGGTTCCCAGTAATAAAACGACATGTAATATCACCATATAATTAACCTGCTCTTTGTTATATTTTATTTATCGGCAACGAGAGGGTGAGGTAATGAATAGGGAATATTCATTACCTACAGTTAACGCTTATTTCTCGATAACAGATGATTACGACATATTCATTTCTGTTTGATAACGTTTAATCGCTGCCGTACTCTTTTGCGGATCGGTCATATTCATCGGATCAAGCAGATAATCCGCCTGTTCCGGTGTCAGCAGTTTTTCTGCCAGCACGACCTGCTTTACGCTGCACTGCTGTTGATACGCGGTTTTTGCAATTCGCGATCCCATCTGATAGCCAAACAGGGTTGCCACGACGGTGGCCAGCGCCGTACTCTCCTCTGCGTAGCGAGCACTCACTTCTTCATTTATCGCGATATCTTTCAGACATTTATCGATGAACAGCGGTATCCCCCGGCTCAGTAACGAGCAGGATTCGAAGAGCGCCTTTAGCAACACCGGTTCCCACACGTTCAGGTCAAGCTCGCCGCCCTCAACCGCCATGGTTACCGTGACGTCATTACCGATAACCTGATACGCAATTTGATTCATCAGTTCGGGCATGACCGGGTTAATTTTGCCCGGCATGATGGACGAACCCGGTTGCACGGCAGGGACTAAAATTTCATTAAAACCAGCGCGCGGCCCTGAACCCTGAATACGAAAATCGGTCGCCATTTTAGAGAGAAAGGCGGCGATTTTCTTGAGCTGTGCGGAGAATTCAATATAGAAGTCACCGTGTTGCAGACCATCGAAAAAATCCGCTTCCGGGCGATATGGCTCGCCAGTGAGGGTCTCCAGCCATTGATACACCGCCGGAAGATATCCCTCATGGGTGGACAACCCCGTACCAATCGCCGTCGCTCCCAGGGGTAAATACAGCGCCTCCTCGTTGACCTCGGCCAGTTTTTCCCTAAGCCGGTTGACCTGTGTGCGATAGGCGCCAAACTGTTGGCCAAACGTCATTGGCACCGCATCCTGTAAGCAGGTGCGGCCTAATTTCACTTTGTCGGCAAACTCACGGCTTTTAGCCGCCAGTACGGCTTCCAGTTTTTCCAGTTGCACCAGCAAATGCCTGATATTCGTGCGACTGGTCATTTTCATCGCCGCAGGAATGACGTCGTTGGTCGACTGTCCCATATTAACGTGCGTATTTGGGTGAATCGCATCATATCCCCGTACGCCGGTGAGCAGTTCATTCGCGCGGTTAGCCACCACTTCATTCATGTTCATATTGGTCGAGGTGCCGCCGCCGCCCTGAAAAATATCAATCGGGAAATGGGCGTCAAAATCGCCGTTCATCACCTCCTGCGACGCCGTCACGATGACGGCGGCTTTCTGCTGATCCAACGCGCCAATTTGCGCGTTGGCCTGAGCAGCCGCCTGTTTTATCGCGGCGATTGACCACAGGAAATGCGGAATGTCCCCGGCCGTTTTCCCCGAAACTGAAAAATTCAGTACCGCCCGTTGCGTTTGAATACCGTAGTAGGCTTCCTCCGGCACCATTAACGTTCCTAATAGATCCTTTTCTTCACGCATCGTTATGTCTCTTCCTGTATTAAGGTGTATCGCTACCTTAATTGGCTGGCAGTACAGATAATTTGAAGTGGCTCAAAGAAAAAAAAGCATTGAAAAGATAAATACTCATTATTAAAAAATGTAATAGTAGAGGCGGTAATGAAGGATATTAACTTCGATTTTAAGCAGTTACAGGCGTTTTTAGCAGTCATTGAGACGGGGTCATTTACCGCTGCGGCAAAGAAACTCAACCTGACTCAATCCTCGATTTCTCAGCAGATCGCGAATCTGGAAAATGGCTTAAAGACTGAAGTGATTAACCGTTCACAGCGACCCATTCAGATGACGATAGCCGGGCAGGCGCTGTACCCGCTGGGAAAAAAGATTATCGATAGCGGTGTTTATCTGCAGGAACATATCAACGCGATCAGTCACGGGCATATTTCACATTTGAAAATCGGCTTTGTGGATTCGATCGGTAAATCTATCGGCCTGGATATCCTGACCTTCCTGCAACCGCAGGTGAAACATATTTTCCAGGTTACCGGTACAGCATCGGGGCTGCTTTCCGCGCTGAATACGGGCAGCATTAACCTGGCCATCACGATGCTGCATACCGAGATGCCGCCTAATGTCAGAATGTACCCGCTGATTGAAGAGGAGTTTCTGTGCGTTTGTCCCAAAGCCTGGCCGGAAACGCGGCTGGAAGAGTTGTGTAAAAACAGGGACTACATCGCCTATACCCGCAATACGCCGACCGGCATCCAGACGCTCAACTGGCTGAAATGGAATAACCTGTCTCCGTCTATCCAGTTTGAAATGGATAATGCTGATGACATTCTGAAATTAATTTCCTGCGGCTACGGATGGACGCTGACCACGCCGCTGTTTATTACCACACTTCCCGCCTTTACTGACTCGCTGAAGATCATCCGGATCAACAATCGCAAAGAACGCCGCAAAATTGTCCTGCTCTGTAAGGATGATGAACTGTCTGAGTTCTATAAAAACCTGGCGATTGAGGTCCAGTCAATACTGGAAACGAAACTGGAACAGGGGTTCTACAGTAAGCTCAATGCGGATGTGCCGTCATGATCCCTAACCAGGCATGATTCGGTCTTCAGCGAAGTATTGCCCGGTACTTACCGCTAAAGTAGCGGAAATGCTAACCCAGGAGATTGTTATGATAGCGGTGATTTTTGAAGCGGATGCAGTACCGACTCAGCAGGAGCGATATTTACAGCTTGCCGCTGAACTCAGGAACGAACTTGTTAATATTGAGGGCTTCATTTCGATTGAGCGTTTCAAAAGCCTGAGTACGGAAGGGAAGATTTTATCGCTTTCCTGGTGGGAGAGTGAAGACGCCGTCGCGGTGTGGAAGAGCAACATGAAACACCGGGCAGCGCAAAGGGAAGGCCGGGAGTCGATATTCTCTTTTTACCGCATCCGCGTTGCGCACGTTCTGCGAGATTATTCATCGGAAGGATAAAATTCGACCATCTTACGGAAGCGTAACTTCCGCTGATCTCACGCAATCTTTGCAAACAGGACTATTTTCTTACAAGAGAGAAATAAGGATGGAGGTAGAGGGACAGAAAGAGAAAATGGCGCGTGATGTAAAAGGATGTGATCGAGCGAGGAACAGCATTGAGCTTAATAGTTAACTCAACCTTAAATATTACCCCTTGAAAATACAAGGGGCAATATAATAAGGTAAAATATTTGATATTTGTCGTGTTTTAATAGTTTTTTATTGATTAAGTGCTTATTGCATTCTGTACCCGGGAGTCTAAATGTTAGATAATCTCGGGTGGATTTATCCCTGGTGTTACGTTGGTCTTTGACCGCCTGACTAGTATGTGCCGCGAGCGCTATTAGTCAGGTATTTTTTAAGTATAAGGAAGACCCGACCTGAAAAAAAGCTGTCCTAAAAGACAGGGGATAATAATTTCGGAATGTTATTATCAGGAATGAATAAATGAACTCTTTTGTTGAGTTTTTTTTGCTTGATCGCGATGAGTTGCCGTCAGGTTTTGCCACTGAACTCTACCGCCTGAGAAACCGAACATTTCGTGAGCGGCTCAACTGGAAAGTAGAATGTACTGATGGCCTGGAAAAGGATCAATTTGATAACGAAAACACGACTTACCTGTTAGGGATGCATGAGGGAGAAATCCTGTGCGGCGCCCGATTTATCGATGCCACGCAACCGACGATGATCAGCGAAATATTCCATGAGTACTTCGATAATATTACGCTCCCTACGGATATTCCCTGCTGTGAAGTGAGCCGCCTGTTTTTAGATAAAGAGAGACGTGATTGCGGAAACCTTCGTGGGATGCCCGCCAGTAAGGCACTGTTTCTGGCAATGATCGTCTATTGCATGAAGAAACAGTATCGGGGCATGTTCGCCGTTGCCAGTCGCGGTATGTATGCCATTTTCCGTCATGCGAACTGGAAAATTGACGTGATTCAGAAAGGACTTTCTGAGAAAGGTGAAACTATCTACTATATTTTTATGCCGGCGAGTGAGAGCGCAATTGAGAGCATCATCAGCAAAGATAAGGCCAGCCACTGGCTCCGCGAGATACTTCAACAACTTCGCCGTCTGTAATCCCGCACGGAGTTCAGTTATCCAGTAATCTGAGCTCCATTCCAAGTTTTACCGCATGCCTGGCGTTGTTTACGCCCAGCTTTTTCATTGCATTGCTCATATGAAATTTCACGGTTCGCTCTGCAATTGACAATATAACCGAGACTTCGGCATAGGTTTTACCCGCACTAACCCACTTCAAAATTTGTCGTTCGCGCGGTGACAAAAAAACGTTCTTTTTCTGATGCACTTTACTGTAAAGATTAAGGGTCTTTTGATGTAACTGAATGAGAAAATGCATGAAGTGCGCGCGGCAGGCTTCCATCTCTATCCCCGAATCCTTCTGGCTGATGATGGATAATACGACAAGATTATTCAGATAGTCATGCAGGGGAAACGTCTGACCCTGATAAATATTGTGTTCAGAACTTTCACTGAAAATGCGCGTCAGGTTATAACCGTTCGCCAGCAGCACCTTGTTCTCCCAGAAAAAATCTTCAACACTGCTTAAAGCCCTAATAATAACAGGGTCAATAAACTGGTATTTTCTTTCAAGATAGATGTTAAACCACTCAGGATTATTATTGATAATCTGCATTTGCGAGGGATCTTTCTTGTTCATAATCGCATATGCGTAGATCGTATTTTTGTAGTCCTTAATGAACGCATTCAGTTCATTCTGGATTAACGCATTGATCCCTTCATCGTTGTAATACATATCCTTCACGCCAGTTGCTGCCTCTGAGATGAGTGTTTGAAAGAGTATAGCCTGCCTCGTTACCTGACAAAATGGACTTACCCCACAACAGTCGATATTTCCTGCCCTTATGTCAAATTGTGTATAAAAACGCCAGGACTGAGGTTCACGGCATGACCGTCAAGTTGGCCCCGAAGGTTCGTTGAGCCGAGCGGCACAATCGGATGCCAGACATCACGAACAGAGGAGCGTAAAAACAGAGTGTGGGCCAATGTCAGGCCATTGCGCCACCCGTACTGTCGGTGGCGGAAATTGAACCAGGGTCACAAATATGAATATTGTCCAGCGGCGCGTTTAATCAATGCCGGTTACGGCTGCGGAATAAAAACTGAATAATTACAAAATATTATTTACCCACGCGATGCGCAGGCGCGGGGGATTATAGGTTTTTACTATAGGTTCAGGATGCAAACAATTGTCGTCCCGAGTCTCTCTTTTTTAACAATAAGGAGGCCATACAAAATACAAGGACAATAAAATGGAACGTCTGACGGTCTCTGACAAACTCTGCTACGCGATGGGGGGCGGATTTGCCTCCAACCTCAGTTTTTACGCGATGCTGGTTTTCTTTATTACCTATGCTTCTGATGTCTATGGTGTGAATCCGGCCACGGTGGGCGCCATCACGCTTGCCGCACGGGGGATTGATGCGTTTATCGATCCGGTGATGGGCGCGATGGGTGACAGAACCCGGACGCGACTGGGTAAATACCGCTTCTGGATAATCACATCAGCACCGGTACTGGGTTTTACAACCTGGATGGTTTTTGCCTCTCCGGATTTCTCCGCGACGGGCAGGGTGGTTTATATCGCCTGCGTTTATATGCTCTACTCCCTTGTCTCTACCGTGTCGAATATCCCGTACCACTCATTAACGGCCTACATTACAGACAAGGTCAATGAACGCAGTAATATTGTGTTATTCAAGCAATTTACCGGGATTATCGCCCAGTTTATCGTCAGCGCGGGCGGCATTTATATTTTATCTGCATTCAGCCAGACCCGGGATGCGACGGGCAATGTGGTGGTTGATTTTCATAGCTATCACTACCTCGGCATTTTATTTGGGGTTGTGACCACGCTGGGATTCTGGATTTGCGCTTACGGCGCCCGCAGACAGGATAACTGGCAACGTATTGTGCACGATGAAAAGGGATTACAGACCGACCCGTCGGGCGAACAGCAGAATATTGTGGTGGCCGTTTTCAAACAGCTGTCGCTGGCTTTTCGTAGTCGTTCACTGGGATGCCTGGCGTTGGCCTCTTCGGCGAACACGCTGTCCTTAGCGATTACCGCCGGGGTGACCGTTCAGTTTTATACGTGGGTTCTCCACAATACAAAGCTGGTTGCGACGGGAGCATTACTGAATATGCTGTTTGGCGCATCAATATATCTGCTGGTTAAGTGGTTAGTATCTCGCTATGGAAATAAAACGGCATTTGTGATCATCTGTTTTATTGCCATGGTTCCCTCGCTGATACTCTGGCTCACCTTCTCGCCTGAAAATGTCACCTTTACTTTGATACTTCTCGCCTGCGTGATGGCGTTTTGTCAGGGCGGGTCGCTGATTACCTGGATGATGGTCACTGATTGCGCGGATGAATTACGCTGGAAAACGAAAAAGAATGCCGCCGGAATTGCCTCCTCCACATTAACGTTCTCCAACAAATTTGGTTCTGCGCTGGGTGCCTTTGTGCTGGGCGGCGTCCTTGATCTTATTGGTTATCTACCCGGCGCGCAGGCGCAAACGGCGGGAACATTACATGGATTGCTTATTTTGATGGTCCTGACGCCGGTTTGCGGGCAACTCCTGTCACTGTTTTCGATGATTTTTTATACCCTGAACAAAAAAAAACATCAGGCGATCTGCATGAAACTGCTCGGGGATGGAGAGTAATATGAAAGTTGTTATGCTGATGTTTGATACCCTGCGTCGTAATAAGCTCCCGGCTTATCAGGCCGACGCATTTCCTCTGCCTAATTTTAAACGACTGGAGGGGAAAACCGTTCGTTTTGATAATTTCTATGTTGGCTCAATGCCCTGCATGCCAGCCCGACGCGATTTGCATACCGGACGGTTGAATTTCCTGCATCGCAGTTGGGGGCCGCTGGAACCCTTTGATGACTCTATTTTTGAAATCATTAAAAAGCACGGCGTCTATTGCCATTTAATTACCGACCATCAGCACTACTGGGAAGATGGCGGGGCGACCTACCATAATCGCTACAGCAGTTATGAGTTTATGCGCGGACAGGAGGGGGATCTCTGGAAAGCGAAGATTGGCTTCGACGGCGCCCGTGAACTGGATTCATGGAAAAACGCCGAACCGCTGCGCCGTAATATGATCGAGCACGATCAGATTAACCGCAGTTATATTCGTGAAGAGAAAGATTTCCCGCAGGCGCGCTGTTATCAGGCCGGGCTGGCTTTCCTGGCGGAAAACTATCAGCAGGATAACTGGTTATTGCAAATAGAGAGTTTTGATCCGCATGAGCCCTTTTATGTGCCGGATCGCTTCAAGCGCATGGTCGATCCTGAACTGGTCAATAACCCTGACGACTGGCCGGAATACAGTTCGACAGAGAGGATCAATAATCCGCAGAAAGTGGTGAACGGTGAAAAGCATTATCAGGCGCTGATGTTGATGTGCGATGAATATCTTGGCCAGGTGCTGGACTTTTTCGACGCACATCATCTGTGGCAGGACACAATGCTTATTGTGAATACCGACCACGGTTTTATGTTTGGTGAAAAAGAGTGGTCGGGGAAAAGCGTTATGCCGGTGTATAACGAGATTGCGCATGTCCCCTTCTTTATTTGGGATCCCAGAAGTCGACGGGCTGGCGAGTCGCGAACCCAACTGGCGCAGATGCACGATCTGGCGGTGACGTTGCTGGAGGCGTTTGGCATTGAGAAAACGCACAACATGACAGGCAAGGCATTGTCTCCGGTCATAGCGCGACAAATGCCGATTAAATCAGAGGCTATTTTTGGCTATTTCGGCGCGCATGTGTCGATCACCGATGGTCGCTATGTCTATATGAGAGGGAGCCAGTCGCCGGAAAATACCCCGCTATACGAGTACACGCTGATGCCGATGCGCATGCGCAGGATGTTTAATCTCGCTGAATTGCAGGAAGCCACTCTGCATCCTGGTTTTGTCTTCACCCACCAGACGCCGGTGCTGAAAATCCCGGGTTCCGCCGGTTTTTACAGTTCTTATGCGCACGGCAATTTGCTGTTCGATTTAGCTCACGATGCGAAGCAGGAGCATCCGCTCTGCGATCCTGAACGTGAAGCGCTGTTTATCCGCAAACTGTCGCAGGCAATGCGTGAGGCGCAGGCTCCGGAAGATGAATGGCGGCGTCTGGGGATCCCCGTCGACGACGCGCGTATTGACGCGGAGTTCGTGCGACAGGAACATGAAATGCGCAAACGGGTGATGCAGCAGTATTTAGGCTCTCTTGCCTGCCTTGATATGCATCCGGATACCCGGGCATTGCTCCTTGAGATAGCGGCCTGCCCCGGAGGGGATAAATTCCTTCAGGATCTGGCAACGATCTCCGGGCAGCGTAGCATCACCAAGCAGGCGGTGAAAGCGCTGTATGACAGCGGTGATTATGAGTCGGCACTATACGGACTGTTCAATAAACCCTACTGAGTCTGCATGCCTCACTCATCCGGGAGCCCGATTTTGCCGGGGCTCCCGTCTATTTTCATCGCTACGCATCAGGCAGGCATTATCAATCCCGGAAACCGTGGTGAGGCGAATGTATTTACACAAATTAATTTTTCAGTTCAAAGTGCTGGTGGATAAAAAGACCTTTACCTCGGCGGCGGAAAGTCTGTTTATCTCTCAACCGACCCTAACCCAAAATATGCAACGACTCGAGTCGGAGTTGGGGATCCCTTTGTTGTTCCGTGAGGGGAAAAAGATTTCCTTAACGGTTTATGGCGAAAGCCTGTATCAGCATGCCTGCCTGCTGGATCGCAATTACCAGCAGGCTTTACTCAGTATTGATGCGATAAAGCATAGCCACAGACAGCAACTGGTGATCGAGTGCGGGCACGCGTGGAGTCATGGCGTCTTATTTCATCTGATGAAGGACTATGTGAGGCTGTATCCGCAAATCCGGATGGTGATCAAAAACAGTAATACTGCACTGGGGCAACAGCATTTACTGAAAGGCGAATGCGATCTTGCGTTAGGGGCGATACCCGCTGCGGAAAACAGAATTGCGGCAATAAATTACCTTCCCATCTTCACGACCCGGTTTGTCCTGTATTGCGCGAGCGATCATCCGCTTGCGTATGTGCCGCAGATTACCGAAGCGCAGCTTAATCACTGTGAGTGGGTCATTCTTAAGCATGAATCGGAAAACGAAGAGTTTAACGATCCTTTGCTTTGTCCTATTTCGCCAGAAAAGGTCAGATTTGAAGTCTGTTCGGTATCGAATGCTATTGCGCTGGCGAAACAGACGCAATGCATTCTGGCGCTTTCCATACATCTGGAAGCCGAAGCGCGTCACCGTGGTCTGCGTCGCCTCAATCTGGCGAAGAACATTCCCTCTTTTGATACCGGCATCATGTACATAGACGATGTGCTGAAGTATGACCATAAGAAAAAATTTATTGAGACCATCATTTCGTCAAAAAGCATGTTTGATCAGAATGATATGTAGCGGTCCACAAACCGTTCAAGCATATTCCCGCCTACCGGCGGGGAGATGAGATATCCCTGAAAGCGATCGATACCTAATGCTTTCAATATCGTAAATTTCTCTTCACTGTCGACCCCTTCGGCAACGCAGCGACTACCGGTCAGCATACAGTAATAGTTCAGGCTTTTTATCAGCGCCAGCGCGTGTGGATCGCGTTGCATCTCATTGATAATACACATATCCAGCTTATATTCGTTAAACTGGATCTGCCTGACCGGAAACATCACGCTACCTTGTGAGAAACAGTCATCGAGCATAATCCGAAAGCCGAGCCGTTTTAATTTGTCGATGTTCGCGGCGGTTTTTCCCCTTTGACTGAACTCGATGGTCTCAGCAAATTCCAGCACCAGTCTGTCCGTTTGCTGTGGCGACACCAGTTGCTGTTTCGCCGCTTCCAGCATTCGTGGAAGGCATTCATGGCTGGCGAGGGCGGCAGGGACATTAAGTGAGAAATAAAACTCCCCGGGATGCTGGTTGATTTTCTGTATCGCTTCCTGCAAAACAAATGCGGTCAGCACCTGCCAGGCGTATTCAGCACGTATTTGTGGCAAAAATGCGCCGGGTTGCAGGACCGTACCCTCGCGCCGCCAGCGTGAGAGTATTTCCATCCCTTGTAAACGGTGGTGGCTATCCACAATCGGTTGAAACACCGGAAAGAGTTGCCGGCAACGGATGGCATGGACGAATTCACGTTCGAAGGCGGATAACGCATCGCTACCGCTTCTGTTCAGCCGCGTTTCTGGGTTGCCGGGAAAGTGTGTCGCCAGTTGCGGGAAATGTTCCGCCATTTTTTTAAGTCCTGAAGTTCTCTGATTATAAAGGGTTTTTTGGCTTATGCCTCGCTGTTGCGCCCGTTCAGGGATGTTGTATCCGTGCAGCAAATCCACAATGGCGTTGAGCTCCGGTTTGCTGAGGCCGATTGTCGGCTTGCCATAAATCAACGTCTGGTTATCTGCGCATTGGCCCAAAGGAGGGACATCCTGCAACCCGTGCCCGCGCAATAGCGCGGCAATGCAACGTGTCGGTAAATCCGAGGCGACGGCCCGGATTTCCGTCAGCAGACGGCGACGCGTCACAAGATGCTCCAGCGTGTGCCACAACCAACGGTCAGGACAGCGGCTGAGGATAAGCATCGGCAGGGGGACAGCGGCCTGTTCCAGCAGAAGCGCCGCCTGCTGCAACGTGGTGAGCAGCCAAAGGGGATCGTCAGGAAGAAACACCACGATCCGGCGTGCTGACGCCAGTGCAGGAAGCGTTGAGATATCCAGCGACGGCGAATTAAGCAGCACCAGACGCTGGCGGTCTGGCGTCATCATCCTCGCGAGACCTTCGGCGGCACAGGGGCAGGGGGACAAAATGTAGTCCATCCCCGGCTTTCCCACATCACTGATAAACAAACGTCACCCCAATGATTGACTGAACATTGCCTGCCGTCACTTGTCCGCTGGTTCGCGCGTAGTTAGCCGTTAAGCCGAGGCTCACGGCAGAGGTGCCGACCGTGCCTAATGACACGGTGCTGTTGGCGGGGACGATGGTACCGTTGCGCGTGAGCTGAACACCGATGCCCTTCGCGGGCGAAGACGACGCGGTATTGGTAAAGATCGAATTGGCGGAATCTGCGGTGGTGCCGGAGAGGTAATACGTCAGATTTTGGCTCTGCGCGCAGTAGACCGTCAGCGGAACGGGGGCGGAGCCCGGATAGTCCGGCAGCGTAACCGTGACGTTGCGGGAGGAGACATCGCAGCCGCCAGTCGGAATGACCACACTATTGTTCGCATAAATGCTCCAGACGAACTGAAAGTCATCGCTGCTTTTGTTGTTGGTCTGGCGGAGAATGAGTTTAGCAATAAGCGTTCCTGCACTGATTGCGACGCCGCCCGCAGAGCTGATTGGCGTCAGATACAGGACGGTCGGCCACGGCTTATCGACTCTCGAGTCATAGATCATCCGTGCGGTTTCGCTGGTGGTCGGAAACGGGTAGCTGGAGCCGTTGTATCTTACGGAGCCGGAAAAACTCGATAACACGCCGCCGTAAGCGGACCCCTGCTGAAGGGTGACATAGTCAGTGATGGTTTCGGGATAATCGTTATGACAAAAAATCTGCGTTGAGAGGTCGACCACCAGGTTTTGCCCGACGTTAACCGCAGGCGAGAGATCAACGTAGACGTTCGCGCTACCACCGCCAATGGGAATGGTCGCGCCGCTGGCGGTTTTGCACGCAAAGGACCAGGCATTGATTGACCAGCCCATCAGCAACAGTGTCGTCAACAGGGTTACGACTCTTTTCATCAACATACTCTCCTGGTCATGCATAGGTATAGGTCACGTTAATCACCGCCTGGATCGTGCCCTGGGTTGCGCCGCCGTTGACCGATAACGCCCTGACCTGCAAAGGAAAACGGGCGGATTGCGAGGCGTCATCCACCACCACTGATTTTGTCGCGCCGGTGTTCAGTCTGTTACCGCTGTCATCCTGGAGTTCAAGCTGGATATTTCCGGCAGTCCCCTGGTTTTTGTAGTAGCCCGTGCTGTCGGCGGTACCGCTGAAGCTGGCGGTGACGCGCGAGGTGCCCACCGGACAATTGCTTAGCTCAAGCGCCACGCTGTGCCACGCGGAGGAGGAACCGGCATTGACCAGACTGAAGGTGTAGAGATCGCCCAGTTCGACGGTGGCAGTGGTGGTCGACACCGTGCACGGCTTGGCGACCACTTTCCCGTTCACGGTAATGGTCACGTCAGCCGCCTGCACAACAGCAGAAGCGGCAAGGATGACTGTCAGTAGCCACCGGGGTTGAAACCATTTCATCAAAGCCTCCGCTTACTGAAATTCAAGAGTGAATGTCGCTGTTGCATTGACGTGTCCCGGCGTGACGGGGAGCTGCGTTGCCATCAGGCGGGCATAAAAGTTAAGCGTATTGGTCTGACCGGGCGTCAGGGTCGTCCACGGAAGGGTGGCGGACCCGGCATTCAGCGGCAGTGTCGTTTGCTGGCCGTTGAGGATCTCGATTCCCATTCCTGCCGCCGCCGATGTTCCGCTGTCGAGTTTCAATAAGCGGGTGTTATCGTTGTCGGCAATACCGATAAAACCGACTTTTACCGCCGTGACCGACGTGCCGCAGGGAGAAAGCACAATACGAAACGGGACGACAGGCGTGGTGGCGCCGATATGGCTGAACTGTTTAGCGGCGTTATCCAGCAAATCGACGGTAAAATCTTTCGATTCGCCCGCCACGGCGCAGGCGTTATCCCTGACATATCCGCTGATCGTGATTGTGCTGTCGGCGGCGAACGCACTGGCGCTGACCAGCGAGAAGATGGCACCCAGCAGATAAAGACGTTTGTTCATCATCTTGTCCTTAGCGGCATTGCGCCGTGAGCTGGCTGAGCAACTGTTGTTGGTTTTCTGCGGATAAGCGGTACTCCGCCACACAGCTGGCGTTTGCGCCGTCACCCCATTTCACCCGAACCTTGCCTGCCAGCGGCATACCGCTCAGATAAACCTGACCGTTATCGGCGACGATGCTGCTGCTTTGGCTGCTGTCGGCGGTTACCATTGCGCCGAACGGCACCGGCTTGCCGTTATGGATGAGCGTCATCAGCAGTTTCATCCCGACGTAGGCGTTAAATTCCGCCCGGACGATCGCGCCGTGCGTGGGGACGACGTTGACCACTGCCTCATCCAGATCAACGTTATCGGCGAGCGTATTGGTATCCAGCGCCACCCGGTTTTCCCGGTACTCGGTGGCGTAAGGCAGCACCGCATAGCCACGCCAGTCAGTGCGTACTCCGGTCTGGTTTTCCACTTTCGCGCCCTCAGCGCCGGGAGCCTTAATCAGCACAACCGTGTCATTGAGTGGTTGGCTCAGCGTGACGCCATTAGCATGTGCCAGCACGCCGCCGCTCATCCCGTAATAGAACTGTTTGAGTCCGTCGCTACGGCTGTAACCGACGTTGGCATTGCCAGAACCGCCGCGATAGTTCAGCGTGGCATAGCCAGTGCTGCTGCTGTTACCTTCACCACCGCCCGCATAGCCGGTTTGCACGCTGTAGCTGAGGTTATTGTCTTCCAGCACGGTGCCATACAGCCCCGCCAGGTTGGTCATTCGACCGTTGAGGTCATTCGACATGCTGTAGCTGGCGCTGGCGTGTCGCCAGACGGACTGACTGTCCGAGCGCAGCCAGTGGCTGAAAGGAATATTGACGTTAATAGCCAGCATCTGGTCGCGACCATCCTGCCAGGCGTTTTTGGTCAGGCTGTAGCTCAGCGTCCAGTTGATATCGCCGATGGCGGTATTCAGACCGGCCTGCAATTGTTCATCAGCGCTGTCGGTGCCCCAGTAAGTCTGGTGGCTTCCGCTCAGATAGAGCGTGGCGGTGCGGCCTAACTGCTGGGTCAGGCTCACCTGCACTTTGCCGCGCTTGTTATAGGCGAGGTTGTAGTAGTCCGTGAATTTCGGCTGAACCTGAATCACGCCATCCTGCGTTTCGACGTCATGGCCGCTCATCCGACGGTAAGTGGTATCGGCAAAGCTAAAATATCCGCGTGTGGAGTAGCGATAGCCCACCAGTTGGATATTCGTGCCAACGTCGCTGAGTGATTTGTTATAGAGGAAACGCACCGACTGTCCCTGATGTTTGCTGTCATCGGGCAGAGTGGCATTGGCCTGAGTGATGTCCACCGACAGCGCCCCCAGCACCCCCATGTTTTTCCCCACCCCCAGATTGAAGGCGCGGTAGCGGTCTGCCAGTTGTGTACCGCCGTACAAGGTCCAGCCAGCCGGGAGGCCGTGGAGTATGGTGCTCTGAAAAAAGGTCGGTTCTTCCTGCTGATCGTTACCGCTACGGTACTCTCCGGCGGAGACGGCATAGCGGGTATGGCCTTCACGTTGCAATACCGGGACTGAGGAGTAAGGAACGGTGAAGTTCTGGCTGCTCCCGTCGGCTTCCTTGATGGTAACCTGTAGATCGCCGCCGTTACCCGCGGCATACAGGTCGCTAATGCTGAAGGGGCCAGGCGGTACCGTGCTGTGATAGATCTCATAGCCATTCTGTTTGATGGAGACCTGTGCCGTCCCGCGCGCAATCCCATGGATCACCGGGGCAAAGCCTTTCTGGCTGTCCGGCAGCATATTGTCATCAGATGCGAGTTGCGCGCCGCGGAAGTTAATGCCGTCAAAGACATCGCCGTTGGTATAGCTGTCGCCGAGTGTCAGGCGTGAGCGCAACGGCGTGATGTCTCTTTCCAGCCAGGTATTAACGTGCTGCCATTTGTTTTCATTGCTCGAGGCACTCCCGCCGCTGCTGTAGCTCCAGGTGGTATTGTCGCGCAGACGCCACGCGCCCAGATTAAGGCCACTTTGCAGGTTTAAGTAGGCGTAGTTGCTGCTGCCGCCGACGTCGTTCTGGACATTGTTGCCGGTGAAGTTGTAATTCAGTAGCCCGGCGGTAATCCCATGATCCCAGCGTTCCGGCGGGATATAACCGCGAGCCTGATTTCCCATAAAGGCCTGAGGAATCGTCAAATACAACCGCTGCTGACCCACATCTAAACGGGTGGTGGCGTCAGGGATCATTTCCGTTAACGGGACACAGGCATCCGCTGCCAACACGTTCATTCCACTGACGGCAGCGGTGTTCAGCCCCATTGTGGCGAGCTGTTCACGCGTCAGGCACGGGGTTAGTTCGCGGTGGTTGTCGCTGGCATGAAAAGTGACGTCGCGGGTGGTCATAAACCCCTCGTTCAGATAAATATCGACGCGATACGTGCCGGGGGGGAGCTCATGTCCCTTTTCAAAACCGGAAAGATCCGCGACGGCAGCCGGATCGTCCGCCAGAAAGCGCGGGTTAAAATAGAGTTCTGCCTGCGCGGAAAATGTGTGTGAGGCAAGCAAAAAGGCAAAGGGGATCTGCGCCATTGCGCCTGACAAAAGTGGTGCATAACGCCGCCTGTGGACGAGTCCAGGTTTCAGATATGACATAGTCCCTCCGGTTCAAAATCGCCCGGCTGTCAGTTCTTTTTTTATTCAGGGATCACGCGGATTCCCTGTTCGTTATCGCAGTGCGCCTTTCATGCGCGGCGTGAGTGCGCCATAGTCATTAATGGTTTTATAAGTAATCTCGCTGCCCGCATCGGCTGGCAACTTCACGCGGGCCTCACCCAGGGGAGGCACGAGGGCATTTTCCAGTACCCGGGTGCCGGCATTGAGTTCGGTCACCGTCAGGTAGTACGGCGTTGGGTTGATCAATGTGAGCGTGCCTGCGCTGCGGCGGAAAGTGAGTTTTTCTGCGGCCTGATCTGGCGGCAGCGCGAGACCGGCTGGACGGTAATACAGCTTGATACGGCTAATAATGGCCAGTTGCAGGGTGTTATCGCTGAGCCTGGATTTGTCCATCGACGGAATGGCTTTGACGTTCATCCAGAACAGACTCTCGCGGTCCTGTGGTAACTGATTGTTGGTTGCATCAAGGATGCGTAAGGTGTTCTCCTTTTTTCCCTGCATGGCAAACAGCGGTGGTGTGACCACAAAACGTCCGTCTTTGACGCCCTCGGCATTTTCTACCCAGGACTGGATCAGATACGTGCTGCTGTCATCATTATTGGTGACCGCCAGTTGAACCTGTTTTTGACCCGCCGGATAAATCACCCGTATTGCCCCCAGCGCAACGCCAGCTTCAGCCGGTGTGAATAATCCCATGACGGCTATCATCAGCATCCCGCCCAGCAGGTTGCGCATCATGGTGCGTGTTTTTTTCATGTTTATCCTTGCTGTATTCACCGTCGTTTCCTGTATTTGCTATCTCTGCGGGGTTGTTACTGGTAGGTCAAAGAGAACCAGGCTTGTGCATTCGCGACCCCACCGGTGACCTGACGTCCGGTAGAACGGTATTTCGCAACGAAATGCAGTGTGGTTGGCCCGGAGTAAAGCCGTGCCCAGCTCGTCGGTGGGCCGTTAAGTGGGAATTGGCTACCCTCTTTATCAAATAACGCTATCCCGATACCGCTGGCGATCCCCGGACCTTCTCCTACGGAGAGAACGTCAGGGTTTTTACCATCCGCGACGCCATGAAATGCCACGCCGACGCGTTGACTTACGGCGGTACTGCACTCCTGAAGCTGAATATCGAAAGAAACCGGATTGATATCCTCCCCTGGCGCATGAAATCGATTGCTGCTGATCTGACCCATTTGCACGGTCATCTGGCGATCGCCAGCTTCAACGCGGCAAGATTCGGCAATAATGACCCCCTGGAAACGCATGTTTCCGCCAGGTAACGTCACGTTCCACTTGTTGCCGGCCAGCGCGCAGGCGGGAAGTAAAAGCATCAGCAGACCTGATTTCATCCTTTGCATCGTTATCACCTCAGTCCCATTACGGATAACAGGCCTTCCTGGCCCCTGGTGCATCCATGCGTGATGAATTACTCGTATTGAACTTTGAAGGTGGCGTCTGCGTTAGCGGTACCGGCAGTTGCGGCGCCCGTGGCGTAGTAACGTGCCTGGAACGGGATGATATTCGTGCCATCGTTCAGGGTTGTTGCTGCGCTAAAGGTTGCGCCGTCCAGCGCCAGTGGGGTGCCTTTGTTGTCGAGGATCTGGACGCCAACGTTAGTGGCACTACCGGCAGCAGAGCCCTGCAGTGCCAGTACGGTGTTGTTGGTGGTATCAACGGCCGTGCCAGAAAACGCGACAGAGGCTTTGGTTGACACGCTGGTATCACAATCATCAAGCTGAATGTTGAAACCGACCGCAGAACTGGTGCTGCCCGCAGTAGCCAGTTTTGCCGAACGAACCTGACCAAGCTGAACGGTTTGTTCGACTGAACCGGCGTCGACGGCGCAGGCTGCGTTAACGACTTCTCCTTTAAAATGCACTGTACCGCCGTTTACCGTGGTGGTATCGGCCAGAGCCGCCGCGGAGGTCAGGGACAGGGCTGACATAGCAACGATAGCCAGTGTTTTAATTTTCATGCTGTTTTCCTTTAAACAATGTCGATATCACGAACCGAAATGGCCAGTCGTTGTGCCTACCAGGCATTCCATATTTCAGCCGAATGGGGCGACTGCCGGTTCTGCACAGTTTTTACCCAATGAATGAGTCAATTGGGGCCATTTTGACTCGTTGGTATAAACGGCTTTAAATGGCATATTATTTCTTTCTTATTGGTTTTTTGTTTCTTATTGTTGCAATTTTTTGATATAAAAAACTGAAAAATAGTTTTATGTAGATGACTGAAATGGTGCAGGAGTCAGGTGGAGAAATGGTGAAAGCGCGTAAACGGCGGTGGTAAATGTGAAAAAATGTTGGAGGTAATACTATTCTAATCAATGAGATAAAGAGTGTTTATCGATAATTCCTAACTTGTTAGTTGCAAAGCTTTACTAATTCTTTTTATGATATAAACAGTTTGGCCCCAATTGACCTGTTCAGGTAAAGACTTTCCTTTTTATATCAATCCGTTAGCTTATTTCTTTTTCTCCTGCGAAATGACCTCTAACAGGCTGCTTCTCTCCCATAATCCGGCGAAACGTGCGGCGTTGCTGGCGGTATAACGGACGGTATGGCGAATATTTCGATGGCCAAGATAATCCTGAATCAGTCGCGTATCGGCCCCCCGTTCGGCAAGTTCATAACCGCAGGCGTGACGGAGCATATGGGGGTGAGTATGGGTAACGGTTCCAGCATCAACCCCCGCAGCCCGAATAATGCGATATGCCTGCTGGCGAGAAAGCGGTGTCCCCCGGCGGGAGATAAACACGGCGTCAGTGCGGCCTGCGCCTCTCCAGCCTGCGCGTTCCTGACTCCAGCGTTCAACGGCCTCACGCTCATCAAAACGCAGTGGATGAATGGTGGAAAACCCGTTTTTCAGTCGACGGACATTGATTCGTCCCTCGTTGAGATCGAGGTCGCGATAATGCAAATCGAGGAGTTCACTGATGCGCATGCCGTGACGGAACGCCAGCAAAATAAGACAATAATCTCGCTCTCCGGTTGCGCCATGTCGGGCAGCCTGCATCATGGCTTGTACTTCTTTGCCAGTAAGATAACGACGTCGATTCACAATGCATTACTCCTGAAATATGTTTCTGTTAATGAACACCTGTAGAAAACATCATGCGATTAAAAAATAATCCACGATGTTAAAGGCATATTATATTTGAGGGATTAATCACCGTTGGTGATTACATCACTTTTACATACGTAGCTATTATTACCACGTGATAAGTCTTATTTTTATTGATTTTATCAGGTGCGACAATAGCGGCTGTTGTAGACAAAGTCAGGTGTATAAATTTAAACGAAAAATAGTTACAGAGGGTGAGAAGGTGGCGAAGGTTTGTTTGACGAAAAGGTCATGTTGAAAAAAGTATCCTGATTCATTACATGGATATAATAAAACTGTTTAATTCTGCTGCAAATAAGGATGGAAGTGAACAATAAGCATAATAAATATATGGTTAAATATTATTAATGCTTTGTTTATCGTGGTTTTAACACCATCCATGGTGTTGTATCTGTCACAGTGAAATAGCATTATGCTGTTTGAGTTTAGCGTCATCCCAGATACCGTAAAATCGACCAGCGTTACTGGCGGTGTACCAGACGGTATGGCGAATGTTACGGTGTCCCAGGTAATCCTGGATGAGACGGGTGTCGATCCCCATATTGGCTAATGCAAAACCGCATGAGTGACGAAGCATATGCGGATGAATTTCAAGCGGGAGCCCAGCGTGATCGCCCGAGGCTGAAATGATTTGATAAAACTGTTGGCGAGAAAGAGGGTTTCCTTTTCTTGATAAAAATAGCCACTCACTGTTGGCATGAGGATAGTCAGTTCGTATAGTCAGCCAGTTTTTTAACGCCTGAATTTCTTCTCTTAATAATGGATGTGTTGTCGAAAAACCTTTTTTCAGGCGGTGAATATAAATACATCGAGATTTAATATCAATATCTGATATTTGCAGGCGACAGATTTCACTGGCACGAAATCCATGAATAAAACACAATAAGGTCAGACAGTAATTGCGGGCAGCGTGTGGTCCCGTGTTTGCTGCTTTGAGAAGTGACTCTATTTCATTTTGAGTCAGGAAATTCCTCTTCTTATTATCGGCGTTATTTTTCATTAGGTTCCCTTTTGATTGCAGGTGCGCAAGCGTTCTGCTGATTTCCATTAATCCAATGGTCTTATCCGGTTTTAACTCATGATTTATTTGTACTGCACGGTAGGCGCTAATCGTATGCAACGTTGCTTCGCTACAGAAGGACGTGAGCGGATAATGAAAATGGCTGTATGTTGTTTCGTCATAACGTCGTGACATTATCGACTGGGTGCCTCCTCTGGTCTTGTGTTTTTGCTTATCTTACTGAATCAATAAACGTTATTGCTGTTCTACGATCGAGCCCATTCCGGAATACCCCGAATGATGAGCAAAAGGCTTTGCTAAGGACGAAAAACGACATGGCAACCTCGCTAGCATTCACTGTAGAACTACAACAATGAGTAAACAATACTGCAAAAAACACGGTGAGAATAGCAATAATAAGTCATATAACCGCTTTAGAGGCGGGATCTGGTATTTAGCCGTGAGCAGATTGATTCCCGTTAACCCGCAGAAATTGCATTAGTACGGGTATATTTGGCGGATGAGGGCGTGTGGCTGAAATTAGCCTGTCTTTAAGTGATGAAATGTTTTGCGACAAATAAAATGCGAGCGAGGGAATAATAACGCCTGAAACTACTCTTATTCATCTAAGGCGTTTATGCGTATCGTTCTGGTAATTACTGGAAATCACCTGGTCAGTACTTTCATCTGGCCGATCTCACATAGTGTATTGAGCCCCTTTGCATTATGCTGTTTCGACATTGAGTGAATGAAGATTTACGGATTAAGTAATTCCCAAAGGAAATTATATGAAGTCTATCGGTATTTTTTGCGGTTCATCTGAAGGCCATTCTTCGGTTTATATGCAGGCCGCGCGCGAAGCCGGAACCTATCTGGCTCAGGCCGGGCTGGGCATTGTTTATGGCGGTGGCCGGGTCGGATTGATGGGGGCCGTGGCGGATTCCGCCCTGCGACACGGCGGGCACGTGACGGGGGTGATGCCCGTGTCTTTGGTTGAACGTGAAATTGCGCATACCGGGCTGACTGATTTGCAGGTCGTTGAGAACATGCACCAGCGTAAAGATCGCATGGCGGCATTGTCTTCTGCTTTCATCGCCTTACCCGGCGGGGCAGGCACGTTGGAAGAGATTTTTGAGCAGTGGACGTGGGGACAATTAGGCATCCACCACAAGCCCTGTGCGTTTTATAACATGAACAATTTTTATCAACCGCTGCAGGTCATGGTACAGAAAATGGCCGATGAAGGTTTTATGAAGCAGAGCTACGTGGATATGCTGTTTTTCTCCGATTCGTTGTCGGAAATTGTTGAATATTTTTCGACATATACGCCGCCGACCTCCAAGTGGACCGTGACCCAGAAATAAGACGACTCATTGTGCTCCTGAAGAGCAGAGGATGACACCTGTCACTGACATGCCCCCGCCCAGGCTATGGCCTTCCGGGGGCATTTTTACGCCGGATTCATATCGATGGTTAAAAGGGCGCCTTCCCCCCAGGAATATTCTTAATTTCACTTAGGCCAGATGCCCGTCGGGCAAAAAAAAGCCCAGAAAATGATCTCTTTTCTCTCTATATGTTGCCATTATGTTTATTTTAACCGTTGCCCCAGGGGATGTTGATACAGTTAATAAAAAAATGGCCGCGAATATTAATGTAGACTTTTATCTTACGGTGTTGGAGAAAATTCAGTGGTATTGCAATTGGTAACATAGAAAAATATTATTTTAATCACGGCTAACATGGCAGCGATGCAAGTTTTTATTAAAAGGCCATGTTTTGTCTTTGCCGCATTACCACAGCAAGTAAAACCTCGTATTATCACGACGGGATTGTGAATATTATCAGCAGGAGCATGCGAAGGGAGAAACGCCAGAACAATTTTTGTATTGGCGAAAGTAAACATTAATAATACGTTTAAATGAGCGAGATAATGAAGAGTCAAATTCGTATAGCCGCGTTTCTGGTCAGCGCAATGGCGTCTGGTGTCGCGCTGTCAGCGGTTTCTGGGGTGCAGGGGACCGGTGGTACAGTGGAATTTTCCGGTGAGATTGTCGACAGTTCCTGTAATGTCACTACGGGGTCAAAACATCCCACCGTGGATTTAGGTCGATGGGCAAAAACCTTTTTTACCGGTACAGGGGTGGAAACCACGAAAACGCCTTTTACCATCAGCGTAGATAATTGTCCGGCGTCGGTGAAAACGGTGGCCGTGTTATTTACGGGGGTGACAGATGCGAATAATCCCGCACTGCTGGCATTGAATTCCAGCTCCATCGCAACAGGTGTCGGTATCAAATTATATAACGCCGGTAGCGCGCCTACGCCAATTACGCTGGGCTCAGTGTCTGCCGCTGCGAATGTGGTATCAAATAAAGCCGACCTGAAATTTATGGCCGATTATGTTTCCACGACCACGAATGTGACAGCGGGCAGCGCTAACGGCACTGCTGACTTCCTGATGGTATACAACTGATCGACACTCTGAGCAGGCTTCCGGTCTGCTCAACGCTTTTTTCTTCTTTTCCTGATGGTCACACTTCATGAAACAGTTTATCGCCGCAATGACGGCATCGTTAATTCTGCTGAGCGCTACCGCGCAGGCAGGCATTGTCATGGGTGGAACCCGTGTTGTTTATCAGGAAGGGAAGCGCGAAGCCACCATGACGGTGACGAATGCCGACACGCAGACGCCGTATCTGGTGCAATCATGGGTGGAAAACGCGAACGCAGAGGATAAGCGGCCAGTGCCGTTCGTGGTCACGCCGCCGCTGTTTCGTCTTGAGCCGGAACAGCAAAACGTCCTGCGTATTACGTTTACGGGGGGCGCATTGCCTGCCGATCGGGAGTCCATGTTCTGGCTGAACATTAAAAGTATCGCCCCGACGCAAAAAGAGGACGCCAATAAACTGCAGATTAACGTGAAGTCTCGCTTCAAACTTTTTTATCGCCCGCAGGGGCTGAAAGGCGAGGCAAAAGACGCCTGGACGCAGTTGACCTTTACCGTGCAGGGAAACCAACTGGTGGCGAACAACCCGACGCCGTATCACATCTCCTTGTTCTCCCTGACCGTGGGCGGCAAAGCGCTTGCCGAGCCGGGGATGATCGCCCCGCTGAGCACGCGTCGCTGGACGATCAACGGCAGCGGCCCGGTGACATGGCGGGCAATCAATGATTTTGGCGGCGTGACCGACTCCGCGCAACAGTGATGTCAGGCAACCTTCCCGTGAAAAAGAGAACCGTCCTGTTATCGGCGGATAGCGCGACGCTACTGCTGACGATCATCCCTGGCGTTTTACTGCTGTTTTGCGATCAGCGTCAGGCGTGGGCGGATGACTATTTTGATCCTGCCGCGCTGGAATTACGCGATCCGCAACAGAAACTGGCGGACCTGCGCTATTTTGCCAAAGCGGGCGGACAGCAGCCCGGAACGTACCCGGTCAGTGTCTGGCTCAACGAACAGGAGGTCACACAGCAGAATGTGACGTTTGTCGAGGAGAATGGACAACTGAAACCGGTGCTCACCCCTTCGCAACTGGCGGAATACGGGGTTAACGTCAGCGCGTTTACCACCTTCAGTCAGTTGCCTGATGGAGGCACTTTCACCGATATCGAACGCTACATTCCCGATGCCCGCAGCCAGTTTGATTTCTCCACTCAGCGTCTGAATCTGAGCATTCCGCAGGCGGCGATGAACGTGCAAAGCCACGGTTATGTCGATCCCGCGCGTTGGGATGACGGCATTCCGGCCGCCTTCGTCGATTACACTTTTTCCGGCTCACAGACCCGGCAGTCAACGGATGACGGGCGTTCCAGTTATCTGAACCTGCGCAGTGGCGTTAACCTCGGCGCATGGCGCCTGCGTAACATCTCGTCGATGCAGTACGATAAAACCCGACGCTGGGACTCGCAAAGTACTTACCTGCAGCGCGATATTGTCTCACTGAAAAGTCAGCTGCGAATGGGGGATACTTACACCCGTGGCGACGTCTTTGACAGCGTGCAATTTCGCGGTGTGCAGCTGATGTCTGATGACGAAATGCAACCGGACAGCATGAACGGCTTTGCTCCGATTGTGCGCGGCGTGGCGCACAGTAATGCGAAATTAACCATCGCGCAGCACGGCTATGTGATTTATGAAACCTACGTGTCGCCGGGGGCATTTGCCATTCAGGATCTCTATCCCACCGCCCAGAGCGGCGACCTGGAGGTCACTGTTAAAGAGAGCGATGGTTCTGAGCGGCGCTGGACACAGCCGTTTGCTGCGGTGCCATTTATGCTGCGTGAAGGACGCGCCAGATTCAGCCTGAGCGCCGGGCGCTACCACTCGACCTCGCAACGCAGTCGTTCGCCGACGTTTATGCAGGGAACGCTTTTTTATGGTCTGCCCGCTGAGTTCACCTTCTATGGCGGTTCGCAGCTGGCTGAAGATTATCATGCCGTCGCGGCAGGGCTGGGGCGTGGTTTTGGCCTGCTGGGCGCGCTGGGGTTGGATACGACCTGGGCGGCGACCACGACGCCTTCAGGTAAGCGTTATACCGGTCATTCGCTGCGCGCGCAGTACCAGAAAAGCGTTGCGCAAACGGGGACCTCGTTCAGTCTGGCCAGCTATCGTTACTCTTCCAGCGGATATTACGATTTTAGCGAAGCCGCGATGCTGGAAAGCCGCTACGGTCAGACATGGAGCAAACGCAGTCGCGAAGAGATTTCCGTTAATCAGGCGCTGGGAGGGGTGGGTACGCTTTCGCTGTCAGCGTATTCGCAGGACTACTGGCATAACGCGGATCGCGATCAAACCCTGCACGCCGGATTTTACAGTACCTGGAAGCGTGTTGCCTGGAGCGTCGGCTATTTCTACACCAAAACGACAGGACACAGCACGCCGGATCGCTCATGGTCATTGAACGTCACGCTGCCGCTGGGCGGCGCGTGGTCAGACAGCACCGTAAGCTACAACACCTCTTCCGATAATCACGGCTACACCTCGCAACAGGTGGGGATATACGGTGCGCTGCCGCAGAACCAAAACCTCTACTATTCGGTACAGCAGGGGATTGCAAATCAGGGGCAGGGTAGCAACAGCAGCGCATCGCTGGACTATCACGGTGGATATGGGACGACGCAACTGGGGTATCGCCGCGATCGCGACAGCAGCCAGATGACCTGGGGGGCGTCTGGCGCTCTGGTGGTACATCCGCACGGCATCACGCTCGGACAGAACGTCGGTGACAGCTTCGCCATTGTTCGCGCGCCGGGCGCGGCGAACGTCGCGATTCAGAACGCAAACAATGTTCATACCGACTGGCGTGGTTATGCCGTGGTGCCCACGCTTACGCCCTATCACAAAAACGTGATCGCGCTGGATGCCCAAACGTTACCGGATGATGCGGATGTCGAGTTGCAGGGGGCGACGGTGATCCCTGGCGGCGGCGCAGTGGTGGAAGCACATTACCAGACGCATATCGGCAACCGCGTACTGTTCACGCTTCGCCGCAATCAGGATGTGGTGCCTTTTGGTGCCAGCGCCCGGCTGGTCGGTGATGGCGGTACCGCCAGCGCGATGGTGGCCGAACGCGGGCAGGTCTACCTGAGCGGGGTGCCGACGGCAGGCACTCTTGCGGTGAAATGGGACGACGCGGGCGTGAGCCGCCAGTGCGTACTGCATTTCCGGATAGCGGATGCACAGGACCGGAACCCGGTGAAAGAGGTGGCGGGACAATGTTTATGAATCATGAGGAACTGACGATGTCAGGGGTTTTTCGTCTTATTTGCGGGTTAATGCTGCTGGTAGCGAGCCTGTTTAGCCAGTACGTTCAGGCCGAAACCTGTCAGGGTAATACCGGACAAATGACCCTGAACTTTCAAAACATCAAATATCTGCCGACGCTGCGGGTCAATACTCAGATGAGCAGTATTATGCCGGTGAACGGTGGGGGGATTCGCTTTACCTGCGATCGGCAAGGGACGACATCGTCGTGGAAAAAAATCGTCTATCAGCAGTTGAATACCCAGGGTGGGCAGATAATTGACGGACATGCGGTGTTCAATTCGGCCTTGCCCGGGATCGGCTACTCACTCAGTTTCCAGTGCGACGGGGGGCCGATCCATTTCCTGGAGTCAGTGGGCAGTCGGTCGGTTACGGTTTGCGACAGCACAGAGAGCCCGTCAATGCTGACGCAACGGGAAGTGGAGGTGAAAGCGTGGGTGACCTTCTATAAAACCGCTGATATTCAACTGGTAAGTAATAATCATGCTTTCGCCAACACGCTGGCAAATGTCGGGAACCTGTCGATGACGTACCCGAATGCGGGGGGAAATGGCGATCAGGTCAGCAGGCCGGTGATTCTCGATCTTGCGGCGATGAACGTGGACATCGGCAGTCGCGGTAGCTGTAGCGTCACCCGCGCCAGTATTTTTGTCGATCTGGGCAAAGCGAACCGGAGCGATTTCAAAGGCCCGGGTACCTCTGGCGGTTCGGCGGTGCCGTTTAGCATCCCTGTGTATTGCGCTACACCCACGGATATCCGTATTGGTTTCTTCGCGACCCCGGCGACGACCGGGGCGACGGATACGCTGGATATTACGCACTTTCCCGGTGGTGCGGACGGCGTCGGGATCCGGATCCGCTATGGCGATAATGGCGGTAACGGGCCGGTAAAGGGAACATCGGTGACGCTGAATGAGCCCGCAAATCTGCCAGTGGTACAGAAAGTTCCCGCTTCCAGCGCCGCAACGGCAGTGCCGGTCAATTTTATGGCACAGATGGTGCAGACAGGATCGACGGTCACCGCGGGACGGGCAAATGGCACTGCCACCTTTGTGCTGGAATATAACTAAGAAGCCATAAAAGCGTGCGGTAAGGGGTGAAAAATATTTACGTAGTGAATATAAAAACGTAGTTTCTTTATGGCTACCCAGGCGCCCGACGTGGGCAAGAACGGCAAGGAAGCAGGAGAACGGATGAAATTTATCGCCACCATTACCGGGCAACACATCGATTACGGTGATATTCGACCGGAGCATATTGTGATTGAAGATATTGCGGTCGCCCTTTCGCACCTCTGTCGCTTTGCCGGACATGTGCCTGAATTTTACAGTGTCGCCCAACACGGGGTTCTGTGCAGCCAGTTAACGCCACCTGAGTTCGCGCTTGAAGCGCTGCTGCACGATGCCGCTGAGGCCTATTGTCTGGATCTTCCCTCACCGTTAAAGCGCTTGCTTCCCGCGTACAAAGAGATTGAAGCGCGGCTGGATAACGCCATTCGTCAGCGTTTCGATCTTCCTCTCACCCCGAGCAAGGTGATTAAACAGGTGGACCTGATGATGCTGGCAACCGAGCGGCGCGATCTCAATCTGGATCCCGGTAATGACTGGCCGATGCTGGCAGGGATCTCGCCCACGACGCGGTTGACCGTCACGCCACTGATGCCACGAGAGGCGCGCGCGCTTTTTTTATCCCGCTTTCAGGAACTGACAACCGGTTAAAGATGGTATGCCGTCACGGTTCGGCGCGTGCCGGTCAGTGAATCGAACACCTCGACATCTGACGCCAGAATCGGCATGCCTGACGCGCGGAGTCGCTGAATATCGGCGGCAATACGCTGGATCCCCAGCCAGAACAGTCCATCCAGGGCGTTAACCTGCAAACCACTCTCCAGTGCCAGGCGAAGCCGTTCCTCGGGATGCTTTGTCTGACTGGCAACCTGCTGATAGGGTGCCGTGGTAATGGTTTCCTCATCCATACGGCGGATACGCGACGACAGACGATAGCGAAAGGCATCGGGGACGCGACTGAGATCGGCATTGATGCTGTAAACCTGGCCACGGCGTTTATCATTAATCAGCACATTTTTCTGGGTGAGGGCAAATTCTTTCCGCAGCTTGTCGATCAGTTGCGGAGTACGGGTGAGGAGCAAACGGAAGGGCAGTTCAAAGCTGGTTACGTAATCGACATTAAGCAGCGCAATACGCAGTCGTTCTTCAACACCGGCATTCTCTTGTTGGCACTCCGCCAGAACCTCTTTCCATTGGCTGGCAATGCGCGGCGACTCGTTGATTTCAGTGAAATGATATTTTTCAATCAGGTAATCGATACGCCTGGTCATTTTTTTCCATCCCATCCGCCCGTTCGCTAATGGCACAACATAACATAGAGAAAGAGACAGAATACAGAGACAAACGAATAATTGTCTACTTAAGAGTGTTTAAGAAATTTAATTAAAATGCACATTATCAATAAGTTATAAATGTCACACCAGTTAAGACTATTTAATTGTATTATTCGTAAGCTTATCAATATAATTTTTTACATGTCTCGCTAAAGCTGGATATAGAAGAACGGAAACGACCTGTGAGTTAAATTATTAATACGGAAATAAAGCGATGGCGATATATATTATAAGTAATGATAACTATTTGCAGGAGGGTATTGTCTTATTGGCAAAAGAGGCCAACCTGGAAATCGTGAAAGAAACCATGCCTCATTTACCTGTTGAAAGACTCACATTCGACGATACCGTGATTTTGCATCTTAATTTGTTCAACAAATGTTGTGCTAAAGAAATCTCCAGACTCAACAAAAAATGTAAGTTGCTGGTTATACTGGACTCAGAGCGGAGTGCATTGGTCCTGGATGCCGATGTGATTGTCAGCGCACAGCAGTCTCTGCTATCGCTGATGATGATCATTACGCGTCTGGTCGGTATGGAAAAACGCCAGGCTATCAGGAATCATGTTCTCAATCGTGTTGAAAAAAGGATTATTTGTGAATCGCTGTTGGGTAAAGATATTAACCTGATTGCCGAATCATTGGCGCTACCGCCGAAACGGGTATACACCTATCGCAACCTTGCGTGTAAGAAATTAGGTGGGCACCGGGTTCACGATCTACTGCTGATCAAAGAGAATTTACTCGAAGAGAGTATGTTTCTTTAAAACGCGTCAGCCCTGTTGAGCACAGAGCTGACGGTTTTCTCCCGTTTATCGGGCGCAATAGAGCAGGGGACGTTTCCCGATGGTGAACAGGAACCCGTGAACACCCTGATTGAGAATGGAGTAACTCACATCTTTATCGGGGTAGACGTAAAAATCAGGCAGAATATCGGCTAACAGATCATCCGGCAACGTTTCGATAATTTCGAACTTGTTGATTCTGCTTGAATGTAAGTGATACGAATCCTGATTTTCTGTCCAGTTATAGGCCACATCTCGTCTGATGCGCCCTTTCAATTTGTTATCTTCAATATAGGTTCCGCTGACGGCCACGATGCCGTTCTGGTTTTTCAGCGAATACATGTAGTTCAGCGTGATATTTGCGCGGGCGTTTTTATGAAACACCACCAGCGACATCGAACATTCCTGTTTATCGTAATGTTTTGACATTAAAAAATTGTATAACGCGCTGATGAGCACACCCGCGAGTAAAAATATGGCACTCATCGTTATGACTGTTCTTTTACTCACTTCCTACTCCACGAAAAGAGAGTGTAATACAACCTGGAATGGCTGATTTCAGGTAGTTCTGGCGGCAGACAAGAACCGCTAAGCCTGGCGACGTTTGTGATAGCGGGAAGTACACCCAGGGGTACTTTTCGCAATCGAGTCCAGAACCCAGAATCAGCGCCTTAAAGTGTGCAAAGCTGTTTTTGTTATCGTGGCTGTCATCTTTGGTATAGAAACGACAGCCTTTGTCTTGCTCGACGAAGGTGTAATCAGCGAAGAATGGCTTCGTATCGCTAAAGTGCCAGAAATAGTTCATGCCGATAGCGCCAATAAAAAATGCCGCTACCATGCCGAGAATGCCAACGAAGAGCGGCAATCTGCTGCTCTTACTTACCGTCATCGCACGGGCAGGAGGGGCGATTTCTTCTGGCGTAAGCGCGGGATCCGCCTCAGTGCGGTACTCCACATCCAGTTCATCTTCACCCTGCAGAGAATCAGGGGCCACTTCAGCCTCCTGAACCGCAGCAACGCGAGTAATTTTAACGCTTTTGTCGATTTGGAAACCTTTGCGCGGGACTGTGGCGACGAGGATCCGGTCAGTCTCGCCAACGGCGCGTAAGCCTCGACGGACAATAGAAATATTTTGGTAAAGGGTGTTGGCAGGCACCAGCATGCCTTCATCTTCCCATACCTTTTTAAAAAATTCCTGCTGAGTGACGACGTCCGGTGAAGCGTCAAGCAGCAAAAGCAGACAACGACTGGCAGGCGTTGTCAAAACCACGTTAATTTCTGGGTTAGTGACAGAAATTAACTTTTTACTGTCTGGTCTGAATTCAATATTATCGTTAATAATCCAGTACATATGGGTTCACGGTGTTCGAAAGTTATAAACAGTAGAGACTTAATTGTAGAAAATTCTGAACATACTATTACGTATAGTATAAATGAGTTCAGTAAGTCGTTTAATTTATGAAACTAATGTTTTTGTTCTGAAGTTTCACATAAGTGCATATAAAACAAAGCAATTTATTAACAAGGTCGGTGGATTCTGCCGCAATGAATAATCAGCTACTGTAATCATTTAAACATCCCAATGCCGCATTCCGGAGAAATTATGGCCTGATTATCAACAAAGTGGCGTTGAAATCTGTTTCAACGTCGTGATTTAAGATTCGGTATCAGACAGGTATACTTTTCTGTAACTCACTATTTTTAATGAGTATTCTTGAATAAAAACAGATTTTTTTAATGAGTCATTTGAAAGATTTATTATGCCGACCTGATGTTAAATAGTCAATTAGAGCGAATAACCTTAAATATCATTAAATGCATAATATAAAATCTTAAATGCCACTATAATTGGTTTTTTATGCTTAAACATAAGGAACGGATGAGTATTTACTCATCTAACATTAAAGTGGTGGCGGGTGATATTCACGCGCTATGCTTAAGGGATAAACAAAAAATGAGGCAATGTCATGGATAAGCAACTTGAGGATGCGGGTTATCGCGTCTATACCGGTGAGAAAATCGATGTCTACTTCAATACAGCAATTTGTCAGCACTCTGGGAATTGTGTACGCGGTAGCGCCAGACTTTTCAATCTGAAACGTAAGCCGTGGATTATGCCTGATGAAGTAGATGTCTCAACGGTGATCAACGTTATCGATACTTGCCCAAGCGGGGCGCTACAATATCGTCGTAAATAAGCGAGGGGAAAATGGAAATACTGGAAGGTCACAATAAATTCTATGTCAATAATGATCAGGGGAATCAGGTCGCTGAAATTGTTTTTGTTCCAACCGGTGAGCATTTAAGCATTATTGAGCATACCGATGTCGATGCCAGCCTGAAAGGTCAGGGGGTGGGAAAACAGCTGGTGGCGAAAGTCGTGGAGAAAATGCGCCGCGAAAAACGTAAAGTTATTCCTCTTTGCCCGTTTGCCAAACACGAGTTTGATAAAACTCGCGAGTATGACGATATTCGGGCCTGAAATATGCCGGGCAAGGCGCGTAAGCCGTCCGCTACGGGAGACGCGAGACGGCTTTATTGTAATGCCACAGGGTACCCTGGTCGTTAATGACGTCATAGCGGACCGATGAACATGGTGCTCCTTGTCCCTGTAGCGGGACCGATACCGTCGTCAGCGGCGCAATCATGATGCCGCTTGCACTGCCGGACTCACAGCTTATTCCGGCCAGCGTGATATGCCACGGGGTGGGGTTGGTTAACTGCAACTGATTTTGCGCCCCGGCGTATATCACGTGCAGCTTCTCCGCATCGCTTTCCTTAAGCGCACCGACGCCTTTCGGGCGAATGAACACCTTCATACGGATGCGTAACGGCAGAACCACTTTCTGCGCCACCTGGGCGTCGGTCTGCGTCATGGGCGGGATCTGATACACGTTCAGCCAGTAAAGCGCTTCGCGATCGCGCGGCAGTACCGAGGTGTCGGTCAGTTGCAGCGTAATGCTGCGCAGTTCGCCGGGCTGCATTTTAAATACCGGCGGTAGTACGATGACGGGCGTCGTCTCCTCATTGGGCTGGCTCGAGGGATTACCCGTATCGGTCCAGACCTGAACCAGGGCTGGCTGCTGCGGGGAATTGATCAGCGCCAGCGAAGCGCTTTTGTCACCAGCATTAAAAATTACCCGGGTCACTTCGCTATTCACCACCGCATGAGCGGAGAACGGCAGAACGTTCAACAGCAACGCGCTACTGAAAACTAACCACCACCTGAAGTTGTGCATAAACCGATCCTGCTGTTATGGCTTCGCCTGGAATGGCTTCCAGCGAGGCGGTGAATTCCCCGTTATACAATTCGGTCGAACCGCTTGTTGAAGTTTTACTGGTTAAATCGGCATAGCCGTACCATCCCCCGGCGTTGCCCGTGGCGGTTGACGTCAGATTTGGCAGCAGGTTGATAGCGCTACCGCCCAGTTTTTCGCTGTAGATGCGAATGCCCACGCCGGACGCCACGCCGCTGACGCCATAGTGGTTATCGAGCAGCCAGGTCCAGGCTCCCGATCCGGTCTTAAGCCCTAACTGATTTGCCGCATTCGCTGCCGTCTGATTATTCACCAGAAAACCCATCGCCACGTTCGCTTTGCTGGTTGTCGAGACCGCGGTGCCGGAAATCGCGCCGGTTTCGCATTCGACGGTAATGTTAAACGGGGTCTGCGCTGTGCCGCCGCCGCTCAGCTCACCGACGCTGATCGGCGGCAGACGAACAATAGCGGGATAGTCATCGATTCGACAGGCGGCGCCGCGCACAAAGTAACTCTGGCTGGTGAGCGTCCAGCCGCCAGGCCACTGCATGGCGCCCCAGCCGTCGTAGTTGGTTCTGCTGTCAGCACCGTCAAACAGCCCGGAGCTCATGCCGCCGCCGTGGAAGGCGATATAGCCAGCCGGCCCGGCGTAGGTATAACCATAGCGGTTTGAACCGTTCACCCCTTTTGATGCGTCATCAACCCGAAACAGCTCAACGAAAACATCGCTGAAGGCGCTGCCCGGGATGTAAATGTAGGTCCCGTCATTGAACATCTCGCTTTCAGGGATGAGGCGTGTTTGCCAGTAGCGCGAATAGTATTGCCCGGTTTTCAGGTTCGTCAGTCTGAGCGCCACGTTTTTGACGTAGGTGTAGTAAGCGCCTTCAATCCCGGCAACCGCTTCTCTGCCGCCCCAGGCATCATCGCCGTTGGTGGCGTAATACTCATACACCTTGCCGATTTCGGCGACGTCGCAGCGAAAATAGATCTGATTGGCGTTGACGCCCTGGGTGCGGCCATTAGGCACAAAGCTGGCCGTCGAACTGGCGAGCAGTGTGCCTTCCGTTTGAAATCCGGTGCCGCTGCTTAAGGTGATAACGCCAGGCAACCCCAGTTTGCCTTTGACTTCGCTATCGCCAACGCCTCCCCAGCTGGCGCCGATGTAACCGGCATCTTTCGCTGTCTGAGACAGATCGTTGGCAGAGGTTACCCTTTTACAGGCAGACCATGCCGGCTGTGCCAGTACGACGCCAACTAACAGCAGCGGGAAAAAAGAGGATAATTTCATCAGCCATCACTCCTGGCGACAAGGTAGCGTAAGTTGGTACAGCGGCGCGTCGCGCGTCGTTGGCAATTGATACCAGACCTGGCACTGCTGGGCGGCGGTTTTACCCCACTTAACGAACAGCACGCCGGACTGAGCGGCGAGTCGGGCGTAGATTTGCCCGCCCTGGCCCATGATGCCCACGGCTTCGCCATTGCTGTCCGTGACGTCCGCGCCCATCGGTGGCTGGCTGCTATCGGGCAGAGTGGTGTTAATCAACGTTGCTTTCCCGTGAGTGGTCTTAAACGTTACGCGAGAAATTGCGCCCGCATAGGGGACCAGCCGCTTGCTGCCGCCCTGAAGTTCGACGTCATCGGCCATATTCTGGCTGTCGAGACTAATGGTGTTATAGCGGTAGGGCGTTAATGACGGGAGGATCGCGTAACCGAAACGGTCCACCGTCGCGCCCTGCCCATTACGAATCTCGGCTCCGCGTGCACCGGGAGCCTCCACCAGTGCGAAGGTGTCGCTGGTATACGGACCGGCGGTAATCCCACCGCGATGGGCGACCAGCGTACCGGACATCCCCAGTCCATACTGCTGATAACTGTCGCCCCGGGAGGCATAAGCGCGAAAGGCGCCGACGGAGGTGCGATGTTCAATATTTCCGCCCCAGGTCGAGCTGTCGCCACTGTCGTTGTTGTGCTCAATGCCGCTGTAGAGCGCCCACGAGGTAGAACTCTTTTCACCCGTCGTCCCGCTCATCCCAACCGTGGCCGTCCGGCTGTCGCGACTGCGGTTCATGTCGAAGTTGATTTGCGAGCGGCTGGAACCAAAGTCGAATGGAATCGAAATCCCTAGCGATACGGTGTTTTCCGTGTATTTTCGCTGGTTTTCGTTATCAAAATCGCGATCGTTGACGCTGTTGAAGTAGCGGCTGGAGTAGGTACTCCGCTGGCGTGCGGCGCTGATATTGAAGCTGATGTCACGCCAGCTATTACTGTAACCGAGTTGCAACTGGGTGATACGTGAGGCGTTGTTATAGTAATCCGAGGTGCTGCCGGTAAAGCTCAGCATGCCCCAGTCACCCATCGGCTGGCTGACGGTCGCCGAGAAGTTGTTCCGCTGATTGAGCGTATCAGAGTAGTAGAGGGTGCCGTTTTTCTCCTGGCGACGTACGCCGAGTACGTCCTGCAGATCGCGATAGCCGCTGGTGGAATAGCGATAGGCCGCGAGGACCAGGTTGGTGCCGGTGGTGAAGGTTTTACTGTAGCTTGCCTCGACGCGCCAGCCTTGTTGTTTTTCGTTATTTTCTACATGAGCGCTGGAAAAAACCGTGTTCAAACCGAATGCGCCGACGGAGGTTGCCAGCACGCCGCCGGCGAGGAAGGCCTGATAATTATCTGCCAGTCGTGAACCCATGTTGGCCGTCAGCACGTTGCTCATCCCGCGCTGCAGTACACCTTCAATAAACTTATTTTCTACACTGTAGTACTGACGAACGTAACCCATCGCCAGTTCGTAATTCCAGTTACCGGGACGAATCGAGTCCGGTACGGCGGAATAGGGGACGGTGAAGCGCGAAACTTGTCCGTTTGCTTCAACGACATCCACCGTCAGATCGCCCTGGCCGCGGGTGTTGTACAGATCGTTAATCACGAAGGCGCCGGGCGCGACGGTAGTTTCGTAAATCACTTTTCCCTGCTGGCGTACAACCACACGGGCCGTCGTGGTGGCGACGCCGCGCACTTCCGGGGCATAGCCTCGTTTACCCTGTGGCCACATGCGTTGGTCAGTGCTGAGCTTGACGCCATTGAATGAGAGATTGCCAAACAGACTGCTGTTGGTGTAGTTGTCGCCGAAGGCAATGATGCTGTCCAGTTGCGGCAAAGGCCGTTGTACCGAGGTGGCAACCGCATTGTATTTGTAGTGTCTTCCCGTCTGATTGTCATCGGCGTAGCGCAGGTTGCCCTGATGGCGAACCTGCCACAGGCCAAGGTTGAAGCCAGCATTGATGTTGCTCCACAGATAGTCATAGCGCAGATGGCTGTCTGTGTTTTCGGTGTGGTAAAAGTTGGTATTGTGGCGCAGAAACAGCGCGGTTTCCCCGGCGTCCCATTCGGAGACCGGGATGAATCCTCGTGGCGAATGTAACAGCCCCGCCTGGGGAACCACCATGTTCAGGCGCAGCGAGCTTAAATCCACCTCCCAGCTGATTTTCGGGCCCAGAGCGTCGATCGGCAGACAGATGTTAGGGGTTACATTTTGCGTCGTACGTATGGCGCTGAGGGCAATCAGTTCCGGTGACAGGCAGGGTTGCACATCAGTTTTGTCGCCTTCGGGTTTGACCAGGGCGATCGATGCCTGGCGACGAATCAACTGGTTGTTAAGATATACGTCGAGCACATAGTCGCCTGTCGGAAGGGCGTTGTCCCGCTGATTAAAACGATCCAGATCCAGTGACTTACCAAAATCAGAACCCTGCAAAAGCGCCGGGTCAAAGTAGTATTCCGCACACGCCGTCGCCGGAACTAACGCCAGGCCGATCAGGGGCGCGACGACGGTGTTACAGCGGATAGTCGGCACTGATGCGTGCTCCCTGATCGTTGATCAAGGTAATGCGTACGCGCTGCGCGTCAGCGGTTCGCGGAAAGTGAAACGTTTCGCTGGCAAAAGGCGAGATCATGTCATTTTTAGGGTGCTGGATTTGCGACGACCCGCCAGGTTGCAGGGCCGCGACCGTAACGAAATAAGGCTGATTGTTCTTAATACTTATCGCCAGTTCTTTATTTCCGTTAATCCGTTTGACCTGCAGATTCTCCAGCATTTTTTGCGGATCGCCGACCAGTCCTGCCGGGCGATAAAAAAGTTTGACCCGATTGCGCAACATAATCAGCAGGCTATTTTGTTTTTCGGTTTGGCTCGCTGATTGTCCGGCATTGGCGGGAGGAATTTGCATGAAATTAAAATAGACCAGTGACTCCCGGTCCTGTGGTAATTTTTTTCCTTGAGTGTAAACAATACGAATGATTTGTCCTTCGCCTGGCTGAATGCGAAATGCCGGAGGCGTGGCAATAAACGGAACCTGCGCAGACTTTTCCGGGCCATCGGCCATATTACCGTTATCGAACCAGCTCTGGACAACATAAGGAATGGCATCTTTATTTTTTAGATGCACATCAGTCGATTTCGCCGCACCATCATAAATGATACGCGTTCCTGTCATCGTAATACTGGCATTGGCATGGCTACAGCATGCGGCTAAAAAAAGAAACAGGCAGCCTGAAATAAGCGTGCGATGACGATGAGAGGTTCGCATAGTATTTTCCCTGAATGTGGATGGCGGGAGTACATTCCCGCCAGAACGACGTTTACTGATAAGAAACGGCGTATTGCAGTGAAGCCAGTACTGTACCGGTCGTGGCCGCGCCGGCGCTGTAATACTGGGCTTTATAGGTCGCGCTCGCTGAGGTCTGGTTAGCCGCGAGAGAGAGGTCGCCGGTGCCGGTAAAGGCGCTGCGGAAATCAATTTCGGCATCACTGGTATCGAGAATTTGGATCTCTACATTCGTCGCAGAACCTGTGCTGCCAAGGTTTCCGGTAGCAGAACTGATGTTGTTACCCACGAAGACCGTCGAGATCTGCACGCCAGAAGACGAGCCGGTACAGTTGCTCACACCGACATCAAATGTCGTTGCGCCAGCCACCTGATTGGCATTCAGTTCGGTAGCCGTCACGGTCGGCAGTAATACCACCGGAGAAGCATCAGAGCCGTTTACCGATATTGAACAGGTCTCATCACTCACTTCGCCCATAAACGTAATGGTATTGTCAGAGGCCAGTGCATTCGTGGAAAAAAGCGCAGAAGCCATCAGCGCCGAAAGGAAGGCACGATTTAAGGTCATAATATAAAACTCCATTTTTTATCAGTCGTGTTGATTTACCCTGTGAGTCAGGGTTCTTCCATGCGCAGGGACATTTATCGTGATGGCTCTGTGCGGGAATGAAGACAAAATAAAATTATTGGTAATTTTCTTAAAGGTGAGTTTTTTTGTGCTGAGAATATCTTCAACACCATGATTTTATTCTCGTAGCGAGATTCATTTCACCCGAATGAATAAATTAATTTGTCTGTGAGAATATTAGCCGGAAAATTCCTGGAGAGGAAAATCGTTTAAAACGAACAGATGGAATACCGGTGATAGGTTGGGGCTATTGAAATTTGGAAATAGATCGGCGTTAACTTCTTTAGGAATTTTAGATTATTAGATGATTAATATTGAAGTGTTGAGCCGGACGTAAAACGTATTACGACTTAATTGATTGCCAGGTTAAGATAATTCACATTTAATGCATAAGGAAAAATGAATGATTAACCGTGCTAACCATTTTTATGATGCTATGCCGGGATAAGAATTTTATGTGATTACCTGTCTTCTTTTGGAAGCTAAGTAAGATGGGTTCCAATAATAGCGGGTTGTTTGACATCAAAAAATGGGAAAAAAATTTTTGCTCTGTAATTGATATTGAGATGCTTTCCTCATTTTCATCGCAATAAACAGGAAGAACCAGCCCTGAAAATGGTCACTGACAAGGGATTTTCAGCCCAACGTGGTGTGCCTTATGGTGATGCAAGGAAATATTTATCGAGCAAATAGTTACAGCTCGCAACTAAATGGATGGTTTTTTGGAAAGGGAAGTGAGCACAGCGGCAGGCGCTGTGCGTCAGAAATATGTGTTCAGGAGGTGTGAGCAATCCCCATGTAGCCATGAATTCCCATATACAGACCGACCAGACCGATCAGCAGGCTGGAAAAATAAGGCGCTTTTCTTGCCAGAGCATTGAATCCACTCCAGCGTTTAGCGACCTGATGGACGCTGACTGCTGCGCCCACGCCGACGGCCACCAGCGTAATCGCCAGCCCCAGGCTAAAGCAGAGCACCATTGTTGCGCCGAGCGTGAAGGCCTTTAACTGGATACAAATCAGCAGTACGGTAATCGCGGCTGGACAGGGGATCAGTCCGCCGGTCAGACCGAACAATAAGATTTGCCCATTGGTCACCTCTTTGTCGTGAAAGCGGCGTTGAATATCGCTGGCATGCGCGCGTTCATGGGCATCCTGATATGCTTTCGACCCCTCAGTCAGTCCCGCCAGATCGCAGTGGTCATGATGATGGTCGTGATCGTGGTGTTCGTGGTGTTCGTGGTGGTCATGATGATCGTGATGCGCATGATCATGGTGGTCATGGTGGTGATCATGCTGCGTGGCGGTGAGCCAGTTTCGCTCACCCTGCCATGTCCGCCAGAACATCCAGGTTGCGGTGCCCAGAATAATAAACGCGGAAATCAGTTGCAGCCAGGGCTCCACAGATTCTGCGGTAAACGCCCGACTGATGTACATGCCACCGAGGGCGATCAGCCAGACCACGGCGGTATGGGAGAGCGTTGCCGCCAGTCCCAGCATCACCGCCTGCTTAATGGTTCCTTTAATGGCGATGATAAATGCTGCCATCATCGTTTTCGAGTGACCGGGTTCCAGTCCATGCAGCACGCCGAGAAGAATCGCGCTGGGAATGAAAAACCACGCGTTGCCTTGCTGAAGAAGTGTTGAAAATTCACCCATGATAATGATTCTTAGTTGCTTGTCTTCGCCCGATTCTACTCCCCCCCAGTACTAAATACTACCCCCCAGTAGATGCGTAATGCTATAATTCACCACGTTTTATGTTAAGGAGGTGTTGCGATGTCACACACAATCCGGGATAAACAGAAGCTTAAAGCCCGAACCAGCAAAATTCAGGGGCAGGTGGTTGCGCTGAAAAAAATGCTCGATGAACCCCATGAGTGCGCCGCTGTGTTGCAACAGATCGCCGCAATACGCGGAGCCGTGAATGGTTTAATGCGAGAAGTGATTAAAGGGCATCTGACCGAGCATATCGTCCATCAGAGTGATGAAGAGAAGCGGGAAGAAGATCTGGACGTGGTACTGAAAGTTCTGGACTCCTATATAAAATAGTCGGGAACGCTGTCCCGACTCGGTGTCTTAGCAATATACGACCGCCTGATTCCGCTGGGCGATATAGCGCTCAACGTGCTTATAGCCACTGATCGATTCCAGTGCATGCAGCAGGCAGCAAACTGCCCGGGCATTCGTCCGATCGGCTTCGTCTTCACTATGACTTTGCAACGCCTCTTCACACAACCTGCGAACAGCAGGCGGGAAGGCGAGTTTTTGCAGAGAGCACTCCAGCTCACCGAAAGCTATCTCGGCACGGGCCGTAAACAGTGATAACAGTACTGCACTCAGCGCGCGCGTTTCTTCTTCGTAGTATCCCACTTTATAATCCTTGTCCATTTCGTTCCCTGTTGTCGGACTCATCTGCGTCTTTGCAAATGCACTGCTGTACCATCCATCTCTTTGAGCAACAGCGGATAAGACGACTTATCGCCAGAAACCGCATGAGAGTGAATAAACAACGAATTGATTCGTCCACCCATTCTTTTTTCAATTCGTTGCTTGTAGGCGTAGATGCTGCGGATATCCATGTTCAACAGTTGAGCGATCTGGTGCGGATTACTGCCTGCAACCATGTGGCCCAGAATGGTGAACTCCATCTGCGTCAACGTATTCCCCTTGGTGAACGACAAATGCCGTCCGATAAACACCTGCCTGATCTTCTCATTGGCGACATCCAGTCCGTCATCATGGTAAATGATAGCGGAAACAGCAGGATGATTTTTGCGCCAGTAGTTGGCGAGCGACTGCATGTTGCGATCGCTAATCAAAATAATGCCCATGCGAGTGCTTGCGAGATATTCTATCCACTCTTTATCCAAAAACAGGCGTAAAAAGCTAATAGAGAAATCCACAAAAATATAACCACTAAGTCTGGCGTTGTGATTGTGATTTAAAATACCTTCAATGACCCCTTTATTAAAATAAATGCTTTCTTCTGGCCACATGCAAAAACAGGCATTGGCGCAATACTGTAAGCGGGGTGATTTTTCGGGCATTATTTTACAATGCAAGGTGCAACTGCTGCATGTCAAATTCTTTAATTTAACGTCCAGCCCCATATTGAGAGCCTCCCTATCCGTAGATGATTTCATAATTTCATCCGTTTTAAAACATGTCAATACTCTACAAAATGCAACTTTGATAGAGAGGAAATCCGAAATTTTATTTATTGCTATTATTCTTAATCACGAATTTTTTAAGGGTTTTCCCTCTGTATCAATTCAGGTTTCTGGCGGGGTCATTGTTCCGTTGAGGAAGCATGAAAAAAAGCCTCCAGGAATTTTGTAACAACCACCAGGAAAATCTATATTGCAAAAATGTTTAAGTTTTATCGCTAAATGGCATTAATGGCAAAAAGTTGATCTTATGTTAAATTCTCTGAAAAAATTGTAACAATGCTATTGTCTTTTATTAAGTAATGCTATTTATCTGTTTGTCCGCTTTTTAAACGTGAAACTATAATAATGAGTGCTGAGTGATAACGCACCTAAAATGGTCTTAATTAAGAACACCTGATCTTTTTCAGATTGAAGTGTATTGATTTATAAGAATTTTTGTTTGTAGGTTATGAGCGTCCAAACATATCTATTATATATTTAGTGATCTCTGTATAAGATTTTTGTAGCATGACATTCATCATGTAAATGCGAGAACGCACACAGTGTTTGAGAAGTACACACACACTACAGTATACACAATTAATAACCTGGTTGACTTTCACCCGGGTGACAGAAGTCTGACGAATAAAAATACGCAAAAAACTGTCATTCTTCAAAACCCTGCGAGTTTCATCCTTTTATATCTCCTTACAAATTGTGGGGTTGTTATTCCGCAAGCCCAGCTCGTAAAGATTGGCTGGGGTGATAAAAACACTATCACCTCCGTCAATACGTTATATCAGACGGTGCTCATGCTCAGAAATGCATTATCGGAGGTTGGGTTGCCGCGCGACCTGATTAGAACCGTCGCCCGGCGGGGTATGATGATCACCGCAGAGATTCAACGTACGGAGACGGAATCGGTTGAAAATGTGGAAGAGAGCGAGAGCAGGGAGGAGCCTGTATGGCCTGCTCTGACAGCGGTAGCGCTTAAATTACGGCCTTCAAGAACAACGCTAAAGATGGGGGCTATTTTACTGTCGGCGTTGCTGATCGGTGTCAGCGTTTCTTTTGGCTTTTTATATCCGACGGCCGAATCGCTGTTCTCTTCCTATGCCATTGTTGACTCTGTCTCCTTTTCATCCTGTACCCTGTTAATGAAAAGCAAAAGTACCTTTAATACTCGCTATACGGTATTCCTGACGAGACACCCGGATATCTGTCAGAATCATAACTATGTCTATCTCTCGGGAATGAGCAGCGCGAAGAATATTGCGGCAATTGCTTGTCAGTTGGATATAAGGGAACATCCTCTAACAAAATGTACGACCTGGTATTCAATTAATGATAAAAACTAAAATAGTTATCTTCATTGTATTGGTGGTAATAGTAACCCTGGCCGGTGTGGGGTTCTGGTATGCACATAAAAGCAAAAATAATATTGATTGCGAGGGGCGTGTGGTATGGGAAATTAATAATGAGGAGTTTCGGGGAGATGTAGCCTATCAAATGCAAAATAATCAGGGGATCGCCACGATTACCGGTGATTTGCATACGCCGCAAAATAAAAAATTTAAAATTAGCCGGATTGTGTATTTCACCTATTATAAGGTTCGTGACAACTATATTATCAGCACCAATAACCTCGTGCGGTTTCCGAGCGACAATTTAGAGGTGAACAAAGGATACCGTTCGTTGCCTGCGCTTTATCTCACTGAGCGCGCTTCTTTCTCGCTATCGATTAAACGCTATCGGGAAGGGTGGGCCTTTACGACGGTAGGCGCCCCCTCGTTGTTATGCCGCAGTAGTGAGTAAACGGCCCGGACGAGCCGTTTACGCCAGTATTAGCCAAGGAACATCACGGACACGCACAGCAGGCCGACAATCAGGGTGACCAGATTGCCGAACGAACGGTGCGGTTTTAACGCCGGGATCAGGTATGTCGACAGGGTCGGCATAATGAACAAAATCATGGCAATGAGCGGCCCGCTGATGGCGTAAATCATCGAGATCGCATTCGGATTGATGCAGCAGATAATAAAGGTGATGGTCGATACCATCATGATCGACAGGGCGCGGTTAAAGGCCCGGCTTTTCTTCACCCCAACCTGTTGCAGACCAGTTTTGACCACCTCGGTTGCCCCTTCGATGACGCCAAAGTAGGTGCCGAGAAAGGATTTCGACATCGCCACCACGGCGACGATGATACCTGAAATCGAGAGCCACGCCGGGGCGGCAGGCATCATGGATAAGGCCGAAAGAATGGTGACACCTTCATTTTTAGCGGCTTCGATGTACGATGTCGGAATCGACAGCAGGCAGCTAAAGACGAAGAACAGCACGCTTAAGCAGATGATAAGATACGCTACCTTCATGATTTTTTTGCATTTACCCATGGCCAGCTCACCATATTTCTCACGTCTGTCGATGGCAAACGTAGAGATAATAGGCGTATGGCTAAAAGCAAAAACCATCACCGGAATTGATATCCATACCTGATGCAGCGTGTGCTGATCGAACGCCATTTGTCCGGTAAGCAAAGAGGGTTGCCAACTGCCGGTCAGATATAGCGAGAGAAACAGGAAGTAAGCGATCAGCGGGAACACCAAAAAGCCCATCACTCGTATGGTCGCATGGCGGCCCATCAGGAAAATCAGGTTCAGGATCAATACCACGCCAAGGCTGACTCCCATGCGGATGCCGAGGCTAATCTCAAGATAGCGGGCGAGCTGTTCTGTCAGGGAGTTGGTGATGGCGACGGCATAAATCAGAACCACCACGAAAAAGGCAATAAAGTACAGCGTGGTAATCAGGCTGCCGATCTTCTTACCGTAATAGTGCGTCACTGCACCGGTGATCCCTTCTCCCGCAGAGGTTTTCGACGAGAGAATGAACTGACATAACGCTTTATGCGGCCAGTATGTGAGAGGCCAGGCGACCAGAGCGGTGACAAACAGGACAATCGCGCCCGCGGAGCCAAGCTGGATGGGGAGAAACAGGGTTCCTGCGCCCACGGCAGTTCCATATAACGCAAAGCTCCAGAGCGTCTCTTCTTTTGACCAAATTTTCGACATTTCTTGAACGTATCAACTATAAAATAAACAAAAAGAAGCGCAATTTACCATAAATGAGCGGGTGGGCGTGAGGACTGAACGGGAGAAGGGGGGCAACAGGTCTTGCCGGAACCGCGCGGATTCCGGCAAAAATGTGAGTTATCAGGCAGTCACGCGCGGTTCGCGACGCCTCACAAAGCGTACGCGCAACGTGTCATAAGCCCAGTTATAGAACATGGTGTAGGGCAGGAAGAACAGGAAGAAGCCGATCTCCAGCGTAAAGGCCTGTATCAGGCTAACGTTCAGTACATACGCCACGATACTCACGCCGATGACGATAAAGCCGCTTTCAAACCCCAGCGCGTGAAACGCACGCACTTTCGCCGTTCGTGTCACCAGATGTGAAGGCCAGAAACGGTCAAACAGCGCGTTGTAGATGATGTTCCAGATCATCGCCGTGGTCGCCAGCAGGATTGTCAGTCCGCCCATTTCCAGCACCGATCGTTGCATCAACCAGGCCGTGGTGGGAGCCAGGATCGCCGTAGCGATCCCTTCAAAACAGACGGCGTGAAAGACACGCTCCAGTAATGAACGACGTTGAACTGCATTGTGTTGCATAACTTACCTTTCTTGAAAACGCCCGGATAACGGAATAGGGGGAATTTTATCGTTTTATGTGATATCTAAAAGATAGTATCCATCGATAAAGTAGATAGTTCATGCGTTACTCACCTGAAGCCTTAACCGCATTTGTCGAGACCGTTTCCTGTGGCTCGTTCTCGGCGGCGGCACGCAGACTGCGGAAAAGTCAGTCCACCATTAGCACGGCGATCGCTCACCTTGAAGCCGATCTTGGCGTTTCGCTTTTTGACCGCTCTTCGCGTCAGCCGGTGCTAACGGAAGAAGGCAAGAAAGTACTTGGTTACGTTCAGGCGATTCTGTCGGCCAGCGAACGTCTCGATGAGGTGGCGCTTTCGCTGGCTGGCGAAACCGAAGCGCGTCTGACGTTTGTGCTCTCCGACACGTTACACCCCGACGTGCTGGAGGAACTGATGGTGCAGTTTGATCGCCAGTTTCCACATACCGAATTTGAATGTCTGATTGGTGAGGATGTGGACGTTATCGATCTGCTGCAAAAAGAGCGGGCGCAGGTTGGTTTGATTGAAGCCAGAGACCACTATCCCACCGATATCGGTGCGACGCGCTTGCCGATGCAAACGTGGATGGGACTTTACGTTGCCGCGTCCCATCCGCTGGCGAAAGAGAAGAAACTGCAATGGGATCAACTGCATACCTGGCGTGAATTGCGCCTTAACACCTATATCGACCATGGTGCCCAGCTTGCCCGCGGCCCGGTCTGGTCTGCGCCGAACTATTTGTTGTTGTTGAGTATGGCGGTACAGGGGTTTGGCTGGTGCGCGCTTCCGTGTGCACTGGTGGAGGAGTTTGCGGCGGAAAAACCGCTGGTGCAACTGGCTGTCCCGGGATGGCCGAAAGCGATCGCCATCGATCTGCTCTGGAACAAAAAATCCCCGCCCGGTGTGGCAGGGAGTTGGCTGAGATACCATTTACAGCAAGGCAGTGTCCCGGGCTGAGAGGCGTGATAACGATTTCCTTTGTGATAAAACTCACCTTTCTTAAACAATCAGGATAACTATTTTTAACAATCCTCTACTATTGCGGTGTTATTTTGCGCTGAGGTCGTAATGAAAGAGGTGGTGATCGTCGGGGCGTTGCGTACGCCAATTGGTTGTTTTCAGGGGACGCTGGCGCGTCATTCTGCCGTTGAACTGGGCAGTATGGTGGTCAAAGCGTTGATTGAAGGCAGCGGCGTGAATGCGCATGCCGTTGATGAAGTGATCCTCGGACAGGTGTTGACGGCGGGGGCGGGACAAAACCCGGCGCGTCAGTCAGCGATCAAAGGGGGATTACCGAACACGGTTTCTGCTATCACCATTAACGACGTCTGCGGCTCGGGGCTGAAAGCGCTGCATCTTGCCACGCAGGCGATCCAGTGCGGTGAAGCGGATATTGTGATTGCCGGTGGGCAAGAGAACATGAGCCGTGCGCCACATGTACTCACCGACAGCCGAACCGGCGCGCAACTGGGCAACAGCCAGCTCGTCGACAGCCTGGTACACGACGGCCTGTGGGATGCCTTCAATGATTACCATATGGGTGTGACCGCAGAGAATCTGGCGCGTGAATATGGCATCAGTCGGGAACTGCAGGATGCGTATGCGCTCAGTTCACAGCAAAAGGCACGCGCGGCCATCGATGCTGGTCGCTTTAAAGCGGAAATCGTCCCGGTCACCACCCAGCGTAATGGGCAAACCGTGATCATTGATACCGATGAGCAGCCGCGTACGGATGCCAGCGCAGAAGGCCTGGCGCGTCTGGATCCGGCGTTTGAACTGCAGGGGTCGGTAACCGCCGGCAATGCCTCTTCTATAAATGATGGCGCGGCAGCGGTAATGATGATGAGCGAGTCCAAAGCGCTGGAGTTGAACCTGCCTGTGCTGGCGCGCATCCGCGCCTTTGCCAGCGTCGGCGTGGATCCTGCGTTGATGGGGATCGCCCCTGTGTATGCCACTCGCCGTTGTCTGGAGCGGGTCGGCTGGCAACTGGCCGATGTGGATCTCATTGAAGCAAATGAGGCGTTTGCCGCCCAGGCGCTTTCGGTCGGCAAAATGCTGGAATGGGACGAGCGACGGGTGAACGTCAACGGCGGCGCGATTGCCCTTGGTCACCCGATTGGCGCGTCCGGCTGTCGTATTCTGGTTTCTCTGGTTCACGAAATGGTCAAACGTAATGCCCGCAAAGGTCTGGCAACGCTGTGCATTGGCGGCGGGCAAGGCGTGGCGTTAGCCATTGAGCGCGATTAACGCCTCTTTTTCTCTCCTCTTCACTCCCCCCGTTATGCCGCACGATAATCGTGGCGGCATGGCTGCGTTTTGTTTCTCCTTCCTTCTTATTTTCGCGTTAAGCGAATGAACTGACAGCCGTTTACCCGCAAGTCAGGGCGTCGAAAACTCAGGGATAACGCCTATTTCATTGTTTTTCTATACCATTTTCCTCCTGCTCTTAATCACGGAATGAATCGATCGTGATCGGAATTACACTTTTGATAATAAGATGCAGAAAAAGTGAAACGATGTTTTATTTGTAATTGAAAACGAATCCCCGGAAGACTATCATGGGCGCATAACGTAAAACGGAACAGCGTTTCGCTCTCCGTTGAGGGATTCCCGCTCAGTACATCACTGGAGGTAAATGTGGACGTAAGACAAAGTATTCACAGCGCGCACGCCAAAACACTGGATACCCAGGGGCTACGCAAGGAGTTTTTGGTTGAGAAAGTGTTCGTGGCTGACGAATACACGATGGTTTACAGCCACATTGACCGCATCATCGTCGGTGGCATTATGCCGGTGGCAAAAACGGTCTCCGTTGGCGGTGAAGTCGGTAAACAGCTTGGCGTAACCTATTTTCTGGAACGTCGAGAACTGGGTGTGATCAACATCGGCGGCGCGGGCACTATCACCGTCGACGGTCAATGTTATGAGATCGGCCACCGCGATGCGCTGTATGTTGGCAAAGGGGCGAAAGAAGTGGTTTTCGCCAGCGTCGATAGCGCAACGCCAGCCAAGTTCTATTATAACTGCGCACCGGCGCATACCACGTATCCCACCAAAAAAGTGACGCCTGCTGATGTCGCGCCTGTGACATTAGGTGACAATCTCACCAGCAACCGTCGCACCATCAATAAATATTTCGTGCCGGATGTACTGGAAACCTGCCAACTGAGTATGGGCCTTACCGAACTGGCACCGGGCAACCTGTGGAACACCATGCCGTGCCACACCCATGAACGCCGTATGGAAGTGTACTTCTATTTCAATATGGAAGAAGACACCTGTGTCTTCCATATGATGGGGCAGCCTCAGGAAACGCGTCATATCGTTATGCATAACGAGCAGGCCGTCATTTCGCCAAGCTGGTCGATCCATTCCGGGGTGGGCACCAAAGCCTATACCTTCATCTGGGGCATGGTCGGTGAAAACCAGGTCTTTGATGATATGGACCACGTTGCGGTGAAAGATCTGCGTTAGTCGCGGGCGCTCATAACGCCTGTCCGTGACAGGTATGAAAAACTAAGGATTTACAATGATTTTGAATGCATTCTCTCTCGAAGGTAAAGTCGCTGTCGTGACCGGTTGTGATACCGGTCTGGGCCAGGGCATGGCGCTCGGTCTGGCGGAAGCGGGCTGCGATATCGTCGGGATTAACATCGTTGAACCGACCGAAACCATTGAGCGTGTGACCGCTCTGGGCCGTCGTTTTTTGAGTCTGACCGCCGATCTGCGTCAGATCGACGGGATCCCGGCACTGCTGGAGCGTGCGGTTGCTGAGTTCGGCCATATCGATATTCTGGTCAACAACGCGGGTCTGATCCGCCGCGAAGACGCGATCAATTTCAGCGAAAAAGACTGGGATGACGTGATGAACCTGAACATCAAGAGCGTGTTCTTTATGTCGCAGGCGGCGGCCAAACACTTCATCGCACAGGGTAACGGCGGCAAAATCATCAATATCGCCTCCATGCTCTCCTTCCAGGGCGGTATCCGCGTCCCGTCTTACACGGCTTCCAAAAGTGGCGTAATGGGGGTGACCCGTCTGATGGCGAACGAGTGGGCGAAGCACAACATCAACGTCAACGCGATCGCACCGGGTTACATGGCGACCAACAATACCCAGCAACTGCGCGCCGATGAGCAGCGTAGCGCTGAAATCCTCGACCGTATCCCGGCAGGACGTTGGGGTCTGCCGAGCGATCTGATGGGGCCGGTGGTCTTCCTGGCCTCCAGCGCATCTGATTACATCAACGGCTATACCGTGGCGGTTGACGGTGGCTGGCTGGCACGTTAATTCGCGCCCGCTTGCTGACAAAACCCTGCCTTCGCGCAGGGTTTTTTTATTGATGAAATCAGGCGTTGAGAAAATCTTCGCGAACCGGCGTAAAGGTATCCAGCAGTGTTCCCGGCTTCAGGCAGACACAGCCGTGAACAATATTTGGCTGCTTATACAACGTATCCCCCGCGCGTACCACCTGCTTCTCGTCACCGATAGTAAATTCAAATTCACCGGATAACACGTAGGTCAGTTGTTCATGTGGATGGTGATGCAGCGGGCCAATCGCCCCTTGCTCAAAGTTAACCTCGACAGCCATCAGTTTGCCGTTATGCGCGAGGATACGGCGAGTGACGCCATTACCCAGATCGTCAAGCGTCGTCTCGTTATGGAAAACAAACATGTGGGATCCTATTGTTTGAAACAATGTTTCATTAAAGCTAACTCAGGTGCGTGGCAAAGAAAATGGGAGATCAAATGAACTGGAAACTTGATCACAAGTTTGCTTCACTGCTGTAAATCACTGATGAAGGAGCAGGTAATGAAGACGATCGGCTTGTTAGGCGGGATGAGTTGGGAATCGACCATCCCGTACTACCGGTTAATTAACGAAGGGATCAAACAACAACTGGGTGGGCTTCATTCTGCGAGTCTGCTGTTGCACAGCGTTGACTTCCACGAGATCGAAGCGTGCCAGAGTCGCGGTGAGTGGGATAAAGCCGGAGACATTCTTGCGCAGGCCGCGATCGGGCTGCAGCAGGCGGGGGCGGAAGGGATCGTCTTATGTACCAACACGATGCACAAAGTGGCGGAGGCCATTGAATCGCGCTGCTCGCTGCCTTTTTTACACATTGCTGATGCGACCGGGCGCGTCATCTCCGCGCAGGGAATGCGCCGGGTTGCGCTGTTGGGAACGCGTTACACGATGGAGCAGGATTTTTATCGCGGCCGCCTGGAACAGCAGTTTGCCATTGAGTGCCTGATACCCGATGCGGATGCGCGGGCGATGATCAACCGGGTCATCTTTGATGAGCTTTGCCTCGGACAGTTTACCGAAGCGTCACGTCAGTACTATGTGGAAGTGATTGAAGCCCTGGCGGCACAGGGGGCTGAGGGCGTCATTTTTGGCTGCACGGAGATTGGTCTGTTGGTGCCGGTGGAGCGTAGCCCGATCCCGGTGTTTGACACCGCCGCGATCCATGCCGCAGACGCCGTGACGTTTATGCTGTCGTAACCGGCCCGAGGATCTGCTCCAGCGCTGTCACCAGGAGGTGATGGCGGGTTTGCAGATGATGGCTGAAGGCCTCGACCAGCGCGGAGGCGGGTCGATGGATGGGACGCACCAGGCTGACGGTAAACGGCACGGAAATACTGAAACGGCGCACTACTACGCCGCTCGCCGCATAATCCAGAGCGGTGAACGGGTTTACCACCGAAAGACCGGCTCCGGCGCGCACCATGGCGCACACTGACGCCGCGCTGTGAGTCTCCACCACCATCCGCCGTTTAACGTCGTGCTCATTAAACAGGGTGTCCAGTAGTTGCCGATAACTGTCCGTGCGCGACAGGCTGATGTAATTCTCCCCCTGAAAATCCTGCGGCGTTAATACTGACTTTTCCGCCAGCGGATGCCCCGGCGGCAGCACGCAGACTTCATCAAGCGAGAAGAGCTCCGTACGTTCAGTACCGGCAGGCGTGTGCAGTGTTTCCGTCAACCCCAGATCGTGGCGCTGGGCAGAAAGCCACTCTTCAAGCAGGGGTGACTCCTGCGGGACAATATTCAGGCTGACGTCCGGATAGCGGGCGAGAAACGGCTGAATCAACGTGGGCAGCAGCGACTGCGAAAAGACCGGCAGGCAGACTATCGACAGTTCCCCCTGGCGAAACTCCCGCAGGCTTTCCGCTGCGCTGACGATCCTGTCCAGCCCGTACCAGGATCGCTGGACTTCTTCGAACAGACGCAATCCCTGAACCGTCGGATGCAGGCGACCGCGCGTACGTTCGAACAAGGTTAATCCCAGCACTTTTTCAAAGCGCGCCAGTTCACGGCTGACGGTGGGCTGTGACGTATGCAGCAACCGCGCGGCTTCGGTCAGGTTTCCGGCGGTCATGACCGCATGAAAGATTTCAATATGACGTAAGTTAACGGCAGCCATCATCACCTCGCAGGATTAAAACCATATCATTTTTGCATAGAGTCGGTATAAAACGATATTTTTTATTCTCTTCGTACTGTGGCGTAATCATAAAAAACGTCATGTCCGGAGCCTGTTATGCCTCATTCACTGTATTGCACCGATACCGATCTCACCGCGGAAAACCTGCTCAGGTTGCCAGCCGAATTTGGTTGCCCGGTCTGGGTTTACGACGCGCAGATCATCCGTCGTCAGATTGCGGCACTGCAACAGTTTGATGTGGTGCGCTTCGCGCAGAAGGCCTGTTCCAATATTCATATTCTGCGCTTAATGCGTGAACAGGGCGTCAAAGTGGACTCCGTATCGTTAGGCGAAATTGAGCGTGCGCTGGCGGCGGGATATGATCCGCAAACGCATCCGGATGACATCGTATTTACTGCCGATGTGATTGATAACGCCACCCTGGCCCGCGTCAGCGAATTACGCATTCCGGTCAACGCCGGTTCCGTTGATATGCTCGATCAGCTTGGACAGGTCTCTCCGGGCCATCGCGTCTGGCTGCGCGTTAATCCGGGCTTTGGTCACGGCCACAGCCAGAAAACCAATACCGGCGGCGAAAACAGCAAACACGGTATCTGGCATACCGATTTGCCGCAGGCGCTGGCGGTGATGCAGCGCCATCAACTGAAGCTGGTGGGTATCCACATGCATATTGGTTCAGGTGTTGACTATGGTCATCTGGAGCAAGTGTGCGGCGCGATGGTGCGTCAGGTGGTGGATTTCGGCCAGGATCTGGAGGCGATCTCCGCCGGCGGCGGTCTGTCGATCCCTTATCACGATGACGAAGAGGCGGTGGATACCCGGCATTACTTTGGTCTGTGGAATGCCGCGCGCGAGCATATCGCCCGTCATCTGGGGCATCACGTAAAGCTGGAAATTGAGCCAGGACGTTTTCTCGTCGCTCAGTCAGGCGTGCTGGTCACTCAGGTACGCAGCGTGAAGCAGATGGGCAGTCGTCATTTTGTGCTGGTGGATGCGGGCTTTAACGATCTGATACGCCCGGCAATGTATGGCAGTTATCACCATATTACCGCGCTGGCGGCGGATGGTCGTTCACTGGAGAACGCGCCGCGGGTCGACACGGTCGTCGCAGGACCGCTGTGTGAATCCGGCGACGTCTTTACCCAGCAGGAGGGCGGCAAGGTGGAAACCCGCGCGCTGCCAGCGGTGGTGCCGGGCGATTATCTGGTGTTGCATGATACCGGCGCCTACGGCGCCTCAATGTCGTCGAACTACAATAGCCGTCCGCTGCTGCCGGAAGTATTATTTGACAACGGTCAGGCGCGACTGATTCGCCGTCGCCAGACCATTGAAGAGCTGTTGGCGCTGGAAGTGTTTTGATTTCTTGTCGGGCGGCGGCTTATCCGAGCTGCGGAGTTACCGTCGTCTGCAGGCCTGATAAGCGAAGTGCCATCAGGCCTTGCGTCGCGCAGATAGCGTTACGATTTATGCCTTAAAATACGGCCCGGTGGTGACCGAATCACGCAACACCAGCGTGCCGGTAAAGGGCGGGATCGGTTCAATTTCTTCGCCATTGACCATGCGGATCGCCTGATCGATGGCTGTGGTGATCATCGTGTCGATGGGGAGATAAACCGTCGACAATCCCGGTTCAAGCCATTTTGCACTCGGCGCATCGTCAAACCCAAACAGCGACACATCTTGCGGAATGTTAAGCCCGGCCTGGTGCAGGGCTTTCGACGCACCCAGCGCCATGTCGTCGTTACAGGCAAACAGGGCGCTGAACGTTACCCCTTCCTGCAACAGTTCATTACAGGCGTCATAGCCGCGCGTCATGCTGGAATCACCATATTTCACCTTCGCCGGATCCCAGTCGATACCGTTTTTTTCCAGTGCCTTGCGATAGCCCATCAGACGCGACTTCCCGGTCGGGGTGTGTCCCGGTACGGTAATACAGGCTATCTCGCGATGTCCTTGCGAAATCAGGTAATCCACCGCCTGAAATGCCGCGTCTTCCTGTTCAAAAAAGATGGCGCGTTCGCGGGCCAGGCTGACATCGCGGTTAATGATAATCAACGGCATCGTGATCGAATCCGCCAGCGCGAGGATCGCTTTTTCGCTCATGTAACGGGTGTAGAGAATGATGGCGTCGCACTGCCGATCGGCCAGCATCTGCACCGCTTCTTGTTCGCGCTCCGGCGTATCGTGACCATCGGTCACAATCAACTGCTTGCCGTGAGATTCAGTCTGCCGCGAGGCCTGCTGTAGCAGGCGGCCAAAGTAGAAGCCATCAAAGGTCGACACAACCAGCCCAATGCTGTTGCTGGTTCGGTTCGCCAGCGAGCGGGCCAGAAAGTTCGGACGATAATCCAGCGCCTGCATCGCCTTAAACACTTTCTGACGCGTACTTTCTTTGACCTGACCGGTGCCGTTCAGCACACGAGAAACGGTGGCTTTCGAGACACCGGCACGACGGGAAACATCCAGCATTGTTATCATGACGCGATCCTGATTACTCGTTTGATGACGCATTGCCCGGCTCCGCTGGCGTCGTCACGGAATGGCGACGGACCAGGGTAGGGCTGAAAACATGGGTGACATCCGGCAGCGGGCGCTTTTCCGCCAGCGCGAGCGCCAGTTCTGCGGCCTGTGTCGCCATCGTCACGACAGGATAACGCACGGTAGTCAGGCGCGGACGAACGTAGCGCGAAACCAGCACGTCATCAAAGCCTATCAGCGAGATCTCTGCCGGGACGTCCACACCATTATCATTTAGCACGCCCATCGCGCCAGCGGCCATGGAGTCGTTATAACAGGCCACCGCGGTGAAGTTTCTGCCGCGGCCTAACAGTTCGGTCATCGCCTGCTCACCGCCGCTTTCGTCCGGTTCGCCAAACGTCACAAGGCGATCGTTGACCGGGAGATGGCTCTCTTCCAGAGCATCGTAATAGCCTTTGAGACGATCTTCCGCATCCGAAATAGAGTGATTCGAGCAAAGGTAGCCAATGCGCGTGTGGCCCTGTTGGATCAGATGACGGGTCGCCAGCCAGGCGCCGTAGCGGTCATCCAGCGCCACACAGCGCTGTTCGAAACCGGGCAGGATCCGGTTGATTAGCACCATGCCGGGCATTTGCTTCATTAATGATGCCAGGTCGGCATCCGGGATCATCTTGGCGTGAACGACGAGCGCCGCGCAGCGGTGACGAATAAGCTGCTCGATTGCCTGACGCTCTTTTTTTTCATTATGGTAGCCGTTGCCAATCAGTAAAAAATTGCCGGTGTTATAGGAGACCTGTTCGACGGCTTTCACCATCGCGCCGAAAAAAGGGTCAGAAACATCGCCAACCACCAGACCAATCGTTTCGGTGGACTGCTGTGCGAGCGCGCGCGCATTCGCATTGGGATGGTAGCTGAGCGACTCCATCGCACTGGCCACCGCCAGGCGCGACGCCTCGCTGGCTTTGGGGGAATCATTGATGACGCGGGAAACGGTGGCGACTGATACACCAGCCAGTCGGGCTACATCCTTTATGGTCGCCATGACAGTACCTATTGTGGGTAAACGCTTACATTCTGTCAGTGTTACGGAAAACGGCTGCTGGTTCAAGCAGATTGCCTGTTGCGACGCGGCAAATGTGAGCAAAATCCTTGGAATTACGCCAAAAATCGAATGATGCAAACCATTAGTTACACTTTGCGAAGGGCTGTTGCGATTGTTCGCTGGCGACGCTTCCTGGCAGCTTGATAAAGTTGAGATCCCAGAGGTATTGATAGGTGAAGTCAACTTTCGGGTTGAGCACACGAATTACACCAACCTGCGCAGTCGCGCAGGTTTTTTTTTACTATTTCGGCAATCTGTAACAGTAAGCGAGAATTTACACAACTGGTTGCATTTCCCTTCATTCCTTTGCGTTTTCGCGCTGGCGAAGCGGTCATGCACAGACCACAATCAAGATCCCAGAGGTATTGATTGGTGAGATTATTCGGTACGCTCTTCGTACCTTGTCTCTTGCACCAACCTGCGCGGATGCGCAGGTTTTTTTTCGCCCCGAGTTTACTGTCGCTCCTGTTGCCTTGTTCGTGTAATCTGCCACCATTATTTTACCGAATCGTGCGCAAAGGGAGTTGAAATGTTATTTAGCTTTTTCCGTAACCTGTGCCGCGTGCTCTATCGGGTACGCGTGACGGGGGATATGCAGGCGTTGCGGGGAGAACGCGTCTTAATCACCCCCAACCATGTCTCGTTTATCGACGGCATTCTGCTGGCGCTATTTCTACCGGTACGTCCGGTGTTTGCGGTTTACACCTCGATTAGTCAACAGTGGTACATGCGCTGGTTAACCTCGCTGATCGATTTTGTGCCGCTCGACCCAACGAAGCCGATGGCGATTAAACATCTGGTTCGACTGATTGAGCAGGGTCGCCCGGTGGTGATTTTCCCGGAGGGGCGCATTTCGGTGAGCGGCTCGCTGATGAAAATCTACGACGGCGCCGGATTTGTCGCCGCGAAATCTGGCGCGACGCTGGTACCGGTACGGATTGAAGGTGCAGAACTCACCCATTTCAGCCGCCTGAAAGGGCTGGTGAAACGCCGCTTCTTCCCGCGGATCCACCTGCATGTTTTACCACCAACCCATCTGCCTATGCCCGATGCGCCGCGCGCGCGCGATCGCCGTAAAATCGCCGGTGAAATGCTGCATCAGAAAATGATGGAAGCACGGATGGCGGTGCGTCCGCGCGAAACGCTGTATGAATCGCTGCTGGCGGCGATGTACCGTTATGGCGCGGGCAAGCACTGTATCGAAGACATCAACTTCAAGCCGGACAGCTACCGACAGTTGCTCACTAAGACGCTTTTTGTCGGGCGTATTCTGGAAAAATATAGCGCGGAAGGCGAAAAAATTGGCCTGATGTTGCCCAATGCCGCGATCAGCGCGGCGGTGATTTTCGGCGCGGTGTCTCGCCGTCGTATCCCGGCAATGATGAACTACACGGCGGGCGTCAAAGGGCTGACCAGCGCTATCACCGCTGCGGAAATCAAAACCATTTTTACCTCCCGCCAGTTCCTGGATAAAGGCAAACTCTGGCACCTGCCGGAGCAACTGACGCAGGTTCGCTGGGTCTATCTGGAAGATCTCAAAGCCGATGTGACCACGGCGGACAAACTGTGGATCTTTGCGCACCTGCTGATGCCGCATCGGGCGCAGGTCAAGCAGCAGCCGGAAGAGGCGGCGGTGATCCTCTTTACCTCGGGTTCCGAAGGTCATCCCAAGGGGGTGGTGCATAGCCACAAAAGCCTGCTGGCTAACGTCGAGCAGATAAAAACCATTGCTGACTTCACCGCCAATGACCGTTTTATGTCGGCACTGCCGCTGTTTCACTCGTTCGGTCTGACGGTAGGGCTTTTTACGCCGCTGCTCACCGGCGCTGACGTGTTCCTCTATCCCAGCCCGCTGCATTACCGCATTGTGCCGGAACTGGTTTATGACCGGAACTGCACGGTGCTGTTCGGTACCTCCACGTTCCTCGGCAACTATGCGCGTTTTGCCAATCCGTATGATTTCTATCGTCTGCGCTATGTGGTGGCGGGAGCGGAGAAACTCCAGGAGAGTACAAAACAGCTCTGGCAGGATAAGTTTGGTCTGCGGATTCTCGAAGGCTATGGCGTAACGGAGTGTGCGCCCGTGGTTTCGATTAACGTCCCGATGGCGGCGAAGCCTGGTACCGTCGGGCGGATCCTGCCCGGCATGGACGCGCGTCTGCTGGCGATCCCGGGTATTGAAGAGGGCGGTCGTTTGCAGTTGAAAGGGCCAAACATCATGAACGGTTATCTGCGCGTGGAAAAACCGGGCGTACTGGAGGTGCCGGTGGCGGAAAACGCCGCCGGGGAACTGGAGCGCGGCTGGTATGACACCGGCGATATCGTGCGCTTTGATGAGCAAGGATTCGTGCAAATTCAGGGACGCGCCAAACGCTTTGCGAAAATTGCCGGTGAAATGGTCTCTCTGGAGATGGTTGAGCAACTGGCGCTCGGCGTGTCGCCGGAAAAAATGCACGCGACGGCGATCAAGAGCGATGCCAGCAAAGGCGAAGCACTGGTGCTCTTTACCACCGATAGCGAGCTGACGCGTGATGTATTACAGCAGTATGCCCGTTCGCACGGCGTGCCAGAACTGGCGGTGCCGCGCGATATCCGTTACCTGAAGCAACTCCCGTTACTCGGCAGCGGTAAGCCGGATTTCGTGATGCTGAAAAGTTGGGTTGATGATCCGGAAAAACAAAATGCCTGAGTCAGTACATACCAATACCTCTGTCTGGTCGAAAGGAATGATGTCGGTTATCGCGGCGCAGTTTCTCTCTGCGTTTGGCGATAACGCCCTGTTGTTTGCCACGCTGGCGCTGCTGAAGGAACAGTTCTATCCGGACTGGAGTCAGCCGATTCTGCAAATGGTGTTTGTGGGCGCGTACATCCTGTTTGCGCCGTTTGTGGGGCAGATCGCTGACAGCTTTGCCAAAGGCCGGGTGATGATGTTCGCCAACGGCCTGAAACTGCTGGGGGCGGCAACGATCTGTTTTGGCTTCAATCCGTTTATCGGCTATACGCTGGTGGGGATTGGCGCGGCGGCTTACTCGCCGGCCAAATACGGCATTCTGGGGGAACTGACGACCGGCGATAAGCTGGTGAAAGCGAACGGCCTGATGGAAGCATCCACGATTGCGGCGATCCTGCTTGGCTCGGTGGCGGGCGGCGTGCTGGCCGACTGGCATGTTATTGCCGCGCTGGTTGTCTGTGCGCTGGCCTACGCCGGAGCGGTGGTGGCGAATCTGTCTATTCCCAAGCTGGCTGCTGCTCGTCCTGGGCAGTCCTGGCATCTGATGAAAATGACACGCAGTTTCTTTTGTGCCTGCGTTTCACTGTGGCGCAACGGCGAAACGCGTTTTTCGCTGGTGGGCACCAGTCTGTTCTGGGGGGCGGGAGTCACGCTGCGTTTTCTGCTGGTCCTGTGGGTACCGGTGGCGTTAGGCATTACCGATAACGCCACGCCAACCTACCTGAACGCGATGGTCGCGATCGGTATTGTGGCCGGGGCCGGAGCTGCTGCCAGACTGGTCACGCTGGATACCGTGGTGCGTTGTATGCCAGCAGGGATCCTGATTGGCGTCGTGGTGCTGATTTTCTCTCTGCAACACGCGCTGTTGCCTGCCTATGCGCTACTGATGCTGATCGGTGTGCTGGGCGGTTTCTTTGTCGTGCCGCTGAATGCATTGTTGCAGGAGCGCGGTAAAAAGAGCGTCGGGGCGGGTAATGCGATCGCGGTACAGAACCTCGGTGAGAACAGCGCGATGCTGTTGATGCTGGGGCTCTACTCGCTGGCGGTGTGGGTAGGAATTCCGGTTGTCGCCGTGGGTATCGGTTTTGGCGGTCTGTTTGCGCTGGCAATAGCGGCGCTGTGGATCTGGCAGCGCCGCCAGGCATAATCAACGCGCCGGAATTCCTCCGGCGCGCTTCTGTTACGGTGCAGGATAGGTGTAAACCTGATGCACCGCTTCAATCTCTGCCAACACCTCTTCGCTTAATTCGAGATGCAGACTCTCGACGTTGGTTTTCAGCTGTTCCATGGTGGTGGCGCCCAGCAGTGTACTGGCAACAAACGGTTGACGACGAACGAATGCCAGCGCCATCTGCGCCGGATCAAGGTTATGCCGTCTGGCGATATCGACATACGCCGCCACGGCTTTTTGCGTCTGCTCGCCGCTGTAGCGGGTAAAGCGGCTAAACAGTGTATTGCGCGCACCGGCAGGTTTCGCGCCATTCAGGTATTTACCGGTCAGCGTGCCAAATCCCAGGCAGGAATAGGCCAGCAGTTCGACGCCTTCATACTGGCTCACTTCCGCCAGCCCCACTTCAAAGCTGCGGTTGACCAGGCTGTAAGGGTTCTGGATGGTGACAATGCGCGGCAGATCATGCTTATCCGCCAGATGCAGATAACGCATCACGCCAAAGGCCGTTTCATTCGAGACGCCAATGTAGCGGATTTTGCCCGCCCGCTGGAACTCGGCCAGCGCATCCAGCGTATCCAGTAGCGACACCACCGGCGCGGCGTCGCTCCAGCTATAGCCGAGTTTGCCAAAACAGTTGGTAGGGCGCTGCGGCCAGTGAACCTGGTAAAGGTCCAGATAATCGGTTTGCAGACGTTTCAGGCTGTCGTGCAGCGCTTCACGAATGTTTTTACGATCCAGTGCCTGATTCGGGCGAATACTGTTGTCATTATTGCGCGACGGGCCGCTCACTTTGGAGGCGACAATCAGCTTTTCTCGATTGCCATATTTGGCCAGCCAGTTTCCGATGTAAGTTTCGGTAAGCCCCTGGGTTTCCGGGCGTGGCGGGACCGGGTACATTTCGGCCACGTCGATCAGGTTAATGCCGTTGGCGACGGCATAGTTGAGCTGTGCATGTGCGTCGGCTTCGCTATTTTGTTCACCAAACGTCATTGTGCCCAGCCCCAGTGTACTGACTTCAAGCGAGCTGTGGGGTATACGGTGATATTGCATAGCCGTTTCCTTTTTATAATCACGACATAAGGATTATAAAAATGGCTGAGGGAAGGGAAAAAGGGAAGAAAAATTGTTAAGGCCAGCAGCGCGGCTGACCTCAATCTTCAACGTTCAATGATTTGAGAAACGTCGTCGCGGTTAATTTGCATGGCGTTGCCCTGCTGGTCGTGGTAGCTCACCAGACCGGTATCGTCATCAATTTCGGGTTTCCCGTCGGTCAGGATCATCCGACCATCTTTGGTCGCCATGACATAATCGCTGCTACAACCGGAAACAGCAAAAGCCAGTCCTACTGCGGAAATTATCACTGCCCATTTTTTCATCCATTTATCCTCACGTGGCCTGCGTCTGATAACAGTCTAGTAATAACCTGAAGTTGTGGGCAGGAAAAGCAGGAAAATCTTAATCTGAGAGGAGAAAAGGGGAGAGGTTCGCTCCCCGCAGGGAGCGAAAAGGACAATTACAGCGGGTTCTTTTTGTTTCGCAACAAGTTCAGGCTCTCAACCGCAATCGAGAAGAACATGGCGAAATAGATGTAACCCTTCGGCACGTGAACGTCGAAGCTTTCCAGGATCAGGGTGAAGCCCACCAGAATCAGAAACGACAGCGCCAGCATCTTCACGGACGGGTGCCTGTCGACAAACTCGCCTATAGGACGCGCCGCAAACATCATTACGCCAACGGCAATTACCACCGCCGCCATCATGATGAACAGATGATCGGACAAGCCAACCGCCGTGATCACCGAGTCCAGACTGAAGATAATGTCGAGCAGCATGATCTGCACGATGGCCCCCAGAAAGGAGCTGACGCGCATGTTCACCCCTTCTTCTTCACCTTCAATGGATTCGTGGATCTCCTTACTCGCTTTCCAGATCAGGAACAATCCGCCGAGCAGAAGGATCAGGTCGCGGGCGGAAATGGCTTCACCAAACACCTCGAACAGCGGATTGGTCAGCCGGGTCACCCAGGCGATGGAGGCCAGCAGCGCCAGTCGCATGATCATCGCCGCTGCGAGACCGAGACGACGGGCGTGCGCACGTTGCGCAGTCGGGAGTTTTGCAACCACCAGTGAGAGGAAAATAATATTATCGATCCCAAGCACGATCTCCAGCAGCGTCAGCGTACCGAGCGCAAGCCAGGCGTTAGGATCGGTTATCCATGCAAATAACATTGAACAAAGTCCTGCCAAAAAAAGAAACGCTAATTATATGCTTCCCGGACACAAGGCGAAAGTCTAACGCTACTGTAACAAAAAGTGGCGTTCCAGCAGGGCGCGCGTGAAGTTCTTTTTCAGGTAAAAACCACGCGGCAACGTCAGTATTGGCTCGCCCTGGGCGCCGATCGCCTCGGTGAGCGCTTTGGCGTTTGCCGCCTTCGGTCGTAGTTGTAAAAATTCGCCATGGCGGGCAGTGATACGTTCAACCTGACCGAGCACAATCATGTCCATTAATTCTTCCCAGTCGAGCCGTAACTGACGGTCTTCTTCTTCATCAGGGCTCCACAGTACTGGCGATCCCACCCGCCGCTGCGAGAGGGGAATGCTGCGTTCGCCTTCTACCGGGATCCACAGTACCCGCTTCAGTTTGTGTCGTACGTGACTGGTTTCCCACGTCACGCCGCTGTTTCCGGTCAGCGGTGCAACGCAGACAAAGGTGGTTTCAAGCGGCCGGCCGAGGCTATCCACAGGAATGGTTTTCAATTCGACGCCTAATGCGGCGAAATCCTGTTCAGGCTTACTTCCGGCGCTGGCCCCCAACCAGAGTTCCAGTAATACGCCGATCCAGCCTTTGTCCCGCTTGAGATCTTTCGGCGCAACAATACCTGCCATCGCCGCCAGTTCGCCCAGCGAATAGCCCGAAAGCTGCTGCGCTTGCTGGAGCAGAAGGGCTTCAGATTCCGGTGGAAAGCGTAAAGGATGGAGTCCGGACATGGCGTTACACCTTAGGTGAAAAAATGAACAAGGATTTTATACCGTGAGAAAGAAGTTTATCGTTTTCCACATGTCATATTCAATGTCATGATTTATATTGGTTTTTAGTTTCTGACGTCACGTGTTGCGCAACATAAAAATAGGTTTTCCATTTCTGGTCACTGAATTTAAACAGGATCTTACACCATGTTATCCACAGAAAGATGGGATAACTGTGAAAAACCCCGACTACTGTTTCCATTTACAGCCTTGACGTGCGACAAAAATCGAATTTTCACACAATTTGTGTTTAACTTATTGGCACAATCTGTGGATAAAGTCGGCGCTGTTCGATCTTTCATCAGCCTGAGGATCGTCAGTGTGATGGCTATCACCTTTTTGCCTGGTTATCGCTAAAACGAGCCAGTAACCCCATGAATAAAAGAAAATATTTTTTTCACCCTCTTGTCCGTTTATTCAGACTGTTCCGGGTTTTCCCGGAGTAATTCCGTACTTCTTCACAACTCTATCCACAGAAAAGGTGAATAAAATCGCCCGAATGGGTGAGTGTCTGTTCATAACTTTGTCATTAACTGTGAGTTATTCAATTGTTATTAGATGCACACCGCCGTAACTCAGTGGTTTACCGTCTGTCAGGAGTGTGAAACAATCATTCTCATATAAGGTTTATGTTGAGGTAGTCCGGTGATTGATGACGATGGCTACCGCCCAAATGTAGGTATCGTAATTTGTAATCGTCAGGGGCAAGTGATGTGGGCCCGGCGGTTTGGTCAGCACTCCTGGCAGTTCCCACAGGGTGGGATAAATCCAGGAGAATCAGCAGAACAGGCGATGTACCGGGAACTGTTTGAAGAAGTAGGGTTAAGCCGTAAAGATGTGCGAATCCTTGCCTCTACTCGCAACTGGTTGCGTTACAAGTTACCGAAACGTTTGGTGCGTTGGGATACAAAGCCGGTGTGTATCGGCCAGAAACAAAAGTGGTTTCTTTTGCAGTTGATGAGCGGGGACGCGGAAATCAATATGCAAACCAGCAGCACTCCTGAGTTTGACGGCTGGCGTTGGGTAAGTTACTGGTATCCGGTCCGGCAAGTGGTTTCATTTAAACGCGATGTCTACCGCAGGGTGATGAAAGAGTTCGCAAGTGTTGTGATGGCGCTTCAGGAAGCGACGCCAAAACCGCAAAATACACCTGCTTATCGACGTAAAAGAGGTTAAGCCACGCAAATTATGCTCACCCGCCTGCGCGAAATAGTCGAAAAGGTGGCCAGTGCTCCGCGTCTTAATGAAGCGCTGAATATTCTGGTTACTGACATCTGTCTTGCGATGGATACAGAGGTCTGCTCGGTTTATCTGGCCGATCATGACCGGCGTTGTTATTACCTCATGGCGACGCGGGGGCTTAAAAAACCGCGCGGTCGTACTGTCGCACTCGCATTTGATGAAGGTATCGTCGGCCTGGTTGGCAGGCTGGCGGAACCTATCAACCTCGCTGATGCGCAAAAACACCCCAGTTTTAAATACATCCCCTCGGTAAAAGAAGAACGCTTCCGTGCCTTCCTCGGGGTGCCGATCATTCAGCGTCGTCAACTGCTGGGCGTCCTCGTTGTACAGCAGCGCGAACTGCGCCAGTACGATGAAAGCGAAGAATCTTTCCTGGTGACACTTGCCACGCAGATGGCAGCGATTCTGTCACAATCTCAGCTTACCGCCCTGTTCGGCCAGTATCGCCAGACGCGAATTCGTGCGCTACCGGCGGCGCCGGGCGTGGCGATTGCCGAAGGCTGGCAGGATGCGACGCTACCGCTGATGGAGCAGGTGTATCAGGCCTCGACGCTGGATCCCGCTCTGGAGCGTGAGCGCCTGACCGGTGCGCTGGAAGAGGCGGCAAATGAGTTTCGCCGTTACAGCAAGCGGTTTGCCGCTGGGGCGCAGAAAGAGACCGCCGCGATATTCGATCTCTATTCGCACCTGCTTTCCGATGCCCGCCTGCGACGCGAGCTGTTTGCCGAAGTGGATAAAGGGTCTGTGGCCGAATGGGCGGTCAAAACGATCATCGAAAAGTTTGCCGAACAGTTTGCCGCGCTGAGCGACAACTATCTCAAAGAACGTGCAGGCGACCTGCGTGCGCTGGGCCAACGCCTGCTGTTCCATCTCGATGATTCCATACAAGGGCCAAATGCCTGGCCAGAACGCTTCGTGCTGGTGGCTGATGAACTCTCGGCCACCACGCTGGCGGAAATGCCGCAGGACCGGCTGGCGGGCGTTGTTGTCCGCGACGGGGCGGCCAACTCCCATGCCGCGATCATGGTCCGTGCCATGGGGATTCCCACCGTGATGGGCGCCGATATTCAGCCATCGGTGCTGCACCGGCGTACGTTGGTGGTGGATGGCTACCGCGGTGAGCTGCTGGTCGATCCTGAACCGGTATTGATCCAGGAATATCAGCGGCTTATCAGCGAAGAGAACGAGCTCAGCCGACTGGCGGAAGATGACGTCAATTTACCCGCACAGCTGAAAAGCGGTGAGCGGATCAAAGTAATGCTGAACGCGGGACTCAGCCCGGAACATGAAGAAAAGCTGGGCAGTCGTATCGACGGCATTGGCCTGTATCGCACCGAAATTCCCTTCATGCTGCAAAGCGGTTTCCCTTCGGAAGAAGAGCAGGTGGCGCAGTACCAGGGCATGTTGCAGATGTTTAATGACAAGCCGGTGACGTTACGAACGCTGGACGTTGGCGCGGACAAACAGCTGCCGTACATGCCAATCAGCGAGGAGAATCCCTGCCTGGGCTGGCGAGGCATCCGCATTACGCTCGATCAGCCGGAAATCTTCCTTGTCCAGGTGCGGGCGATGCTGCGCGCCAATGCGGCGACGGGCAACCTGAGTATTCTGCTGCCGATGGTAACCAGTATCGATGAGGTGGATGAAGCGCGCCGCCTGATTGAACGTGCGGGCCGCGAAGTGGAAGAGATGATTGGGTACGCGATCCCGAAACCGCGTATCGGCATCATGCTGGAAGTACCGTCGATGGTCTTTATGCTGCCGAATCTGGCGAGTCGTATCGATTTTGTCTCCGTCGGGACTAACGATCTGACCCAGTACGTGCTGGCGGTGGATCGCAACAATACGCGCGTTGCCAGCATTTATGACAGTTTGCATCCAGGAATGCTACGCGCGCTGTCGATGATTGCGCAGGAAGCTGAGCGTAGCGATATCGACCTGCGCGTATGTGGCGAAATGGCGGGCGATCCGATGTGCGTCACCATCCTGATTGGACTGGGTTTTCGCCATCTTTCAATGAACGGTCGTTCTGTGGCGCGCGTAAAATACCTGCTGCGTCGCATTGATTACGAAGAGGCAAAAATCCTTGCCCAACGCAGCCTTGAGGCACAACTGGCAACGGAAGTGCGCCATCAGGTGGCAGCGTTTATGGAGCGTCGCGGCATGGGCGGCCTGATTCGAGGGGGGTTGTAAAAGCGCTATACAGATCTTTTACATCTTCCCGACAGCCTCACAGAACCTCGTATGCTATCATTCGCTCCTTTGGAGCGCCTGTAAGTAGTGGGTGCGCATATCGCTTGCTGAAATTTTTCAGCGAAATAACAAGAACTTGTGGTGACAGATGACCAGTAGCTATCTGCATTTTCCGGAATTCGATCCGGTCATTTTCTCAATTGGACCCGTCGCACTTCACTGGTACGGTTTAATGTATCTGGTCGGCTTTATTTTCGCGATGTGGCTGGCGACGCGCCGAGCCAACCGTCCGGGCAGTGGCTGGACCAAAAATGAAGTCGAAAACTTACTTTATGCAGGTTTCCTCGGGGTCTTCCTCGGGGGGCGTATTGGCTATGTACTGTTCTATAACTTCCCGCTGTTCCTGGATAATCCGCTGTACCTGTTCCGCGTCTGGGACGGAGGTATGTCCTTCCACGGTGGGCTGATTGGTGTGATTCTGGTGATGATTATCTTCGCCAAACGCACGAAGCGCAGTTTCTTCCAGGTCTCTGATTTTATTGCGCCGCTGATCCCCTTTGGGCTGGGGGCCGGGCGTCTGGGCAACTTTATCAATGGCGAACTGTGGGGCCGTGTCGACCCGAATTTCTCTTACGCCATGCTGTTTCCCGGGTCGCGCACTGAAGACATTCTGCTGCTGCAAACCAACCCGCAATGGCAATCTATTTTTGATACCTACGGCTCTTTACCGCGCCATGCGTCTCAGCTCTATGAGATGGCGCTGGAAGGCGTAGTGCTGTTTATCATTCTTAACCTGTTTATTCGTAAACCGCGTCCGATGGGGTCAGTCTCCGGGCTGTTTTTGATTGGTTACGGCGCGTTTCGTATCATTGTTGAATTCTTCCGTCAGCCGGATCAGCAGTTCACCGGTGAATGGGTACAGTACATCAGCATGGGACAGATCCTCTCGATTCCGATGATTGTCGCTGGTGTGATCATGATGGTTTGGGCCTATCGCCGTCGCCCACAGCAACACGTTTCCTGAGGAACCATGAAACAGTATTTAGAACTGATGCAAAAAGTGCTGGATGAAGGCACACAGAAAAACGACCGTACCGGAACCGGAACGCTTTCCATTTTTGGTCATCAGATGCGTTTTAACCTGCAGGAAGGATTCCCGCTGGTGACGACAAAACGTTGCCACTTGCGCTCCATCATCCACGAGCTGCTGTGGTTTCTGCAAGGTGACACCAACGTGGCCTATCTGCACGACAATAACGTCACCATCTGGGACGAATGGGCGGATGAAAATGGCAACCTGGGCCCGGTGTATGGCAAACAGTGGCGCGCCTGGCCAACGCCGGACGGTCGCCACATTGATCAGATCACGACGGTACTGAACCAGTTGAAAAATGATCCTGATTCGCGCCGTATTATCGTTTCGGCGTGGAACGTCGGCGAACTGGACAAAATGGCGCTGGCACCATGCCACGCGTTCTTCCAGTTCTATGTCGCGGATGGCAAACTCTCTTGCCAGCTGTATCAGCGCTCCTGCGATGTGTTCCTCGGCCTGCCGTTTAACATCGCCAGCTATGCGTTGCTGGTGCATATGATGGCGCAGCAGTGCGATCTGGAGGTCGGCGATTTCGTCTGGACCGGTGGTGACACGCATCTGTACAGCAACCACATGGAGCAGACGCATCTGCAACTGACTCGCGAACCGCGCGCACTGCCGAAACTGGTGATTAAACGTAAACCTGATTCCCTCTTCGATTATCGCTTCGAAGATTTTGAAATCGAGGGTTACGACCCGCATCCGGGGATAAAAGCGCCGGTTGCTATCTGACGGCTTTATCCTGTCATAACCGACGCCTTTGCGCGTCGGTTTTTTTTACCCAAATTTTGGTTTTTCGGCGCAGGTTCCTGAAATGATGCAACCTGCTGTAACAGAGTAAATTTCTTTCGTAACGCGCCGAAAAACCTGAATTCTCGCCTCGTGTTAACCTCCCGACGCGTCATACTGCCGCCATGAATACACAGCAGGGCTATACGCTCATTGAAACGCTGGTCGCGATGCTTATTATTATCAGCCTGAGTGCAACAGGACTCTATGGTTGGCAGCAGTGGCAGCAACAGCAACATCTCTGGCAGACCGCCTGTCAGTTGCGCGATTTCTTGCTGCAGCTACGGGAAGATGCCAACTGGCATAACCGCGATCACATCATTACCGCCATCAGGGAGGACGCGTCATGGTGTCTTGTCAGTTCGACAGCCTCACGAAATACCTGTACGCCGCGCTCGGCGCTCGTTTTTGTGCCGCTCTGGCACGATGTCGAGCTCGTCGGGATTACGGCTTCACTGACGTTTTATGGTCAGCGCAATACCGCGTGGCCGGGGAATATCCGTCTGAAAAATGCGACAGGCGAATGGCGGGTAGTGGTTTCACCGTGGGGACGCATCCGCTTGTGCGAGCGCGACGATACCCAGGGTTGTCGGTGAGTGAACGCGGTTTCTCTCTGCTTGAGGTGCTGATTGCAATGGCGATCAGCAGCGTACTGTTGCTGGGAGCCGCCCGTTTTTTACCGGCATTACAGCGCGATATTTTGCAGCAGACCCGCAGACTCGCGCTGGAGGATGACATGTGGCAGCGGGTGTACACCATTGCGAAACACCTCCAACGCGCAGGATATTGCCACGGTAGCTGTAGTGGTGATGGAGTAAACATTACCAACGCGGGACAGTGTGTCATCGTTCAGTGGGACGCCAACGCGAATGGCGTCTGGGAAAGCGAGCCGGTAAAGGAAGCTGAACAAACCGGGTTTCGCCTGAATGATAACGTGCTGGAGACGCAGCGCGGCGCGAAAACGTGCAGTGGAAAAGGATGGGATAAAATGACCGATCCTGACGTCGTACACATTACGGCATTTGAGGTTGTGCCTCAGGATATCGCGGGCTTTACGCCCGAATTGACCATACATCTGCGCGGCATTAGCCGGAGGGATCCGCAAACCGTGGTCGATGCACGCTACAGCGTTACCGGGTTTAATTTATGAACCACGAACGGGGCGTCTCCTCTCTGGCGCTGGTTCTGCTGCTGTTGGTCCTCGGCAGCTTACTGTTGCAGGGCGTTAACCAGCAGCAGAGCAGTTTTGCTTCACGGGTGACGATAGAAAGTCAGGCTCTGCAACGCCAGGCTGTCGTACAGTCAGCCATGGAGTGGGGCAGGATGCAGCCATGGTCGATAAGCTCGGATAAACCGTGTCGGTACTACGGGGAGGCCAATGTCCCCGTCTGCCTGCGCAGACTCGCCAACAGTCGCGCTTTGCTTATTGCCAGCTATCAGGGAACCTCCCTATGGCGAGAAGGCGAGCAACAGGAGGAAAACGTCGTCTTTTCTCTTCATGGCTGGAGCGATTTCTGTCCGCTACGGGAGGTCGCGCTATGCCAGCTCCCCTGAGCCGCCAGTGCGGATTTAGCCTGCCAGAGGTGATACTGGCAATGGTTCTTATGGTGATGGTGGTGACGGCGCTTTCCGGATACCAGCGCGCGCTAATGAACGGTTTTTTCATCAGGAGCCAGTACCTGCAACTCTGGCGTCAGGGCTGGCAGCAGACGCAACTGCGTTCGTTTTCGCCACCTGTTAACTGGCAGGTTAACCGGATGCAGACAATGCAGGCGGGATGTGTCAGCATCAGCGTTACGCTATCTTCACCTCAGGGCAGGCAGGGGAAAATGACGCGCCTGCACTGCCCAAACCGTTAGTTGCCAGGAGTCTCTATGTTAAGGGTCTACCACTCAAATCGTCTGGATGTGCTGGAAGCATTGATGGAGTTCATCGTCGAGCGCGAGCGGCTGGACGATCCTTTTGAGCCGGAAATGATTCTGGTACAGAGTACCGGGATGGCGCAGTGGCTACAGATGACCCTTTCGCAGAAATTTGGTATCGCCGCCAACATAGAATTCCCACTCCCGGCAAGTTTTATCTGGGAAATGTTCGTCCGCGTACTGCCGGAGATCCCCAAAGAGAGTGCTTTCAGCAAACAAAGCATGAGCTGGAAGTTGATGACGCTGCTCCCGCAACTGCTGGATCATGATGATTTCGCGTTACTACGCCACTATCTGACGGACGATACGGATAAACGTAAGTTGTTTCAGTTGTCGTCGCGCGCGGCGGATCTTTTCGATCAGTATCTGGTGTACCGACCGGAATGGCTAACCCAGTGGGAAGCGGGGCGAATGGTCGACGGGTTAGGAGAGGCGCAAAGCTGGCAGGCGCCGCTATGGAAAGCGTTGGTGGAATATACCGATGCGCTGGGACAACCGCGTTGGCATCGTGCCAATCTCTATCAACGGTTTATCCAGACTCTCGAAAATGCTGAACGCTGCCCGCCAGGACTTCCTTCTCGTGTGTTTATCTGCGGGATCTCCGCGCTGCCACCGGTATACCTACAGGCACTGCAGGCGCTCGGTAAACATATCGAGATTCATCTGCTCTTCACCAATCCCTGCCGCTACTACTGGGGCGATATTAAAGATCCGGCGTATCTGGCAAAACTGCTGGCACGTCAGCGGCGACACAGTTTTGAAGACCGTCATTTACCGCTGTTTCGTGACAATTCGAATGCCGAAAGTTTGTTTAACGGCGATGGCGAACAGGATGTCGGTAACCCGATGTTGGCCTCGTGGGGGAAACTGGGGCGCGACTATATTTATCTGCTCTCCGAACTGGAAAACAGCCAGGAGCTGGATGCGTTTGTCGACATTACGCCGGATAACCTGCTGCATAACATCCAGGCCGATATCCTTGAGCTGGAAAACCGCGCAGTGGCGGGCGTGAGTCTGGAAGAGTATTCCCGCAGTGACAATAAGCGACGCCTTGATCCAAACGACACCAGCGTCACCTTCCATGTCTGTCATAGCCCCCAGCGTGAAGTTGAAGCCCTCCACGATCGTCTTCTGGCAATGCTGGAGGCAGACCCAACGCTCACCCCGCGTGACATCATCGTGATGGTGGCGGATATCGACAGCTATAGCCCGTTTATTCAGGCCGTCTTTGGCAGCGCCCCTGCGGAGCGTTATCTACCTTATGCGATTTCCGATCGTCGGGCGCGTCAGTCACATCCGGTGTTGCAGGCGTTCATCAGCCTGCTGTCATTGCCTGACAGCCGTTTTGTTTCTGAGGACGTGCTGGCGCTGCTGGATGTCCCGGTGCTGGCGGCACGCTTCAATATCAGCGAAGAAGGATTGCGTTACTTGCGGTTGTGGGTCAATGAATCGGGCATTCGCTGGGGTATTGATGACGACAACGTGCGCGAACTGGAACTTCCGACAACGGGACAGCATACGTGGCAGTTTGGCCTGACGCGCATGCTGCTGGGCTATGCCATGGAAAGTGCGCAGGGCGAGTGGCAGTCCGTTCTGCCTTACGATGAGTCCAGCGGACTCATCGCCGAACTGGTAGGGCATCTGGCGTCGTTACTGATGCAGCTTAATCTCTGGCGTCGTGGCCTGGCACAGGAACGTCCACTGGAAGAGTGGCTGCCAGTGTGCCGCGAGATGCTCAACGATTTCTTCCTGCCTGACGCTGAAACCGAGGCGGCCATGACGCTGATTGAGCAGCAGTGGCAGGCGATCATCGCCGAAGGTATAGAGGCTAAGTATGGTGATGCGGTTCCGCTATCCCTGTTGCGCGATGAACTGGCGAAGCGGTTGGATCAGGAGCGAATTAGTCAGCGCTTTTTAGCCGGGCCGGTAAACATCTGTACGCTGATGCCGATGCGCTCCATTCCTTTCAAAGTGGTCTGTCTGCTGGGAATGAACGACGGTGTTTATCCGCGCCAGCTTGCGCCGCTCGGTTTTGATCTCATGAGCCAGAAACCAATGCGTGGGGATCGCAGTCGTCGTGATGATGATCGTTATCTGTTCCTTGAAGCCTTAATTTCTGCCCAGCAGTCGCTTTACATCAGCTATATCGGGCGCTCGATCCAGGATAACAGCGAACGGTTTCCTTCCGTGCTGGTGCAGGAGCTGCTCGATTACATCGGACAAAGCCACTACCTGCCGGGTGACGACGCGTTAACCAGCGATGAGAGCGAGAAACGGGTGAAAGCGCATATCGCCCGCCTGCATACCCGTATGCCGTTCGATGCGCAAAACTTCCTGCCCGGTGAACAGCAGAGCTACGCCAGCGAATGGCTACCGGCGGCAAGCCGTCGTGGAGAAGCCCATAGCGATTTTGTGCAGCCGTTAGCCTTTGATATGCCAGAGACGCTGAGTCTGGAAACGCTGCAGCGCTTCTGGGCGCATCCGGTGCGGGCGTTTTTCCAGCAGCGTCTGCAGGTTAATTTCCGCTCCGAAGAGCGTGAGATCCCGGACACCGAACCGTTTACCCTGGAAGGGCTGACCCGTTATCAGCTCAACCAGCAGTTACTGAATACGCTGGTTGAACAGGATGATGCCGAACGTCTGTTCCGTCGCTTCCGTGCGGCGGGGGATCTGCCGTATGGGGCCTATGGCGATATCCTCTGGGAAGCTCAGCATCAGGAAATGCAGACGCTGGCGGACAGGATCGTGGCTTGTCGTCAGCCGAGCCAAAGCCTGGAGGTTGATCTGCACTGCAATGGCGTACAGTTGACGGGCTGGCTGCCGCAGGTGCAAGAAGATGGTCTGTTGCGCTGGCGGCCTTCGTTAATCAGCATTTCACAAGGCGTGCAACTTTGGCTCGAACACCTTGTCTATTGTGCCTGCGGAGGAAAAGGTGAAAGCCGGCTGTTTTTGCGAAAAGACGGAGAGTGGCGCTTCCCACCGCTGGAGCAAGAGCAGGCATTGGGGTATCTGGCGCAACTGATTGACGGATATCGCGAAGGGATGTCCACACCGCTGCTGGTGCTACCGGAAAGCGGCGGCGCGTGGATAAAAACCTGTTATGACGCGGCAAATGATGCCATGTTAGATGACGATGATACGCGTCAAAAAGCCCGCGTGAAGTTTATGCAGGCTTACGAAGGCAACATGGTTGTGCGTGGCGAAGGCGAGGATATCTGGTATCAGCGCCTGTGGCGACAACTGGACTCTGAAACCTTTGAGGCCATTATTTTGCAGTCACAACGTTACCTGCTTCCGCTTTTCAGATTTAATCAGTCGTGATGGTTGTATAAAAATTGCGCAATTTTGATGCTTCCTTTATGATGCGTTGCCCTGCTCAGAGAAGCATCCAATGTGTCTTTGCGCAGAAAGAAAGTTAATGATGAGGTTCTTGAATGCCCCGCAGCACCTGGTTCAAAGCGTTACTGTTGTTGGTCGCCTTTTGGGCGCCTTTAAGTCAGGCAGATACCGGTTGGCAGCCCATTGCGGAAACCATCCGTAAAAGCGACAAAGATACCCGCCAGTATCTGGCCGTCCGTCTCGATAATGGTTTGGTGGTATTACTGGTATCCGACCCGCAGGCGGTGAAATCGCTTTCTGCGCTGGTGGTGCCCGTGGGGTCTCTGGAAGATCCCGATGCGCATCAGGGGCTGGCACATTATCTTGAACACATGTGTCTGATGGGATCGAAAAAGTACCCACAGGCCGATAGCCTTGCGGAATACCTCAAATTGCATGGCGGCAGCCACAATGCCAGCACTGCGCCGTACCGCACGGCGTTCTATCTGGAAGTGGAAAACGACGCGCTTACTGGTGCCGTTGACCGCCTGGCCGATGCCATTGCTGAACCGTTACTGGATAAAAAATATGCCGAGCGTGAGCGCAATGCAGTAAACGCTGAGCTGACGATGGCGCGTACCCGTGACGGGATGCGAATGGCGCAGGTGAGCGCGGAAACCATCAACCCGGCTCACCCCGGTTCACGTTTTTCCGGCGGCAACCTGGAAACCTTAAGCGACAAACCGGGTAATCCGGTGCAACAGGCGTTGCGCGATTTTCACAGCAAGTATTACTCCGCCAATCTGATGAAAGCGGTTATCTACAGCAATAAGCCATTGCCGGAACTGGCAAAGATTGCTGCAGAGACCTTTGGGCGAGTGCCCAACAAGAATATCGAGAAGCCGGAAATTACCGTTCCGGTCGTCACTGATGCGCAGAAGGGCGTTATCATCCATTACGTACCTGCGCTGCCGCGTAAAGTGCTGCGCGTTGAGTTCCGAATCGACAACAATAGTGCGCAGTTTCGTAGTAAAACCGATGAACTGATCACCTATCTGATCGGTAACCGTAGCCCGGGTACGCTTTCTGACTGGCTGCAAAAACAAGGGCTGGTGGAAGGTATTCGCGCGGACTCCGATCCGGTAGTCAACGGCAACAGCGGTGTGTTAGCCATTTCCGCTACCCTGACCGACAAAGGGCTGGCGAACCGCGAAGAAGTGGTTGCGGCTATTTTCAGCTATCTCAATCTGTTACGCGAAAAGGGCGTCGATAAACGCTACTTTGACGAGCTGTCGCATGTGCTTGATCTGGACTTCCGTTACCCGTCGATCACCCGTGATATGGATTACGTCGAATGGCTGGCGGATACCATGATCCGCGTGCCGGTGGCGCATACTCTGGACGCAGTGAACATTGCTGATCAATACGATGCGAAAGCCATTCAGGCGCGTCTGGAGATGATGACGCCGCAAAATGCGCGAATCTGGTACATCAGCCCAAAAGAACCGCACAACAAGACCGCTTACTTTGTTGATGCTCCTTATCAGGTCAATAAAATCAGCGAGCAGACGTTCAGCGACTGGCAGACGAAAGCGCAGGAGATAGCCCTGTCTCTGCCGGAACTGAACCCTTACATTCCTGACGATTTCACGCTGATCAAGCCGGAAAAGAAATACGACCGTCCGGCGCTGATTGTCGATGAGCCTAATTTGCGCGTGGTATACACCCCGAGCCAGTATTTCGCCAGCGAACCGAAAGCGGACGTGAGCGTCATTCTGCGTAATCCGCAGGCGATGGACAGCGCCAGAAACCAGGTCATGTTTGCGCTGAACGATTATCTGGCGGGAATTGCGCTCGATCAGTTAAGTAACCAGGCGGCGGTGGGCGGCATCGGTATCTCAACCAACGCCAACAATGGCTTAATGCTCAATGCTGATGGCTATACGCAGCGTCTGCCGCAACTTTTCCAGGCATTGCTTGCAGGTTATTTCAGCTATACCGCAACTGAAGAACAGCTTGAGCAGGCGAAATCCTGGTATAGCCAGATGATGGATTCTGCCGAAAAGGGGAAAGCCTACGAGCAGGCAATTATGCCGGTGCAGATGATCTCTCAGGTGCCTTATTTCTCCCGTGACGAACGGCGTGCACTGCTGCCGTCGATCACCCTGAAAGAGGTGATGGCCTACCGTGATGCATTGAAAACGGGCGCTCGTCCGGAGTTTCTGGCGGTTGGCAACATGAGCGAAGCGCAGGTCACGACGATGGCGCGGGATATCCAGAAACAGCTGGGGGCGAACGGTTCCGAATGGTGTCGCAACAAAGATGTGCTGGTGGATAAGAAGCAGTCTGTCATTTTTGAAAAAGCGGGCAGCAGTACCGACTCTGCGCTGGCGGCAGTCTTTGTCCCTGCCGGTTATGACGAGTATGCCAGCTCGGCCTACAGCGCCATGCTGGGCCAGATTGTCCAGCCGTGGTTCTACAATCAACTGCGAACGGAAGAGCAGTTAGGGTATGCGGTGTTTGCCTTCCCGATGAGCGTCGGACGCCAGTGGGGAATGGGTTTCCTGCTGCAAAGCAGCGATAAACAGCCGCCGTATCTCTGGGAACGCTACAAGGCGTTTTTCCCCACGGCGGAAGCAAAACTGCGGGCCATGAAACCGGAAGAGTTCGCCCAGATTAAACAGGCGATCGTCGCGCAGATGTTGCAGGCACCGCAAACGCTGGGCGAAGAAGCGTCGAAATTAAGCAAAGATTTCGATCGCGGCAATATGCGTTTCGATTCACGTGATAAAATTGTGGCTCAGATAAAACAGCTGACGCCGCAAAAGCTTGCTGATTTCTTCCATCAGGCGGTGGTCGAGCCGCAAGGCATGGCGGTACTGTCGCAGATTTCCGGCGGCCAAAACGGGAAGCCGCACTATGTGCACCCGGAAGGCTGGAAAGTGTGGGACAACGTCAGCGCGTTGCAGCAAACTTTGCCCCTGGTGAGAGAACAGAATGAATGATGTCGCCGAGTCCCTTGATCCCCTGCGCTTGCCCCTCACGGGCGAGCGCCTGATTGAAGCCTCTGCGGGCACCGGCAAAACCTTTACTATCGCGGCGCTCTATCTGCGCCTGCTCCTCGGGCTCGGCGGGTCTTCCGCCTTTCCCCGTCCCCTGACCGTTGAAGAACTGCTGGTGGTAACCTTTACTGAGGCCGCCACCGAAGAGTTGCGCGGGCGTATCCGCAGTAATATTCATGAGCTGCGTATCGCCTGCCTGCGCGAATCGACTGACAACCCCCTTTATGCCCGTCTGCTGGATGAAATCGACGATAAAAAGCAGGCGGCGCAGTGGCTGCTGCTCGCCGAAAGACAGATGGATGAGGCGGCGGTATTCACCATCCACGGTTTTTGTCAGCGCATGCTGAGCCTGAATGCCTTCGAATCCGGCATGTTATTTGAACAACAGCTGATCGAGGATGAATCGCTGCTGCGCTATCAGGCCTGTGCGGACTTCTGGCGCCGTCACTGTTACCCCCTGCCGCGTGAAATTGCCCAGGTGGTGTTTGAAACGTGGAAAGGGCCGCAGGCGCTGCTGGCGGATATTAACCGTTACCTGCAAGGGGAAGCGCCGGTTATCAAAGCGCCACCGCCGGATGACGAAACGCTGGCGTCCCGTCATCAGCAGATCGTGCAGCGAATCAATGCGCTTAAGCAACAATGGTGTGATGCGGTGGGTGAACTTGAGGGATTGATGGAAGCCTCAGGCATCGACCGGCGTAAATTTAACCGTGGCAACCAGGGCAAATGGATTGAGAAGATCAGCGCCTGGGCGCAGTCCGCAACGCAAAGCTACCAGTTGCCAGAGGCACTGGAGAAATTCTCTCAGCGTTTCCTTGAGGACAGAACCAAAGAAGGCGGCGTTGTGCCGCAGCATCCGCTGTTTGTCGCGATTGATGAATTACTGGCGGAACCGCTGACGCTCAGAGATCTGATGATCACCCGCGCGCTGGTGGAGATCCGTGAAACGGTGGCGAAAGAAAAACGCCGCCGGGGTGAGCTGGGGTTTGACGATATGCTCAGCCGACTGGATAGCGCGCTGCGCAGTGAAAGCGGCGATGCGCTGGCGGCGGCGATCCGTACCCGCTTCCCGGTAGCAATGATCGATGAGTTCCAGGATACCGATCCGCAGCAATACCGTATTTTCCGCCGCATCTGGCAGCATCAGCCAGACACCGCGCTGCTACTGATTGGCGACCCGAAGCAGGCGATTTATGCGTTTCGCGGCGCGGATATTTTTACCTATATGAAGGCCCGCAGTGAGGTCAGCGCGCACTATACCCTCGACACCAACTGGCGTTCCGCGCCAGGCATGGTGAACAGCGTCAACAGGCTGTTCGGCCTGATGGATGACGCCTTCATGTTCCGCGAGATCCCGTTCCAGCCGGTGAAATACGCTGAAAAAAACCAGTCGCTGCGTTTTGAATTTTACGGCGAAACTCAGCCCGCAATGACGATGTGGTTGATGGAAGGAGAAAGCTGCGGAATAGGCGATTATCAAAGCTATATGGCGCAGGTGTGTGCTGCGCAGATCCGCGACTGGCTGAAGGCCGGGTTGCGCGGAGAGGCGATGCTTATCAGCGGCCACGACGCGCGTCCGGTGAGCGCGGCGGATATCAGCGTGCTGGTGCGTAGCCGCCAGGAAGCGGCGCAGGTACGCGATGCTCTGACACAACTGGCGATTCCGTCCGTCTATCTTTCCAACCGCGACAGCGTGTTTGAAACGCTGGAAGCGCAGGAGATGCTCTGGCTATTACAGGCGGTGATGGCGCCGGAAAAAGAAAATACGCTACGCAGCGCGCTGGCGGCCTCAATGATGGGGTTGAACGCGCGCGACATTGACATGCTCAATGGCAATGAAAACGCCTGGGATCGGGTGGTTGACGAGTTTGTCGGCTACCGTCAAATCTGGCAAAAACGTGGCGTGATGCCGATGCTGCGTGCGCTGATGTCAGCGCGACAGATTGCGGAGAACCTGCTGGCAACGGCGGGAGGTGAGCGTCGCCTGACCGATATTTTGCACATCAGTGAGCTATTGCAGGAGGCCGCTTCGCAACTGGAAAGCGAGCATGCGCTGGTGCGCTGGCTCTCGCAGCATATTCTTGAGCCTGACAGCAATGCTTCCAGCCAGCAAATGCGTCTGGAAAGCGACAGCCATCTGGTGCAGATCGTCACCATCCACAAGTCAAAAGGGCTGGAGTATCCGCTGGTCTGGCTGCCGTTTATCACTAATTTCCGCGTGCAGGATCAGGCGTTTTATCACGACCGCAACTCGTTTGAAGCAGTTCTGGATCTGAGCGAGGCGGACGAAAGCGTGGCGCTGGCGGAAGCCGAAAGGCTGGCGGAAGATTTGCGTTTACTGTACGTGGCGCTGACGCGTTCAGTCTGGCACTGCAGTCTGGGTGTCGCACCTCTGGTTCGTCGTCGGGGCGATAAAAAGGGCGATACCGATGTGCATCAGAGCGCGCTGGGGCGTCTGCTGCAAAAAGGCGAACCGATGGATGCCGTCGGGCTACGCTCGGCGATAGACGCAGTTTGCGATGAGAACATCGTCTGTCGTATCCCGGACGCGGTCAGTATGGAGCCGTTGCCTGGCACCGTTGCGAGCGAGGCGTCTCTGAATGCCCGACGGGTACAACGAACGCCGGGCGACAACTGGCGGGTGACCAGCTATTCCGGCCTGCAACAGCGTGGTCACGGCATTGCACAGGATCTGATGCCGCGACTGGATATCGATGCGACAGGCGTGGGTGAAGTGGTTGAGGAGCCGGAACTGACGCCGCACCAGTTCCCACGCGGCGCATCGCCAGGAACATTTTTACACAGCCTGTTTGAAGATCTCGATTTTATCCAGCCGGTTGAGGCTGCCTGGGTGCAGGAAAAACTGGAGCTTGGTGGCTACGATGCCGACTGGGAACCGGTCATCACCGCGTGGGTGACGGCGATTCTCCATGCGCCACTCAATGAGACTGGCGTCAGTCTGAGCCAGCTTTCTGCGCGTGAAAAACAGGTCGAGATGGAGTTTTATCTGCCCATTAGCCAACCGCTTATTGCGGAAAACCTGGATGCGCTGATCCGCCAGTTTGACCCGCTCTCGGCGGGCTGTCCGCCACTGGAGTTCACCCAGGTTCGCGGGATGATGAAGGGCTTTATCGATCTGGTATTTCGTCACAACGGGCGCTATTACCTGCTGGATTACAAATCGAACTGGCTGGGAGAAAACAGCGCCGCTTACACCCCAGAGGCGATGGCGGCGGCCATGCAGGCGCATCGCTATGATTTGCAGTATCAGCTCTATACCCTCGCGCTGCACCGGTATCTGCGCCATCGCATCGCAGATTACGACTACGAGCGCCATTTTGGCGGCGTGATTTATCTGTTCCTGCGCGGCGTGGACAGCAAACAGCCGCAGCAGGGGATTTACACCACACGCCCGGCGGGTGAGTTGATTACCCGGATGGACGAGATGTTTGCCGGGGTGGCGCTGGAGGAGGCATCATGACGCTACAGAAGCGATTACTTGAGGCCGTCGGGCAGAAGCAACTGCGCCCGCTGGATGTGCAATTCGCGCTGGCGGTGACCGGCGAACATGAACCTGCCGTGACGCTGGCAGCGGCGTTACTCAGCCGGGATGCCGGAGAAGGGCACGTCTGTTTACCGCTTTCTCAACTGGCGCTGAACGCGGATAATCCCCCTTTCTATTCTTCATGCCTTAGCGACATTGGCGAACCCGAGAACTGGGAAGAATGCCTGCTCGCTTCCGACGCCGTCAGTCATGGAGAGCGGCCATCGCCGATGGTCCTTTATGGCGACCGTTTGTATCTGAACCGGATGTGGTGCAACGAACGTACCGTTGCTCATTTCTTTAGCGAGGTGAATCGACCCATTGAGGTGGATGAAACCTTGCTGACGCAAACGCTGGAAGCGCTGTTCCCGACGACAAACGAAATCAACTGGCAAAAAGTCGCCGCGGCGGTCGCGCTGACCCGCCGTATTTCGGTGATTTCAGGCGGGCCGGGAACGGGGAAAACAACCACCGTGGCCAGGCTGTTGGCGGCGCTGATCCAGATGGCGGAAGGCGAGCGTTGCCGTATTCGCCTGGCGGCGCCGACGGGTAAAGCAGCGGCGCGTTTGACGGAGTCCTTAGGCAAGGCGCTGCGTCAGTTGCCGCTGACGGATGAACAAAAGAAACGTATCCCGGATGATGCCAGCACGCTGCACCGGTTGCTGGGCGCGCAACCCGGCAGTCAGCGTTTACGCCATCACGCGGGCAACCCGCTACATCTGGATGTGCTGGTGGTGGATGAGGCGTCTATGATCGACCTGCCGATGATGTCGCGCTTGATCGACGCATTGCCGTCGCACGGGCGTATCATTTTCCTTGGCGATCGCGATCAGCTTGCTTCGGTCGAGGCGGGGGCGGTGCTGGGGGATATCTGTGCCTGGGTGAATGCGGGCTATACCCCTGAACGGGCACAGCAACTGGCTCGCCTGACGGGGATGCCCGTTCCGGCAGGTGCTGGAGAAGACGCCGCCACGCTACGGGACAGCCTCTGTCTGCTGCAAAAGAGCTACCGTTTTGGCAGCGATTCCGGCATCGGGCAACTGGCGGCGGCGATTAACCGTGGCGATAAGGCGGCGATAAACGACATTTTCCTGCAAGGCTTCAGCGATATCGATAAACGGACGCTGGAGAGCAGTGAAGATTACACCGCCATGCTTGAAAACGCACTGGCAGGTTATGGACACTATCTGCAACTGCTTCAGGCGCGCGCGGAGCCTGCATTAATCATTCAGGCATTCAATGAGTTCCAACTGCTGTGCGCGCTGCGCGAAGGGCCGTTTGGCGTGAGCGGACTGAATGAACGTATCGAACTGGCTATGCAGCAAAAGCGCAAAATTCATCGCCTGCCACATTCCCGCTGGTATGAAGGACGGCCAGTGATGATTGCCCGTAACGACAGCGCGCTGGGCTTGTTTAACGGCGATATCGGTGTGGCGCTCGATCGTGGGCAAGGATTAAGGGTCTGGTTTGCGATGCCGGATGGCAGTATTAAGTCTGTGCAGCCCAGCCGCCTGCCGGAGCATGAAACGACCTGGGCAATGACGGTGCACAAATCTCAGGGCTCGGAGTTCGATCATGCCGCGCTGGTGTTACCCACGCAGCGCGCGCCGGTGGTGACACGGGAACTGGTGTATACCGCCGTGACCCGCGCACGTCGCCGCCTGTCGTTATATGCCGATGAACGCATACTTGGCAGTGCGATTGCCACCCGAACCGAACGACGCAGTGGGCTGTCGACGTTGTTTAAATGAGAGGTTGCCGGATAAGCCGTTTGCGTCGCTATCCGGCAATGCGATAACCACTACCCCAGATCCGCCATCAGGACTTTGGATTTCCGCTGATAGTTGTACATCTCTTTCTTGCTTTCGGGCAGCAGGTCGATATCCACCGGCGTGAAGCCGCGTTCCTGGAACCAGTGAATGCTGCGGGTCGTCAGGACGAACAGCTTGCTCAGGCCAATCTGCTTCGCCTGGGCGGCGATCCGCTCCAGTAGCACTTCTCCCCTAGAAGAACTGCGGTAGTCCGGATGGACAGCCACGCAGGCCATTTCGCCGATTTTTTCTTCCGGGAAGGGGTACAGTGCGGCACAGGCAATGGTCATATTATCGCGCTGGATAATGGTGAACTTGTCGATCTCCATTTCCAGTTGTTCGCGTGAACGACGCACCAGAATGCCCTGCTGTTCCAGCGGGCGGATCAGCTCCAGGATCCCGCCGATATCGTTAATGGTGGCGCGGCGGATCTGCTCGGCGCTTTCCATCACAATTTGTGTCCCGATACCGTCGCGCGAAAACAGCTCCTGCAACAGTGCGCCATCTTCCTGATAACTGATCAGGTGACAACGACGGACGCCGCTGCGACAGGCTTTCACCGCGCCACGCAGAAAGCGTACGGTACCCGAGTTGTAATCGCCTTTTTCTTCTTGTGCTTCTACGCGCGCCTGGGCCTCGTTCGGGAACAGTTCGGAGACGATATCACCGTCGTCGTTGGTCACCCCTTGCGAAGAACAGAACCCGATCATCTTTTCGGCTTTCAGTTTAATCGCCAGTTGCGTGGCGATCTCTTCTGAAGTCAGGTTAAAGCTTTCGCCAGTGACAGACACCGCAACGGGGCCCATCAGCACAATGGCGCCGCTGTCCAGTTGACGATGGATCGCCTCTTCATCGATGCGACGGATACGTCCGCTGTGGCAGTAATCTACGCCGTCATCGACGCCCAGCGGCTGCGCAATGATAAAGTTGCCGCTGACCACGTTGATATGCGCCCCCTGTAGCGGCGTATTGTTCAGGCTCATCGACAGGCGAGCGGTGATATCCAGTTGCAACGTTCCCGCCGCCTGCTTTACCAGCTCCAGCGTTTTGGCGTCGGTGACGCGGGTATTTTTGTGATACATCGGCTCATGGTGATGAGTGGCGAGGTTGGCGTCAATTTGCGGACGCGCGCCATAAACCACGACCAGGCGAATGCCGAGGCTGTGAAGAAGCCCAATGTCATTGACGATGCTGGAAAAGTTTTCATGCTCAATGGCTTCGCCGCCGAGCATAATGACAAACGTTTTTCCCCGATGGGTATTGATATAGGGAACAGAGTGGCGGAATCCCTGTACCAGTTCGGTTCTACGCTCCTTCACCACGGCATATCCTCATTGCATGATTATTCGTAATTAGTGTATTTTTATTCTGTTTTTCCGCCGCGCGCAAGTGCAAATTTTGACCCTGACAAAGTTTTTTCTCAGTAATACCGTGAATACAATAAGAATGTTTACCCTTTTATAGATGACAGATTATGCGTCATTCGTTAAAGTTTCCGGTCAATTTAGACGTTTACTATCTCATCACCAATACGTTTTATTTTGCTCGGGAGAAGCATGTCAGGATCCAATCCACCTATTAGCCGCCGTCGTTTACTGCAAGGGGCGGGCGCCATGTGGCTATTGAGCGTCAGTCAGGTCGGTCTGGCTGCGGTCAGTCAGGTCATTGCGGTTCGTATTTGGCCAGCATCCAGTTACACCCGTGTGACGGTGGAATCGAATCAACAGCTGAAGTACAAGCAGTTTGCGCTGAGCAATCCTGAACGCGTGGTGGTGGATATTGAAGGTGTGAACCTGAATTCCGTGCTGAAAGGCATGGCGGCGCAAATTCGCCCCGACGATCCTTACATTAAGTCGGCACGCGTGGGACAGTTCGATCCGCAGACCGTGCGTATGGTGTTCGAACTGAAGCAAAATGTGAAACCACAGCTGTTCGCGCTGGCACCGGTGGCGGGTTTTAAAGAGCGTCTGGTTATGGATCTCTATCCGGCCAATGCGCAGGATATGCAGGATCCGCTGCTGGCGCTGCTGGAAGATTACAACAAAGGCGATCTTGATAAGCAGGTACCGCCCGCGCAGAGTGGGCCTCAGCCGGGTAAAGCGGGACGCGATCGCCCGATCGTGATCATGCTCGATCCAGGGCATGGCGGTGAGGATTCAGGCGCTGTCGGTAAATACAAGACGCGTGAGAAAGATGTGGTGTTGCAGATTGCCCGTCGGCTGCGCGCGTTAATCGAGAAAGAAGGCAATATGAAGGTTTATATGACGCGAAATGAAGATATTTTCATTCCGCTCAAGGTGCGAGTGGCGAAAGCCCAGAAGCAGCGGGCCGACCTGTTTGTCTCGATTCATGCGGATGCGTTCACCAGTCGCCAGCCCAGCGGTTCGTCCGTGTTTGCGCTGTCGACCAAAGGGGCGACCAGTACGGCGGCGAAATATCTGGCGCAAACGCAGAACGCCTCGGATTTGATCGGCGGCGTGAGCAAAAGCGGCGACCGCTACGTCGACCACACCATGTTCGATATGGTGCAATCGCTGACCATCGCCGACAGCCTGAAGTTTGGTAAAGCGGTGCTTAACAAACTCGGCAGGATTAACAATCTGCATAAAAATCAGGTGGAACAGGCCGGGTTTGCGGTGCTGAAAGCGCCGGATATCCCGTCGATTCTCGTTGAAACGGCGTTTATCAGTAACATCGAAGAAGAGCGAAAGCTGAAAACAGCCACCTTCCAGCAGGAAGTGGCAGAGTCGATTCTGGCTGGGATCAAAGCGTACTTCGCCGATGGGGCGACGCTGGCGAGAAGGGGATAATAAAAAAGCGCTGAAAAGCGCTTTTTTTACGAACCGCAGATACAAAAAAACACCCGTTAAGGTGTTTAGTATTGGTTGCGGGGGCCGGATTTGAACCGACGACCTTCGGGTTATGAGCCCGACGAGCTACCAGGCTGCTCCACCCCGCGTCCGTCTTCCTGCTTCGCATTTTTAAACTGCTTTGCAGAATTAGATACTGCATCAAAATTTGATTGGTTGCGGGGGCCGGATTTGAACCGACGACCTTCGGGTTATGAGCCCGACGAGCTACCAGGCTGCTCCACCCCGCGTCCGCCATTCTGCTGCGCATTTTAAGCTGCTTTGCAGAAGCATGTACTGCATCAAATTTTAATTGGTTGCGGGGGCCGGATTTGAACCGACGACCTTCGGGTTATGAGCCCGACGAGCTACCAGGCTGCTCCACCCCGCGTCCGTGGATGCGCACTATACTCTGCTAACATTTTCATGCAACCCTTTTTTCACCTGGATCACGGTTTCGGGATGAAAATGAACAAAAACAAGGCATTTCAGTTTAAATAATGTGCAAAATTTGCGTCTGGGCAGCGGTGCTCGTTTCATTAGCGGGCCGGGTTTGTTATCTTCATGACGCATGATTTACAGCTAAAAGAAGAGAACAATGAAAGGACGTTGGGTAAGTTACCTTCTCATGGGCGCGGTGGTTGCAATGCTGGCTGCCTGTTCCTCTAAACCAACCGATCGCGGACAGCAGTATAAAGACGGGAAGTTTACCCAGCCTTTCTCACTGGTGAACCAGCCGGATGCCATCGGCGCACCGATCAACGCCGGCGATTTTGCCGAGCAGGTCAATCAGATCCGCAGTGCTTCTCCGCGTCTGTACGGCAATCAAAGCAACGTTTATAACGCGGTGCAGGACTGGCTGCGCTCTGGCGGCGATACGCGCACCATGCGCCAGTTTGGTCTCGACGCCTGGCAGATGGAAGGTGCCGATAACTACGGCAACGTGCAGTTTACCGGTTACTACACGCCGGTGATTCAGGCGCGCCATACGCGTCAGGGCGAATTCCAGTACCCAATCTATCGCATGCCGCCGAAACGGGGACGCTTGCCGTCTCGCGCGGAGATTTACGCGGGCGCACTGAGCGAGAACTACATTCTGGCGTACAGCAACTCTCTGATGGATAACTTCATCATGGACGTCCAGGGTAGCGGCTATATCGATTTTGGCGACGGCTCCCCGTTGAACTTCTTTAGCTATGCCGGGAAAAACGGGCATGCCTATCGCAGCATCGGCAAAGTACTGATCGATCGAGGCGAAGTGAAGAAAGAAGATATGTCGATGCAGGCGATTCGCCACTGGGGCGAAACCCACAGCGAAGCAGAAGTGCGTGAGCTGCTGGAGCAGAATCCGTCATTCGTCTTCTTTAAACCGCAATCTTTTGCCCCGGTGAAAGGTGCCAGTGCTGTACCGCTGATTGGTCGCGCGTCGGTGGCGTCTGACCGCAGTATTATTCCGGCAGGCACCACGCTGCTCGCCGAAGTCCCGCTGCTGGACAACAACGGGAAATTTAACGGGCAGTATGAACTGCGCCTGATGGTGGCGCTGGATGTCGGCGGGGCAATTAAAGGCCAGCACTTTGACATTTACCAGGGCATCGGGCCAGACGCCGGACACCGCGCAGGCTGGTACAATCACTATGGTCGCGTGTGGGTGCTGAAGAGCGCACCGGGCGCAGGTAACGTGTTCAGCGGCTAGTTGTCGGATGGCGCTTCGCTTATCCGTCTACATCATCGGGTAGGCCTGATAAGGCGCAGCCGCCATCAGGCAGTCATACCGTTCGATATTAATGAATTTGAGGTGTTATGTCTGTGGTTATCAGTGATGCCTGGCGTCAGCGTTTTGGCGGCACCGCGCGTCTGTATGGTGAAAAAGCCCTGCAATTGTTTGCCGATGCGCATGTCTGCGTGGTTGGGATCGGCGGCGTCGGTTCCTGGGCGGCAGAAGCTCTGGCGCGAACCGGGATTGGCGCGATTACGCTCATCGATATGGATGACGTGTGCGTGACCAACACCAACCGCCAGATCCATGCTCTGCGCGACACTGTTGGGCTGGCGAAAGCCGAGGTGATGGCTGAGCGTATCCGCCAGATTAACCCCGAGTGCCGGGTGACGGTAGTCGATGATTTTGTGACGCCGGATAACGTCACAGAATACATGAGCGCAGGCTTTAGCTATGTGATTGACGCCATTGACAGCGTGCGGCCAAAAGCGGCGCTGATTGCGTACTGTCGGCGCAATAAGATCCCGCTGGTGACCACCGGCGGCGCGGGTGGGCAGATTGACCCGACGCAGATTCAGGTTGTTGACCTGGCGAAAACGATTCAGGATCCGCTGGCGGCGAAACTGCGCGAACGATTGAAAAGCGATTTTGGCGTCGTGAAAAACAGCAAAGGCAAACTCGGCGTCGACTGCGTGTTTTCAACGGAAGCGCTGGTGTATCCGCAGTCTGATGGCAGTGTGTGCGCCATGAAGGCGACGGCGGAAGGACCCAAACGAATGGACTGTGCGTCGGGGTTCGGTGCGGCAACGATGGTTACCGCCACGTTCGGTTTTGTAGCAGTATCCCATGCGTTAAAAAAGATGATGGCAAAAGCGGCGCGTCAGGGCTGAGATTCTCTTGCGCGGGGCAATGCGTCGCAGGCCGGAAGACGAGCCTGCGTCGTCATCCGGCAGCGTGAGCCGCTTCGACGATCGCTTCATTGAGTGCCTCCAGCCCCTGACTGCGCGACGCGCTGAGCTGCGTGCGTAATCCCAGTTCATCAAACAAGGCCAGCGGCGAATGGGCCAGCAGTTCCGCTGCGGTTTTCCCTTCTGCGGCGGTCAGTAATACCGCCAGCAGTCCGCGCACGATGCGACCTTCACTGTCGCCGAAAAAGTGTAAAGTGCCCTTTTCAGAGCGCGTATATCCCAGCCAGACGCGATTTTCGCAGCCCGCGATCTCTTTAGCCTGCGCTTTGAGATCGTCGGGCAGTGCCGGCAGCTGTTTACCGAGCAAAATCAGCTGTCGATATTTGTCTTCCCACTGGGTCAGCGGGATAAAGGTATGACGCAACGTCTCTTCGGTTACGGTTGTGCCAAACGGGTGTCCGGCAAACATTGGGCTAGTCATTAATCCACCAGTATTTCCAGGGCGCGATCAACGGCGTTGATCAACGCATCCACATCACTTTGGGTATTATACGGTGCGAATGAGGCACGTAGCGTACCCGAGACGCCAAGTTCAGCCAGCAGCGGCTGCGCGCAGTGCTGACCGGCACGTAGCGCAATACCATATTCCGCCAGCAGGGTGACCATATCGCTATGATGAACGCCAGCAAAATCAAAGGCCAGCAGACTGGAGTCCTGACAGCGAAATGAGCGAAATCCCGGACGCTGGGCCAGCGCCTCTTCCGCCAGTGTAGCTAGCCCCCGACTCCAGCTTTCCGCCTGGGCGATATCAACATCGGCTAGCCATTCCAGCGCGGCGCTCATGCCAATCACGCCAGCGACGTTAGGGGTACCTGCTTCGAGCTTCCACGGTGCGGCCAGGGTAGTGAAGCCCTCGAAACTGACGTCGTTGATCATCTTACCGCCACCGAGCCATGGCGACATGGCCTCCAGCAGCGCCGGTTTGCCGTAAAGCACGCCGATACCGGTTGGACCGTACAGCTTATGGCCTGAGAAGGCGTAGAAATCGATGTCGAGCGCCTGGACATCCACCGGGAAATGGACGGCTCCTTGCGCGCCATCCACCATCACTACCATGCCCGCGGCATGGGCGAGGGTAATGGCACGGGCTAAGTCCGGGCAGCCGCCGGTCACGTTCGACATCTGCCCCAGCGCGAGAATTCGGCTGCGCGGGGTGATGATTGTCTGCAGACGTTCAACGTCAGGCAGGTGCTGGGCATTGAGCGGCAGCTTGACCACTTTCGCCCCAGTTTGCTCTGCGAGCATCAGCCACGGCACGAGATTCGCGTGATGCTCCGCGACGCTGACGATGATTTCATCGCCCGGTTGCAGGCGAGGGCGGGCATAACTCTGCGCCACCATATTGATGGCCTCCGTCGTGCCCCGGGTCCAGACGATGGTTTTGTCATCTGGCGCATTCAGCAAATGCGCCACTTTTTCCCGTGCGGCCTCATAGCGCGCGGTCAGGCGCTGGGCTTCGGCGAACTGGCTGCGATGGACGTTGCCAGCGCTCAGGCTATAGAACTGCCGGGTCGCCTCGATGACGGCCTGCGGTTTAAGGGCCGTCGCGGCGCTATCCAGATAGACGCCCGCGTCAGCGAGTGCCGGAAATTGCGCGCGAAACTGCGCGGGATTGAAAGCGTTCATGGTATTCCTCGGTTCAGTAATCCGATCGTGGCGCAAATTGGTCGTTGATTCAAGAAGTGTACGGTCACCAGGAATCTTCTGGATGTTGTGGCGAAATCAGACCAGTAGCTTATGCTGAATTATGTTAGGCAAATCTTTTTGCCTGTTACGGAGTACGTTTTTAATAGCATAAACAGCTTTAAGGAGAAGAAGATGAAAAAGACTGCCGCAATTATTTCCGCATGTATGCTGACTTTTGCCCTGAGCGCCTGTTCCGGTCCGAACTACGTGATGCACACCAATGACGGGCGTAGCATCGTTGCGGACGGTAAGCCGAAAACCGATGATGAAACCGGGATGATTTCGTACAAGGACGCTAATGGCAACAAACAGCAGATCAATCGTACTGATGTGAAAGAGATGGTCGAGTTGGATCAGTAGTCGGTAGAGAGTAGGTAAAAAAAAGCACCGCAAATTGGCGGTGCTACATTAATCACTATGGACAGACAGGGTAAATGTACAGGAAGTGAAAAAGGGTAGCGTTGCTACCGTGGTCTGAATCGCAGACCAATTGCAAACACAACAACACAACATCACAACCGTAAGCCAAAAGCCCACCAGAACACGCATTCCGATAAAACTTTTCGTTCCGGCTCAGGAAGTGCCGCCACTATAGGTATTTGCTGGTAGTTCCTCAACGGACAAATTATAATGGCTCAGATTAAAAAAACTAATAGGTTACACAGTGTAGCTTAATTATTAAATTCTTTTAACATCAAAGTTTAAAAGCCATGTCAAAACGACTTCCACCTCTGAACGCATTACGTGTTTTTGATGCCGCCGCACGGCATCTGAGCTTCACCCGCGCAGCAGAAGAGCTTTTTGTGACGCAGGCCGCAGTAAGCCACCAAATCAAGTCACTTGAGGATTTTTTGGGGCTTAAGCTGTTTCGCCGACGCAACCGTTCTCTTCTTCTTACTGAAGAAGGACAGAGCTACTTTCTCGACATAAAAGAGATTTTTTCGCAATTAACCGAAGCGACGCGTAAACTTCAGGCGCGAAGTGCAAAGGGGGCGTTGACGGTCAGTTTATTGCCCAGTTTTGCGATTCAGTGGCTGGTGCCCCGACTCTCTAGCTTTAACTCAGCTTATCCGGGAATTGACGTCAGAATCCAGGCCGTGGACCGTCAGGAAGACAAACTGGCGGACGATGTTGACGTGGCGATTTTTTATGGTCGCGGTAACTGGCCTGGACTGCGCGTAGAGAAATTGTACGCCGAATATCTGTTGCCGGTGTGTTCGCCGTTGCTGTTGACGGGCGATAAGCCCCTGAAATCGCCAGAGGATTTGGCTTCGCATACTTTGCTACATGATGCCTCACGTCGTGACTGGCAAACTTACACGCGACAGCTAGGGTTAAATCACATCAACGTCCAGCAGGGCCCTATCTTTAGCCACAGCGCGATGGTGCTGCAGGCCGCTATCCACGGACAGGGCGTAGCGCTGGCGAATAACGTGATGGCGCAGTCAGAAATTGAAGCGGGGCGACTGGTCTGCCCGTTTAATGATGTACTGGTCAGTAAAAACGCATTTTATCTGGTTTGTCATGACAGTCAGGCAGAACTGGGTAAAATAGCCGCCTTCCGTCAGTGGATACTGGCGAAAGCGGCCACGGAACAAGAGAAATTCCGCTTTCGTTACGAACAATAACTTACGTAGGGTATTACCATGACCAGCCGTTTTATGCTGATTTTTGCCGCTATCAGCGGCTTTATTTATGTCGCTCTGGGGGCTTTCGGTGCGCATGTCCTGAGCAAAACCCTCGGTGTGGTTGAAATGAGCTGGATCCAGACCGGCCTGCAATATCAGGCGTTTCATACGCTGGCGATATTCGGGCTGTCGGTTGCGATGCAACGCCGGATCAGCATCTGGTTTTACTGGAGTAGCGTTTTCCTCGCGCTAGGAACGGTGCTGTTTAGCGGCAGCCTGTATTGCCTGGCACTGTCTCATCTGCGCCTGTGGGCGTTTGTTACCCCTGTCGGCGGCGTCAGCTTCCTGGCAGGTTGGGTGCTGATGTTAATCGGCGCTATCCGTTTGAAGCGTAAGGGCGTAGTTCATGAATAAGGTTGTGTTGTTGTGTCGCCCGGGCTTTGAAAAAGAGTGTGCCGCAGAAATCACCGATAAAGCAGGGCGTCGGGAGTATTTCGGTTTTGCCCGCGTCAAAGAAAATGCAGGCTATGTCATCTATGAGTGCTATCAGGCCGAAGACGCCGAAAAAATTATCAGCGAGCTGCCATTCAGTTCGCTGATTTTTGCCCGCCAGTGGTTTGTGGTCGGCGAGTTGCTCCAGCACTTGCCGCCGGAAGATCGCATTACGCCGATTGTCGGCATGTTGCAGGGCGTGGTGGAAAAGGGTGGCGATCTGCGCGTGGAAGTGGCGGATACGAACGAAAGTAAAGAGCTGATGAAGTTCTGTCGCAAATTCACGGTGCCGCTGCGAGCCGCCCTGCGCGAGGCTGGCGTGCTGACGAATTATGAGACGCCGAAGCGCCCGGTGGTGCACGTCTTTTTTATCGCGCCAGGCTGCTGCTATACCGGTTACTCGTATGCCAGTAATAACTCGCCGTACTATATGGGCATTCCGCGCCTGAAGTTCCCGGCCGATGCGCCCAGCCGCTCGACGCTGAAGCTGGAAGAAGCGTTGCACGTGTTTATTCCGCAAGATGAGTGGGATGAGCGTCTGGCAAACGGGATGTACGCGGTGGATTTAGGTGCCTGCCCCGGCGGCTGGACCTATCAACTGGTCAAACGCAATATGTGGGTGTATTCGGTCGATAACGGCCCGATGGCGCAAAGTCTGATGGATACCGGACAGGTTACCTGGCTGCGCGAAGACGGCTTTAAGTATCGCCCCAACCGCAACAACATCTCGTGGATGGTGTGCGATATGGTTGAGAAGCCGGCGAAAGTGGCGGCGTTGATGGCGCAGTGGTTGGTCAACGGCTGGTGCCGGGAAACTATCTTTAACCTCAAGTTGCCAATGAAAAAACGCTACGAAGAGGTCTCGCAGAATCTGGCCTATCTCCAGGCGCAGCTTGATGAGCATGGCGTGAATGCGCAAATTCAGGCGCGGCAGTTGTACCACGACCGTGAAGAAGTGACGGTGCACGTGCGTCGCCTGTGGGCCGCCGTAGGCGGACGTCGCGACGAGCGCTAGCTCGCGCCGTTGCAGATCTGATGCACTGATGTTCATCAGGTCTGCAACCCATTCCCGTTAGTGGTTATGACTGCGGCGTGTCCGACACAATATGCGTTACGTCATCCAGATGACCGAGTCGGGCTTCTCCGGAACGATTGAATTTGCTTTTGTCGATCAGCAATAACGACTGTGACGCGCGTTTCAGCAGGACTGATTTGAAATCCGCGTTGAAGGTGCTGGAATCCCACAGTGCGCCGTGACGGTCGATCCCTTCGCAGGAAAAAATGAACAGATCGATATCAAGAAATTTGAGTTGTGAAATGAGTGCGGGGTTGACGTAGCAGCCGTGTTTGCGCTCCAGCCGGCCACCAGAACTGATGAGCTGAAGTTGTTGGCGTTTGCCGAGCTCCTGACAAATCGGCTGGCTGTTGGTGAAAACCTGTATATTGATATCCGGTAGTTGCCGCGCCAGATACCAGCAGGTGGAGCTGGCATCCAGCGCAATCACCATCCCTTCTTCAATCCAGCTCAGCGCCTTTCGGGCAATATCGGCTTTGTGCGCGTAATGGCTCTTCAGCCGTATATGGAAGGGATCGCCACTGTCCGGGTTTTCCCGGGCGATTCTTTTAACGCGCCCGTGGTTGCGCAGAACCTTCCCTTGTTCCTGTAGTTCACTGAGATCGCGGCGGATCGTCTCTTTACTGACGTTGAGCTGAACGGCCAGTGCTTCGGTGGTCAGGCTTTTATGCTGACTGAGCAGATCCACAATCGTCTGCTGGCGTGCCGCTTTCATCTCTTCTCACCTCTCAATCAAATGCCCTGACCGCGATTGAGATTACGGGGTTACCCCTTTTTTTAAAAGAATATTCCCGTACTTTGCGCACTCGCCGGTGATAACAATGGCAAAGGCCTTTTGTGCACGGGCGTAGAAGGCGAAACGATCGATTCGCGCGATCTCCGGGCATGGCGCCTGTAGGGAAAGCGCTTCGCGATAGCGTGTTTCAACGTGCGGGTCAAGGGTATCGCCCTCGACGGCAGCCATCATCACCAGCGGTGGCGCATAGCTGTCGAGTTCAAACAGCGGGATCACGGCTCGCAGTAAGTCGCTGACGCTGAGACCATCCGCACGGATCACCTGCGGTCCCATGCTGTGCGCCGGGAAGTGCGCGTCTGAGAAAATAATCTCATCGCCGTGTCCCATTTGCGCCAGTACTTTAAGTAACTCCGGCGAAATGAGGGGAGAAATCGTTTTAAGCATGCGAGATTCCTTTACAGTGTTTCGGGATAGAAATAACGGTACTGGTAGCGCACTTGTTCTCTGGCCTGTTGCGGGCTGGAAAACGCACCGATACCGTACCAGCCGTACATCGCCGCGCCGGCAACGGTGGTTTCTGCGTCATCCAGCACTTTGATGGGGATCTCCAGGGTGTTGGCCTTAATCTGATTCCATAGCGTATTGCGACTCCCACCTCCGACCAGCAGCAGTTCTGTGGCGTTGAACTGGCCAATTTTTTCCAGCGTATGCAGGTTATGTCGCAACTGGTCCGTTAATCCTTCCAGCGCCGCGCGATAGAAATGACCGCGGGTGGTATTCAGGGTGACGCCACGCCAGCCTGCATCCACAGAGGAAAGCAGCTCGCACTGCATCCGCACGCCATCGGCCCCGGCGGGAACCGCTTTCGCTTCCGCAATCAAGGTTTGCCACGGGGTTTCGGGTGTCCACAGCAGCTTGCGCACCCATTCAAGGATGCCGGAGGCAAGCCATTGCATCCCTGGATTGTAAAGCCCCGGCTGGCTGTCCAGTTCACAGGTTGAACCGGCATGACTGCTCAGTAACGCTGTATTGACTCTGGCGCTACGCACCATCAGGATTTCCCACGTGCCGGAAGAGAGAACTGGCTCATCTTGCCCCGCACCGGCGCCAAACAGCGCGAACTGGGTATCGTGTCCGGCAGAGATCACGGGAATTCCCGGTGGGAGACCGAGCATCGTTGCCATTGCGGGCCGCAACGAACCTACCAGTTCACCGGCTTCCACGAGTCGCGGGAAGAGCCGTCTCGGCAACCCTGCGGCCTGCAAGATATCGGCGCTGAAATCCCGCTGCTGAATATCCAGCATTTGGCTGGTGCCCGCCATGGTGATGTCAGTGGTGAATTCGCCGGTCAGGCGATGAGTAATGAGTGAGGAGATAAACAGCCAGGCGTGCGCTTGATCCAGCCGTTGCGGGTGATTTTCTTTAAGCCAAATCAGCTTATATAAGGTGTTGAAGCTGAATGCGCCGACGCCGGAAAGCGTCTGCAACTGACGCGGCGGCATAAAGCGGCTGATATTTTCCATTATCGCGGCAGTGCGCGGGCATTTCCAACTGATGATTGGGTAGAGCAATTCGCCGTCTTCATCGACCAGCGCGCCGTCAACGCCAAAGGTGGTGACGGTGATAGCGCGGATCTGAAAGGCCGAAAGTTCAGCCGACAGTGTCCGGCAGCACTGTGCGAAACGTTGCAGGATGGCGTCCAGCGACCACTGATGCCAGGCGGTGTTTTCCGTGGCTACCTCGCTGGCATTAGCAACCGCCGCACGAGCAACGATGTGTCCCTGACGATCTACGGCAATGGCCCGCACGTTGGTCGCGCCACAGTCGAGAACCAGGATGATTTCATTTTTCATAATGACTCCCGTTGCCGGATGGCGCTGTGCTTATCCGGCCCACGAGTCATTCCCCGTAGACCAGATAAGATGTGCCAGCGTCGCCATCAGGCAGTTGCGCGATCCTTAACGTTTATACAGTGGCCCGTAGTTCTGACAGGCGCGGTAGTCCTGGCCTTCTGTATCCATCCCGTGTGCGGCCCAGGCGGAAGGGCGGTAAATTTTCGCCTCTTCCACATTGTGCATGCAGACTGGAATGCGCAGCATCGCGGCGAGGGTGATGAAGTCTGCGCCGACGTGGCCGACGGTCAGCACGCCGTGGTTTGCCCCCCAGTTCGCCATCACGGAATAGACGTCGGAGAACGGTCCTTTGCTGGTAAGACGTGGCGCAAACCAGGTGGTAGGCCAACTGGAGTCGGTGCGTTTGTCGAGGGTGTCATGGACCTCTTTTGGTAGCTCGACGCTCCAGCCTTCCGCAATTTGCAGCACTGGTCCCAGGCCGTTGATGATGTTCACGCGGGTCATAGTGAACGGCACGCCGCCTTCGGTCAGGAAGCGTGATGAATAACCGCCGCCGCGAAAATATTCATGGATTGCCGGACACCACTCGGTTGCCGCGAGGCAGGCGTCAGCCTCCTGCTGCGTGATCTCCCAGTGTGGTTTCATCGTCGGTTTTCCTTCGCTGTCACGCTGTTTACAGGTGCCATCCAGCGCGGCGGAACCGGAGTTGATCAGATGGATAATGCCGTGTTCTGCCCGTCCGGTCAGCGGCTGACCGGTCACGCGTTCAACCGCTTCTGGTGACCAGTAGGTACGCACATCGGCAAAGACCTGCGCGGTGCCGGTCAACTGATGTCCCAGCAGCATGGCTACGCCGTTCAGACTGTCGTTTTCGGTGGCGACAACAAACGGTTCGCGTACACCGTTCCAGTCAAAAGAACTGTTCAGTAGCGCTTCGGCGGTATCACCGTTGGGATATTGATCGGTCCAGTGACGCTGTCCCTGGAAGCCTGCGGCAATCGCGTTATAACCGAGTGACTCCTCCACGCGTCCCATCTCCGCGAGCTTAGGATTTCCTTGCATCATGTCGCGAATGCACATTGCCATCAGCAGGCTTTCCCGCAGGATGGCCCGGCTCTGTTCGGCGTTGCGTTGATATTGCTTCGCGTTTTTATCTTCACCGTAGCGGAAGTGTTTATCCGCCCACGCCAACGCCATTTCCAGCTCGGCTTCGTCATAGATTTTTTGATCGATGCGGCGGCGCAGTTCGGTCATATCGACGGACTGGACCTTCATCCCCAGCCAGGACTCAAAGAAATGATGATCGACGATGGAACCAGCGATCCCCATCGACACCCCGCCCAGCGAAAGGTAGCTTTTTCCCTTCATGCTGGCGACGGCGAGCCCTGCCCGGGCGAATCGCAGCAGTTTTTCCTCAACGTCGGCTGGGATCGATGTATCTCCGGCATCCTGTACATCCTGGCCGTAGATGGAGAACGCTGGGATCCCTTTTTGGCTATGCGCTGCCAGCGCGGCAGCCAGGTAGACCGCGCCCGGACGTTCGGTACCGTTAAAGCCCCAGATGGCTTTCGGGCGCAGGGGATCCATATCGATGGTTTCGCTACCGTAGCACCAGCACGGTGTTACGGTGATTGTCAGGCCGACGTTTTGACTACTGAACTTTTCCTCACAGGCGGCGGATTCTGCCATTCCGGCAATACAGGTGTCGGCAATAACGCAGTCAACCGGGGTGCCACAGGCGTAGCGCAGTTTTTCTGTCAGCAGGGCGGCAGTGGCCTTTGCCATATTCATCGTCTGTGCTTCCAGAGATTCACGAACGCCCATTCGGCGTCCATCAATAACCGGACGAATACCAATTTTCGGCAGGCTGATCTTCTTCATTCGGGGTTCCTCATTTCACGTATAGGCGTGCTGCTCAGGTGGATGACAGGGCACCACCGCAGCAGTCGGCTGAAACAGGTAAATTTGCTAACTCGAGTTAGCTTAGGTATTGGCGTGTTTTTTACACAACTTTTTTCTGATGGGATTGTGAGGGGCTTCACGAGAAGTGGTTAAAATTCGATCTGCATCAAATAATTAAATGACAGTCAAATTTAGTAAAATATTTAAAATCAGATGCTTATAAATAAATGTCTGTGCGGTATCACAGTTTTAACCCAAATGATTTGGCTATTTTTGGTGGCTAAAATAGCTTTAAAGGGCAATTCGCTAACTCGAGTTAGCAATATCTGGCAACATATCGACGTGACGTAAACGTGTTTTCAGGAAGTATTCACATTCATGGTGACACTCGCTCCCTGAGAATGCACTTCGCCTGATTCACTGCCTGCAGTTTCTGATTATTGAGGAAAGCAGCAATGTCCGAAACATTTTTACAGATGAATCATATTACCAAACGCTTTCCCGGCGTATTAGCGTTGAGTAATGTGAACTTTACTCTTCGCAAGGGCGAAGTGCATGCGCTATTAGGTGAAAATGGTGCAGGCAAATCCACGCTGATGAAAATTTTGTCCGGTGTTTATCAACCGGATGAAGGGGATATTATATTTGAGGGGAAGCCTGTGTCATTCAGCGATCCGCTCAGCGCGCAGAATGCCGGGATTACCATTATTCATCAGGAATTTAATCTCTTTCCTGAATTAACCGTGGAAGAGAATATCTTTATCGGCAGAGAGTTTTGTAAAAATAACCGTTGGCGGCTGGATGAAAAACAGCAGCGACAGGCGGCAACCGAGATTTTGCAGAAATTAAACCTGAATATTTCGCCAGAAACGTTGGTGTCAGACCTGACCGTGGCGCAACAGCAGATGGTGGAGATCGCGAAAGCGATATCCGTCAATGCCAAAATCCTGATTATGGACGAACCCACCGCGGCGCTGACGGAAACAGAAATAGAAAGCTTATTCCAGGTGACCCGCCTGCTTAAAGCGCAGGGGACCGGGATTGTCTACATCTCGCATCGCCTGGAAGAGTTAGCGCTGATTGCCGATCGAGCGACGGTTATGCGCGACGGTCAATACATTGATACCGTTGATTATGAAACCGTGAAGATCAGTGAGCTGATTGCGATGATGGTCGGGCGCGAACTGGGGAATATCTATCCTCGCCGGGAAGCGCGGACGCATCAGGAACCGGTGCTGGAGGTTAACGGCCTCACGCGCAAAGGCGTGCTCAATAACATCGACTTTACGTTGAACCGGGGCGAGATACTGGGTTTTGCCGGGTTGATGGGCGCCGGGCGTACGGAGCTGGCGCGCGCCATTTTTGGCGCCGACCCCATCGACAGTGGAACCATTAAGTTGAACGGTAAGACCATTGTGATAAAGGGGATTTCTGACGCCATTGCGCAAGGCATTAGCTATTTAACCGAAGACCGTAAAAAAGAGGGACTGGCGCTTAATCTGTCCGTTGAGCGCAATATTATGTTGGGAAATTACCCTGAATATGCCGACCGTTTTGGTCACGTTGATTCGAAACGCTGCCAGCAAACGAGTGAAGAGCAGGTCAGGACGCTCAGAATCAAAACGCCACACCTTGAACAGGCGGCCCTGAATTTGAGTGGGGGAAATCAGCAAAAAATTATTATTGCCCGTTGGGTGTGCAAAGATACCGATATTCTTATTTTTGATGAACCTACACGTGGAATTGATGTCGGCGCTAAGCTGGAAATCTATGAATTAATGAATCGCCTCGTGGCAAAAGGGAAATCGATCATTATGATTTCTTCGGAATTACCGGAGGTGCTGGGTATGTGCGATCGTATCTTAGTTATGCGCAGTGGTCGTATTACCGGAGAATTAACTGCTGATAACGCCACACAAGAAAAAATCATGCAATATGCGACGTTAGAGGATTAAATCATGACCATCTCTGTAACCTCTTCAGACAGCAATAATAAGAAAATAAAAATTAATAAAGAACTTTTAATGCGCCTTGCACCGCTTTTTAGTTTGATTATCCTGGTTGTCTTTTTCAGTTTCAGTTCGCCGTTTTTCTTTAATACCGAAAATATTATGACAATTGCGCTGCAAACGTCGGTTATCGGCATTATGGCCATTGGCGTAACGTTTGTGATTATCACCGCAGGGATCGACCTCTCTTTAGGATCGGTGGTGGCGTTTTCCGGCGTTGCGGTCGGCATCTGCGCGACGCTCGGATTGCCGTTGCCGGTCTGTATTTTGGCAGGCGTGCTGGCCGGAGGGTTGTGTGGCTACGTGAATGGTCTGCTGGTGACCAAAATGACGATTCCCCCGTTCATCGCCACGCTGGGTCTGATGATGTCCGTCCGGGGAATGAACATGGTGATGACGGATGGGCGCGCTATCTATTTCGCCGATTATCCCACCTTCAAATTGCTGGCGCAGGGGCGTTTATTCGATGTGCTGCCGTATCCCGTGTTCTATCTGGTGATTGTGGCGCTGGTCGCCGGCTACATCCTCAAGAAAACGGTAATTGGTCGCTATGTCTATGCCGTGGGCAGTAATGAAGTGGCGGCGCACCTTTCCGGGATCAACGTTCAGCGCGTCAAAATCTTTGTCTATGCCTTCTGCGGCCTGCTGACCGGCATTGCCGGGGTGATTCTGGCCTCGCGTCTAAACTCCGGTCAGCCAACGGTCGGCGTCGGTTATGAACTGGAAGCCATTGCCGCAGTCGTGATCGGCGGCACCAGTCTGATGGGCGGAATTGGCACTATCGGCGGCACCATCATCGGTGCATTCATTATGAGCGTATTGAAAAACGGCCTGAACCTGATGGGGGTCTCTCAGTTCTGGCAAATGGTCGCGATGGGCATTGTGGTCGTCGCCGCTGTCTACCTCGATACGTTACGCAAAAAGATTCGTTGATTTACGCTCCCGGCAGTCACGGGGAACACTGACCCTGACGTTAAGGGTGACACACTCACAACGGAGTACAACAATGAAAACCAGGCATTTTGTCTATGCGTTATCCCTGCTGGCGTGCATCACTTCCAGTGCGTTAGCGAAAGATTTGAACCTTCCGGTCATCAGTAAAGGCTTCCAGCATGAATTCTGGCAAACCGTGAAAATGGGCACGGAAGCAGCAGCGAAAGAGTTGGGCGATAAAACCAGCTATGTCGGACCTGCGGACGAAACTCAGATTGCGGAACAAATTCAGCTGGTTGAAAACGCCATGGCGCAAAAGCCGAACGGTCTGCTGCTGGCGGCGCTGGATGCCAATGCGCTTGCTCCTCTGGTGGAAACGGCGAATTCGCGTGGTATTAAGGTTGTCACCTTTGACTCCGGCGTAAACTCGGATATTCCGGTTAGCTTCGTGGCGACCAATAACCGCAAAGCGGGCGCTGAAGCGGCGGACGCGCTGGCGGCGCAAGTGAATAATAAAGGTAAAGTCGGCATTATCGCTCATGTCGCCGGGACGTCGTCAGCGATTGAACGCTCGGAAGGGTTCATTGCCCGCATGAAGGAAAAGTATCCGGATATCAAGGTGCTGCCCGTACAGTACAGTGATGGCGATCCACAAAAAGCGATGGATAAGACCATTGATATGATTCAGGCCAACCCCGATCTGGCCGGGATTTATGGCACCAATGAAGGCTCAACGCTGGGCGTCGCCAACGCTATCGACAGTCAGAATCTCAAAGGGAAAGTGAAAGTCATTGGTTTTGACAGTACCGAAGCGATTATTCACTTCCTGAACACCGGTGTGATCCAGGGCTTTGTCGTCCAGGATGCTTATCAGATTGGTTACCAGGGGATTAAAACCCTGAATGCGGCACTGTCCGGGCAAACGGTCGCGAAAGAGATCGATATCCCGGTGAAATTTGTGAGCGCCCAGAACATCAATACGCCGGAAATAGACAAGTTGTTACATCCTTTCGGTAAGAAATAAACCGGCAGGGGGCGGTATCTTCGCCCCCCGCTTACCAGGTGAGATCAACGGCGTGCGCTTAACCGACTGATGCGGTAAGACAAAAGTGTAAAATGATTTTATGATTGTCAATTGACGCTTGGACGGTGACTGGGGCACATACATGGCTAAAACAGTAGAACAGATAGCCAGCGACCTGAATTTATCGGTGACAACCGTGAGACTGGTGCTAAACGGAAAAGCTGAACAGTATCGAATCAGCCTCAAAACGCAAACGCGTATTAATGAATATGTTGAGCGATATGGTTATGTGATTAACCATTCCGCCCGCAGCCTGAAGCTGAATAAAACGGATACGCTTGGCCTGATTGTTCCCAATATTTCTAACGTCTTCTTTGCCACATTGGCAGAGAAACTCGAGCAGCGCTGCCGCCGATCCGGTTATCAGCTGATGATTAGCTGTACTTATGATGATGTCGATTACGAAAACAAAATCACCAAGGCTTTAATTGCCCGTAATGTGGACGGTCTTTTTATTGTCCCGTCAACGTTAGAAAACCAGCAGCATCATTTACGTCAGGTGAGAAAACCGATGGTATTGCTGGACCGTGATTTTAAATACACGGATAACGCGCTGGTGGAAAGTCACAATATTTCAGGCGGTGAACATTTAACCCAAAGTTTGCTGGATGCTGAAAAGTTACCGGTCTGGTTTCTGGTGGGCGATACCGGTTTGCCCAGTATCAGCGACCGTCTGACGGGTTACCTGAATGCGCTCAGTAAAAAAGGGATTCATCATCGTGACTGGGTGCGCGAAGGGCCGGTGAACACCCCGGAAGGGGGATACCAGATCATGCAGGCTTTGATCGACGAAGCAGGATGTCCGCAGGCGTTTATCGCCTCGTCATTACCGGTGCTGGAAGGGGCAGTAAGAGCCATTCGTGACCGTTTTGGCGTTATTCCGCCCGAGATCAATATCGGTACGTTTGACGAACACCCGATGCTGGGATTCTTGTCCAATAACGTGTGGTCAATGCAGCAGGATGAGAACGCCTGGGCGGAAAAAGCGTTCACAATGATGCTCAACGCCATCGAAGATCGCCCTGTTCATGAGACGGTAAAAGTTGAAATGAAATTAATTAAGCGCTTAAGACAAAAATAATACGCGCGACAAAAAGAGTGTTATCAGTCATTGAACCGAGTACCCCGGAGAACTGAGATGGAAAGAACTCGTTTATCTCGAGAAATTATTGAAACCTGTCTTGAAATGACGCGCCTGGGATTAAACCAGGGGACGGCGGGAAATGTGAGCGCGCGTTATCAGGACGGTATGTTGATTACCCCGAGCGGCATTCCTTATGAACGAATGACCGAACAGATGATTGTCTACGTGGATAACGACGGCAAATACGAAGAGGGGAAATTACCGTCCAGCGAATGGCGCTTTCATCTGGCGGCTTATCAGACTCGCCCGGAAGCGAATGCTGTTGTGCATAACCACGCCATTCATTGTACCGCAGTGTCTATTCTCAACCGGCCGATCCCGGCCATCCACTATATGATTGCGGCGGCGGGAGGGAATTCCATTCCCTGCGCGCCCTACGCCACTTTTGGCACTCGCGAACTCTCAGAACATGTGGTCGTGGCGCTGAAAAATCGCAAAGCCACGCTGCTGCAACACCACGGTTTAATTGCCTGCGAGGAGAACCTGCAAAAGGCACTGTGGCTGGCGCACGAGGTGGAAGTGCTGGCGCAACTCTATATGAAGACGCTGGCGGTGATGGATCCGGTGCCGGTGTTATCCGATGAAGAAATCGCCGTAGTGCTCGAGAAGTTTAAAACCTACGGATTACGTATCGAAGAATAAGCGGTGCAGAGTCGTCGTGGTTTGTGTGCCGGGTCGGACGGTCTGCGCCATCCGGCCCGCAATGCTATCGTGCCAGACGCAACTGTTGCAGGTTTCCGTCAAGCTGCAAATCGGTTTGCAACCGTGCGATATCACGGCATAAGAATGCCATCTCCCGGTGAGCCTCCAGCTTCTTACGCCATTTTACCGGCACTTCATCCAGATGTGCGTAGAGACCTTCCAGCGTCTGAAACTGCACCAACAGTTGGGTGGTGCTTTTCGGGCCAATACCGGCGACGCCGGGTACTTTTGAACTGCTGATCCCCGCCAGTCCCCAGTAATCCGGCAACTGCTGCGGTTGAACGCCAAACTCTTTTTCAATGAACGGCGCATCCAGCCAGCGTTTCTGAAAGTAATCGCGAATGCGTAACGTCGGAGAGAGCAACTGGCAATAGCCTTTGTCAGTCGACACGATAGTCGCCTGGTGGCCCGCTTGTGTGACTTTTACCGCCAGGGTTGCCGCCAAATCATCGGCTTCATTGCCGCTCGACACCCAACACGCGACGCCACGCTGTTCAAAGGCCGTGCGCAGGGCGGGCATTTCATTGTGCAGTTCATCCGGCATCGGTGGACGACCGGCTTTGTAGTCCGGAAGACGCTGGTGACGCCATCCACTGTTACGCGCTTCATCATCAAACACCGCCACGGCGTGGGTGGGCTGGCTGTGGACAATCAGCTGGTCAAGCGCGTGCAGACAGGTCTCCACACAGGGCGAACCCTGAACGGCATGGATCCGGCGAATTAAATTGAGTGCATCGACGATGAGCAGATGGACAGCCACGGTGTTCTCCCTTACCAGTCAGCGTGTAGGGTAACATTCAGGACGGAAGCAGGCTATTGCAGGAGGCTAAAACGGGAGGAGGCCTCGCAAAATGAGGCCTCTGAGTGCACGATTAATCGCAGGTGACAATCTTCATGGCCAGGCCGCCGCGAGAGGTTTCGCGGTACTTGGCGTTCATGTCTTTACCGGTTTCGTACATGGTTTCGATGACTTTATCGAGACAAACGCGAGGTTCGCTGGTACGGCGCAGGGCCATACGTGCTGCGTTGACCGCCTTGACGGATGCAATGGCGTTACGCTCAATGCACGGTACCTGAACCTGTCCTGCAACTGGATCGCAGGTCAGACCGAGGTTGTGTTCCATACCGATTTCCGCAGCAATACACACCTGCATCGGACTGCCGCCCAGCAGTTCTGCCAGACCGGCCGCCGCCATCGAGCAGGCCACACCGACTTCGCCCTGACAGCCCACTTCCGCGCCGGAAATGGAGGCATTCATCTTGTACAGTGAGCCAATCGCACTGGCGACCAGCATGTAGCGAGCCAGCGAGTTAGCGTTCACTTCGCGGATGAATTTGTCGTAGTAGGCGAGCACGGCTGGCACGATACCACAGGCGCCGTTCGTCGGTGCAGTAACCACGCGTCCGCCAGCGGCGTTCTCTTCGTTTACCGCCAGAGCGAACATGTTGATCCAGTCAACGACCGCCATCGGATCGGTGGTGGTTTTGTCGCTGCTCACCAGCATACGACGCAGCGCAGCCGCACGGCGGGGAACGCGCAGTTTTCCAGGCAGAACGCCCTCGGTGGTGATGCCGCGCTCAATGCCGCTGCGCATTACCTCCCAGACGTTAGCAAAGTGCTGTTCCAGCTCTTCTTTGCTGTGTAATGCCAGTTCGTTTTGCATCATCAGACCGGAAAGGGAAAGTCCGGTTTCCTGACAGTGTTTTTGCAAATCGGCAGCCGATTTGTACGGATACGGTACGTTGACCGGCGCACTGTTCGGTAAACCGAAATGTTCTTCATCAACGATGAAACCACCGCCAATGGAGTAATAAGTCTGGCTGTAGAGGACGTTATCGCCCGCCAGCGCGGTAATGCGCATCCCGTTCTCGTGCAGAGACAGGTTATCGGCATGGAAATTCATGCACTTATCAACCGGGAATTCAACTTCATGCTGACCGTTCGCCAGCAGCAGTCGCCCGTGGGTGTTCACATCCTGGATGAAGCCCGGGATGGCGTCGATGTCGACGGTATCCGGCAGATTTCCCGCCAGACCCATGATAATCGCGATATCGGTGTGGTGGCCTTTACCCGTCAGCGACAGGGAGCCATACACATCCACCACCACGCGGGTGACATCCGTCAGAATATGGCGGGCAATCAGATCATCCGTGAATTGTTTGCCAGCTTTCATTGGTCCAACGGTGTGTGAACTGGAAGGGCCAATGCCGATTTTGAAAATATCGAATACGCTAATCATAGGGCATCCATTGCGGTTATATCAGGGAGGAAGCGCCGCCCGAAAGCGGCGCTAAACAACTTAGCTGAACAGGGAGTAGAAAATCGCGGAGATAGCAATCAGACCCATCACGACAACAAACACGTTGCTGATGTGACCGCTGTATTTACGCATTGCCGGTACTTTCTGGATTGCGTACATCGGCATCAGGAACAGGATCATCGCGATGATTGGACCACCCAGGGTTTCAATCATACCGAGGATGCTCGGGTTCAGGGTGGCGACAATCCAGGTCGTTACCAGCATGAACAGCGCAGTGATGCGGTTCAGTTTGTTGATTTCGATAGACTTGCCTTTACCACGCAGAGATTTGATGACCATCCCGTTGAAACCTTCACGCGCGCCCAGGTAGTGGCCGAGGAAGGATTTGGTGATAGCAATCATTGCGATGATCGGTGCCATCCAGGCGATGATCGGCGCATTAAAGTGGTTTGCCAGGTAAGACAGAATCGAGATGTTCTGCTCTTTCGCTGCCGCCAGATCCGCCGGAGTCAGACTCAGTACGCAACTGAAGACGAAGAACATCACCGTCAGCACCATCATGATGTGAGCGAATGCCAGAATCTTCGAGCATTTTTTCTCTGCCGCGTCGCCGTACTCTTCACGCTTCGCTACCGCGAAAGAAGAGATAATCGGAGAGTGGTTGAAAGAGAACACCATCACCGGAATCGCCAGCCACAGGGTCATCCACAGACCGTTGCCAGTCGTAGCCGCAGAATCAAAGGACAGGGTTTCCAGCGCAGCACCGCTCCACTGTGGGATCAGGTACAGTGCCAGCAGCATCAGTGCAGCGACAAACGGGAACACCAGGATGCTCATTGCCTTCACGATCATCTGCTCACCGAAGCGAACGATAGTCATCATCCCGACAATCAGGATCAGCGACAGGATCGCACGCGGTGGCGGGGTGATGGATAACTGGTGAGTCAGGAAGCTCTCAACCGTGTTGGTGATCGCGACACTATAGACCAACAGAATCGGGTAAATCGCGAAGAAGTACAGCAGGGTAATCAGTTTACCCGCGCCGATACCAAAGTGCTCTTCAACTACTTCTGTGATGTCTTCACCCGGATTTTTGCCGGACAGCACAAAGCGAGTCAGACCACGGTGGGCGAAGAAGGTCATCGGGAAGGCGAGGATTGCCATGATGATCAGTGGGATCATCCCACCGACACCTGCGTTGATTGGCAGGAACAATACGCCCGCACCGATAGCCGTGCCATAAAGGCCCAGCATCCACATGGTATCGGTCTTGCGCCATGCGCTTCGTGATTCAGTCGAAGCAATTGTGCTGGTTTGAATGGTTTCCATCTATTTCTCCTGGAGGAAGCTAAAAATCAGGAAAATGTTCCTGACCGTAAAACGAAATTCTTGCAGCGACGATTTTTATAAAATTTTTAACCGTAGTAATTTGCGGGCAGAAAGATACATTTAACTAATGAATCTATCAGTGATCGCGATCTCAAATGCAATAATCCACTTCTAATGTGGATATTTTTGGATCATTGGTCTGTTAAAAAATCATCACAGCGAATTTACGCGTGCGAAGGCTAGCATTAACAACATATTGACAGAAAGGATTGCCAGACAGATGCGGAGGTTACGTTGTAAAAAGCGACCTTTATAGTGGTTTGTGGTGACTAATTTAAATTATGGATGATAAAACGCGGTTGCATTAGCGAGGTAATCGTTTGCGTAGCGATATTTTTTGTATGATGTATTAGCAGGCTTAATAAAGTGAACGTATTATCTCATTGGTAATTATAGAAAAACCGGAAGGGCCATTCGCCGCTCCCGGTCCATGAAACGCTTTTCGCGTCAGCCGCAAATTTCGTAGCAGGGGATATAGGCGGTGCCTGGCAGCTTCATACGGTGCTGCGCAACAAAACCTTGCAGGAGATCGTCCATGCGACGCATCATTTCACTGTCGCCGTGGATTTTGTATGGCCCAAACTCTTCAATGGCGCGGATACCCACTTCCTTAACGTTACCCGCTACAATGCCGGAGAAGGCGCGACGCAGGTCTGCCGCCAGTACCTCAACCGGTTGGTCAGGGTACAGCTTCAGGTTGGCCATGTTCTCGTGGGACGGTTCGAACGGCATTTGCAGATCCGGCGTGATACGAATCGACCAGTTGAAGCTGTAGGCATCACCGGTATCACGACGGTTCTCTTTCACCAGCGGCATCGCTTTTTTCATCAGGCGCGCCACTTCTGCTGCGTCATCAATGATAATGCGGTAATGCGTGCGCGCGGCTTCTCCCAGCGTATGCACGATGAACTCATCCAGCACGCGGAAGTAATCAGCGCTCTCTTTCGGGCCGGTGAGGATGAGCGGTAGAACCTGATCTTTGTTCGCCGGATTCATCAGGATCCCCAACAGATACAGTAACTCTTCCGCTGTACCGACACCGCCCGGGAAGATGATAATGCCGTGGGCGATACGCACGAAGGCTTCCAGACGTTTTTCAATGTCCGGCATAATGATCAGTTCGTTAACCAGCGGGTTCGGTGGTTCAGCGGCGATAATCGACGGCTCAGTCATCCCAATAAAACGGCTGTCTTTATAACGCTGTTGCGCATGGCCCACCGCGGCACCTTTCATCGGCGCTTCCATTGCGCCAGGCCCGCAACCGGTACAGATGTTCAGTTCGCGCAGACCTAACTGTGTCCCGACGCGTCGGGCGTACAGGTATTCGTTTTCATTAATCGAGTGGCCGCCCCAGCAAACCACCATGTTTGGCGCTTCGCCCACGTGCAGCGCTCTGGCATTACGCAAAATAGAGAACACCAGGTTAGTAATGTGCACGGAGCTTTCGAGATCCAGATGCTGGAAACGGCCCGCGTTATGAATCTGCCCGTTAACAAACAGAATATCGCGCAGCACGGCAAACAAGTTCGCCTGCAGTGCGCGAATGATACGGCCATCGACGAAGGCATCTTCTGGCGGGTTGATCAGTTCCAGCTTCACGCCGCGTTCGCGACGCAGCACGTTAATGTCGAAACTTTCAAAGCGGGACAGCAGCTCTTTGCTGTTGTCAGTCAGACTGCCGGAGTTTAAAACGGCAAGCGAACAGTTACGAAACAGTTGATACAGGTCGCTGCTGGCCGTGCGTTTAAGCATATCGACTTCCAGTTGCGACAACATGTCCATTGAGCCAAGCGGGCTAATATGTGTAATCAAGTAAACTCCTTATGGGACGCAAAACGTCATTCCCTGTAGAGTACAATAGCCCTGGCTTATGACCTTTCACAACCTTACGCGTGGAATCCGACCCGCAAAATTGTGAAATAATTCACTGTCGAACTAATCTGCCGGTTGCCGGAACGAAGTCGGTGTTGCTCCGCCATGGGTTAATATCCAGACCACCACGGCGCGTATAGCGTGCATAAACGCTCAGTTTTTCCGGCTGACAGAAGCGTAGCAGGTCGTTGAAAATGCGTTCTACGCACTGCTCGTGAAACTCGTTATGATGGCGGAAAGAGATCAGATAACGGAGTAGTTTTTCGCGATCGATCTTGCGTCCGCGATACTGAATTTGTATGGAGCCCCAGTCCGGCTGATGGGTGATCAGACAGTTTGATTTCAACAGATGACTCACCAGCGTCTCTTCTACCACTTTTTCACCGCTGGTGGCGGACTGCAGATAATCGGTAGTGAACTGGTAGTTATCGATGTCAATGTCCTGATCATCAATGCAGGTGCCGTGAAAATGCGCGACCGGCTGTCCTTCCAGCTCATCGAGACGGTATAGCGCAACGGTCACTTTCCCTTCAGCACAGGCGCGCAAATCGTTTTCCAGCGTCTGTTGTACCGCTTCCCAGGAGTCAAACCGCGTCTGGTTAAAACTGTTCAGATACAGCTTAAAGCTTTTGGATTCAATCAGATTGAGGCTGGTGTAATCCAGTTCCACATGACCCACCGCCACCTGTGGTAATCCCCTGGCATTCAGCCATGACAGTTCATACAGCGTCCAGATATCGGCACCGTGAAACGGCAGGCTGTCAGCTTTTAGACCCAGCGGGTCGCGATTCAGACTGCGAGGCACGCCCTGTAACAGGCTGGGGTCGTAAATATCCCGGTAATCCGTTGATTTACCGAGCGTCAGGCCATCAAGAGCCTGATGGTTTTCATAAGAAGACATGTTTCACCGTCATAAACCAGATACACTATGCGCCAAGTGTATCCTGGCTTTTATGAAGAGAGAAACCGGTGGACGAACAGACAGCTTTAGCCCTGAAGGATTTTACGGCGCGTTACTGTGACGCATGGCATGCAAAAAACGGCAGTTGGCCGATGAGCGAAGAACTGTATGGCGTGCCTTCTCCCTGCATTATCTCGACTACCCGTGATGCTGTGTACTGGCAACCGCAGCCGTTTGAAGGTGAACAGAATGTAAACGCGGTTGAACGCGCCTTCGATATTGTGGTACAACCTGCGCTTCACGCATTTTATACCACGCAGTTTGCCGGGGATATGCGCGCGCAGTCAGGCAGCGAAACGCTGACGCTGTTGCAAACCTGGAGCGTGGATGATTTCAGACGGGTTCAGGAGAACCTGATTGGTCATCTGGTGACGCAGAAACGTTTGAAACTGTCGCCGACCCTTTTTATTGCCACACTGGACAATGAACTGGAGGTCATTTCGCTCTGCAATCTGTCGGGGGAAGTGATCAAAGAAACGCTGGGAACCCGTAATCGTTCCGTCCTGGCCCCTACTCTTGCGGATTTCCTTACGCACCTTAATCCTCTTCTGTAATCCATTTCACTCATGAATATGTGAGAGATCTCTTACAAGCCCTGTAGGAGATCGCCAGGTAGTAAATGAAGATATCACGAAGTAAAAATGGCTAATAACCTAATAAATCATCGAGTTAATGATTTTATGTCAACTTTCATATGAAATTTTCCTTAAGGCATTGCCTGTAAGCATCTTGTAAGACGGCGTGAAAAAGGCGATTCTATGTACGTCGACAGGGAGTCGCACAACGAAGTGAACATCAGGATGATGACACTTCAGCAGGACACACCAGGACGGTGTTACAGGGAAAGGCTTCAGGATGAAGTGAAGAGGATAACGCGGGAATGCGTTAAAGGACACCTCCAGGAAGGAGAACGAGAGCCGGTCAGGATAGTCGGTGGGTCAGGATGGCCAGGATGCTTCAGGATGAAGTAATCACATCGGGGTGGTGTGAGCAGGATGCAAAATGTTCAGGATGAACAACAGGTCGCAAGACCAGAGGAAAAGTTGTCACGGATGAGCAGGGAGCACAAAAAGTAGCTGGAATGCTGCGAAACGAACCGGGAGCACTGTTTTTACAGTGCTCCCTTTTTTTGCTTCTCATTTTACTGGTGGTATCCTTCGCGCCAGATTTTTCATCATTGAGGTGACTTTCATGACGACTCATGACCGTGTGCGTCAGCAGCTTCATGCACTTGAAGCGTTGCTGCGTGAGCATCAACACTGGCGGATGGATGAACCCGAAGCCCACCTGTTTACCAGCACCCAACCGTTTTGTATGGATACGATGGAACCCATTGAGTGGCTGCAATGGGTCCTTATCCCCCGCATGCATGCGCTACTGGACAGTGCGCAACCGCTGCCCGAGGCGTTTGCCGTCGCACCTTATTACGAAATGGCGCTGACCGCCGATCATCCGCAGCGCGAAATCCTGCTGGAGGCGTTGCAGGCGCTGGATGCGCTTTTTGCGCAAGATAAATCCTGATGCTGGAAATTCTGTATCAGGATGAATGGCTGGTTGCGGTCAACAAGCCTTCCGGCTGGCTGGTGCACCGCAGCTGGCTGGATCGAGACGAAAAAGTGGTGGTGATGCAGACCGTGCGTGACCAGATTGGTCAGCATGTGTTTACCGCGCATCGCCTCGACAGACCAACATCCGGCGTCCTGCTGATGGGCTTATCCAGTGAAGCCGGACGCCGTCTCGCGCAGCAGTTTGAGCAACACCAGATCCATAAGCGCTATCACGCCATTGTCCGTGGTTGGTTAATGGAAGAGGCGGTACTCGATTATCCGCTGGTGGAGGAACTGGATAAAATCGCCGACAAGTTTGCCCGCGAAAACAAAGACCCACAGCCTGCGGTAACTCATTACCATGGCCTCGCCACCGTTGAAATGCCCGTGGCAACCGGGCGTTATCCGACGACTCGTTACGGACTGGTGGAACTGGATCCGCAAACGGGACGCAAGCATCAGCTCAGACGTCATCTGGCGCACCTGCGCCATCCGATTATTGGCGACAGCAAGCATGGCGATTTGCGGCAGAACCGCAGTGCAGCGGAACATTTTGGCTGCAACCGACTGATGCTGCATGCCAGCCAGCTTTCGCTGACTCATCCGTTTACCGGTGAACCGTTGACGATTCATGCCGGGCTGGATACGGTCTGGATGCAGGCGCTATCACAGTTTGGCTGGCAGGGACTTCTCCCTGATAATGAAAGGGTTGAGTTAAGTGAGCCAGCAGGTCAGGATGAACGCATACGTTCTTCATTCAGGGAGTAATTAAGCATGGCGGAAATCGGGATTTTTGTCGGGACAATGTACGGTAACGCGCTACTGGTGGCCGAAGAGGCCGAAGCGATCCTGACGGCCCAGGGGCACAATGCGACTGTTTTTGAAGATCCTGAACTGACGGACTGGCAGAAATATCAGGATAAAATCGCGCTGGTGGTCACCTCAACGACCGGGCAGGGCGATTTACCTGACAGCATTGTGCCGTTGTTTCAGGGAATCAAAGACCAACTGGGTTTCCAGCCAAATCTGCGTTACGGCGTGATTGCGTTAGGCGACAGCAGCTACGTCAATTTCTGTAATGGCGGTAAACAGTTTGATGCCCTGTTACAGGAGCAAAGCGCGCAGCGCGTGGGGGAAATGTTGCTGATTGATGCCAGTGAGCACCCGGAGCCCGAAAGCGAATCCAATCCCTGGGTTGAACATTGGGGCACACTCTTATCCTGAGAGTGAACCCTCCCCCTACCGGGAGGGGCTCTCTTATGGTGCCAGGCACGGGAACAACCTGATGCTATGCTACCCATACTGAATCGAGTTAGCCTCGGGCAAACGCCCCTAAATACCCTCAACATAGAAGGGTTTTTAGGGGCGTTTTCATAGGGTCAAGCGACCTGTTTCACACTCCTGCCTTTTCCACGTAAGTCCCACGCGATTTCCGTTACAGGTTTTCAATTCCGTGAAGTCGCTTCCATCACCCTGGGCTTTTGCCATAAACATAAGTGATACATCACCTAAATGTTGGGTTCTTGCACGGTGAGCAAGAACCGGGTGCTTTTTATACTTCTCCTGCCAGTTATAAAAAATGCAGTTAGCAAGGTGAACGACCTAATAAAAGCTGCAATAAAAAACACGAAACGTCACCTCTGATCCCCTACCAGTTGTGCTGTTCAGAGTGAGCGTGACTAACGCGAAAATTCAGGAGTGCAACAATGAGTTCATTAAGTCAGGCTGCGAGCGGTGCGGAAAAACGCACCAATGCCCGCTACTGGATAGTGGTGATGTTGTTTATCGTCACCTCCTTCAACTATGGCGACCGCGCCACCTTATCCATTGCCGGTTCGGAGATGGCCAAAGATATTGGTCTGGATCCGGTCGGTATGGGTTACGTTTTCTCTGCGTTCTCATGGGCCTACGTTATCGGGCAGATCCCGGGCGGCTGGCTGCTGGACCGTTTTGGTTCCAAACGCGTTTACTTCTGGTCCATCTTCATTTGGTCCATGTTTACCCTGTTACAGGGCTTCGTCGATATCTTCAGCGGATTCGGCATTATCGTCGCGCTGTTTACCTTGCGCTTCCTCGTCGGTCTGGCGGAAGCGCCGTCCTTCCCCGGCAACAGTCGCATCGTCGCGGCCTGGTTCCCGGCACAGGAGAGGGGAACGGCGGTCGCAATCTTTAACTCTGCGCAGTACTTTGCCACCGTTATTTTTGCCCCAATCATGGGCTGGCTGACGCACGAAGTGGGTTGGTCGCATGTGTTCTTCTTTATGGGCGGCCTTGGGATTGTCATCAGCTTTATCTGGCTGAAAGTGATCCACGAGCCAAACCAGCATCCGGGCGTGAACAAGAAAGAGCTGGAATACATTGCAGAAGGCGGTGCGCTGATCAACATGGATCAGAAAGACACCAAAGCCAAAGTGCCGCTCAGCGTGAAATGGGGACAGGTCAAGCAGTTGCTGGGTTCCCGCATGATGATCGGTGTGTATATCGGTCAGTACTGCATTAACGCGCTGACCTACTTCTTTATCACCTGGTTCCCGGTTTATCTGGTACAGGCTCGCGGTATGTCGATCCTGAAAGCGGGCTTTGTGGCCTCGGTTCCTGCGGTGTGTGGATTTATCGGCGGGGTGCTGGGCGGCATTATCTCCGACTGGCTGATGCGTCGGACCGGCTCACTGAACATTGCGCGTAAAACGCCTATCGTGATGGGGATGTTGTTGTCGATGGTGATGGTGTTCTGTAACTACGTCAACGTCGAGTGGATGATCATCGGTTTCATGGCGCTGGCGTTCTTTGGTAAGGGCATCGGTGCCCTGGGCTGGGCGGTGATGGCTGATACAGCGCCGAAAGAGATCAGCGGCCTGAGCGGGGGTCTGTTCAACATGTTCGGCAACATCTCTGGCATCGTGACACCCATTGCCATTGGCTACATCGTTGGCACGACCGGCTCCTTCAACGGTGCGCTGATTTATGTGGGCGTGCATGCGTTGATCGCGGTACTGAGCTACCTGGTGCTGGTGGGGGATATTAAACGTATCGAACTGAAACCGGTCGCAGGACAACTATCATGACGACACAATCCAGCCCCGTTATCACGGACATGAAGGTCATTCCGGTCGCCGGACATGACAGTATGCTCCTCAACATTGGCGGTGCGCATAACGCGTATTTTACCCGCAATATCGTGGTACTAACCGATAACGCCGGGAACACCGGCGTCGGTGAAGCGCCGGGCGGAGAGGTTATCTACCAGACGCTGGTTGATGCCATTCCGATGGTGCTCGGTCAGGAAGTGGCCCGACTGAATAAAGTGGTCCAGCAGGTCCACAAAGGCAATCAGGCCGCTGACTTTGATACTTTTGGCAAAGGTGCCTGGACATTCGAACTGCGTGTCAATGCGGTGGCCGCGCTGGAAGCCGCGCTGCTTGATATGCTGGGCAAGGCGCTCAACGTGCCGGTCTGCGAACTGTTAGGGCCAGGCAAGCAGCGTGATGCAGTGACCGTGCTGGGTTATCTTTTCTACGTGGGCGACAGAACCAAAACCGATCTGCCTTATCTGGAGACCACACCGAGCAACCACGACTGGTATCACCTGCGCCATCAGGAAGCACTCAACAGCGATGCCGTGGTGCGTCTGGCGGAAGCCTCGCAGGATCGCTACGGTTTTAAAGATTTCAAACTCAAAGGCGGCGTGCTGCCAGGTGAGCAAGAGATCGATACCGCTCGCGCGCTGAAAAAGCGATTCCCGGATGCGCGTATTACCGTTGATCCCAACGGTGCCTGGCTGCTTGAAGAGGCGATCACGCTGTGCAAAGGGTTGAACGATGTGCTCACTTACGCAGAAGATCCGTGTGGCGCCGAGCAGGGCTTTTCCGGGCGCGAAGTGATGGCCGAATTCCGTCGCGCCACGGGATTGCCGGTGGCGACGAACATGATCGCCACTAACTGGCGCGAAATGGGTCATGCGGTGATGCTGAATGCCGTCGATATCCCGCTTGCCGATCCGCATTTCTGGACGCTTTCCGGTGCGGTACGTGTGGCACAGTTGTGCGACGACTGGGGGCTGACCTGGGGCTGCCACTCTAACAACCACTTCGATATTTCACTGGCGATGTTTACCCACGTTGGCGCGGCAGCGCCGGGTAAACCGACCGCCATCGACACGCACTGGATCTGGCAGGAGGGCGATTGCCGCCTGACGAAAAATCCTCTTGAGATTAAAAACGGAAAAATTGCTGTCCCTCACGCGCCTGGACTGGGTGTTGAACTGGATTGGGATCAGGTGCAGAAGGCGCATGACGCTTACAAAAAACTGCCAGGCGGTGCGCGAAATGACGCCGGTCCGATGCAGTATCTGATCCCCGGCTGGACTTTTGACCGTAAACGTCCCGTTTTCGGCCGTCACTGACTTGTATAAGGACTCAACAATGAACGCACAATTTACTACTCCTGTTGTAACGGCAATACAGGTTATTCCGGTTGCGGGCCACGACAGTATGCTGATGAACCTGAGCGGAGCGCATGCCCCGTTCTTCACGCGTAATATTGTGATTATCAAAGATAATTCCGGTCATACTGGCGTGGGTGAAATCCCCGGTGGCGAAAAAATCCGTAAGACGCTGGAAGACGCGATCCCGCTGGTGGTGGGTAAACAGCTTGGTGAGTACAAAAACGTGCTGAATGCGGTGCGCAATACTTTTGCCGATCGTGACTCAGGCGGCCGCGGTCTGCAAACGTTTGACCTGCGTACCACCATCCACGTAGTCACCGGCATTGAAGCTGCGCTGCTGGATCTGCTGGGACAGCATCTGGGCGTAAACGTGGCGTCTTTGCTGGGGGACGGTCAACAGCGTAGCGAAGTAGAAATGCTCGGCTATCTGTTCTTCGTCGGTAACCGCAAAGCCACACCGCTGCCGTATCAGAGCCAACCGGATGAGCAATGCGACTGGTATCGTCTGCGTCATGAAGAAGCGATGACACCCGATGCGGTCGTCCGTCTGGCAGAAGCGGCGTATGAAAAATACGGTTTCAATGACTTCAAACTGAAAGGCGGCGTGCTGGCTGGGGAAGAAGAGGCGGAGTCGATTGTGGCGCTGGCAAAACGCTTCCCACAGGCGCGCGTCACGCTGGATCCTAACGGTGCCTGGTCACTGAATGAAGCGATCAAAATCGGTAAATACCTGAAAGGTTCGCTGGCCTACGCGGAAGATCCGTGTGGTGCTGAGCAGGGCTTCTCGGGCCGTGAGGTGATGGCGGAGTTCCGTCGCGCCACTGGTCTGCCGACCGCGACCAATATGATCGCCACCGACTGGCGTCAGATGGGCCATACGCTGTCATTACAGTCGGTGGATATCCCGCTGGCTGACCCGCACTTCTGGACGATGCAGGGTTCTGTGCGCGTCGCGCAGATGTGCCATGAGTTCGGTCTGACCTGGGGTTCACACTCCAATAACCATTTTGACATTTCGTTGGCGATGTTTACCCATGTGGCTGCGGCGGCACCGGGCAAGATCACGGCGATCGACACTCACTGGATCTGGCAGGAAGGCAACCAGCGTCTGACCAAAGCGCCGTTTGAAATTAAAGGCGGTATGGTGCAGGTACCGGCGAAACCGGGTCTGGGCGTTGAACTGGATATGGACCAGGTAATGAAAGCTCACGAGCTGTATCAGAAGCATGGTCTGGGCGCGCGTGATGACGCGATGGGGATGCAGTATCTGATCCCGAACTGGACGTTCGATAACAAACGTCCGTGCATGGTTCGTTAAGATGTCGACCGGTCCCAAAAGGACCGGTTATTTTTTATTGGTAAACCGGGTGTATGCTTAGCTGAGTCAACATGCGTAAGGACGGCTTATGAAAATAGTGATCGCACCGGACTCGTATAAGGAAAGTTTGAGTGCTCTCGAGGTGGCGAACGCCATTGAGCAAGGTTTTCGTGAAATCTGGCCCGATGCGGATTATGTAAAACTTCCGGTTGCTGATGGCGGTGAAGGAACGGTTGAAGCCATGGTGGCGGCGACGGCGGGACGCATTGTTGATGTCGACGTCACGGGTCCGCTGGGGAAAACCGTCACCGCGTTTTTCGGCTTATCCGGCGACGAGCGCACGGCTTTCATTGAGATGGCGGCAGCCAGCGGCCTGGAGCAGGTGCCTGTCGCGTTACGCGATCCATTAAAGACAACCTCCTGGGGAACCGGGGAGTTGATTCGTCATGCGCTGGATGCTGGCGTAGATCATATTATTATCGGGCTCGGCGGCAGTGCGACCAACGACGGCGGTGCGGGCATGGTGCAGGCGTTGGGGGCAAAATTGCTCGATGCCCGGCAGAATGAAATTGGTAAGGGCGGAGCAGCGCTCGATGCGCTTACACGGATCGATATCAGCCAGTTGGATCCGCGTCTTGCCGCATGCCGTATTGAAGTCGCGTGTGATGTGACTAACCCGCTGACCGGTAAAGAGGGGGCGTCAGCGGTGTTTGGTCCACAGAAAGGGGCTACGGCAGAGACGATCGATCGTCTGGATACAGCACTGGTGCATTATGCGCAGATTATCACCCGCGATCTGGAGGTGGATGTCCTTGAACTGGCTGGCGGCGGTGCGGCAGGCGGGATGGGCGCGGCGCTGTATGCGTTTTGCGGTGCGCAACTGCGACGCGGAATTGAGATAGTCACCGATGCGCTACAACTGGATGCATGCGTTGCGGATGCCGATCTGGTGGTGACCGGCGAAGGGCGCATGGATAGCCAGACGATCCACGGTAAAGTTCCGGTAGGGGTGGCGAAGGTGGCAAAGCGCTACCACAAACCGGTGATCGGTATTGCCGGTAGCCTGACGGCCGATGTCGGCATCGTCCATGAACATGGGCTGGATGCCGTCTTTAGCGTGATTTATACCATCTGTACGCTGGACGATGCGTTGAAGAACGCCGCAGAGAACGTGCGCATGACCGCGCGCAACGTCGCGGCGACGCTCAAAATGGGACAGACGCTACGCTGATCGACAGGCCGGATGGCGCGCTGCCTGTCCGGCCTACAACAGCCATTTTCGCGCTTCACGCGCCACGTTATCCATCTCGTCCAGCAGTTCCAGAAACTCGGGTTCCAGATCTTCTTCTGGCGTCCCTTCGCGTAACTGGCTTTCCAGCAATTGACACAAATTCTTCATGCGCGGTACGCCGCTATAACCGCAACTGCCATGCAGCTTATGAATCAAATCGATTAATCCTTGTGGATTTTCCCCTACCAACTGCTCTTCGATTTTATTACGCACTTCCGGCAGAAAATCGATCAGCATTTGCAGCATATCGCGTGCCAGATCGGGTTTTCCGGCGGCCTGGCGTAGCGCCAGTTGCCAGTCCAGCGTGGCATTTGGGTTGAAAACCGGTTCGATCGGTTCAGCGCTAAGCCGGCGTGTCGGAACACTTGCGCCAGGTTTGTAGCGTTGCAGCAGATTAAACAACTTCTCTTCTTCGATCGGTTTTGCCAGATAGTCATTCATTCCGGCACTCAGCAATTTCTCTTTCTGGCCTGCCATCGCGTGCGCGGTGACGGCGATCACCGGGGTTTGCTGTTGATGAGGAAGCTGGTGGATCAGTTCGCAAGCCCGAATGCCATCCATGTCCGGCATCTGAATATCCATCAGGATCAGATCAAACTGCATCTGCTTCGCGCGATCGACCGCCTGTTGGCCGCTATCACACAGCTCAACATGTTGAACCAGATCGTCCAGCAGTGCGCCAATCAGCTTCAGGTTGGCTGGATTATCATCAACCGCCATAACCGTCATGGCAATTTTGCTTTCGTCTGAGACCAGCGCGCTTTCGGGGTGATTCTGACGACACAAATCCACCAGCGCGGGCAGCAGACGCGTGGAGGTCAGGGGTTTTAGCAGACAACTTGCCACACCGTCCTGTTTGAGTTTCTCGGCGTTCACCTGAGCGTGGCACGGCAGCGCCAGCATCAGGAATTCGGTCATTTTGGTTGCCTGAATCAGCCGCTCGTGCTGCATTGTCAGCGGCTCTTTGAAGGTGACGGCAACGCCAAGCAGCATAAAGTCGTAGTGCTCAACGGCCAGTGCGGAAAACGTTGGGCTATAAATCACCTCCAGCGGCGTTTCGCTAAGAATATCCAGCGTACACTGCGCGGCGGCGGCATTTGGCTCGATGTAGGCAATACGTTTACCCACCAGGCAGGTGGTCGCCGGGCCATCCTTAATCACATTCGGATTCAGATCGAGATTGATGTGGAACCAGAAGGTTGAGCCGCGATTCGGCTGGCTGTGGAAGGAGATATCGCCGCCCATCTCGTTAACCAGCTTCTGCGTGATCACCAGCCCCAGTCCGGTACCGCCGTGGCGACGGGAAATACTGGCATCGGCCTGACGGAAAGCCTGGAACAGGCGTGACTGGTCGCGCTCGGGGATACCGATGCCGGTATCGCGGATCTGCACTTCGATCTGCACTTTGGTGTTACTCAGCGAACGCTTTTCCACCAGAATGTCGATGTTGCCGCTCTCGGTGAATTTAATCGCGTTACCGACCAGATTAGTGATGACCTGCTGCAAACGCAGCGGGTCGCCAATCACGTTATCCGGTACGTCATTCTTAATATTGAGCGTCAGCTCCAGCCCTTTGTCGTGCGATGAATGTGCCAGCAGCGTCACCACTTCATCGAGCGTATTGCGCAGGGCAAAGGGAATGCTTTCGAGAATAAGTTTACCCGCTTCCAGCTTAGAGAAATCGAGAACGTCGTTGATGATTGCCAGCAGGTTATTTGCCGAACGCTCGATGGTATTCAGGTGGTCGCGCTGGGTGGTATTCAGCTCGGTTTTCAGCGTCAGGCGCGTAAAGCCGATCACGCCGTTCAGCGGGGTACGCAGCTCATGGGACATGTTGGCCAAAAATTCAGACTTGATGCGGGCGGCTTCCTGCGCACGCTTTTTCGCGAGATCCAGCTCGACGTTTTGGATCTCCATCTGCTCGAGCGTTTCACGCAAATCGGAGGTCGCCTGATCGATATTGTGCTGCATCTCTTCGTGATAGGCTGCGAGCGACATGGCCATTGAGTTAATGCCGTTTTTCAACACATCCAGCTCGCCGAGCATAAAGCCCTCCACGCGGCTGTCGAGTTGCCCCCGGCGGATGCGGTCAACCGTATTGACCATGTTGCGAATCGGCCCTGTCACATCGCGCATCAGACGCCAGCCAAAGATCAGCGCAATGCCGATACAAAACAGCATCATGACGGAAGAAATGAAGATTTCTTTATACTGTTGTAAGCGGACCGACTTGAGATCGAGTTCAAGCGCCACATATCCCAACATATTACCCGCGTTTTTTGCATCAGTGGCCGGGGATTCGTCAAGCGAATAGCTTTCTGAAATGATCGGCGTGCGCAGGATTAAAATATCGCCCTGACCCTCAACGCTCAGTCGGCGCGGAAACGGTGAGCCCGGAGGCAGTTGCATTTCCGACGGATTGAGATTGAAATTCGAGGTGACGAAGAGGTGATTGTTCTCGTCGTAGACCGAAATCGCCCGCACAATCTCTGAGTGGCGGCGATGCAAAACGCTAATGAGCTGGCCGATGGATTCGCGGTTTTGCAGGTTCATACCGTATTCGGTAGAGACCGCGAGAGGCTCGATGATACTGGCACCGGCATCTTCCAGTTGACGCTGCAAGTCGTGGTAGCGATGCACAACGAAAAAGATACTGAGCAGTAAACCGATAAGCACGGTCGGGGCCAGGATCAGAATCATCATGCGAGCGCGCAGGCTGTAGTTGGTCATGGAGTTCCGTTATGGGACAATTAGGGTCACACTGTTAAATTGAGAATATTCTCGTCGATGGCGCAATTCTACTCTGCAAAACGGCGCGTGACGACGCGCCAGATCATAACCGTTACCGTCAATGACCTCGATTCTTTTGGTCAGGGCGTTGCGCGACACAACGGAAAAACGTTGTTTATCCCCGGATTGTTGCCGCAGGAAAGTGCGGACGTGGCGATCACTGAAGATAAAAAACAGTACGCGAAAGCTCAGGTTAAGCGCCGTTTGAATGATAGCCCGGATCGCGTCACGCCGCGCTGTCCGCACTTTGGCATTTGCGGCGGCTGTCAGCAACAGCACGCGAGTATCGAACTGCAGCAGCGCAGTAAAAGCGCCGCGCTGTCACGCCTGATGAATAACGATGTCACCGAGGTGATCGCCGATGCGCCGTGGGGCTATCGCCGTCGCGCACGTTTAAGTCTCAACTTCCAACCCAAGACCCAGCAGTTCCAGATGGGATTTCGCAAGTCAGCGTCCAGTGACATCGTTGATGTCAGACAGTGCCCCATTCTGGTGCCCCAACTTGAAGCATTGCTGCCCGATCTCAGGGCATGCCTTGGCAGCCTGCAGGGAATTCGCCATCTGGGACATGTTGAACTGGTGCAGGCAGACAGCGGTACGCTGATGATTCTGCGCCATACCGCGCCGTTAAGTCGCGCGGATAACGAAAAACTGGAACGCTTTTCGCATTCAAAGGGACTGTCTCTGTATCTGGCACCGCAAAGCGAGATACTGGAAACGGTTTCTGGTCAGACGCCCTGGTATGAATCAAACGGGCTACGCTTAAACTTCAGTCCGCGTGATTTTATTCAGGTCAATGCAGGGGTGAACCAGAAAATGGTGGCCAGCGCGCTGGAATGGCTGGACGTACAGCCTGGCGATCGCGTGCTGGATCTCTTCTGCGGGATGGGCAATTTCACACTCCCGTTGGCAACCCGGGCGGCAAGCGTTGTCGGGGTGGAAGGCGTGCCTGCGCTGGTGGAAAAAGGGCGCGAAAATGCACAACAAAATGGATTACACAATGTGACATTCTTTCATGAAAATCTTGAAGAGGATGTTACCCGACAGCCGTGGGCCAAAAACGGTTTTGATAAAATCTTGCTCGACCCTGCGCGCGCAGGGGCTGCGGGCGTGATGCAACATATTATAAAATTGCAGCCTGGCCGCATTGTTTATGTATCCTGTAATCCTGCCACGCTGGCGCGGGATAGTGAGGCGTTATTACGCGCAGGATATCAAATACAACGGCTGGCGATGCTTGACATGTTCCCCCACACGGGACACCTGGAATCGATGGTATTGTTTGAGCATTCATAATGAATCACGACTTGTCGACTTCGACAGGTCACGTCCCTTAAGGAGAGGACAATGGTTGCGGTAAGAAGTGCGCATCTAAACAAAGCTGGGGAATTTGACCCGAAAAAGTGGATCGAAAGTCTTGGGATCACGAGCCAGCAGTCATGTGAACGCTTAGCCGAAACCTGGGCGTATTGCCTGCAACAGACACAGGGGCATCCGGATGCGGAACTGCTGCTGTGGCGTGGCGTGGAGATGGTGGAAATCCTCTCGACACTCAGTATGGATATCGACACGCTGCGGGCAGCGCTGCTGTTCCCTCTGGCAGATGCCAATGTCGTTAGCGAAGATACCCTGCAGGAAAGCGTAGGTAAGTCTATCGTCAATCTGATTCATGGCGTGCGTGACATGGCGGCCATTCGCCAGTTGAAAGCGACCCATACCGATTCCGTCTCCTCCGAGCAGGTCGACAACGTGCGGCGCATGCTGCTGGCGATGGTCGACGATTTCCGCTGTGTGGTCATCAAACTTGCTGAACGAATCGCCCATCTGCGCGAGGTGAAAGACGCGCCGGAAGATGAGCGCGTGTTGGCGGCAAAAGAGTGCACTAACATCTATGCGCCGCTGGCGAACCGATTAGGTATCGGTCAGCTGAAATGGGAGCTGGAAGATTATTGCTTCCGCTATCTGCATCCTGCCGAGTACAAACGCATTGCCAAACTGCTGCATGAACGGCGTATCGATCGTGAGCACTACATTGAAGAGTTCGTGAGTCATTTGCGCTCAGAGATGAAAACGGAAGGCGTAAAGGCGGAAGTGTATGGACGCCCGAAACACATCTACAGCATCTGGCGAAAAATGCAGAAAAAGCATCTGGCATTTGATGAGCTGTTTGACGTGCGCGCCGTGCGTATCGTCGCCGAGCGCTTGCAGGACTGCTACGCCGCGCTGGGCATTGTCCACACGCACTATCGCCATCTGCCGGATGAGTTTGACGACTATGTCGCCAACCCGAAACCGAATGGCTATCAGTCGATTCACACCGTGGTGTTGGGGCCCGGCGGCAAAACGGTAGAGATCCAGATTCGTACTAAACAAATGCATGAGGACGCTGAGCTGGGCGTCGCCGCGCACTGGAAGTATAAAGAAGGCGCAGCCGCAGGCGGGGCGCGTTCCGGCCATGAGGACCGCATTGCCTGGCTGCGTAAGCTGATCGCCTGGCAGGAAGAGATGGCGGACTCTGGCGAAATGCTCGACGAAGTGCGCAGTCAGGTGTTTGACGATCGGGTCTACGTCTTTACGCCGAAAGGCGATGTTGTGGATCTGCCCGCGGGCTCTACGCCGCTCGACTTTGCGTATCACATTCACAGTGATGTGGGGCACCGTTGTATTGGGGCGAAAATCGGTGGGCGCATCGTGCCGTTTACCTATCAGTTGCAGATGGGCGATCAGATCGAAATCATCACCCAGAAACAGCCGAACCCGAGCCGCGACTGGCTGAATCCGAATCTGGGCTATGTGACGACCAGCCGTGGGCGCTCGAAAATCCACGCCTGGTTCCGTAAACAGGACCGCGATAAGAACATCCTTGCCGGACGGCAGATTCTGGATGACGAGCTGTCGCATTTAGGGATCAGCCTGAAAGAAGCGGAAAAGCATCTGCTGCCGCGCTACAACTTCAACGAGCTGGAGGAACTGCTGGCGGCGATTGGCGGGGGCGATATCCGTCTGAACCAGATGGTGAACTTCCTGCAATCGCAGTTCAACAAACCGAGCGCCGCCGAAGAAGACGCCGCCGCGCTGAAACAGCTTCAGCAGAAAACGCATGCGCCGCAGAACCGGCGTAAAGACGATGGGCGTGTTGTTGTGGAAGGCGTAGGTAATTTGATGCATCACATTGCCCGTTGCTGCCAGCCGATTCCAGGCGATGAGATTGTTGGGTTTATTACCCAGGGCCGCGGGATTTCCGTCCATCGGGCGGACTGTGAGCAACTGGTCGAACTGCGTGCGCATGCGCCGGAACGCCTTGTGGACGCCGTGTGGGGTGAAAGCTATTCGGCGGGATACTCGCTGGTAGTGCGCGTACAGGCCAACGATCGCAGCGGTTTATTGCGTGATATCACGACGATTCTGGCGAACGAGAAGGTCAATGTGCTCGGCGTTGCCAGTCGTAGCGATACCAAACAACAGCTTGCTACTATCGATATGACAATTGAAATCTACAACCTGCAGGTGCTGGGACGCGTGCTCAGCAAGCTGAATCAGGTACCTGATGTGATTGACGCGCGTCGTTTGCACGGCAATTAATTTTACTTTCCAGGCCCGGTGGCGCCTCGCTTATCGGGCCTGTGTTTTCAGGATGTTCCAATGACCCAAATTGACCGCCTGCTTGGCATCATGCAACGCCTGCGCGACCCGAAAACCGGCTGTCCGTGGGATAACGAACAGACTTTCGTCACGCTCGCCCCTTACACCCTTGAAGAAACCTACGAAGTGCTCGACGCGATTTCCCGTGAGGATTTTGACGATCTGCGCGGTGAGCTGGGCGATCTACTGTTTCAGGTCGTGTTTTACGCACAAATAGCCCAGGAAGAAGGGCGCTTTGATTTCAATGATATTTGTGCCGCCATCAGTGACAAACTCGAGCGTCGCCACCCGCATGTTTTTGCGGATGCCCAGGTCAACAACAGCACTGAAGTGCTGGCCCGCTGGGAACAAATCAAAACCGGCGAACGAGCGCAAAAAGCGCAGCATTCTGCCCTCGATGATATTCCGCGCAGTTTACCAGCGCTAATGCGGGCGCAGAAAATCCAGAAGCGCTGTTCGAATGTCGGTTTTGACTGGACGACGCTGGGACCAGTGGTCGATAAGGTGTATGAAGAGATCGACGAGGTCATGCACGAGGCCCGGCAGGTCGTTGTCGACCAGGCTAAACTGGAAGAGGAAATGGGCGATTTGCTGTTTGCCACCGTCAATATGGCCCGTCATTTAGGCACCAAAGCGGAGACCGCTCTGCAAAAAGCCAACGAAAAGTTCGAGCGGCGTTTTCGTGAGGTCGAACGGATTGTGGCGGCGCGCGGCCTGGAAATGACCGGTGTTGACCTGGAAACGATGGAAGAAGTCTGGCAACAGGTAAAACGGCAGGAAATTGATCTCTAAGGGAATTGCGCGGTCAAGGGCGTTTTGTGTGATTTTTTAAATAACAAGCGCTTGATTTGCGTCAAAAACATTTACTTCAAAGAGGCTATTTTCTCTTCCCGTTATGTTGATGAGACACCGTGTATACTGCTTCTTCGAGTTATTCGAGTCGCAACACGGCGGCGACTGAAAGAATCCCCAGAAACATAGAAATGCTATGTGACTGGGGTGAGTGAAGGAAGCCAACACCGGTGCGGCTTGAAGAACGAAGGAGAGGGGATAATGAAAGTTTGTGGCGTACGTCATGTTCGGGTATACTACTTTCCCGTCCTGGTTATTCCATCGTTTCACCCTAACTTCTCAGGTTCAGCATGACAACGAACTATATTTTTGTGACCGGCGGGGTCGTATCCTCTCTGGGTAAAGGCATTGCCGCAGCCTCCCTCGCAGCCATTCTTGAAGCCCGTGGCCTCAACGTGACCATCATGAAACTGGATCCGTATATCAACGTCGATCCAGGCACCATGAGCCCAATCCAACACGGGGAAGTGTTCGTTACTGAAGACGGCGCTGAAACCGACCTGGACCTGGGTCACTACGAGCGTTTCATTCGCACCAAAATGAGCCGCCGCAACAACTTCACCACGGGTCGTATTTACTCTGACGTTCTGCGCAAAGAGCGCCGTGGCGACTATCTGGGCGCGACCGTACAGGTTATCCCGCACATCACCAATGCCATTAAAGAACGCGTGCTGGAAGGCGGCGAAGGCCATGACGTTGTGCTGGTCGAAATCGGCGGTACCGTTGGTGATATCGAATCTCTGCCGTTCCTTGAAGCGATTCGCCAGATGGCCGTTGAAATTGGCCGTGAACACACACTGTTTATGCATCTGACGCTGGTTCCGTACATGGCAGCGGCAGGTGAAGTGAAAACAAAACCGACGCAGCACTCTGTAAAAGAGCTGCTCTCTATCGGTATCCAGCCAGATATCCTGATTTGCCGCTCTGACCGCGCTGTCCCGGCAAACGAACGTGCGAAAATTGCATTGTTCTGTAACGTTCCGGAAAAAGCGGTGATTTCTCTGAAAGATGTCGATTCCATCTATAAAATTCCAGGCATGTTGAAATCACAGGGCCTGGACGATTATATTTGTAAACGATTCAGCTTAGAGTGTCCGGAAGCTAACCTGGCCGAATGGGAACAGGTAATTTACGAAGAAGCGAACCCGGCAGGCGAAGTCACGATTGGGATGGTCGGCAAGTACATTGAACTGCCGGATGCCTATAAATCCGTGATTGAAGCGCTGAAACACGGCGGTCTGAAAAATCGCGTGACCGTCAACATCAAGCTGATTGATTCGCAGGATGTTGAAACGCGCGGTGTCGAAATCCTGAAAGATTTGGACGCTATCCTGATCCCTGGCGGCTTCGGCTACCGTGGCGTAGAAGGCAAGATCGCGACTGCACGCTATGCGCGTGAGAACAATATTCCTTATCTGGGCATTTGCCTGGGTATGCAGGTTGCGTTGATTGAGTTTGCGCGTAATGTCGCCGGTATGGACAACGCCAACTCGACGGAATTTGTGCCAGACTGTAAGTACCCGGTTGTGGCGCTGATTACCGAATGGCGTGACGAAGACGGTAACGTTGAAGTCCGTACCGAGAAGAGCGATCTGGGTGGCACCATGCGTCTTGGCGCGCAGCAGTGTCAGCTTGGCGACGATAGTCTGGTCCGTCAGTTGTACGGCACGCCGACTATTGTTGAACGTCATCGCCATCGTTACGAAGTCAACAATATGCTGTTGAAACAGATTGAAGCTGCGGGTCTGCGTGTTGCAGGCCGTTCCGGTGATGATCAGTTGGTCGAGATCATTGAGGTACCGAATCATCCGTGGTTCGTGGCCTGTCAGTTCCATCCGGAATTTACTTCCACGCCACGTGATGGACATCCGCTGTTTGCTGGCTTTGTGAAAGCCGCCAGCGAGCATCAGAAGCGTCAGGCGAAGTAAGAAGTAAAAAAAGTTAGAACGGCAACGCGTACCAAAGGTACGCGTTGTTTGTCTGGAGTTTTAGTTTAACTTGTACTGAGGAAAACCTAATGTCCAAAATCGTTAAAGTCATCGGTCGTGAAATCATCGACTCCCGTGGTAACCCGACTGTTGAAGCCGAAGTACACCTGGAAGGTGGTTTCGTCGGTATGGCAGCAGCTCCGTCAGGTGCTTCTACAGGCTCCCGCGAAGCGCTGGAACTGCGCGATGGCGACAAAGCCCGCTTCATGGGTAAAGGCGTACTGAAAGCTGTTGGCGCGGTTAACGGCCCGATCGCTCAGGCTATCCTTGGCAAAGATGCCAAAGATCAGGCTGGCATCGACAAGATCATGATCGATCTGGACGGTACTGAAAACAAATCCAACTTCGGCGCGAACGCCATCCTGGCTGTGTCTCTGGCTAACGCCAAAGCTGCTGCTGCTGCTAAAGGCATGCCGCTGTACGAGCACATCGCTGAGCTGAATGGTACTCCGGGCAAATACTCCATGCCGGTTCCGATGATGAACATCATCAACGGTGGTGAGCACGCTGACAACAACGTCGACATCCAGGAATTCATGATTCAGCCAGTTGGCGCGAAAACCCTGAAAGAAGCCGTACGTATGGGTTCTGAAGTGTTCCACAACCTGGCTAAAGTGCTGAAAGCGAAAGGCATGAACACTGCTGTGGGTGACGAAGGTGGCTATGCGCCGAACCTGGGCTCCAACGCTGAAGCGCTGGCTGTCATTGCTGAAGCGGTTAAAGCTGCTGGCTACGAGCTGGGCAAAGACATCACTCTGGCGATGGACTGCGCAGCATCTGAATTCTACAAAGACGGTAAATACGTTCTGGCTGGCGAAGGCAACAAAGCGTTCACCTCTGAAGAATTCACTCACTTCCTGGAAGACCTGACCAAACAGTATCCGATCGTTTCTATCGAAGACGGTCTGGACGAGTCTGACTGGGATGGTTTTGCATACCAGACCAAAGTATTGGGCGACAAAATCCAGCTGGTTGGTGACGACCTGTTCGTAACCAACACCAAGATCCTGAAAGAAGGTATCGAAAAAGGCATCGTTAACTCCATCCTGATCAAATTCAACCAGATCGGTTCTCTGACCGAAACGCTGGCTGCAATCAAGATGGCGAAAGACGCTGGCTACACAGCTGTGATCTCTCACCGTTCCGGTGAAACTGAAGATGCTACCATCGCTGACCTGGCTGTGGGTACTGCTGCAGGCCAGATCAAAACGGGTTCTATGAGCCGTTCTGACCGCGTTGCTAAATACAACCAGCTGATTCGTATCGAAGAAGCGCTGGGTGAAAAAGCACCGTACAACGGTCGTAAAGAGATCAAAGGTCAGTAATTTATTACTGTCGCTTTACACTCTAAGAAACCCGCTTCGGCGGGTTTTTTATGTCTGTAATTTATTCTTGATTGAATATTTTAATAAACGATTTGATCTTTGTCACTTTGCTATTATTTTACGAAGAGTAATTTAAAGGTGTGATTATTGCTTGTATATATTTTTTATATTTATCATCAACAAATGATGGAAATATTGAATGGATAATGAATTGGAAGAGATGCTGGCGAAAGCGGGCATGAAAAGGAAAGATGCTACTATCCTGATGAAACAGGCGAAAGTAAAAAATATCAGCTTAAGTCGGGCATTTTTTCTTTATGCCTGGACATATTACGCCTGGAGTATAGCCTTACTATTGTCAGTAATTTTCGCATCACTTTCTGAGGGAATAGAGTTCTTTATAGTAAACGTTCTCTTTTGTATCGCTGTAGCTTTCATTTCACTCTTCTATACACCGTTTGTCATAAATTTACTTTGGAGTATTAAGATTCAATATAAGTTGCTCGGTAAATAACAGGAGGTTATTTTGAGTAGTTATGGATTAATGAATTTGCAACGTGAAAAAGAAAGGATTGACCGGCTTGTCTATGATATCGGCTTTCAATATATTCATGATTCAGCTATACGTACAAAATATATGATAGAGGAACGTAGATTTACATCAGGTTGCCTTGATGAATATCGATACGGGAAATTGGATTTCGGTAGAACAATGGATAGACTACGTGAATATCATAATTCTTTAATTAAGTATCATATGAACTTGAGAATGGGGAGTGTTAAATTATATGTAATAGCTGAGCGTGAAAGAGAAAGGCATTCTACTCTTACTATAGCATTAAAACAAATCGGATTTGTTAGTGGGGCAATGCAAACAATCGGTGGTTTTGGTTTATGTAAAGCAAGCCTTGGTGCTGCCTGTAAAAGTTATGGGATTCCTTTAATGATGCAGGGAAGCGAGAATGTTTGGGAAAATGGTTATTATTTATTATATCATGATGACCCTAAGAAAATGCCTTTGCGGTATGCCTACCGTCAGGCAGCAAAGCTATTGGGTGGGGATGATAAGGTTGGTGATATTGCTTTTTCAACGGGAGATCTTGTTCTTTCTTTAGGCTCGGTTTCAACGCTGACGCTGAGGACAGATTCGTGGAAATTATTCCGCTATATACAGGAAGACTATATTCGGAACTGGAGAACCCTTGGAGCTGTTGGGGGGGCTAATGAGTTAACCGGTGATGCAGCTAGTGGATTCACTATTTATCAACTTCTTGGTGGAGAAAGCACTAACTGGTCCGATTTGAGGGAATAAAGCCATGTTCTTCAAAATATATGATCAAAATGATAAGGCTTTAACTGAGAGTATTAGACTTGCGGGTTTAAGTGAGTATAAAACACAGAAACTTATCCGCGTTGCTAATGAAAATAAGATAAGCTTACAAAAGGCTTATTTATTAACTGATGCAAGTGTCATTAAAGTTGATATTATCTTGCTTTTTGTCATGTCATTTTTTACCTTTTCAATTGCACAAAAAGATTTCAATGAGTTATGGGCGTTTTTTTTAATATTTGGGTTGTTATTTTTTGTTATCGAGTTAACCTGTCGGCTTCATAAAAATTACTTTAAGATTTGGAAAGTTTATATCAAATTACGAGGGCTTTAAATGATTGTCTGGTGTTACTTTAATGAGACACTGGATAGTATTTTTGTATGTTCTAATTATTTTAATTGATGGTTGTTATGAATAACGACATAAAGACATAAAGACAATACTCGTGAATGCTGGGATGAAAGAAAAAACATTCGTTTCTTGCTTAAGTTAGCGAGAAAGAAAAACATCAGCGTAAGCCACGCTTTTTTTCTCCATGCCTGGAAGTACTATGCATGGGGTGGCGCGTTATTTTTCTCCATGCTTTTTCCTGCAACAATGGGAGGGGTTGAGCTATTTATAGTGTTTATACTTTGCTGCCTCCTCTTAGCCTTGATGTCAGTCTTTTTTAACCCTTTCTTTATCAATCTGGTTTGGAGCATCAAGTTACAGATTAAGCTAATGGGTAAGCGGTAGAGGAACTAAGCTCGATATATGTTTTGCGGCAAACAGGTAAATCTTACCTTACACAAGCGCAGTGCATGACCGTTTCCGGAATCTGTGAAAATTATTGCTTATCTTCATACTGAGAACGCCAACAGGATACATTCAGGAGATGTTCCAGCCTCTGCAAGAAGAGGGGATTTTACCGGCGTCCCCACCATGATTATTTGTAAGCCTGTTCTTTAATTCTTAACGTAAAAACCCGCTTCGGCGGGTTTTTTATGTCTTTAAAGCAGTAGCGGCAGGGTCGCGCTGGCTGTTTTCTGGCTTACATCGCTGTACTTTTCATCCAGTGCGATTAGCGATGTGGTGAGCAGTTCTATCAACAGCATCACACCCACCTTGGCGTTTAGCGCGCCGGCACTCAACGGACCTTCTGGTTTGGCTGCGACCAGTTGAATATCACTAAGCGATGCTAACGGGCTGCGCGGCGTATTACTCAGCGCCACTACGCGCACACCTTGTTTACACGCTAGCTTTACAACATGCAGCAGATCGCGCGTGGAGCCTGAACTGGAAATTGCCACTACGAGCGTGTTTTTACTAAGCGTTGTGGCGTTCATGGCAGCACGGTGCATATCGCTGAACAATTGTGCGGGTTTACCCAGACGCAGGAGTTTGTAATGTAAATACTCCCCCAGAATGGCACTGGCTGCTACGCCATAAATCTGCACTGACTGAGCCTGATGCAGTGCAAGCGCGGCGGCTTCCAGTAAGGTCCTGTCGAGTAATTTTGCTGTGTCCTGCAGCGCCTGGACGGATTCATTGACCACATTGTCAATCTCATCGCCGCTGTGCTCGACAGACTGTCCTTGTCGGAGATCGAGTGCCAGCGCCATTTTGAATTCGTTATAGCCCTTACACCCTAGCGTTCGACACAGACGTGTGACGCTAGCCTCGCTGGTGCCGCTTTCACGCGCCAGTTCGGTAATCGTCAGGTAGACCACTTTTGCCGGATCGCTGAGTACAAACTCGCCTAGCTTCTGTTGTGTTCGGCTGTATCCATCAACGCTCTGCCGCAATCTCAGCAGCAGGTTTTCATTTTCAGACATGCAAAATCCTTAATGCGTTTATCTGTTGATAGTGTGGCGGAAAGCAGGGGAGAGATGCCAGACATTTTAAAAAAGTATGATCGGCTTCCTGGATTTTGATGATAATTTTCATTTATAAAAATTAATATGGTAAAAATTTTCATCAATAATCGAGGAGATGAAAAAATGATGCAAATGTTTAGCGGCGCCTCATCCGGGGGATGGTTTGAAAAAGCGCAGCGGTTTGGCAAATCCTTCATGCTGCCGATTGCGGTATTGCCCGCAGCAGGGCTGTTGTTAGGGATTGGTGGCGCGTTGTCCAATCCAAACACATTGACGGCTTATCCGTTTTTAGATGTCGACTGGCTGCAGGCCATCTTCACGATCATGACCAGCGCAGGTTCCATTGTGTTTGCCAATCTGTCGGTACTCTTTGCGGTCGGTGTCGCCGTGGGGCTGGCGAAAACAGATAAAGGCACTGCCGGGCTTGCGGCATTGCTGGCATTTCTGGTGATGAACGCCACCATCAACGCCTTATTAACGCTCAACGGAACGCTGGCGCAAGAGAACCCCGGTGCTGTTGGCCAGGGGATGACGCTTGGTATTCAGACGCTGGAAACAGGCGTGTTTGGTGGTGTGGTGATGGGTCTTGTCACCTGCGCGTTGCATAGCCGTTTCAATAAAGTCTCACTACCTCAGTTCCTCGGTTTTTTTAGCGGTTCGCGTTTTGTACCGATTATCAGCTCCCTTGCCGCGATTGTAGTGGGTGCGGTTATGACGGTGGTGTGGCCGCATTTCCAGAAACTCATTTTTGGACTGGGCGGTCTGGTGGATGCGACGGGCTATCTGGGGACGCTATTGTACGGCTTCATCCTGCGTATGCTTGGCCCACTGGGTTTACACCATATCTTTTATTTGCCGTTCTGGACGACGGCGCTGGGCGGCAGCGAAATCGTCAACGGCCAGTTGGTGGAAGGTACGCAGCGGATTTTCTTTGCCCAACTTGCCGATCCGAATACGCAGCAGTTCTATGCGGGTACCGCGCGCTTTATGTCCGGTCGCTTTATCACCATGATGTTTGGTCTGCTTGGCGCATGTCTGGCGATGTACCACACCGCAAAGCCGGAGAACAGAAAGGTTGTCGCCGGACTGCTTCTGTCGGCCGCCCTGACCTCTTTCCTGACGGGAATCACTGAGCCTATTGAGTTCTCCTTCCTGTTTGTCGCGCCTGTGTTATATGTCATTCACGCCTTCTTCGATGGTCTGGCGTTTATGATCGCCCATATTTTACATATCACGATTGGGCAAACCTTTTCAGGTGGGCTTATCGATTTCCTCCTCTTCGGCGTGTTACAGGGAGAAGCTAAAACCAACTGGATGTATGTCCCCATGGTGGGAATACCGTGGTTCTTCCTCTACTACTTCACTTTCCGCTATTTGATCACCCGCTTTGGCTGGCTGACGCCGGGCCGTGAGAACGCAGCCCCGGTTGAATCCGGCTTGTCTCAAAGTAAACGCGCAGTGGCAGTCATCGCTGGGCTGGGAGGCAAAGAGAATTTGGAAGAGGTGGACTGTTGCGCCACGCGCTTACGCGTGACGGTGAAAGAGAGCAGCAAAGTAGATGAAGCGGCGCTGAAAGCGACCGGAGCCCGTGGCGTGATTATTCGCGGCAACGGTGTTCAGGTGATTTATGGCCCGCATGTCACCATCATTAAAAACGAAGTCGAAGAGATGTTATCGTCATGAAAACTGTACTGGATCCCCTGAAAGGTAAATTAATCGTCTCCTGTCAGGCGCTGGAAAATGAGCCTCTGCACAGTCCGTTTATTATGTCTCGTATGGCGCTGGCGGCAGCACAAGGCGGTGCGGCAGGTATCCGTGCGAACAGCGTGGTGGACATTCGTGCTATCAAAGAGTGCGTCTCCCTGCCGGTGATTGGGATTATCAAACGCGATTACCCTGGCAGTGAGGTATTTATCACGGCCACTCTCCAGGAAGTGGATGAGCTGATGACCGTTGAGCCGGAAATTATTGCTCTGGATGCCACTGCGCGGCCGCGCCCCGGTGGGCAAACGCTGGAAGAGTTGGTCACGCAGATCCGTGCTCGCTACCCGTCCGTACTACTGATGGCGGATATAGCCACCGTAGACGAGGCAGTGACAGCCGAGCGTCTGGGTTTTGACTGTGTGGGCACTACGCTTTACGGCTATACCGCAGAAACCGCCGGGCATGTGCTGGTGGAAAATGACTGCGGATTCTTACGTGAAGTGTTGGCTGCGGTCAGCGTTCCGGTCGTGGCGGAAGGGAACGTCGATACCCCGGAACGCGCCGCACGCTGCCTGGCATTAGGCGCTCACACCGTGGTGGTTGGCGGGGCAATCACTCGTCCGCAACAGATAACGGCACGCTTTATCGCGGCGATCGCCTCGTAAAGCACCGATGGGGCATGATACTTTGGTGGGGATCTGCGATAATTATCGTTTATCCCCATATTGAGAGCGCTATGCAGTACCCGATTAACGAGATGTTCCAGACCCTGCAAGGTGAGGGTTACTTTACCGGCGTCCCCGCCATTTTTATTCGTTTACAGGGATGCCCGGTTGGCTGTGCCTGGTGCGATACCAAACACACCTGGGATAAGCTTGAGGATCGGGAAGTCTCCCTGTACAGCATCCTGGCGAAAACCAAAGAGAGTGATAAATGGGGCGCGGCAAGCAGTGAAGATCTGCTGGCGGTGATTGGCCGACAAGGCTACACCGCGCGTCATGTGGTGATCACCGGCGGTGAACCGTGTATTCATGACCTGATGCCCCTCACAGATTTGCTGGAAAAGAACGGTTTTAGCTGCCAGATAGAAACCAGCGGTACACACGAAGTGCGCTGCACGCCAAATACCTGGGTGACCGTGTCTCCGAAGGTGAACATGCGCGGTGGTTATGACGTTCTGTCTCAGGCGCTGGAACGCGCGAATGAGATTAAACATCCGGTCGGGCGCGTGCGTGACATTGAAGCGCTGGACGAACTGCTCGCCACGCTGAGCGACGACAAACCGCGGGTGATTGCGCTGCAACCTATCAGCCAGAAAGAGGATGCCACACGCCTGTGCATTGATACCTGTATCGCGCGCAACTGGCGCCTGTCGATGCAGACGCACAAGTATCTGAATATTGCCTGATAAAAAGCCGGATACATAATCCGGCTTTTTTGACCTTAAGCGTTTGACCAGCTTTGTATTGCGTCCACCTTACTTAAATCGCCGTGGAACACTTCATACGATTTTTTCAGAATCGGATCGGTATGTTTTGTTAATTCCCGGAAGATCCCTTTGTTCATGGCTTCATAGCGTGCTGCATGTTCAGGAATCGGGATAAACACATCTTTCACCCGTACCATATTCTCAACCGCTTTCTGATAGGACGGATAAAGATCAAGCCCCACCGCCGTGTTAATGGCTGCTCCCAGGCTGGCACAGCCGTTAATGACGTTTCGGCGGGCAGGAAGGTTGAACACATCAGCAAAGATCTGCATAAACAGATCGCTGTTTGAACCGCCACCGGTGATGATCACATGTTTAGCAAAGTGGTTCATTTCATTGCACATATTGTCGTAGTTGTTTTTAAGCGTCAGCGCAATGCTCTCCAGAATAGATCGGTAAATCCACGCGTAATCCATACTGGAATCAAAGCCAATCATGATCCCGCGTTTGTACGGTTCCCAGGGATTAGTCAGCCAGTCCAGCACGGTCATCAGGCCATTACAGCCTGGCGGCACGCATGCGGCTTTCTTATTCAAAAGGTCCTCAGGTGAGAGCCCCTGATTTTTAGCATCCTGGATTAATGATTCACCTAACATGTCGCGCAACCAACTGACCGTCCACATCCCCTTGCGGATGCCATAACCTTCATAGAGCAGGGTTTCCGGAATGGAAGACATAATCGGCCAATAGGCGGACGGATCGTTGGGAAGCGCCTTGCCATTCATCATGAGGGCAATATAGGTACCCAACGAAATCACTGCCGTTTCATCGTCCAGTAAACCTGCGCCAAGGGCTTCGACTGGTTTATCGCTGGTCGTACAGATGACGGGCAATCCAGCCGGAAATCCTGTCACCTGTGCGGTATCGGTTTTCAGATGACCAAGCAGAGTGCCTGGCATCTGGACATCAAATAGCATTTTGCGCGGAATATTGAATTTCTTAATCACTTCATCATCATCACTCCATGACCAGGTGGTGTAATCCACCGGCCATTGCCCAAAGTAGTTGGCAATATTGTCTTTAAACTCGCCAGTTAAGCGATGCGCCAGATAACCTGAAAATGAGGTGACGTAAGCGACATCCGGGTTGGTATGCTCATAGGGGCGCGTTACGCGTGCATCCTGCCAACTAATCAGCGGGACTGCTGGCGTTCCATCGGCTTTGAGTAGGGCGCGACAGCAGCGTATGGACCCCAGACCAATTCCGACAATGTCTTTTTTGTCACCCGAGAATTGATTCATTAAGTCTTTGCCGGCAAGACATAAAGAGGTCCATAAATCATCATCCGGATGTTCCGCGGTATCAGCATCGGGAGTATACATCGGTTGCAAAACGCCTTTCCCTTCACAAACGACGTTTCCCTCCAGATCGTACATCACCACCTTGGTACTCTGGCTTCCCCCATCAATTCCAATGATGTATTTTTTCGACATTATCATGCTCCTTTCGTTTTCCGTTTTCACTCGCCGGAGATTTCTGCGGTCAGTGATGTCATTTTTTCCGGTCTGGTATGGGTGGTTCGAATTTTACGAAACAGTAAGAAAGTAAAGAGGATTACCGTGCACAAGGCGGCCAGCCCCATCAACCACATATTGCGATAGGCCTCTGCTGCAGGAAGCGTATCCTGCCAGTGACCCACAATTGGATAGACAAAGACATCAGGAAGAAAACCAATAACCGAGCAGATGCCCACAGTGGTTCCCATGATGTAAGGCGGCGTTCTGGCTTCCCCTGGACAGGCCCAGTAAAGTCCACGTGAGGCATAGCAGGTGAATCCCAGTAATAGAATAAGACCGATCCCCATAACGACAGATTGCGGGTTTGAATTGGTTATCAGCAACGCTATCAGGGCGAGAGCGCCCACTATTGAGAGCAATTGGATCACGCGCGTCGGTGACTTTATTTTGCTGTAGGTGGTGATAATGCCACCCAAAGGCCCGCAGAAAGCACGGAAAATTTTGTTGATGACGATCCCCATATAGCTCGCAGCGACCAGTGACATGCCATACATTTCAGTCAGATAATTTGTGGAATAACTGAGGATGGCATAGATAGTAAAAACGCCAAAAATGACCATACTGCAGTACCAGGTTGTACTGATTCGCAGAACCGTCAGAATATCGCTGAACTCGAACGCCTTTTTTTCTTCTTTTACGCTGTCAATGTGCTGGGGACCGTCGCTGACAAAGAACCAGCACAGAATCCCTAACAGGATATAAACCACGCTGTAAATCAGGATCACGGCTTTCAGGCTGTTGCTGTCATCCGGCGCAAAACGGGAGAAGACCCACATGGTAAAGACTGCCAGAGACATGACGCCAACCCCTCGCAGTCCTTCCATCCAGCCCATAATTTTCCCTTGTTCACTGTGATCTCCCAGCAATGACGCGGCTTTGATCGAGACTGACCACAGCATCAAAATTGTGGTGACGGCAAAGGCGACCTGGATAAAGAGCATGACCCACAATGGCGGGTACGTCATCATCACTAAACCGAGCAATCCAGTAATAATCATTGCGGAGGTAATCATTTTACGATGAGAGAATTTATCAGCAATGACGCCGCTGGGGGCATATAGGATAATAGCGGCAATACCAAATGTACTCATTATTAATCCAATCTCGGTATTGCTAAATCCCATGAATTTTGCCATGGGGATTTGATATATATAGCGTAAATAAGCCAGGTCAAAACTGACGCCGCCGCTAAAACTAATAATAGCGAGCGTTATCCAACGGCGATATGAGTTATGTTGCATATCGAATTCCCATTTTGCGTAGACAAAAAAAAAGAGAAAAGTAAACCGCCTTTGCAGGAGGATTACTTTTCTCAGGTCTCTAGTAATTACAATTAGGAATAGCACGGAAGGGAGTAATATAGTGTGAGAATAATCACGGTTCTTGTTTTTAACCATAATAACAAAATGAAAGAGGCTTCTGTGAGAATGATCACATTAGGTATTTTGTCACTGTGCTAAAAATTCATTCCAGTTACCAGAGATAATGAGAAAGGTAACTTCCCTCACGCGGGGGAAGTTACCTTTCTTTTTTTTTGCCTTAAGAAATTTGGAGCTTACCTATGTCGATCGAATCACTCAACGCATTTTCAATGGATTTTTTCTCTCTGAAAGGAAAAACGGCGATTGTAACGGGCGGGAACAGCGGTTTGGGTCAGGCTTTCGCAATGGCACTGGCGAAAGCTGGCGCGAACCTGTTCATACCAAGCTTTGTAAAAGATAGCGGTGAAACGAAGGAAATAATTGAAAAACAAGGTGTTGAAGTGGAGTTTATGCAGGTGGATATTACCGAAAAAGGAGCACCTCAGAAGATTATCGCCGCCTGCTGCGAGCGTTTTGGTACCGTTGATATTTTGGTAAACAATGCGGGAATTTGTAAGCTGAATAAGGTCCTGGATTTTGGTCGTGCCGATTGGGATCCCATGATTGATGTTAACCTGACGGCGGCGTTTGAGCTGAGTTATGAAGCCGCGAAAATTATGATTCCACAAAATAGCGGTAAAATTATTAACATTTGTTCTTTGTTCTCCTGGCTTGGTGGTCAGTGGTCTCCGGCTTATGCGGCAACCAAGCATGCCCTTGCTGGATTTACTAAAGCGTATTGCGATGAACTGGGTCAATATAATATTCAGGTTAACGGTATCGCACCTGGATATTATGCGACAGATATTACGTTAGCGACCCGGAGTAATCCTGAAACAAATCAGCGCGTACTGGATCATATCCCTGCCAATCGTTGGGGTGATACCCAGGACCTAATGGGGGCGGCGATTTTTCTTGCCAGTCAGGCTTCAAATTACGTAAACGGTCATTTACTTGTTGTCGATGGCGGTTATTTAGTTCGCTAATTTTGTCAGGTGGTTTCTGTTTTTATTAATTATTCCAAGTTAATTATCAGGAAGGTATGACTATGTCTTTATCTCGAGAAGCGATTGTTGACCAGTTAAAAGAAATTGTCGGGTCCGAACGCGTAATCACCGATGAAACCGTGTTAAAGAAAAACAGTATTGACCGTTTTCGTAAATATGCGGATATTCACGGTGTTTATACGCTACCCATTCCTGCTGCCGTGGTGAAGTTGGAGTCCACAGGAGACGTTTCCCGCGTTCTGGCGTTTATGAATCAACATAAAATCAACGGAGTACCTCGCACTGGTGCCTCGGCAACGGAAGGAGGGCTGGAAACCGTAGTTAAAAATTCCGTGGTGCTGGACGGTGCTGGCATGAACCAAATCTTGAGTATCGACATTGAGAACATGCAGGCGACGGCACAGTGCGGCGTTCCGCTTGAGATTCTGGAAAACGCGCTGCGTGAAAAGGGTTATACCACCGGGCATTCTCCACAGTCTAAACCGCTGGCACAGATGGGGGGACTGGTGGCGACCCGTAGTATCGGGCAGTTCTCTACACTGTATGGTGCCATTGAGGACATGGTGGTTGGTCTGGAAGCTGTGCTGGCGGATGGCACGGTAACCCGTATTAAGAACGTGCCGCGGCGGGCGGCTGGGCCGGATATCCGCCACATTATCATCGGTAATGAAGGTGCGTTGTGCTATATCACTGAAGTTACGGTGAAAATATTTAAGTTCACGCCGGAGAACAACCTTTACTACGGTTACATTCTGGATGACATGAAAACCGGTTTTAACATCCTGCGTGAAGTGATGGTCGAAGGTTATCGTCCCTCCATTGCGCGTCTGTACGACGCAGAGGATGGCACTCAACATTTTACCCATTTTGCCGACGGCAAATGCGTGCTGATCTTTATGGCTGAGGGGAATCCTCGGATGGCAAAGGCAACGGGTGAAGGTATAGCGGAGATTGTAGCGCGTTATCCGCAGTGTACTCGCGTGGACAGTAAGCTGATTGAGCACTGGTTTAATCATCTCAACTGGGGCCCGGAAAAAGTGGCGGCTGAACGTGTACAGATCTTAAAAACGGGCAATATGGGCTTTACGACTGAGGTTTCCGGCAGTTGGAGCTGTATCCATCAAATCTATGAAAATGTGATTAATCGTATCCGCGATGAGTTCCCGCATTCGGATGACATCACCATGCTGGGTGGTCACTCTTCCCACAGTTATATCAACGGTACCAATATGTACTTCGTTTATGACTACAACGTAGTGGACTGCAAGCCAGAAGAGGAGATTGATAAGTACCATAACCCCCTTAACAAGATCATCTGCGAGGAGACGATCCGTCTCGGTGGCTCAATGGTGCATCATCACGGCATTGGTAAGCACCGTGTCCACTGGAGCAAGCTGGAACATGGGAGCGCATGGGTGCTGCTGGAAGGTCTCAAACGCCAGTTTGATCCAAACGGCATTATGAACGCGGGGACGATCTACCCGATTGAGAAATAAAGAATAAACGGCTTCTCATTCGGGAAGCCGTTACTTTACCGGACAATGAAGGGGTAGATATGAACACTTCACCGGTGCGTATGGATGATTTACCGCTTAATGGTTTTCACTGCCGTATTGCTGCACTCACGTTTGGCGCCCATCTGACTGACGGATATGTTCTGGGCGTCGTGGGTTACGCCATTATCCAGTTGACTCCTGCCATGCAGTTAACGCCGCTTATGGCCGGGATGATCGGTGGCTCGGCATTACTTGGGCTTTTTCTTGGCAGTCTGGTGTTGGGCTGGGTGTCTGATTACATCGGGCGGCAAAAGATATTTACCTTTAGTTTTGTCCTTATCACCATTGCCTCTTTTTTACAGTTTTTTGCGACGATGCCGGAGCAGCTCATCGTATTACGCATCCTGGTAGGCATTGGACTCGGGGGGGATTATTCCGTGGGGCATACCCTGCTGGCAGAGTTTTCTCCACGTCGCCATCGGGGGGTTTTGCTGGGCGCGTTCAGCGTGGTATGGACTATTGGTTACGTGCTGGCAAGTGTGATGGGGCATCATTTTATTTCTGACAGTCCGGAAGCCTGGCGTTGGCTGCTCGCCTCGGCGGCGCTGCCAGCGCTCTTGATTACACTGTTACGTTGGGGAACGCCGGAATCACCGCGTTGGCTGCTGCGCCAGGGGCGCTTTACTGAAGCTCATGCTGTGGTACATCGCTATTTTGGCCCACATGTGCTGCTCGGTGATGAGATAGCCGCCGCATCCAGCAAGCATATTAAGACCCTTTTTTGTGCCCGCTATTGGCGGCGAACCGTTTTTAACAGCGTATTTTTTGTCTGTCTGGTGATCCCGTGGTTTGTTATTTATACCTGGCTGCCGACCATTGCTGAGACCCTCGGTCTTGAAAATGCACTGACAGCCAGTTTGTTACTGAACATGCTATTAATTTTCGGCGCATTGCTGGGGCTTGTATTGACGCATTTACTGGCGCACAGACGGTTCCTTCTCGGGAGTTTTCTCCTGCTTGCCGTAACGCTTATTGTGATGGCTTTTTTACCGTCTGCTAGCCCGCTGACGCTGTTGCTGTTTGTGCTGTTCAGTACAGCCATATCGGCCGTCAGTAATCTGGTGGGGATCCTGCCGGCAGAGAGTTTCCCGACGGATATTCGATCTCTGGGGGTGGGATTTGCGACGGCTATGAGCCGCCTTGGTGCGGCAATCAGTACCGGACTGTTACCCTGGACGCTGGCTCAATGGGGAATGCAAGTCACGTTGCTGCTGCTGGCTGGCGTATTACTGACAGGGTTTGTCGTGACCTGGCTATGGGCGCCTGAAACGAAAGCATTACCGTTGGTGGCAGCGGGGAACGGGGACAAAAAACAGGGAGGTGTGAATGAACATTCTGTTAGCGTTTAAGTCAGAACCGGATCCCAGCATGCTGGCGGAAAAGGACTGGCAGGCTGCGACAAAAGAGACCTGCGGGCCGGATACGTCGTTGTTGCGTTGTTCTCCGGGGGCAGATGAGCAGGCGGCTGCCGCGTTGTTGTTAGCCCAACGCCATAAAGGGTGTGAGATGAAGTTGACAGCACTCAGTATTGGTGATGAACGTTCGCTACACTGGTTGCGCTATTTTATCGCGCTGGGTTTTGACCGGTCCGTGTTGTTAGAGACAAAAGGCGATTTGCGCTTTGCGCCGGAATTTATCGCCAGGCAGATTGCAGACTGGCAGCGTAAGCACAATGCTGACGTGATCGTGACAGGCTGCCAGAGTAGTGAAGGGCAGAACGGGCAGACACCGTTTCTGGTGGCTGAAATGCTGGCGTGGCCTTGCTTTACCATGGTTGAGCGTTTTACGTTTGAACCACCTTTTATCGTCCTTGAGCAGAGAACCGCGACTCGCGTTCGCCGATGTCGGGTACGGCTTCCTGCGGTGATTGCGGTCAGACAATGTGGTGAGGTTGCGCTCCCCGTACCGGGTATGCGTCAGCGTCTGGCGGCAGCAAAAGCCGAAATAATTCGTCAGACAATCTCTTGCGATGAAGTACCTGTCAGGGAGTGTCAGTTGTTGACGCGACCGGAACAATGCCGTCGCGCTACCCTTATTGACGGTGCAACGGCACAGGAAAAAGCAGGGATTTTGTGGCAAGACTACTTACGCCAAAGGATGAAACCATGAAGATAGTGATGGTGTCGGCGTCTGGCGAATGCGGCGCATTGACTGACTGGATCATTGAAAATGGACCAGGTTCGGCAGAACTAGAGCGTTGGATTATCGATCCGGTGCCGGATGTCGCAGATCAGGTACTGGATACACTGGAAGCCCAGTGGTTACTGACACCTGCCGATGTCCTGGTCTTTGCGGCCAGTCCACTTGGCGATGAGTTGGCAACACGACTGGCCTGGCGACTGGGTGGCGGCAGTATTTGTCAGGTGAGAACGCTGGATGCGCAACAAGGTCTGGTCACTAAATCCCACTGGGGCAATGCGTTAAACGCTACGTTGAAAATTGCCGCATCCCCGTTATGTCTATCACTGGCGCGACAGGCTGAAGAGCGCGTTTCGCATGATCCTCTGCCCACAATGATTGAACGCCAGCTTGAGCTTATGGCGCGTCCGGGCTGGCTGGAAACGGTGGAAACCATAGAAAAGGTCAGCACTCATCCTCTGTTACAGGCTCAATACGTGCTGGTTGTCGGTCAGGGAAACCGTGACGTGAACGAAAAGGCCATTTTCGCTCTGGCACAGTCGATGAAAGCCGAAGTAGGGTACAGCCGCGCACGGGTGATGAATGGCGGGTATGACGCTGAACGTGTGATTGGGATCTCCGGGCATTTACTCTCACCGGATGTCTGTATTATCTCGGGGGCCTCTGGTGCGGCGGCGTTGATGGCCGGAGTTCGCCACAGCCAGTTTGTCGTGGCGATAAATAGTGATCCCAATGCCCCGGTTTTCTTCCAGGCTGATGTCGGCGTTGTCGATGACTGGCTACCGGTGCTGGAGGCGTTGGCAGCCTTCGTCGAAACCTAATTCAGCTTTTTGGCTAACGTCCAGACATCGGTGTTAGTGGTGGAAAGCGCCGCAACTCCTGCTTTCATCGCATTGCGGGCATCTTCTTCATCACATACCAGGCCACCGGCAATCAGCGGCTGGCGTATTTTTTCCGTTACCCATCCCAGCACTTTTGGCATGCACCCCGGCAGAATTTCAATACAGTCCGGGTTTGATTGTGCCACCTGTTTATCGATGCTATGAAAAGAGATGGAGTCAACGATAAACAGGCGATGGATGCAGAAAAAACCCTCCGCCCGTGCAGCTTTCAGCATTGCCGCTTTAGTACTGATGATTCCGTCCGCTTCGGTAACCAGTTTCAGAAACTGAATGACCACCTCTTTATTTGATGCCCCTTCCAGCAGGTCTACGTGGATAAATGCGTATTTCCCGGCGTTCTTAATTTTCTTCACGATGTTACTGATAGTACAGATGTTGCCGTACAGAACAGAAATGAACTGACATTCAGAATCGATGGCGAGTTGCAGACTGGCGTTGTCTTTTACGGCGGCAATTACTGGATTCTGTCGGAGCAGGTGTAACAGAGGCATAGATTATCCTTATTATTTAACCAAAGCGGTAAATGATGCCAAAACCCGACGGTGGGTAGCGCCACTGTTGTAGCGTTTTTTCATCACACAGAAGTCGACAGGTTCCGCATTCCAGACAACCACGAAAATCGACCCGCAGTTCTCCTTCCGGCGTAAGGGAAAAAAGTCCTGCCGGGCAAGATGTGATCAGCCGTTCTGCAACGTCGCAATCGACACGGTTAGCAGGAACAATAGGAGACATGCCGGGAGGGTGCCAGACGTTGTGGGCTACAGGCATCGTAAGCTCCTGATAATATCGCCTGCCAGGTGACGCAGGCCGTGACGACGAAAATGACGCCAGACAATCTGGCGCAGAGGGGCGACCGGGCGCTCGCCCTGGTGCCAAATCTCACGAGAAATATCGTCCATCAGCGCGGGCCACTGGTTATACCATCCCTGACGCTGCAATAGCGTGGGCATCTCGCGATAGCGGTGCATAACGTCCCACAACAGACTACGCTGAATAGCGTGATGATAGGCTGGAAACAGGTTTTGCGGCGCGCATTTCAGACAAGCGTTGATGAGTGTTTGGGAGGCGGCCTGCGCGCCGATGAGTGCCATATCCATCCCGCGTACGGAGAAACCCGTATTGACGCAACTGCGCAGCGCATCTCCCACTAACAGCCAGCCTTCTCCCGCGTACTGTACGGGCAGGCTGTGTAATCCCCCTTCCGGCACCAGATGAGCGCCATACTCCAGCGTTTCACTCCCTTTGAGCAACGGATGTAGCGCCGGATGCAATTTGAGCCTTTCCAGCAGTTCGACTGCCGGTATGTCGCTTTGAGCAAGCGTAGAGAGCGGACATACAACACCAAAAGAGAGCGTTTCTTTATTGGTGTAAAGAAACGCACCGCCGGGCAGAGCGCCACACACTTCTCCACTGAACAGCATTGCGGCGCCTTCTTGTGCAGATAACCGGAAACGCTCTTCAAGAATCTGTTGATCCAGCGCCAGGGTCTCTTTCATTCCCAGCGCCATTGCGGTTGTTGATGGTCGTGGCTGAAAACCATAGCGTTCAGCCAGAACACTATTTGCCCCTTCCGCGAGAACGACATAACGGCCGCGAAGCGTTTCATCATCGGCAATGACGCCGCAGACTCTACCCGCTTCAATAAGTAACGCATCAACCGTTATGCCGCTGACAAATTGCACACCTTCCGCTTCCGCCTGGGCGACGAACCACGGATCGAAACGGGCACGTAGTAAACTCCACGAATCTCCCTCCGGACGAAGACTGGTGTAGGTTGTCGCACCGTGACGAGTTAACAGCGTGAGATTTTCCTGGGTAATGCGGCGTTCAAGTGGGGCTGACAGATGGGCATCGGGAAGGAGTTCGGTAAGAGCATGACAGTACAGACGTCCACCCGAAAGGTTTTTACTGCCAGGTAACTCGCCGCGTTCAAGAAGCAGAACCGATAGCCCGGCGCGTGCACAGCGTAAAGCACACGCGGTGCCTGCTATTCCTGCACCGATGATAATAATATCAAAATCGTCAGACATATCGTGCTCCAGATATCCAGAGCACATAACCCTAACAGAATGTTAGTTAAAGAATATTGACCCTCAGCACATCCGCTGGAATCACTCGCCGCGATAGACACAGCCCGCCGTACAGGTCTCTTTCACCATCACCGCGCTCAGCAGAGGAACTGCCGGTTTGACCTGATCCCAAATCCATTTCGCCAGTACTTCGCTGGTCGGGTTTTCGAGACCGGGAATATCGTTCAGGTAGTAATGATCAAGCCTGTCATACGTCGGCTTAAATGCGGCTTTTAACTCGGCAAAATCCATGATCCAACCGGTATGCGGGCAGACTTCACCGGTAATTTCAAGACGCACCATAAATGAGTGACCATGCAGGCGGCCACATTTATGCCCTTCCGGTACGTGTGGCAGGCGGTGAGCGGCTTCGAAGGTGAAATCTTTAAACAAGGTGGTGGACATTATTGACTCTCAAGAATGCAAAAAACGCCGTAGGGTACCGTAAAGTACAATTTTTAGCATTAGTTAAAAGGGCGCTGCGCAGCAGAATGCCACATATTGATGGCAAATATTAAATAATTATTTATATATCATGTGGTTATTTAATCGTTTTTGTCGTTAATAACTATAGCTAAAACAGGTTAGTTCATTTGGTTATTTGTTATTTCCATCCCTTCTTTAATTGTTACTATCACCGCCGTTACCCTTATCTTCAGTTTGGGTTTTATTGCTTAAATCCGCTTTGCTTACTGGAACATAACGACGCATGACGACACAGGCCCCACCTTCCGCTTTGCTTCCGCTGAACCCGGAGCAGCTGGCACGCCTCCAGGCGGCCACCACCGATCTTACGCCCACGCAGCTTGCATGGGTTTCTGGCTATTTCTGGGGTACGCTGAATCAGCAACCTGGCGCAGCCGTTGCAACACCCGCTCCCGTGGCGGAAATGCCGGGCATCACGCTAATCTCTGCATCACAAACGGGCAATGCGCGTCGTGTGGCGGAAGCGCTGCGTGATGATCTGTTGGCAGCAAAACTCAGCGTCACGCTGGTTAACGCAGGCGACTACAAATTCAAACAAATCGCCAATGAAAAGTTGCTGGTTATCGTCACGTCTACGCAGGGAGAAGGCGAACCCCCGGAAGAAGCGGTCGCGCTGCATAAGTTCCTGTTCTCTAAAAAAGCCCCCAAGCTCGAAAACACCGCCTTTGCCATTTTTGGTCTGGGTGACACGTCATATGAATTTTTCTGCCAGTCGGGCAAAGATTTTGACAGCAAGCTGGCGGAACTCGGCGGTGAGCGTTTGTTGGATCGCGTTGACGCCGATGTGGAATACCAGGCCGCCGCCGCCGAATGGCGTGCTCGTGTGGTTGAGGTATTGAAATCACGAGCGCCGGTTGCGACTCCGGTTCAGTCAGTTGCCAGCGGAGCGGTAAATGAGATCCACACCAGCCCGTATACCAAAGAAGCGCCGCTGAGCGCCACGTTGTCCGTGAATCAAAAAATCACCGGACGCGATTCAGAGAAAGATGTTCGCCATATTGAAATCGATCTCGGTGATTCGGGTCTGCGCTACCAGCCTGGCGATGCGCTGGGTGTCTGGTATCAAAACGATCCGGCGCTGGTGAAAGAAATCGTAGAACTGGTCTGGCTGAAAGGCGATGAGCCCGTTACGGTCAATGGCAAATCTCTCCCGCTGTCCGAAGCGCTACAGTGGCATGTTGAACTGACCGTAAATACCGCCAATATCGTTGAAAACTATGCCACCTTAACGCGCAGTGAATCGTTGTTGCCGCTGGTCGGTGATAAGGCACAGTTGCAGCATTACGCCACCACGACGCCTGTTGTCGATATGCTGCGCTTCTCGCCCGCACAACTGGATGCACAAGCGTTAGTCGATCTGTTGCGTCCGCTAACGCCGCGTCTGTACTCCATTGCGTCTTCACAGGCCGAAGTGGAGAGCGAAGTGCACATCACCGTAGGGGCGGTGCGTTATGAAGTGGAAGGCCGCGCGCGTGCTGGTGGCGCATCCAGCTTCCTCGCCGATCGCGTCGAAGAAGATGGCGAAGTGCGTGTATTCATCGAACATAACGATAACTTCCGTCTGCCGACGAACCCTGAAACCCCGGTGATCATGATTGGTCCAGGGACAGGCATCGCGCCGTTTCGCGCCTTTATGCAACAGCGCGCTGCTGAGGGAGCATCCGGTAAAAACTGGCTGTTCTTTGGCAACCCGCACTTTACTGAAGATTTCCTCTACCAGGTGGAATGGCAGCGTTACGTCAAAGAAGGCGTACTGAGCCGTATCGATCTCGCCTGGTCACGAGACCAAAAAGAAAAAGTCTACGTACAAGACAAACTGCGCGAACAGGGCGCAGAGCTGTGGCGCTGGATCAATGACGGTGCCCACATTTATGTCTGCGGCGACGCCAATCGCATGGCGAAGGACGTTGAGCAGGCATTGCTGGACGTGATTGCTGAATTCGGCGCGATGGACGCGGAATCAGCGGATGAATTTTTAAGTGAGCTGCGCGTTGAGCGCCGTTATCAGCGAGATGTCTACTAATGAGCGATAAACATCCAGGACCCCTGGTGGTCGAAGGTAAACTGACCGACGCCGAGCGTATGAAGCTGGAAAGCAACTATCTGCGCGGCACTATTGCTGAAGATTTAAATGACGGTCTCACCGGCGGTTTTAAAGGTGACAACTTCCTGCTGATCCGTTTTCACGGGATGTACCAGCAGGATGACCGCGATATCCGCGCCGAGCGTGCCGAGCAGAAGCTGGAGCCGCGTCACGCGATGTTACTTCGCTGCCGTCTGCCGGGGGGCGTTATCACCACCAAACAGTGGCAGGCGATTGATAAATTTGCCGCCGAGAACACGATTTACGGCAGCATTCGCCTGACCAACCGTCAGACGTTTCAGTTTCACGGGATTCTGAAGAAGAACGTGAAGCCGGTGCACCAGATGCTGCACTCCGTGGGGCTGGACGCGCTGGCGACAGCCAATGATATGAACCGTAACGTGCTGTGCACCTCGAACCCGTATGAGTCCGAGCTGCATGCCGAAGCCTACGAGTGGGCAAAGAAGATCTCCGAGCACCTGCTGCCGCGCACGCGCGCTTATGCGGAGATTTGGCTCGATCAGGAAAAAGTCGCGACCACGGACGAGGAGCCGATCCTCGGTCAGACTTATCTGCCGCGTAAGTTTAAAACCACGGTCGTGATCCCACCGCAGAACGACATCGATCTGCACGCCAACGACATGAACTTCGTGGCGATTGCCGAAAACGGCAAGCTGATTGGCTTTAACCTGCTGGTGGGTGGCGGTCTTTCTATCGAGCACGGTAACAAGAAAACCTATGCCCGTACGGCCAGCGAATTTGGTTATCTGCCGCTCGAGCATACGCTGGCCGTGGCGGAGGCGGTGGTCACCACCCAGCGTGACTGGGGCAACCGTACCGATCGTAAGAATGCGAAAACCAAATACACGCTGGAACGCGTAGGGGTTGAGACGTTCAAAGCGGAAGTGGAACGTCGTGCAGGCATTAAATTTGAGCCGATTCGTCCGTATGAATTCACCGGGCGCGGCGATCGGATTGGCTGGGTGAAAGGCATAGACAATAAATGGCATCTGACGCTGTTTATCGAAAATGGCCGTATTCTCGATTATCCGGGACGTCCGCTGAAAACGGGCCTGCTGGAGATTTCGAAAATCCATAAAGGCGAGTTCCGTATTACTGCGAACCAGAATCTGATCATCGCTGGCGTACCGGAAAGCCAGAAAGCGAAGATAGAGAAGATCGCGCAAGAGAGCGGTCTTATGAACACCGTGACGCCACAGCGTGAAAACTCCATGGCCTGCGTGTCGTTCCCGACCTGTCCGCTGGCGATGGCGGAGGCCGAACGTTTCCTGCCGACGTTTATCGACAAGATTGATGGCCTGATGGCGAAGCATAACGTGAGCGATGAACACATCGTTATGCGTGTAACAGGCTGCCCGAACGGCTGCGGTCGCGCGATGCTGGCGGAAGTCGGTCTGGTCGGGAAAGCGCCTGGCCGCTATAACCTGCATCTCGGCGGTAACCGAATCGGCACGCGTATCCCGCGGATGTTTAAAGAGAATATCACCGAACCAGAAATTCTCGACTCGCTGGACGAACTGATTGGGCGCTGGGCGAAAGAGCGCGAAGCGGGTGAAGGCTTCGGCGACTTTACGGTGCGTGCGGGCATTATTCGCCCGGTGCTCGATCCCGCACGGGATTTCTGGGAATAACCCATCCTTTGCCGGGCAAACGCAGTGCCACCCGGCAAAACAGGCAAACGAGGTTCTTATGTCCGTACTCGATCTAAACGCGCTTAATGCATTGCCGAAGGTAGAGCGCGTGATGGCGCTGGCTGAAACCAACAGCCAACTGGAAAAACGTGACGCTGAGGGGCGTGTGGCGTGGGCGCTGGAGAATTTGCCTGGCGAATACGTCCTCTCATCAAGCTTTGGGATTCAGGCGGCAGTCAGCCTGCATCTGGTCAATCAGATCCGCCCGGATATCCCGGTGATCCTGACCGATACCGGCTATCTGTTCCCGGAAACTTACCAGTTTATTGATGAGTTAACGGACAAACTCAGGCTGAACCTGAAGGTCTACCGGGCGAATGAAAGCCCCGCCTGGCAGGAAGCGCGCTACGGTAAGCTGTGGGAGCAGGGCGTTGAAGGCATTGAGAAATACAATGAGATCAACAAAGTCGAACCGATGAACCGGGCGTTGCAGGAACTGAACGCGCAAACCTGGTTTGCGGGACTGCGGCGCGAACAGTCCGGCAGCCGTGCGCATCTGCCCGTGCTGGCTATCCAGCGTGGGGTCTTTAAAGTGCTGCCGATTATCGACTGGGATAACCGAACGGTTTATCAATACCTGCAAAAGCATGGGCTGAAATACCATCCGCTGTGGGATCAGGGCTATCTTTCCGTCGGCGATACGCACACCACGCGGAAATGGGAACCCGGCATGGCAGAAGAAGAGACCCGCTTCTTTGGCCTGAAGCGCGAGTGCGGGCTGCACGAAGGGTGAAACAACCCCCTTCAGCGGTCCGACAGTATGGCCGGATAAGGGCATTGCCTTATCCGGCCTTATGATTAGCTCGCTTTCGCTAATTCTTTTATGAGCGGCAGCATAATGCGCATTACGTCGCGGTTGCGATGTTCAATGCGTCCGGGCAGGGCTTTATCAATGTGTTGTTGATTATCCAGACGTACATCGTGCCAGCTATTTCCTGTCGGGAAAGAGGCGGTTTTGGCGCGCTGTTGGTAACCATCTTTCTTGCCAAGATTCCAGTTCGTTGCCTCAACGGATAGCACCGAAATTCCCGCTTTATCGAAAACCTCTGCGTCATTGCAGCAACCGGTGCCTTTGGGATAGTCCTTATTCAGGCCTGGATTAGTGGTGGCGGTAATGCCATGATGACGCGCAATCGCTAATGCCCGGTCGCGGGTTAATTTACGCACCGCTTCCGGCGTGCTCTGCCCGCTATTAAAATACAGTTTGTCGCCGACGATCAGGTTATCGAGATTAATCACCAGCAGCGTGTTTTTCTTCTCCGCCGCGCTCATGCGCTTCAGCAGGTTTTCAGCCCCCAGTTTTCCCTCTTCCTCGCCGCTGGTTGCAATAAAGCGAATACCGTATTCCGTCGGCACATCTTTCAGGCGTTCTGCCAGTTCGAGCATAACGCCCAGACCAGCGGCGTTATCATCCACCCCTTGCAGAGTGAGCCCGCCAAGATTCGCGTCAGTGTCGGCATCACTTTGCGGCGCGTAGGTATCCAGGTGCGCCATGATAATAATCTGCTGCGGGGCTTTGCCTTCGTGGGCGGCAATAACGGTACTGCCGGTGACGTTATGCCAGTTTTTGCGGTTATTTTTGGCGGTATAAATATAGCGACTGTTGAACGTGCGAATATCACTGCGATAGCCCATCTGCTCAAACTGCTGGCGTAAATAGTCGGCAGATAACATTTCTGCCGGCGAGCCGGTCATCCTTCCCGGGAAAACGGTCGCAATATGACGGGTCTGCGTTGTTGCAAATTCGCCCGGTTTTGGCGATGACGCCTGAGCGGGGATAATAAAGCATACGCCGAGCGCCAGGAGGGCGGAAAGACGGCGCGTTGCGGAAAACATAGTGAATCCTTAATAGCCAGCGGGGGAGCCCTGAATACAAAGCAAAAATTTTAACCCATCTAGTATGAAACGGTGACTTCGCTAAAACAATTTCATTTGCTCTTAAATGCCCGAATTCCGGTGGGTTAAGCACTTTTTGATATTTGCTTTGCCAGATCGTTATTCCTTTGAGGAACTACTCATTCCAATTCGTAATTTCATTCGTTCTCTTGCGCTCCCTATAGTCGGGTTATCTGACGCGCTCGACATTCGCGGTATTGTAAAGGAACGGTTATGGACCAAAAACGACTCACCCACCTGCGACAGCTGGAGGCCGAAAGCATCCACATCATTCGCGAGGTGGCAGCAGAATTTTCGAACCCGGTAATGCTGTACTCCATCGGTAAAGATTCCAGCGTCATGCTGCATCTTGCCCGTAAGGCGTTCTACCCGGGATCGCTGCCGTTCCCGCTGCTGCATGTCGATACCGGCTGGAAGTTCCGCGAGATGTATGAATTCCGCGATCGTACTGCCAAAGCGTACGGCTGCGAGCTGCTGGTACATAAAAATCCGGAAGGTGTGGCGATGGGTATCAATCCCTTTGTCCACGGCAGCGCCAAACACACTGACATTATGAAAACCGAAGGGTTGAAGCAGGCGCTGAACAAATACGGTTTTGATGCCGCCTTTGGCGGTGCGCGCCGCGATGAAGAAAAATCGCGGGCGAAAGAGCGCATTTACTCCTTCCGCGACCGCTTTCATCGCTGGGACCCGAAAAACCAGCGTCCTGAACTGTGGCACAACTACAACGGGCAGATTAACAAAGGCGAAAGTATCCGCGTCTTCCCCCTGTCCAACTGGACGGAACAGGATATCTGGCAGTACATCTGGCTGGAAAACATCGAGATCGTCCCACTGTATCTGGCGGCGGAGCGCCCGGTGCTGGAGCGCGACGGCATGTTGATGATGATTGATGACGATCGCATCGACCTGCAGCCTGGCGAAATGATCAAAAAACGGATGGTGCGTTTCCGTACCCTCGGCTGCTGGCCGCTGACCGGCGCCGTCGAGTCAAACGCACAAACGCTGCCGGAAATTATTGAAGAGATGCTGGTCTCTACCACCAGTGAACGTCAGGGCCGCGTGATTGACCGCGACCAGGCGGGCTCTATGGAGCTGAAGAAACGTCAGGGGTATTTCTAAGGAGCCGCCATGAACACCACACTTGCCCAACAAATCGCTAATGAAGGCGGCGTCGAAGCCTGGATGGTTGCCCAACAACATAAAAGTCTGCTGCGCTTTTTAACCTGCGGTAGCGTGGATGACGGCAAAAGCACCCTGATCGGTCGCCTGTTGCACGACACGCGGCAGATTTATGAGGATCAGCTTTCATCGTTGCATAACGACAGCAAACGTCACGGTACGCAGGGTGAAAAACTGGATCTGGCGTTGCTGGTGGATGGGCTGCAGGCCGAGCGTGAGCAGGGGATTACTATCGACGTGGCGTATCGTTATTTCTCCACTGAGAAGCGCAAATTTATCATTGCCGATACCCCTGGGCATGAGCAATATACCCGCAATATGGCGACCGGCGCGTCTACCTGCGATCTGGCGATCCTGCTGATCGACGCCCGTAAAGGCGTGCTGGATCAGACGCGTCGTCACAGCTTTATTTCAACACTGCTGGGGATCAAACACCTGGTGGTGGCGATCAACAAAATGGATCTGGTCGATTACAGCGAAGAAACCTTTGCGCGTATTCGTGAAGATTATCTGACCTTTGCCGAACAGTTGCCGGGGAATCTGGATATCCGCTTTGTCCCGCTCTCCGCGCTGGAGGGTGACAACGTCGCCTCCCAGAGCGTCAGCATGCCATGGTACAGCGGCCCGACCTTACTTGAAGTGCTGGAGACAGTTGAGATCCAGCGCGTGGTCGACAGTCAGCCAATGCGCTTCCCGGTGCAGTACGTAAACCGTCCAAACCTCGATTTCCGCGGTTATTCCGGCACGCTGGCTTCCGGGCGCGTCAAGGTAGGGCAGCGCGTGAAGGTGCTGCCGTCCGGTGTGGAATCCAGCGTGGCGCGGATCGTCACCTTTGATGGCGATCTGGACGAAGCCTTTGCCGGAGAAGCCATTACCCTCGTCCTGAAAGACGAGATTGATATCAGCCGCGGCGATCTGCTGCTGGCGGCGGAGGAGAGTTTACCTGCCGTACAGAGCGCCGCCGTTGACGTTGTCTGGATGGCGGAACAGCCACTGGCACCGGGGCAGAGTTACGAAATCAAAATCGCTGGTAAAAAGACCCGTGCGCGCGTTGATCATGTTCAGTATCAGGTAGATATCAACAATCTGACGCAGCGTGAGGTAGACACTCTGCCGCTGAACGGTATTGGTCTGGTGAATCTGACCTTTGATGAGCCGCTGGTGCTGGATACCTATCAGCAAAACCCGGTGACCGGCGGGCTGATCTTTATCGATCGTCTGAGCAATGTCACCGTCGGTGCCGGTATGGTCCGCGAACCGATTGTGCAGGAGACCGCTACGCCATCAGAATTCAGCGCCTTTGAGCTGGAACTGAATGCGCTGGTACGTCGTCACTTCCCGCACTGGGGTGCTCGCGATCTGCTGGGAGGAAAATAATGGCGCTGCATGACGAAAACGTCGTCTGGCATGCTCATCCCGTCACGCCGCAACAGCGTGAGCAACACCACGGTCATCGTGGTGTTGTGCTGTGGTTTACCGGGCTTTCCGGGTCCGGTAAGTCGACCGTCGCCGGGGCGCTGGAAGAGGCGCTGCATCAACTGGGCGTCAGTACCTATTTGCTGGATGGCGATAACGTTCGCCACGGCCTGTGTAGCGATCTGGGGTTCAGTGATGCCGACCGGAAAGAGAACATCCGTCGCGTGGGCGAAGTCGCAAACCTGATGGTGGATGCGGGATTGGTGGTACTGACGGCGTTTATTTCTCCGCACCGTGCAGAGCGGCAAATGGTGCGCGAACGCGTCGGTGAGGGGCGCTTTATTGAAGTGTTCGTGGATACGCCACTGGAAATCTGTGAAGCCCGCGATCCAAAAGGATTATACAAAAAAGCGCGGGCTGGCGAATTGCGCAACTTCACCGGAATTGATTCCGTTTACGAAGCGCCTGAATCGCCAGAGGTTCATCTCAATGGCGAACAATTAGTAACAAATTTGGTCGCCCAATTATTAGACCTGCTCAGACAGAGCGATATTATCAGATCCTGAGACACCTGACCGCTGTGTACGGTCAGTCAAGGTTACAGGATTCACTATGCGCAATAGCCAGAACATCACACTCACAACGACAGACGCGTTTGCTACTGATGACGAAACCACCTGGTCGCTGCCGGGCGCGGTGGTGGGCTTCGCGTCATGGCTGCTGGCGTTGGGGATCCCCTTTCTGGTGTATGGCCCAAACACGTTATTTTTCTTTATCTACACCTGGCCTTTCTTCCTGGCGTTGATGCCCGTTGCGGTGGTTGTGGGTATCGCGCTGCATTCCCTGCTCAACGGCAAATTGCGCTACAGCATTGTCGCAACGCTGCTGACCGTTTGCGCAATGTTCGGCGCACTGTTTATGTGGTTGCTGGGCTAAAGCGCGACGGCTGTCCATAATTCAAACCGTAACTAACAATGAGATGATGTTCTCAGGGTTCTGGGTATACGTTATAAAGGGCAATTGTGGTACATTTGCCCGCGTTGTTGCGGCTTTCCCGTCTGCAAACGTCGTGTCGTTTGCGGAAGTATGGGAGGATGATGCCGTTTTTCAGGGGGCAGGATGGGTAAACTAACGCTGCTGTTGCTGGCTTTACTGGTCTGGCTACAGTATTCACTGTGGTTCGGTAAGAACGGCATACATGATTACAGTCGCGTCAATGATGACGTGGCGGCGCAGCAGGCGACGAACGCCAAACTTAAAGCACGTAACGATCAGCTGTTTGCCGAAATTGACGATCTCAATGGCGGTCAGGAGGCTATCGAGGAGCGTGCACGCAACGAACTCAGCATGACTAAGCCGGGCGAAACGTTTTATCGCCTGGTGCCCGACGCGTCTAAACGCGCGCAAACTGCGGGGCAAAATACTCGTTAAACCAGCCCAGGAAATCACATGGCAGCCACTTTATTGGATGTTTGCGCCGTGGTGCCGGCGGCCGGATTTGGCCGCCGTATGCAAACGGAATGTCCGAAGCAATATCTCTCGATCGGCAATAAAACCATTCTCGAACACTCGGTCTTTGCGCTGCTGGCGCATCCCCGGGTGACTCGCGTGATCATCGCGATAAGCCCTGGCGACAGCCGCTTTGCCCAGCTCCCTCTGGCGCAGCATCCGCAAATTACCGTCGTGGACGGGGGAAATGAACGTGCAGACTCTGTGCTGGCCGGATTGCAGACCGCCGGAGACGCCGAATGGGTGCTGGTGCATGATGCGGCGCGTCCCTGCTTACATCAGGATGATTTAGCACGTCTGCTGGCGCTTAGCGAAACCAGTCGCACTGGCGGGATCCTTGCCGCACCGGTGCGCGACACGATGAAACGCGCAGAGCCGGGCAAAACCGCCATCGCCCATACGGTCGAACGTAACGATTTATGGCACGCGCTGACGCCGCAATTTTTCCCTCGCGAGCTGCTGCATGACTGCCTGACACGCGCACTGAATGAAGGGGCGACGATCACCGATGAAGCCTCGGCGCTGGAATATTGTGGCTTCCATCCACAGCTTGTTGAAGGACGGGCTGATAATATCAAAGTAACCCGTCCGGAAGATTTAGCGCTGGCTGAATTTTACCTGACCCAAATAATTCACCAGGAGAAAGCATAATGCGAATCGGACACGGTTTTGACGTACACGCCTTTGGCGGGGAAGGCCCCATTATCGTTGGTGGTGTGCGTATTCCCTATGAAAAGGGGCTGCTGGCGCATTCTGATGGCGATGTTGCGCTGCATGCGCTCACCGACGCGCTGCTTGGCGCGGCGGCACTGGGTGACATTGGCAAGCTGTTTCCGGATACCGATCCGGCGTTTAAAGGCGCAGACAGCCGTGAGCTGTTGCGTGAAGCCTGGCGTCGGATCCAGGCAAAAGGTTACACCCTGGGCAACGTCGATGTGACCATTATTGCTCAGGCGCCGAAGATGCTGCCGCACATCCCGCAAATGCGTGTGTTTATTGCTGAAGACCTCGGTTGTCACATGGATGATGTGAACGTGAAGGCCACCACCACGGAAAAACTCGGTTTTACCGGGCGTGGGGAAGGGATTGCCTGCGAAGCGGTGGCGTTACTCATTAAGGCCGCGAAATGACAGAGTTTGAAAATCTCACGTATCTCCACGGTAAGCCGCAAGGCTTCGGTCTGCTGAAAGCCAGTCCGGAAGATTTTGTGGTGGTCGAAGATTTAGGTTTCGAACCCGATGGCGAAGGTGAACACATTCTGGTGCGTATTCTTAAAAACGGCTGCAACACCCGTTTTGTGGCTGACGCGCTGGCGAAGTTTCTGAAAATTCATGCCCGTGAAGTGAGTTTTGCCGGGCAAAAGGATAAGCATGCGGTCACCGAACAGTGGCTGTGCGCGCGTGTACCAGGCAAAGAGATGCCCAACCTGAGCGCTTTCCAGCTTGAAGGCTGCAAGGTGCTGGAATATGCGCGTCACAAACGCAAGCTACGTTTAGGCGCGCTGAAAGGCAATGCGTTCACGCTGGTGCTACGGGAAATCAGTCATCGTGATGAAGTGGAATCCCGTCTGCAAGCGATAAACGCTGGCGGCGTACCGAACTATTTCGGCGCTCAGCGTTTTGGTATCGGCGGCAGCAATCTGCAAGGTGCGCTGCGCTGGGCGCAAAGCGATGCACCGGTCAGGGATCGCAATAAACGCAGTTTTTGGTTGTCGGCGGCCCGCAGTGCGTTGTTTAATCAAATTGTCAGCGAGCGTCTGAAAAAAACAGACTTTAATCAAGTTGTTGACGGCGATGCGCTACAATTAGCGGGACGCGGAAGCTGGTTTGTCGCCACGCAAGAAGAACGGGCGGAATTACAGCATCGTGTCGATGAAAAAGAACTGATGGTGACGGCTTCGCTTCCCGGCAGCGGCGAGTGGGGAACCCAGCGGGATGCGCTGGCGTTCGAACAGTCCGCGATTGCCGAGGAGACCGCGTTGCAGTCGCTGCTGCTGCGTGAAAAAGTTGAGGCGTCGCGAAGAGCGATGCTGCTCTATCCGCAGCAATTAAGCTGGAACTGGTGGGATGATGTCACCGTCGAGTTACGTTTTTGGCTGCCGGCGGGGAGCTTCGCCACCAGCGTTGTGAGGGAACTGATCAACACAATGGGTGATTATGCGCATATTGCTGAGTAACGATGATGGGGTTCACGCGCCCGGTATACAAACGCTGGCGAAAGCCCTGCGGGAGTTTGCTGATGTACAGGTCGTCGCCCCGGATCGGAACCGCAGTGGTGCGTCAAATTCGCTGACGCTTGAATCCTCTCTCCGGACGTTTACTTTCGAGAACGGCGATATCGCCGTGCAGATGGGCACACCCACTGACTGCGTATACTTGGGCGTCAATGCACTCATGCGCCCGCGTCCGGACATCGTGGTCTCGGGAATTAATGCCGGCCCCAACCTGGGGGATGACGTTATCTATTCCGGCACCGTCGCGGCGGCAATGGAAGGGCGACATCTTGGCTTTCCGGCGCTTGCCGTGTCGTTAGACGGGCACCAGCATTATGAGACCGCAGCGGCCATCACCTGTCGGATCTTACGCGCCCTGCGGCGTGAACCGCTGCGTACCGGGCGGATCCTCAATATCAACGTGCCCGATTTACCGTTGGAGCAGATCAAAGGCATTCGCGTGACGCGTTGCGGCAGTCGTCATCCCGCAGACAAAGTGATCCCACAGGAAGATCCGCGCGGCAACACGCTGTACTGGATTGGCCCACCGGGCGACAAATGCGACGCCGGGCCTGATACCGATTTTGCGGCAGTGGACGACGGTTACGTGTCCATTACGCCGTTGCATGTAGATTTAACCGCGCACAGCGCGCATGATGTGGTTTCCGACTGGTTAGAGAGCGTGGGAGTTGGCACGCAATGGTAAGCAGACGCGTACAAACGCTTCTTGATCAACTGCGCGCACAGGGGATTCGCGATGAGCAGGTGCTTAATGCCCTGGCCGCGGTGCCGCGTGAGAAATTTATTGATGAAGCGTTTGAACATAAAGCCTGGGACAATATCGCGTTGCCGATAGGTCAGGGGCAGACGATTTCGCAGCCGTACATGGTGGCGCGAATGACCGAACTCCTCGAACTGACGCCGCAGTCGCGTGTGCTGGAAATTGGCACGGGTTCCGGGTATCAGACGGCGATACTGGCGCACCTGGTACAGCAGGTTTGTTCCGTCGAACGTATTAAAAGTTTGCAATGGCAGGCGCGTCGCCGTCTGAAACAACTCGATTTACACAATGTTTCAACTCGTCACGGTGATGGCTGGCAAGGCTGGCAGGCACGCGCGCCATTTGACGCTATTATTGTGACGGCAGCACCACCGGAAATCCCGACCGCGTTGATGACGCAACTGGATGAAGGCGGCATTCTCGTCTTGCCCGTGGGTGACGAGCATCAGTTTCTGAAACGGGTGCGTCGTCGGGGCGGCGAATTTATTATCGACACCGTGGAGGCGGTACGTTTCGTTCCCTTAGTTAAAGGGGAACTCGCGTAAAAAGCGGTTCCGAATACCTGGAATTTTCCTGGAGTTTTTGGAACTGGTCAGCGTATCGTGGTCACATTTTCCAGTGCCCATTTGCTGTCTGCACGATTATACGTCACTGGTTGTTAACCAATTTTTCCTGGGGGATAAATGAGCGCGGGAAGCCCAAAATTCACCGTTAGCCGCATTGCGGCACTGTCACTGGTTTCGCTATGGCTGGCGGGTTGTTCAAATTCATCGAATCCACCGGCGCCGGTAAGCTCAATCAATGGTAATGCTCCGACGAATACCAGTTCTGGCATGCTGATTACGCCGCCGCCGAAGATGGGGACGACGACGTCCGCTCCGCAGACACCGCAAATTCAACCGGTGCAACGTCCGACGACACAACCGACGCATGTTCAGCCCGTCGCCGAGCAACCCGTGCAGATGGAAAACGGACGTATTGTCTACAATCGCCAGTATGGGAATATTCCGAAAGGTAGCTACAGCGGTGGCAGTACGTACACCGTTAAAAAAGGCGATACGCTTTTTTATATCGCCTGGATCACCGGGAACGATTTTCGTGACCTGGCGCAACGCAACAACGTTCAGGCCCCGTATGCTCTGAATGTCGGACAAACGCTGCAGGTGGGTAACGCATCGGGTGCGCCAATTACCGGCGGTAATGCGATAACTCAGGCCGACGCGGCAGAGCAAGGAGTTGTGACCAGACCTGCACAAAATTCCGCCATCGCTGTTGCGTCGAAACCGACAATTACGTATTCTGAGGATTCAGGTGAACAAAGTGCTAACAAAATGTTGCCGAACAACAAGCCTGCTGGGACTGTGGTCACAGCACCTGTAACGGCTCCAGCAGTTAGCGCAACCGAATCGACAGCAAGCAGTTCGTCTACCAGTTCGCCAATCTCCACATGGCGCTGGCCGACTGACGGCAAAGTGATCGAGAACTTTGGGGCTTCCGAGGGGGGCAATAAAGGGATCGACATTGCAGGCAGTAAGGGACAGGCTATTATCGCGACCGCCGATGGGCGCGTGGTCTATGCCGGTAACGCACTGCGCGGTTACGGTAATCTTATTATCATCAAACACAACGATGATTACCTGAGTGCCTACGCTCATAACGATACAATGCTGGTCCGGGAACAACAAGAAGTGAAGGCAGGACAAAAAATAGCGACGATGGGTAGCACCGGAACCAGTTCTACACGTTTGCATTTTGAAATTCGTTACAAGGGGAAATCCGTAAACCCGCTGCGTTATTTACCGCAGCGATAAAGCGACGGAACCAGGCTGACACTTGCTAGTTCCGTCAAGGGATCACGGGTAGGAGCCACCTTATGAGTCAGAATACGCTGAAAGTTCATGATTTAAATGAAGACGCGGAGTTTGATGAGAACGGAGTTGAGGTTTTTGACGAAAAAGCCTTAGTTGAAGAGGAACCCAGTGATAACGATTTGGCTGAAGAAGAGCTGTTATCGCAGGGGGCCACACAGCGTGTGTTGGACGCGACTCAGCTTTACCTTGGTGAGATTGGTTATTCGCCACTGTTAACGGCCGAAGAAGAAGTGTATTTTGCGCGTCGCGCACTGCGTGGAGATGTCGCCTCACGCCGTCGGATGATTGAAAGTAACCTGCGTCTGGTGGTGAAAATTGCCCGCCGTTATGGCAATCGTGGTCTGGCGTTGCTGGATCTGATTGAAGAGGGCAATCTGGGGCTTATCCGTGCCGTCGAGAAGTTTGACCCGGAACGTGGGTTCCGCTTCTCCACATACGCAACCTGGTGGATTCGCCAGACGATTGAACGGGCTATCATGAACCAAACCCGTACCATTCGACTGCCGATCCACATCGTTAAAGAGCTGAACGTTTATCTGCGTACCGCGCGTGAGTTGTCCCATAAACTGGACCACGAACCGAGCGCGGAAGAAATTGCAGAACAGCTGGATAAACCGGTTGATGACGTTAGCCGTATGCTTCGTCTAAACGAGCGCATTACCTCGGTAGACACCCCGTTGGGTGGCGATTCCGAAAAAGCGTTGCTGGATATCCTGGCCGATGAGAAAGAGAACGGTCCGGAAGACACCACGCAAGATGATGATATGAAACAGAGCATCGTCAAATGGCTGTTCGAACTGAACGCCAAACAGCGTGAAGTGCTGGCACGTCGTTTTGGTCTGCTGGGTTATGAAGCTGCAACACTGGAAGATGTGGGCCGCGAAATCGGTCTGACTCGTGAACGTGTTCGTCAGATTCAGGTTGAAGGCCTTCGCCGTCTGCGTGAAATTCTGCAGACTCAAGGGCTGAATATCGAAGCGCTCTTCCGCGAGTAAGCACCGTTCTAACAAGAAAGGCCAGCCTCTTTGAGGCTGGCCTTCTTCTTTCTGGCTGACTACGCTGTGTTTTTGCGGGTGAAGGCAGACGGGAGCATTTTCATGCTTACTCAGGTTTGTTAATCAGGCATCATTTTCTTGATTAGCAGGGCGAATTGCGCGCGTTCCTCGTCATTCAACCGTCCCAGAAATTCCTCATCCACCCGATTTCCCAACGGCATGCTTACCTTCAGCAAGGCTTCTCCTTCAGGGGTCAGATAAACGAAGCGGCGACGTTTATCCAGCGGATCGTTTTCACGCCTCACCAGCCCACGTTTTTCCATTCGGCTTAGCATTTCTGCCAGCGTCGCTTTGGTACTGACGGCGGCCTCCATCAGATTAACCTGTTCAATGCCGGGACGTTCCGCAATGGCACGCATCACCGCGTACTGTGGTTTAGTCAGATCCGGCAACGCATGCTGCCAACGCGCCGTATGTTGTTGGAACAGCTGGCGTAACAGGTGAAACGCTTTATTCCGTAACTCCATGAAAACTCCAGGCTAAAAATCATGTCTCCTATCATAACGGGTAACACCGCGTTTTTTAACGAGGAAATCTTAAGCAATACGTGCGGAAAAAAACGGGCGCTATTGTCGTCGCTGTTTTACAGGGGTAATTTATATTAAATGTTCGTATACGAACAATTTGTGGAGTGATGAATGAGACTGATTGTGGGGATGACTGGGGCAACGGGAGCGCCGCTGGGTGTAGCACTGTTGCAGGCGCTGCGGAAGATGCCGGATGTGGAAACGCATCTGGTGATGTCGAAATGGGCCAAAACCACCATTGAACTGGAAACGCCATACCGTGCGCGCGACGTTGCCGGACTGGCCGATTTTTGCCACAGCCCGGCGGATCAGGCGGCGACCATCTCGTCAGGTTCGTTTCGTACCGACGGCATGATCGTTATTCCTTGCAGCATGAAAACCCTGGCTGGAATACGCGCAGGCTACGCCGACGGTCTGGTGGGACGCGCTGCCGACGTGGTGCTGAAAGAAGGGCGCAAGTTGGTGCTGGTGCCGCGTGAAATGCCGCTCAGTACGGTGCATCTCGAAAACATGCTCGCGCTTTCACACATGGGCGTGGCGATGGTGCCGCCCATGCCTGCTTTCTATAACCATCCACAGTCCGTTGATGATATTACGCAACACATCGTGGCCCGCGTACTGGACCAGTTTGCGCTGGAGCACCCGCATGCGCGTCGCTGGCAGGGATTAGCGCAGGCACAGAATTTTTCACAGGAGAATGAATAATGGCATTTGATGATTTGCGCAGCTTTTTGCAGGCGCTCGACGACCAGGGACAATTGCTGAAAATCAGTGAAGAGGTGAATGCGGAGCCGGATCTGGCCGCGGCTGCCAACGCCACTGGCCGTATTGGCGACGGCGCACCGGCGCTATGGTTCGATAATATTCGTGGTTTTACCGACGCGCGTGTGGCGATGAATACCATCGGCTCCTGGCAAAATCATGCCATTTCATTGGGCTTACCGCCGAATACGCCAGTGAAAAAGCAGATAGATGAGTTTATTCGTCGCTGGGATAAGTTCCCGGTCACCCCGGAACGCCGCGCGAATCCGGCATGGGCGGAAAACAGTGTCGATGGCGAAGCGATTAACCTGTTCGATATTCTGCCGCTGTTTCGCCTGAACGACGGCGATGGCGGATTTTACCTGGATAAAGCCTGCGTAGTCTCCCGCGATCCGCTCGACCCGGACAACTTCGGCAAGCAGAACGTCGGTATCTACCGAATGGAAGTGAAGGGCAAGCGTAAGCTGGGCCTGCAACCGGTACCGATGCATGATATCGCGCTGCATCTGCATAAGGCGGAAGAGCGCGGCGAGGATCTGCCGATCGCCATCACCCTGGGTAACGATCCGATCATCACGCTGATGGGGGCGACACCGCTGAAGTACGATCAGTCCGAATATGAAATGGCAGGGGCGCTGCGCGAAAGCCCGTATCCCATCGCCACTGCGCCGTTGACCGGGTTTGATGTGCCGTGGGGATCGGAGGTGATCCTGGAAGGGGTGATTGAAAGCCGCAAACGTGAAATTGAAGGCCCGTTTGGCGAGTTTACCGGCCACTATTCCGGTGGTCGCAATATGACGGTTGTGCGTATTGATAAGGTGTCGTATCGCAGTAAACCGATTTTTGAATCCCTTTATCTCGGTATGCCGTGGACAGAAATCGACTATTTGATGGGGCCGGCCACCTGCGTTCCGCTGTATCAGCAACTAAAAGCGGAGTTCCCGGAAGTGCAGGCGGTTAACGCCATGTATACCCACGGCCTGCTGGCGATTATCTCGACCAAAAAACGCTACGGTGGTTTTGCGCGAGCGGTGGGATTGCGTGCGATGACCACGCCACACGGGCTGGGTTACGTGAAGATGGTAATTATGGTGGATGAAGATGTCGATCCGTTCAACCTGCCGCAGGTGATGTGGGCGCTGTCGTCGAAAGTCAACCCGGCGGGGGATCTGGTTCAGCTACCGAATATGTCAGTACTGGAACTGGATCCGGGCTCAAGTCCGGCGGGGATCACCGATAAGCTGATTATCGACGCCACCACGCCCGTTGCGCCGGATAACCGTGGTCACTATAGCCAGCCGGTGTGCGATCTCCCGGAAACCAAAGCCTGGGCTGAAAAGCTGACTGCCATGCTGGCCAACCGTAAATAAGGAGCCTCAGATGATTTGCCCACGTTGTGCTGATGAACATATTGAAGTGATGGCGACCTCGCCAGTGAAAGGCGTCTGGACGGTGTATCAGTGCCAACATTGCCTGTACACCTGGCGTGATACGGAGCCGCTACGTCGTACCAGCCGCGAACACTACCCGCAGGCGTTTCGTATGACGCAGAAAGATATCGATGAGGCGCCGATGGTACCCACTATTCCGCCGCTGCTGACAGAAGATAAGCGCTGACGGAGTGCCGGATGGCGGCTGAGGCCTTATCCGACCTGGGAAAAGTACCGTTAATATGTGGCCCGATACGCAAAGCGGCATCGGGCCTTTTTCTTACACCAGACTCTTCAGCCGATAGATCCACTCCAGCGCCTGACGGGGCGTTAGCGAATCCGGGTCGAGATTTTCCAGTGCTTCAACGGCAGGAGAGGTCTCTTCGGGAACGGACAGCAGCGACATCTGGGTGCCATCCACCTGTGTTGCCGCCGCGTTGGGTGAAATGCTCTCCAGTTCGCGCAGTTTCTGTCGCGCACGTTTGATCACCTCTTTCGGAACGCCCGCCAGCGCTGCGACCGCCAGGCCGTAGCTCTTACTGGCCGCACCGTCCTGCACGCTATGCATAAAGGCAATGGTATCGCCGTGCTCTAACGCGTCGAGATGGACGTTGGCAACGCCTTCCATTTTTTCCGGCAACTGTGTCAGCTCGAAGTAGTGCGTCGCGAACAGCGTCAGCGCTTTGATCTTATTCGCCAGATTTTCCGCACATGCCCACGCCAGCGACAGGCCATCGTAAGTGGATGTCCCGCGGCCAATCTCATCCATTAGCACCAGGCTGTTCTCAGTGGCGTTGTGCAGAATGTTGGCCGTTTCGGTCATCTCTACCATGAAGGTGGAGCGCCCGGAGGCCAGATCGTCCGCTGCACCTACACGGGTAAAGATACGATCGACAGGACCAATTTCCACCTTCTGCGCCGGTACGTAGCTGCCAATATAGGCCAGCAGGGCAATCAGCGCGGTCTGGCGCATGTAGGTACTTTTACCGCCCATGTTTGGTCCGGTAATGATCAGCATTCTGCGCTGTGGTGAGAGGTCGAGCGGGTTGGCGATAAACGGCTCATTCAGGACCTGTTCCACCACCGGATGGCGGCCCTCGGTAATACGAATACCCGGTTTATCGCTGAAGGTTGGGCAGGTGTAGTTCAGCGTGTACGCGCGTTCGGCCAGATTCACCAGTACATCGAGTTCCGCCAGTGCACTGGCGCTCTGTTGTAGATCCGCCAGATGCGGTAGCAGCAGGTCGAACAGTTCGTCATAGAGCTGTTTTTCCAGCGCCAGCGCTTTGCCCTTGGAAGTCAGAACCTTATCTTCGTACTCTTTGAGTTCCGGAATGATGTAGCGCTCGGCGTTTTTCAGCGTCTGGCGACGGACGTAGTTGATTGGTGCGAGGTGGCTCTGCCCACGGCTAATCTGGATGTAATAACCGTGCACCGCGTTAAAGCCGACTTTCAGCGTGTCCAGCCCGGTACGCTCGCGCTCACGGATTTCCAGCCTGTCGAGATAGTCGGTCGCACCGTCTGCCAGGGCGCGCCACTCATCAAGCTCTTCGTTGTAGCCCGGCGCAATAACACCACCATCACGAACGAGAACCGGGGGAGCGTCAACGACTGCACGTTCCAGCAGTTCCCGCAGTTCGGCGAATTCGCCCATTTTCTCGCGCAGCATTTGTACAGGGGCGCTGTCCACCGATTCCAGTTGCGCACGCAGTTCCGGCAGTTGCTGGAAAGCGTGGCGCATGCGAGCGAGATCGCGCGGACGCGCGGTACGCAGTGCCAGACGCGCAAGAATACGTTCCAGATCGCCCACCTGGCGCAGCACGGGCTGCAGTTCACTGGTTGCATCCTGTAATGAACCAATGGTTTGCTGACGTTCTGTCAGGATTTTCGTATCACGTACCGGCATATGCAGCCAGCGTTTGAGCATACGGCTGCCCATCGGCGTCACGGTGCAGTCGAGCACGGCGGCCAGCGTGTTCTCCATGCCCCCGGCCAGATTCTGGGTGATCTCCAGATTGCGGCGCGTCGCGGCATCCATGATGATGCTGTCCTGCTGCCGCTCCATGGTGATAGAGCGAATATGCGGCAGGGAAGTGCGCTGGGTATCCTTGACGTACTGCAACAGGCAGCCAGCGGCGCAAAGTCCGCGCGGCGCGTTTTCAACGCCAAAGCCAATTAGATCGCGGGTACCAAACTGCAAATTCAACTGCTGACGTGCAGTATCAATTTCAAATTCCCACAGCGGGCGACGACGTAATCCTCGACGACCTTCAATCAGAGCCATCTCCGCGAAATCTTCGGCGTACAGCAGTTCCGCCGGGTTGGTCCGTTGCAGTTCGGCGGCCATTGTTTCGCGATCGGCGGGTTCGCTCAGACGAAAACGCCCGGAGCTGATGTCCAGCGTGGCATAACCGTAGCCTTTACTGTCCTGCCAGATGGCGGCGAGCAAATTGTCCTGGCGCTCCTGTAGCAGGGCTTCATCACTGATGGTGCCCGGCGTGACAATACGCACGACTTTACGCTCAACCGGCCCTTTACTGGTGGCCGGGTCGCCAATTTGCTCGCAAATGGCGACGGATTCACCCTGATTGACCAGCTTGGCGAGGTAGTTTTCGACCGCATGATGGGGAATACCCGCCATCGGGATGGGCTCGCCCGCAGACGCACCGCGCTTCGTCAGCGAAATGTCGAGCAACTGCGACGCCCGTTTTGCATCGTCGTAAAAGAGTTCGTAAAAGTCGCCCATGCGATAGAAAAGCAGAATCTCCGGGTGTTGGGCCTTCAGCTTGAGATACTGCTGCATCATGGGGGTGTGGGCGTCGAGATTATCGATTGTACTCATGGAGTTGTGTCCAGTCCCTGAATGTAAATGGGTTGCGATACTTTTAGTTTTCGTTGTTATCACATAAGGGACACATGATAGCGGAGATACGCATTTCAGGGAAAGTCAGGATCGCCGACTTCTCGATCCTTCTTCCGTTTCAGAATTTTACACCGATTGTTGTTGTCGCAATTCCGAATGTCGGTCGCGTAATGCGGCAAAAACAAACGCCGCGATAAAGAGAATGGTGAACAGCACGACGATCGTGGGAGCGGGTGCGCTGTCGAGGAAGAATGACAGATACACACCTAAAAATGAGGTAACCACCGACAGACCCGTTGCCAGCAACAGCGCATGAGCAAACCGGCGGGTGAGTAAAATGGCAATCGCGCCTGGGGCGATCAGCAGGGAGATTGACAAAATGATCCCCACCGATTTCAGCGTCGCCACAATGGTCAGCGCAATCATGCACAGCAGTCCGTAATGCAGCAAAGTCGTGTTAAGGCCGCAGGCTTTCGCCTGATGCGGATCGAAGGCGTGCAGCAGCAAATCTTTCCACTTGAATGCAATGATCAGGGCGATACCCAGTACAATGAAGGCCGTTTGCCCAATATCGCTCAGCGAAATCCCTAGCATGTCGCCGAACAGAATATGATCGAGGTGAACCTCTGACTGGATAGAGACATAGAGTACCAGTCCGGCGCCAAACATCCCGGAGAAGACGATCCCCATGATGGTGTCGCGTTTGATGCGGCTGTTGTCATCAAGATATCCGGTCGCGACTGCGCAGAATAGGCCCGCAATAAACGCGCCAATAGCCAGTGGAATACCGACGATATAAGCCAGCACAATTCCCGGAAAAACCGCATGACTCATGGCATCGCCCATGAGCGCCCAGCCTTTGAGCACCAGAAATACCGACAGTAACGCACAGGGAATCGCCACAAGAGCGGAGACGGCCAGCGCGTTGACCATAAAGTCGAACTGAAAGGGTTCCAGCAGAGTGCTCAGAAACATGATGACTCCTTACGTCGTGCGCGACGGCGGTTTGCCAGCAGGCCGTGTTTGGGGGCAAAAACGAACGCCAGCAGGAATAATACGGTTTGTAGCACCACAATGATCCCGCCGGTCGCCCCGTCCAGCCAGTAGCTGAGCCAGGCGCCGAAAAAACTGGTCACACTGCCGATCGCAACGGCGATCATAAGAAGGCGTGGAAAGCGGTCAGTCAGCAGCCAGGCGGTGGCACCGGGCGTCACGACCAGGCAGATCACCAGAAATGCCCCCACGGTTTGCAGCGCGGCGACGGTGGACACCGATAACAGAGTGAAAAACAGCAGCTTCAGACGGGCCGGGTGCAGGCCAATGGAGCGGGCGTGGTTTTCATCGAAAAAAGTGACCATCAGATCCTTCCACTTCAGCAGCAGGATGAGCAGGGAAACCGTGCCGATAATCGCCAGTTGCACAATGTCTTCCGGCGCGATGGCCAGTACGTTGCCGAGAATGATGGTCTGAATATTCACCGACATCGGGTTGAGCGACACCATAAACAGCCCGATGCCAAAGAATGACGAGAAGATCAGGCCAATAATGGCATCTTCTTTAAGCCGTGAGCGCTGGTTCAGAAAAAGCATACTGCCTGCTGCCAGGCCACCGGAGAGAAAGGCACCGAGAGAGAAGGGCAAGCCGAGCATGTAGGCACCGGCAACGCCTGGCACGATGGAGTGCGACAGCGCATCGCCAATCAACGACCAGCCTTTAAGCATTAAATAGCAGGAGAGAAAGGCGCACAGTCCGCCAACCATCGCCGATACCCACATCGCGTTGAGCATGTACTGATAACCAAAGGGTTCTGTCAGCCAGTTCATGATGACTCTCCGCAGCCTGCCGCTCGTCGGGAGATAAACGGGCGTTCGTCGTCGGTAATGATGTGTTCTTCGCCGCCGCTGAGCGCGACGTGACGCAGGACGCCGCTGAACGCCAGTTCAAGGTTGTCGGCGGTAAAAGTGGTTTCGGTCGGGCCGCTCGCCAGCACGGTGCCTTTGATCATCACCGTATAATCACAGAATTCGGTGACTGACCCGAGATTGTGGGTGGAGACCAGCATCGTGCGCCCCTCATCGCGCAACTCGCGTAGCAGCGCAATAATGCGCGCTTCGGTTTTGACATCGACGCCGGTAAAAGGCTCATCCAGCAGAATGACCTGGCCATCCTGGGCAATGGCCCTGGCGAGGAAGACGCGTTTTTTCTGCCCGCCAGAAAGCTCGCCAATCTGCCGGTGGCGGTATTCCAGCATATCCACCCGCGCCAGCGCAGCGTCAACACTGGCATGATCCTGAGCCTTCGGACGACGTAGCCAGCCCATATGTCCGTAGCGGCCCATCATCACGACGTCTTCCACCAGCACCGGAAATGACCAGTCAACCTCTTCGGACTGTGGGACGTAGGCAATCAGATTCTGCTTCAGCGCGTGATTCACCGGCTGTTGCAGGATGGAAATGTCGCCGTCGGCCAGGCGGACAAAACCCATCAGTGCTTTGAACAACGTTGATTTTCCCGACCCGTTGACTCCTACCAGCGCGGCAATCGAACCGCCCGGTACCTGAAAGGTGGCATCGCGTAGTGCGGTATGACCATTGCGATACGTCACCGTCACCTGATTCACGGTAATCGCAGATTGACTCATTTCTGACTCCTCAAACCGTCATTGATACCACTGACGATGGTCTCGGTGGTGACGCGTAGCAGATCGAGATAGGTGGGAACGGGGCCATCGGCGGCGCTCAGGGAATCGACGTACAGCACGCCGCCGTAATGTGCGCCGGATTCCCGCGCGACCTGACGGGCCGGTTTATCTGATACGGTGCTTTCGCTGAATACGGTGGGGATCTGATGCGCTCTGATCGCATCGATCACTTTACGTACCTGTTTGGGCGTTCCCTGCTGATCGGCATTGATCGGCCAGAGATACAGCTCTTGCAGATCGTTATCGCGGGCAAGATAAGAGAACGCTCCTTCGCTGGTGACCAGCCAGCGTTTATCGGCAGGGATTTTTGCCAGCGCGGCATGGAGAGGGGCCAGCGTCTGGTGAATTTGCGCTTTATAACGTTCGGCATTTTTCTGGTAAATCGCGGCGTTATCCGGATCGTATTTCGTCAGCGCGTCGCGAATATTGTCGACGTAGATCATCGCGTTTTCCGCCGACATCCAGGCGTGAGGGTTGGGTTTCCCGTTATACGGTCCTTCGCTGATGCCCATGGGTTTCACCCCGTCAGACACCGTCACTTCCGGCACACCCGACAAATTCTGGTAGAAGCGGGCAAACCACAGCTCCAGATTCAGACCGTTAGAGAGGATCAATTGCGCCCCCTGCGCTCGCTTAATGTCGCCCGGAGTGGGTTGATACTCATGAATTTCCGCGCCGGGTTTGGTGATCGAACTGACGTTGGCCGCCTCACCCGCCACGTTTTGCGCCATGTCCGCAATGATCGTGAAGGTGGTAACGACATTGAGCTTCTCTTTGGCATAAGCCGGTGACAGCATGCAGATGGCCAGTACAGCCGCCAGCAGAGAAGAGGTCAGACGGGAGAGGTGCGACATAGTATCCCTTATAAAAAAGTGGTTAATTATTCATCGAATATAGCCTTTGCTATGTTATATAGCACAAGGCATGTATAAAGATAGTATTAAATGAAAATAATTCTTATTTGAGGTGTGGGCGGGGGAGTGTCACCTTTGGATGATAGTGTTGCGAGAATTTAAGTTGTAGAATAAATACACCTTAATGTAGTGGAGGGCGCATCATGTCCGGCAAGCGCATTGCTCGCGAAAAACTGACGATTAAAAAAATGATCGCGCTGTACGAGAGCCAGTGTCCGCAGGCATCTGATGAGCCGGAACACTACGACGCGCTGTTTGCCTATGCGCAAAAACGTCTGGATAAGTGCGTCTTTGGCGAGGATAAACCGGCCTGTAAACAGTGTCCCGTACACTGTTATCAGCCAGCGAAGCGTGAAGAGATGAAGCAGATTATGCGCTGGGCGGGGCCGAGAATGCTCTGGCGTCATCCCATCCTGACCGTTCGTCATCTCATCGACGATAAACGTCCCGTGCCGGAACTGCCGGAAAAATACTCGCGTAAGAAGTGAAGCGAAATGCCGGATGGCGGCTTCGCCTTAATCCGGCCTACGGATAATTGCCCACCCGACATCCAGCAACGCGTGCCTCAAACCAGCGCGTCTTTATCAATACCTAAACGCTTCATGCGTGAAAGCAGCGTGGTACGCTTAAGACCCAGCCGCTGAGCTGCGCCTTTCGGGCCTGCAACCACACCATTGGTCTCTTTCAGCACCCGCAGGATGAGCTGATACTCGTCTTCCCCTTCCTGGGCGACTTCGGTCGCGACGGGTGGTTCACCAGGTGAGAGCATGCCGATATCCGGCAGCGAGAGTTGCAGCACGCTTCCTCGCGTCAGCAGAACGGCGCGCTCCACCACGTTCTCCAGTTCGCGCACATTACCCGGCCATTCCATATTGCTGAGGATGCGCAGGGTTTCCGCTGGGATACTGTCGATGTTACGCCCCAGGCGGCGAGCGATTTTAAAGGTGAATGCTTTCACCAGCAGGGGGATATCTTCCGGGCGTTCGCGCAGCGGCGGAAGTCGGATCGGAAAAACGTTGAGGCGGTAGTAGAGATCGCTACGAAACTCGCGATCCTCGACCATTTTTTTCAGGTCACGGTTGGTGGCGGCGATCAGACGCACGTCGGTCTGGATCAGCTTATTGCTGCCCAGACGCTCAAATTCCTGTTCCTGTAAGACGCGCAAAAGCTTAGGCTGTAATTCCAGCGGCATGTCGCCCACTTCATCCAGGAACAAAGAACTTTTATCCGCCAGCTCAAAGCGGCCAATGCGCTGCGCACTGGCACCGGTGAAGGCGCCGCGTTCGTGACCGAACAGGTCACTTTCCAGCAGGCCAGCGGGCATGGCGGCGCAGTTCATCTTCACCATCCGGCGTGCGTTACGCCCACTCAGATTGTGGATTGCGCGGGCAATCAGCTCTTTCCCGGTGCCGGTTTCACCGAGGATCAGCACAGTGCTGTCGCTCTGGGCCACCATCTCGACCTGCTTGAGCACGCTGTACATCGCATCGCTGCGCCCGATGATTTCACCAAACTCGCTGTCGACATTGTTGAGCTGTTCGGTAAGCGCCAGGTTTTCATCCACCAGCCGCTCTTTCAGCCGATGGATTTCCTGATAGGCGAGGGCGTTGTCCACGGCGATGGCGACGCGCCCGGCAATCTGGCGCAGCAGGTTCAGGTTGGCGGTGGTAAACACTTTTTCTTCACACTGCGCCAGCTTGAGTACGCCGAGCATGGTGTTGCCCGACATCAGCGGTAGCAGGCACAGCGTCTGAATCTGGTTGCCCCACGTATCGAACAGCATGCGTTCATAGGGGGCCAGCGCGTCCCGTTCGTTCAGGTTTATCAGCAGCATCTCTTTGCTTTTAAACACCCGTTCCGTCAGAGTGCCAGCTTCATCGACTTCGCTTTGTTCGTGTGCGGGATGATTTTCATCGAGGTAGTGAGTGGAGTAAATGCTGAGCTTATTTTTACGGTGGCTACGCAGGACAATGCTGATGTCGTCGATGTTGAAATAGTGATGGATCTCTTTGGCGACTTCACTTACCAGCTCATCCATGTCGAGCCGGGAGAGTACGGCGTTAGTGATGGCGACCAGAATACGAAAGTTGTCGCGTTCGCGGCACAAGAGATCGTAATCGACGTTGTTCGTGACCCTGCACTGAATTTGCTCTGCCACCACGCCGACAATCTGGGTGAAGGTTTGCAGACGCTCGTACTCTTTTTCGCTCCAGGGGCGATCGTCGTTGCGGATAAATTCGCAGCCGCCAAAAATGCGGCCATCCGCCGCCAGCGGCAGCAGGCAGTAGTGGCCGAATGGCGGGTAAAGGCCGCCAGCAGCCAGTTGCGGCCAGGTTTCTGAAAACTCGTGATAATTGCAGTGCAGGGCATCGGGGCGAGAGAGAATACGGCGGATCGGGCCGTGGGCCAGCACGGTTTCATCTTCGTAGATGACGGGTTTGCCGTTATCGCGCGTGGCGTACCAGGACGCCCGCTGTGTCTGCGCTTGCCACAACACAATCGCCGCGCTGTCGGCAAGCGCCGAGCGCTTTACCAGTTGCGAAAGCGCCTCGCTTAGCGATTGCAGGTCGGGCTGCTGTAACAATGTGCGAGTGATGTCGAACAATCCTTGCTGCCCGAGATCGCTCATCGGTGTATACGACATATTGCTTTTCCAGGAAAGTACCGCTGCGCGGTGCAAAAAAAGAAATTAAATTATAGGTATAGACACTCGACTTCCGCTGGGTGTCGACAAAAAACGCCTTATCCGGCCTACGGTTCGAACAGTTTGTGTGAGTTGAATAACGGCGAAAACGCCTTATTCGACCAACGGTTCAACCGATTGTGTAGGCTGGATAAGGCGACGCCGCCATCCGGCATAATGACGGACTTAACAGATCCGCGGCAGCGGTTCTGCATGCGGTAAATCCAGCGTGCGCTTCACGCCGTAAAGACCGGCCAGACGCACACCTTTACGTTCGACCACTTCGCCAATCAGTGCCGCATCGCGCCCCAACGGATGGGCATGCAACGCCGCCAGCACCTGCCCGGCCGCCTGACGTTCAACGGCAATGACCAGCTTGCCTTCGTTTGCGAAGTTAAGCGCATCCAGACCCAGTAGTTCACATACTCCACGAACGGCAGGTTTCACGGGAAGTGCGGATTCGGACAGCTCAATGCCAAAACCGCAGGCGGCGGCAAACTCATGGGCGACCGCGTTCACGCCGCCACGCGTCGCGTCGCGCAGGGCTTTCACGCCGGAAATATCGCGCAACGACTGAATTAGCGGCGTTAATACCGCGCAGTCGCTGACCAGTTCGCCATCCAGCCCTAACTGTTCACGCAGATTAAGAATAGTGGCGCCGTGATCGCCCAGCGTACCGCTGACCAGCAGCACGTCGCCCGCTGCCAGGGTTTGTGCACCCCAGTGAATATTGGCTGGAATCGCCCCCATGCCTGCAGTGTTGATGAACAATTTGTCCGCTGCGCCACGTTGAACAACTTTTGTATCGCCGGTCACAATCGCGATATTGGCCTCACGCGCGGTGGCGGCCATGCTGTTTACCACGCTTTTCAGCGTCTCCATCGGCAGTCCTTCTTCGAGGATAAAGCCGCAGGAGAGATAGCGTGGAATTGCGCCGCTGACGGCGACGTCATTGGCGGTACCGCAGATCGCCAGCTTGCCGATGTTGCCGCCGGGGAAAAACAGTGGGTCAATGACGTAGCTGTCGGTGGAGAATGCCAGCCGATCGCCTTCAGCGACCAGTTGCGCCAGTTCAAGCCGCGCCTGATCTTCCTGCTCCGCCAGCCACGGGTTAGCGAAGGCTTCCATAAACAGACTGTTAATCAGTTGCTGCATGACCTGACCGCCGCTACCGTGGGCGAGTTGTACGCTGTTCATGCTTCACACTCCTGCTGACGATACTGATACCAGGCGGCGCATGCGCCTTCTGAAGAGACCATCAGTGCGCCGAAGGCGGTCTCTGGATTACAGGTTTTGCCAAACAACGGGCACTGATGCGGTTTACATTTCCCGGTCAGCACGTCGCCGCAGCGGGCGCGCGGGTCGTCGTAAACCTGCTGAGGTGCCGGTCGGAAATGCGCTTCGGCATCAAAACGCTGATAGTCAGGCGTCAGATGCACGCCGGAGGATTCAATCACCCCCAGGCCGCGCCACTCGCTGTCGCCGGTGACGCAAAATACGTCGGCAATAGCCTGTTGCGCCAACAGGTTGCCGGCGTCTGGCACCACGCGGCGATACTGGTTTTCGACCTGGCTGTGGGCCGCTATTTTCTGCTCAACCAGCATCACGACGCCTTGCAGTAGATCAAGGGGTTCGAATCCAGCGACCACCAGCGGACGATGAAACTCACTGGCAATAAAATGATAGGCGTCGGTACCGATCACCATACTGACGTGACCTGGCGCGAGAAACGCGTCGATGCCGTTATCGGGCTGTTCCAGCAGGCTGCGCAGGGTCGGAATGAGCGTGATGTGCTGACAGAAGAAGTAAAAATTCTGCACGTCGCGCAGTTTTGCCTGTTGCAGGGTAATGGCGGTGGTCGGCATGGTCGTTTCAAAGCCGAGGCCGAAAAACACGACTTTACGCGTTGGGTTTTCCTGCGCCAGTTTGAGCGCATCCATCGGCGAGTAGACGATGCGAATGTCCGCACCGCGCGCTTTCGCCTGCAACAGCGAACCTTGTTTCCCCGGCACGCGCATGGCGTCGCCAAAGGTACAGAAAATCACCTCCGGATGGCTGGCAATTTCAACGCAACTGTCGATACGTCCCATCGGCAGTACGCAGACCGGACAACCCGGGCCGTGGATAAACTCCACGTTATCAGGGAGCAACTGGTCGAGACCAAATTTGAAGATCGCATGCGTATGGCCGCCGCAGACTTCCATAATGCGCAGCGGACGTTCAGCGGTATACGGCAGATGCGCGGCACGTTCACGCAGGTGTTCAATCAGTTGCATCACCTGTTCCGGCGCGCGGTATTCGTCAACAAAACGCATTATTTTTCCTCGCCATACAGCAAAGCGCCGACGTCCGGCTCAACATCAAACATGTTCTGGAGCGCATCGAGCGTGTCGCGCGCTTCGGCTTCGTTAATCACGCTCATGGCAAAACCGACGTGGACCAGTACCCACTGGCCCAGACGAGGTTCGCCGTGCTCATCACAACTGCCGACCAGCGTCAGATCGACGTCGCGCTGAATGCCGCAAACGTCGACTTTCGCCAGGTTACCTTCGATAGTGCGGATTTGGCCGGGAACGCCTATGCACATCGCTGTGCCTCCAGCCAGTTCAGCCACTGATCCATTCCTTCGCCGCTGGTGGCGGAAATCAGGATGATCTCGATATCCGGATTAACTTCCCGGGCACTGGCAATGCACTTCTCAACGTCGAAATTCAGGTACGGTAGCAGGTCGACTTTGTTGAGCAGCATCAGCGAGGCGGCGGCGAACATATGCGGGTATTTCAGCGGCTTGTCTTCGCCTTCGGTGACAGAAAGCACCGCCACTTTATGGCGTTCGCCGAGATCAAAACTCGCCGGGCAGACGAGGTTGCCGACGTTTTCGATAAACAGAATGCCGTGGTCTTCCAGCGGCAGACGCGGCGCGGCATCGGCAATCATCTGCGCATCGAGGTGACAGCCTTTGCCGGTGTTGACCTGAATGGCCGGAGTGCCCGTGGCGCGAATGCGCGCGGCGTCGTTGACCGTCTGCTGGTCGCCTTCAATGACGGCGCACGGGACGCTGTCTTTCAGCTTCATCAGCGTTTCGGTAAGCAGAGTGGTTTTACCGGATCCTGGGCTGGAGACGAGGTTGAGCACCAACTGTTGGCGCGCGGCGAAGCGGGCGCGGTTGCGCTCGGCCAGACGGTTGTTTTTATCCAGCACGTCGATTTCTACTTCCAGCATACGCCGCTGGCTCATGCCTGGCGCGTGGGTGCCGGCTTCACCGTGACCGTAGTGCAGATCGCCTTCTTCCGTCTGGCTCGGGGTGAATTCGGACGTTTTTATGCCGGTAATATTCAGCGCCGGGCGAGCTGCCGGGGCAAAAGGCGCGCTGCGAAACGCGGAATGAGGGTTATGCTCATCACCCTCTATATAAAGGTTGCCTTCAGCGCAACCGCATGTTGTACACATCGCTCACTCCTGATCTATTTCTATTCGTCGAATCTGTAATCCGTCATCGGCCACGATTTGCAGCGTGTCGCTATTGCATTGCGGGCAACGGCGTACGCGTTGGGTCAGTAAGGTGACGTATTGCTGACAGGATTCACACCAGCATTCGGCTTCTTGTTCCTCGAGGTGCAGTTTACAACCTTCCGCAACGGTGCCACGGCATACCAGATCAAAACAAAAGGAGAGAGCGCTGGTTTCTACGCAAGAAAATGCGCCAATTTTGAGCCAGACCCCAGTTATCCGTTTTGCGCCGTGCGCGACGGCCTGTTGTTCGATCAATTCCAGTGCCCGCTGGCAAAGGGTAATTTCGTGCATAGTGCCTCCCGATATGATGGGCAGTGATAAGCAATAACTATGCCAGCCTGAAAGTTGGGGGCATTTGTCGATGACGATGATGACGAAATGACATGTCATTCGGGCGTCGACAGCCGTCTTTTATTATTAAATTCATGAAAAAACAAATAGTTAAAAACTGGCATGGAAAATGCTTATGGCAGGCTATCTCTGTTAAACGGGTAACCTGACATGACTATTTGGGAAATAAGCGAAAAAGCCGATTACATCGCGCAGCGGCATCGTCGCCTACAGGACCAGTGGCATATTTACTGCAATTCGCTGGTTCAGGGGATCACCCTGTCGAAAGCGCGTCTGCACCATGCGATGAGCTGCGCGCCGGATAAAGATCTCTGTTTCGTACTGTTCGAACACTTTCGCATCACCGTCACGATGGCGGAAGGCTTCAACAGCCACACCATTGAGTATTACGTCGAAACAAAAGATGGCGAAGATAAGCAACTGATTGCACAGGCGCAATTGAGCATTGATGGCAAAGTGGACGAGCGGGTCAGCAACCGTGAGCGTGAGCAGGTGCTGGAACACTATCTCGATAAAATCGCCAGCGTTTATGACCGACTGTATGCCGCTGTTGAAAGCGGGTCGCCGATCAATCTGAGCCAACTGGTGGCGAGACAAAATCCGGCGGCCTGACCCCAGCGTTTTACGTCGTGACGTCGTCTCATGGGTTGTCACGACGCTTTAAGGGACAGACGTGTCGAACAGTGTCGAAAATGACATTTCATCGGCATGTTTTCGTCAAAAATGACTATCACCTGAGGAATGCCTGGTGAATCGTTTTGTAATTGCTGACTCCACGCTCTGTATCGGCTGCCACACCTGCGAGGCCGCCTGTTCAGAGACGCATCGCCAGCACGGCCTACAGTCTATGCCGCGCCTGAAAGTGATGCTGAATGAAAAAGAATCTGCGCCGCAGCTTTGCCACCACTGTGAAGATGCCCCTTGCGCCACCGTGTGTCCGGTTAACGCCATTAACCGGGTGGATGGCGCCGTACAGCTTAATGAAAGCCTGTGCGTGAGCTGCAAACTGTGCGGCATTGCCTGTCCGTTTGGTGCGATCGAATTTTCCGGCAGCCGTCCGCTGCATATCCCGGCCAACGCCAATACGCCTAAAGCACCACCAGCGCCACCGGCACCGGCTCGCATCAGTACGCTGCTGGACTGGGTTCCGGGCGTGCGTGCCATCGCGTTGAAATGCGATCTGTGCAGTTTCGATGAACAAGGCCCGGCCTGCGTACGGATGTGTCCGACGAAAGCTCTGCATCTTGTGAACAACATGGACATCGCCCGCGCCAGTAAACGGAAACGTGAGCTGACTTTCAATACTGACTTCGGCGATCTCTCCTTGTTTCAGCAGGCTCAGAGTGGGGAGGCAAAATGAGCGCAATTTCACTGATCATCAGCGGTGTGGCCTGGTTTGCCGCCGCCGCCGTCCTGGCATTTCTGTTCTCTTTTCATAAAGCGCTTAGCGGCTGGGTTGCTGGCGTGGGCGGCGCGGTGGGGTGCTTGTGTACTGCCGCGGCGGGTTTCTCCGTGCTCATCAACGCTGTCGCGGTGCGCGGCGTGATGCCGTTTATCGGTCACAGCGTGCAAATCACCCCACTGAATGCCATCTGGCTGATTACGCTGGGGCTGTGCGGACTGTTTGTCAGTTTGTACAACATCGACTGGCATCGCCATCCGCAGGTCAGGGCCAACGGTCTGCTGGTGAATCTGCTGATGGCGGCGGCGGTGTGCGCAGTTGCCGCCAGCAATCTCGGCACGCTGGTGGTGATGGCGGAAATCATGGCGCTGTGTGCGGTGTTCCTGACCGGATGCAGCAAAGAAGGCAAGCTGTGGTTTGCGCTGGGGCGTCTCGGTACGTTGCTGCTGGCGATCGCCTGTTATCTGGTGTGGCAGCGCTATGGCACCCTTGAGTTGCGTCTCCTCGATCTGCGCACTCAGGAACTGCCGCTGGGCGCTGACATCTGGCTGCTTGGCGTGGCGGGCTTTGGTCTGCTGGCCGGGATTATTCCGCTGCACGGATGGGTGCCGCAGGCTCACGCGAACGCCAGCGCTCCAGCGGCGGCCCTGTTCTCCACCGTGGTGATGAAGGTCGGTCTACTGGGCATTCTCTCGTTATCGCTGATTGGCGGTAATGCGCCGTTGTGGTGGGGTGTGTTACTGCTGGTTCTCGGCATGATCACCGCGTTTGTCGGCGGTCTGTATGCGTTGATGGAGCACAATATTCAGCGCCTGCTGGCGTATCACACGCTGGAAAACATCGGCATTATCCTGCTCGGTCTCGGCGCAGGCGTGACCGGGATTGCTCTCAAACAACCGACGCTGATTGCGCTGGGCCTGACCGGTGGTCTCTATCACCTGGTGAACCACAGCCTGTTCAAAAGCGTGCTGTTTCTTGGCGCGGGCAGCATCTGGTTTCGTACCGGACATCGCGATATCGAAAAACTGGGCGGCATCGGTAAACGCATGCCGGTCATTTCCATTGCGATGCTGGTGGGGCTGATGGCGATGGCTGCACTGCCGCCGCTGAACGGATTTGCTGGCGAGTGGGTGATCTACCAGTCCTTCTTCAAACTGGGCAACAGCGGCGCGTTTATTGGTCGTCTGCTGGGGCCACTACTGGCGGTCGGACTGGCGATTACCGGTGCGCTGGCGGTGATGTGTATGGCGAAAGTGTATGGCGTGACCTTCCTCGGCGCGCCGCGCACGAAAGAGGCGGAAAACGCCTGCTGTGCGCCTCTCCTGATGGGCATCAGCGTCGTGGCGCTGGCGATTTGTTGCGTACTCGGCGGGGTTGCCGCGCCGTGGCTGTTGCCGCTGCTGGCGACTGCCGTACCGTTGCCGCTGGAAACCGCCAATACCACCGTATCGCAACCCATGATCACGCTGTTGCTGATTGCCTGTCCGCTGCTGCCATTCATCATCATGGCGATGTTCAAAGGCAACCGTCTGCCATCGCGTTCTCGCGGGACGGCATGGGTCTGCGGTTACGATCACGAGCAGTCGATGGTCATTACCGCGCACGGTTTCGCGATGCCAGTGAAGGAAGCCTTTGCACCGGTTCTCAAACTGCGTAAGTGGCTCAATCCGGTAGCGTGGGTTCCGGGTTGGCAAAGCGCGGCGGTACCGGTGCTGTTCCGCCGCCTGGCGCTGATCGAACTGGCCGTGCTGGTGGTGATTGTGGTTTCACGAGGAGCCTGAGAATGAGTGTTTTATATCCGTTAATTCAGGCGCTGGTGTTATTTGCCGCTGCGCCGCTGCTATCCGGCGTGACCCGCGTGGCGCGTGCCCGTCTGCACAATCGCCGCGGTCCTGGTGTATTGCAGGAGTATCGCGACCTGCTCAAACTGCTGGGCCGTCAGAGCGTCGCGCCAGCGGATGCTGGCTGGGTCTTTCGTCTGACGCCGTTTGTGATGGTGGGCGTTATGCTGACCATCGCTACCGCGCTGCCGGTGGTAACCGTGGGTTCACCGCTGCCGCAACTGGGCGATTTGATCACGTTGATTTATCTGTTCGCTATTGCCCGTTTCTTCTTTTCTATCGCGGGACTTGATACCGGCAGCCCGTTCACAGCGATCGGTGCCAGTCGTGAAGCGATGCTCGGCGTGCTGGTGGAGCCGATCCTGCTGCTGGGACTGTGGGTCGCTGCGCAGGTTGCGGGTTCCACCCATATCAGCAATATCACCGATACGATCTATCACTGGCCAGCAGCCCGCAGCATTCCGCTGATTTTGGCACTGTGCGCCTGTGCGTTCGCCACATTTATCGAAATGGGCAAACTGCCGTTCGATTTGGCGGAAGCGGAGCAGGAATTGCAGGAAGGGCCGCTGACCGAATACAGCGGCAGCGGTTTTGCGGTGCTGAAGTGGGGCATTAGCCTGAAACAGCTGGTAGTACTGCAAATGTTTGTCGGCGTGTTCCTGCCGTGGGGACAGATGGAAACGTTCAGCGCAGGTGGACTGTTGCTTGCGCTGGTGATCGCCATCATCAAGCTGCTTGTCGGCGTACTGGTTATTGCCCTGTTTGAAAACAGCATGGCGCGTCTGCGTTTTTGCGCCACCTCACGCGTGACCTGGGCCGGTTTTGGGTTTGCGTTTTTAGCGTTCGTCTCCTTGCTGGTGGCGTGATTTAAGAGAGTTTGAGCATGTCTGAAGAAAAAGTTGGTCAACAATACCTTGCCGCACTGCACCAGGCGTTTCCTGGCGTGGTGCTGGACGAAGCCTGGCAGACCCGGGATCAACTGACCATCACCGTGAAGGTCAACTATCTGCCGGAAGTGGTCGAATTCCTCTACTACAAGCAGGGCGGATGGCTCTCGGTGCTGTTTGGCAATGATGAACGCCAGCTGTGTGGTCATTACGCGGTGTACTACGTGCTGTCGATGGAGCAGGGTACCAAATGCTGGATCACGGTACGTGTTGAAGTTGATGCCAATAAGCTGGAATTCCCGTCCGTTACGCCGCGCGTGCCGGCTGCCGTCTGGGGCGAGCGCGAAGTGCGCGACATGTACGGTCTGATCCCGGTCGGTCTGCCGGACGAACGCCGTCTGGTGCTGCCGGATGACTGGCCGGACGAACTCTATCCGTTGCGTAAAGACAGCATGGATTATCGTCAGCGCCCGGCACCGACCACCGATGCGGAAACCTACGAGTTCATCAATGAACTGGGTGACAAGAAAAATAACGTGGTGCCGATTGGCCCGCTGCACGTCACTTCGGATGAACCGGGACACTTCCGCCTGTTTGTTGATGGCGAAAATATTATCGACGCTGATTACCGCCTGTTCTATGTCCATCGCGGCATGGAAAAACTGGCGGAAACCCGGATGGGCTACAACGAAGTCACCTTCCTGTCGGATCGCGTTTGCGGGATCTGCGGCTTCGCCCACAGCACCGCGTATACCACCTCCGTTGAAAACGCGATGGGCATCGTGGTGCCGGAACGCGCGCAGATGATCCGCGCCATTCTGCTGGAGGTGGAGCGTCTGCACTCCCATCTGCTGAACCTCGGTCTGGCCTGTCACTTCACCGGTTTTGACTCCGGTTTTATGCAGTTCTTCCGCGTACGCGAAACCTCCATGAAGATGGCGGAGATCCTGACCGGGGCGCGTAAGACTTACGGTCTGAACCTGATCGGCGGGATTCGTCGCGATCTGCTGAAAGAGGACATGATCCAGACCCGTCAACTGGCGCAGCAGATGCGTCGCGACGTGCAGGAACTGGTGGATATGCTGCTCAGTACGCCGAACATGGAACAGCGCACCGTGGGAATTGGTCGTCTGGATCCAGAGATTGCGCGTGATTTCAGTAACGTTGGGCCGATGGTTCGCGCCAGCGGTCACGCTCGTGACACCCGCGCCGATCACCCGTTTGTCGGTTACGGTCTGCTGCCGATGACGGTTCACAGCGAACAGGGCTGCGATGTGATCTCGCGTCTGAAAGTGCGTATCAACGAAGTGTACACCGCACTGAATATGATCGACTTCGGTCTGGACAACCTGCCCGGCGGTCCGCTGATGGTGGAAGGCTTCACCTACATTCCGCATCGCTTTGCGCTGGGCTTTTCCGAAGCACCACGCGGTGACGATATTCACTGGAGCATGACCGGCGACAACCAGAAGCTGTATCGTTGGCGCTGTCGTGCGGCGACTTACGCTAACTGGCCGACCCTGCGTTACATGCTGCGCGGCAACACCGTTTCTGATGCACCGCTGATTATCGGTAGCCTTGACCCTTGCTACTCCTGTACTGACCGCATGACCGTGGTGGATGTGCGTAAGAAGAAGAGCAAAGTCGTGCCATACAAAGAACTTGAGCGCTACAGCATTGAGCGTAAAAACTCGCCGCTGAAATAAGGAATCGCCATGTTTACCTTTATCAAAAAAGTCATCAAAACCGGCGCGCCGACTTCGTCTTATCCGCTGGAGCCGATTGCGGTTGATAAAAACTTCCGCGGTAAGCCGGAGCACAATCCGCAGCAGTGCATTGGCTGCGCGGCCTGCGTGAATGCCTGCCCGTCAAATGCGTTGACGGTGGAAACGGATCTGGCCAGCGGCGAACTGGCCTGGCAGTTCAACCTCGGGCGCTGCATTTTCTGCGCCCGCTGCGAAGAAGTGTGCCCGACGGCGGCGATCAAGCTTTCGCAGGAGTATGAACTGGCGGTGTGGAAGAAAGAGGATTTCCTCCAGCAGTCCCGTTTTGCGCTGTGCAACTGCCGCGTATGCCATCGTCCTTTCGCTGTTCAGAAAGAGATTGATTACGCCATTGCGCTGCTTAAGCACAACGGCGACAGCCGCGCGGAGCATCACCGCGAAAGCTTTGAGACCTGCCCGGACTGCAAACGTCAGAAGTGCCTGGTGCCGTCCGACCGAATTGAACTGACTCGCCATATGAAAGAGGCCAGCTGATGAGCCATTTATTAGGTCCGCGTGACGCAAACGGTATTCCGGTACCGATGACGGTGGATGAGTCCATCGCCAGCATGAAGGCGTCATTACTGAAAAACATCAAGCGTTCAGCCTATGTTTACCGCGTGGACTGCGGCGGCTGTAACGGCTGTGAAATTGAAATTTTCGCGACCTTATCACCATTGTTTGACGCCGAACGCTTCGGTATCAAAGTCGTACCGTCGCCGCGTCATGCGGACATACTGCTATTCACCGGCGCGGTTACCCGTGCCATGCGCTCCCCGGCGCTGCGTGCCTGGCAGTCTGCGCCCGATCCGAAAATCTGCATCTCTTACGGCGCCTGCGGCAACAGCGGCGGTATCTTCCATGACTTGTACTGCGTCTGGGGCGGCACTGACAAAATTGTGCCGGTGGATGTGTATATTCCAGGATGCCCGCCGACGCCTGCGGCAACGCTGTACGGCTTTGCGATGGCGCTGGGCCTGCTGGAGCAGAAAATTCATGCTCGTGCACCGGGAGAACTGGACGATCAGCCAGCGGAAATCCTGCATCCGGACATGGTGCAGCCGCTGCGTGTGAAGGTCGATCGCGAGGCGCGTCGACTGGCCGGTTATCGCTATGGGCGTCAGATTGCGGATGATTACCTGCGTCAACTCGGCCAGGGTGAACATCAGGTGGCGCGCTGGCTGGAAGCGGAAAGCGATCCGCGCCTGACCGAGATTGTCACGCACCTGAATCAGGTTGTCGAAGAGGCGCGAATCCGATGAGTGAAACGGTGGTGTTCAGTCAACTGAGCCGTAAGTTTATTGATGAGAACGATGCGACGCCCGCCGAGGCGCAGCAGGTTGTCTATTACAGCCTGGCGATTGGTCACCACCTTGGGATCATCGACTGCCTGGAAGCCGCGCTGATCTGCCCGTGGGAGGCGTATCTGGCGTGGATTGCCACGCTGGAAGAGGGCAGCGAGGCCCGTCGGAAGATGGAAGGTGTGCCGAAGTATGGCGAGATCGTCATCGATTTTAATCATGTGCAAATGCTGGCGCACGCGTTTGATCGTGCGCTCGCGGTACAGACCCCGGAGCAGCAGGCATGGAGCAAACAGATGCTCAGCATGTTGCACGATATTCATCAGGAGAGCGCGATTTACCTGATGGTAAGGAGACACCGTGACTGACGTTTTATTGTGTGTTGGCAACAGCATGATGGGGGATGACGGCGCGGGTCCGCTGCTGGCAGAAAAATGCGCGGCGCAGGCGAAAGGTCACTGGGTGGTCATTGACGGAGGCTGTGCGCCGGAAAATGACATCGTGGCCATTCGCGAACTGCGCCCGGATCGTCTGCTGATCGTGGACGCTACCGACATGGGGTTGAATCCCGGCGAGATCCGCATTGTCGATCCTGACGATATCGCCGAGATGTTCATGATGACGACCCACAATATGCCGCTGAATTATCTGGTTGATCAGCTTAAAGAAGACGTCGGCGAGGTGATCTTCCTCGGGATTCAGCCGGATATCGTCGGGTTCTATTATCCTATGACTCAACCCATTAAGGATGCCGTCGACACCGTTTACCAGCGTCTCGACGGCTGGGAGGGCCACGGCGGCTTTGCGGAATTAGCGGCGTCGTGACATTCATGCCGGATGACGCTATGACCTCATCCGGCCTGTTCCTCTCTCACCTGTTCGATCACTAATTTCCCCTGCATTACCGCCACATTGACAAGGGTGCCGGTCGGAAAACCCGCCTGTTCCAGCCAGTCGCCATTAATGGTTAACGACGCATGCCGGCTATAGCGGCGCGTGTTGCCGGTTTTTGGATCTTCATGGCGCTTTCTGACATAGCTCACCTTTAAACGACGAAACGGCCTGATGATAGCGATTTCAGGACTGCCAGCCTCAATAGTCATAAACGATTCCTTGTTGCCCACGAGTAGATGAAAATACCTGTATAAAATGCCAGTAAAAAAGGGAAGGGGCAAACCGAAAACTGGAAGGGAGATAGCGGAAACGAAATGCAAATGATGTAACGAGGGAAGGGAGGGGCGGACAGCGCGAGCGCCATCCGCCATCCTGTTTACGCCAGATCCTGGCCGTTGCTGGCGATCACTTTTTTGTACCACCAGAACGATTTTTTACGCGTTCGCGCAAGCGTACCGTTGCCGGCATCATCGCGGTCGACATAGACGAACCCGTACCGTTTGCTCATCTCACCCGTCGACGCGGCCACCAGATCAATACAGCCCCAGGTGGTGTAACCCATCAGCGGCACGCCGTCCTCAATGGCGTCAGCCATCGCACGGATGTGTTCGCGCAAATAGCTAATACGATAATCGTCATTAATGTGGCCATCGGCATCGATTTCATCTTTTGCCCCGAGACCGTTTTCCACCAGGAACAGCGGTTTCTGGTAGCGGTCGTACATCATATTCATCGTGATGCGCAGTCCAAGCGGGTCGATCCCCCAGCCCCAGTCGCTGACCTGGATGTACGGGTTGCGCATTGACTTCACCACGTTCGCGGCACTGCTGTTCTTTGTGTTCATCTCAGCCGACGCGCAGCGCGACGTGTAATAGCTGAAAGAGACAAAATCGACGGTGTTTTTCAGGATTGCATCATCTGCCGGGGCTTTCTCAATCACCACACCTTTTTCACGAAACACACGGGCAGAGTAAGCTGGATATGCGCCGCGCGCCTGTACGTCAATGAAGAACAGGTTTTCACGATCTTTTTCCAGCGCTGTCCAGACATCTTCCGGTTTGCAGGAGTACGGATAAAAATTACCGCCCGCCAGCATGCAGCCCACCTGGTTCTGCGGGTTAATCTCATGGGCGATTTTCGTCGCCAGCGCGCTGGCAATCAGCTCATGGTGCGCGGCCTGATATTTCACCTGATCCTGATTTTCCCCCTCTTCAAACACCAACCCCGCGCCGGAGAACGGGCTGTGCAGCATGATGTTGATTTCATTGAAGGTCAGCCAGTATTTCACCAGCCCGTTAAAAGCTTCAAAACAGGTACGCGCATAGCGGGTGAAAAACTCCACCATCTTGCGATTACGCCAGGAGCCGTATTCGGTAACCAGGTGCATGGGCACGTCGAAGTGGCACAGTGTAACCAGCGGTTCAATACCGTACTTTTTGCACTCGGCAAACACCGAGCGATAGAAGGCAATGCCTTCCTCGTTAGGCGTCAGTTCGTCGCCGTTGGGATAAATACGGCTCCAGGCAATCGAGGTGCGAAAGACGGTGAAGCCCATTTCCGCCATCAGGGCGATATCGTCCTTATAGCGATGGTAAAAATCGATCGCCTGATGGCTGGGATAAAATTCATCATTCCGCAGCTGGAAACGTTTCTCCTGTCCCAGTTTGACCGGCATGCGATGCTCGCCGTGCGGGATCATATCGACAGTGGTCAGCCCTTTGCCGCCCTCCCGGTATGCGCCTTCAGCCTGGTTGGCGGCCAGTGCGCCGCCCCATAAAAATCCTTGCGGAAATACAGCCATAATAACCTCAGTGAATAACAGTCAGACGCTGGCGCTTTTTACCGTAGACGGTTGTGCAGCCTGGTTTTTGCGTGCCTGTGCGGCTGCGTCTTCGACGGGGATATCTTCAAAGCCCAGCAGCAGCGTCAGGACAAATGACAACACCACCGCCAGCGCCATGACGCCAAATACCCAGACAATAGTCATGGGATTCGCCGGATCGAAGAACTGAACGCTGGTAAACAGGCCCGGCGCCGCCATTGAGTGGCTGGCGAGTCCAGCCATCCCGGCGACCGCGCCACAGATAAAGCCGCTGATCAGGCTGGCAATCAGTGGCCGTTTCAGGCGCACAGCCACACCGTAGAGCGCGGGTTCCGAAATTCCGGCCATGATGGCCGAGGCCGCCGCTGCCAGCGCAGTCTGGCGCAGTTCCGGGTTTTTCGTTTTCCAGGCTACCGCCAACGAGGAACCGCCGAGCGACAGGTTGGCGCCAATTTCGGACGGCATGACCATCCCTTCTTTGCCCGTTTCGGCAATGGTCTGAATGATGGTTGGCGTAAAGACGCGGTGCATCCCGGTCATTACCAATAGCGGCCACAGCGCGCCCATGATGGCAACAGACAGCCAGCCGAGATAACCGTGAATGGTATAGACCAGCGCGGATATCGCGCTACCAATCCAGATGCCAATCGGCCCAATCAGGACGATGGCCAGCGGCGCGGCGATTAGCACGATCAGCATAGGCTTGAGGAAGTTTTTGGTGACCGCGGGCGTAATGCGATCCACCCAGCGTTCGATGTACGACAGACACCAGGTCATCACCAGCGCCGGAATAACCGTATAGGTGTATTTCACCGCGGTGACCGGGATCAGGGCGAATTCAACGTGCTCACCCTGTGCCGCTTTCGCCATCAGGTCGATAAAGCTTGGATGCACCAGCACCCCGGCAATGGCGATCGCCAGCGACATGTTGGTTTTAAATTTAATCGCCGCCGAGGCCGCCACCATTAACGGCAGGAAGAAGAAGGCGCCATCGCCGATCACGGTCAGGATCGTTAACGTGGAGGAGCCTTTTTCCAGCACGCCGGTCATTTCAAGGATCATTGCCAACAGTTTGAGCATCGATCCGCCGATAATCGCCGGGATCAGCGGCGACATGGTACCGATTAGCGCATCAAGGATCCCCGCGCCAATGCGTCTGAGCGTCAGCTTGGGTTTGCCAATGGGCTCGGCGGGTTGCATATCGCCCGGCAACAGGTTGACGACCTCACGATACGCCTGGGAGACGGTATTGCCGATAATCACCTGGCACTGGTTGTCGCTGCGAACGACGCCGAGTACACCGCTGAGGGTTTTGAGCGTGGCACTGTCGACCAGCGTGTCATCTTTCACAACGAAACGCAGACGCGTCATGCAGTGTGTCACTGCGGTGATATTGTCGACGCCGCCCAGAGCCGTCACCACGGAGCGCGCCAGCGCTGCATAATTCTTGGACATAGGATTTTTATCCTGTTTTATCAGTAGGGTACGTTTTATTTTTGCCGCACATTCGCCTGAGCGATCGTCGGTGATGAAACGCTGATGAGAAACCGGTTCCACAAAATCATGAATAGTTTATTCGATTTGGGCAATATTTAATTTTATTCATTTTCGTAAAATGTGATTCATATCACTCACGGTTTTCTGGGGTGATTTAGCATCGGGGACAACCACGCGGCAGTGAAGTACACTGCATCTCATTGCGAGAAAAGGAAGAAAACTTATGACGACGATGCTGGAGGTAGCGCAGCGGGCCGGGGTGTCGAAGGCGACGGTCTCCAGGGTGCTTTCAGGGAATGGCTACGTCAGCCAGGAGACGAAGGATCGTGTATTTCAGGCGATTGAGGAGAGCGGCTATCGGCCTAACCTGCTGGCGCGTAGCCTTGCGGCGAAAACCAGTCAGACGCTGGGGCTGGTGGTGACTAACACCCTCTACCACGGCGTCTATTTTAGCGAATTGCTGTTTCATACCGCGCGGATGGCGGAAGATCAGGGGCGTCAGCTTCTGCTTGCCGATGGCAAACACAGCGCGGAGGAGGAACGCCAGGCGATCCAGTATCTGCTGGATTTGCGCTGCGACGCGATCATGATCTACCCGCGTTTTCTCAGCGTGGATGAGATCGATAAAATAATCGACAGCCATTCGCAGCCGATTATGGTGCTTAACCGCCGGTTACGGAAAAACAGTAGCCACTGCGTCTGGTGCGATCAAAAGCAGACCAGTTTTAACGCTGTGGCGGAACTGATTGCCGCAGGCCATCAGCAGATTGCCTTTATCACCGGTTCGATGGACTCACCCACCGGGGTTGAACGCCTGTCGGGGTACAAAGAGGCTCTGACCCGACATGGCATCGCCGTTAATGACGACCTGATCGTCAAAGGCAAATGGACGCCGGCCTGCGGTGCCGCAGGGGTGGACGTGCTGCTTTCTCGCGACGTGACGTTCAGCGCGCTGGTGGCCAGCAATGACGACATGGCGATTGGGGCCATCAAACAGTTGCATGACAAAGGGGTCGCCGTGCCATCGCAGGTGTCGGTGATTGGTTTTGACGATATCGCGATGGCGCCCTACACCATACCGGCGCTTTCCAGCGTCAAAATTCCGGTGACGGAGATGATTCAGGAGACCATTGGCCGACTCATTTTCATGCTGGACGGCGGGGCGTTTACGCCACCGAAAAGCTTCACCGGCACGTTGATTCGCCGAGATTCCGTTATGTCGTTGGCGGCGCAGTAACATTGTCACCCGTCATCGTCATTCGTGACGATGACACCATAACGGTCACCCTCTGTTTTTAAATATCGTTAAATTACAGCAAGATAAAAACTGGCATGATTTGTGAATGTTTCGGCACATTATCTGTCATTGCTGGAGAATTTGATGAACCGTTTCATCATTGCAGACGCCAATAAGTGCATTGGTTGCCGTACCTGTGAAGTGGCCTGCGTGGTCTCCCATCAGGAAAACCAGGACTGCGCGTCACTGACCCCTGAAACCTTTTTACCCCGTATTCATGTAATCAAAGGTGTGAATGTCTCGACGGCGACGCTGTGCCGCCAGTGCGAGGACGCGCCGTGTGCGAACGTCTGTCCGAACGGTGCCATCAGCCGTGATAAAGGTTTTGTTCATGTCATTCAGGAACGTTGCATTGGCTGCAAAACCTGCGTGGTGGCCTGTCCATATGGTGCAATGGAAGTCGTGGTGCGTCCGGTTGTGCGTAATAGCGGTGCCGGCCTGAACGTACGGGCAGAAAAAGCGGAAGCTAACAAGTGCGATCTCTGTTATCACCGCGATGCCGGTCCGGCCTGTATGGAAGCCTGTCCGACGCATGCCCTGATTTGCGTTGACCGTAATAAGCTCGAGCAACTCAGCGCGGAAAAGCGTCGTCGTGCGGCGCTGGATTCTTCCGCTTCTTTGCTTTTCTGATTCCTGCCGCAAAAATCACTCAGGAAATGCGCTGGTATCAAGGGAATTCCCGGAAATTTTCGTAAAATACCTTTCCGGGAATGATGATGGCGAGAATGACTCAATGGCAACAAATACCCCCTCTGGCATACAGCTCCGTATTCGCGGCAAAGTTCAGGGCGTCGGCTTTCGTCCTTTCGTCTGGCAACTGGCGCAGCAGCTTCAGTTGCATGGCGACGTCTGTAATGATGGCGATGGCGTGGTGGTTCGATTGCTGGAAGATCCCGCGCTGTTTATCCGTGAACTGCATGTCCATTGTCCGCCATTGGCGCGTATCGACAGCGTAGAAAGTGAGCCTTTTCGCTGGGCGCAGCCGCCCGCGGAGTTCAGCATTCGCCAGAGTGCGGGCGGCACGATGAACACCCAGATTGTGCCCGATGCCGCGACGTGCCCGGAATGTCTTGCCGAAATGAATACGCCCGGAGAGCGGCGTTATCGCTATCCCTTCATCAACTGCACCCATTGCGGCCCGCGTTTTACCATTATCCGGGCGATGCCCTACGATCGTCCGTTTACCGTGATGGCGTCATTTCCGCTCTGCCCGCAATGCGACAGCGAATATCGCGATCCCAGTGACCGACGTTTTCACGCCCAGCCGGTGGCGTGCCCGGCGTGTGGTCCGCATCTGCGCTGGCTGAGCGGCGGACACCTGGCGGAAAAAGAGGCGGCATTACAGGCTGCGGTTGAAATGCTACAGACCGGAGGTGTTGTTGCCGTTAAGGGGATCGGCGGATTTCATCTGGCCTGCGATGCGGGAAACAGCGATGCCGTGGCGCGGCTTCGTGCGCGTAAGCGCCGTCCGGCAAAACCGCTGGCGGTTATGCTGCCGGATGCGTCGGGCCTGTCGGATGCGGCGACCCGACTGCTGAAAACGCCCGCCGCCCCGATTGTGCTGGTGGATAAGCAACATGTTTCCTCGCTGTGTGACGGTATTGCCCCAGGGCTTGCGGAGGTTGGCGTGATGTTGCCCGCCAATCCACTTCAGCACCTGTTGCTCCAGGCACTGAAGCGCCCGCTGGTAATGACCTCCGGCAATCTTAGCGGTAAACCGCCGGCCATCAGCAACGAACAGGCAATTAAGGATTTGCAGGATATTGCCGAGGGTTTCCTGTTACACAATCGCGACATCGTGCAGCGCATGGACGATTCCGTGGTACGTGAAAGCGGTGAAATGCTGCGTCGCTCGCGGGGATATGTCCCGGACGCGCTGGCGTTGCCGCCGGGATTTCATCATATACCACCGATACTCTGTCTGGGGGCGGATCTGAAAAACACCTTCTGCCTGGTTCGCGGTGAGCAGGCGGTGATCAGCCAGCATCTTGGCGATCTCAGCGACGATGGGATCCAACATCAGTGGCGTGACGCACTGCGGTTAATCCAGACTATCTATGACTTCACGCCACAGTGCCTTGTTCGCGATGCCCATCCGGGGTATGTCTCCAGCCAGTGGGCCAGTGAGATGAACCTGCCAACGGAGATCGTGTTGCATCATCATGCTCATGCCGCAGCCTGTCTGGCCGAGCACGGCTGGCCGCTGGACGGTGGCGATGTTATCGCCCTGACGCTGGACGGCATTGGAATGGGTGACGCGGGCGCGCTGTGGGGAGGAGAGTGTCTGCGGGTGAACTACCGTGAGTGTGAACATCTTGGTGGATTGCCCGCCGTGGCGCTTGCCGGTGGCGATCTCGCCGCGAAGCAGCCCTGGCGTAACCTGTTAGCGCAGTGTTTGCGCTTTGTGCCGGACTGGCAGCGCTATCCGGAAACGCGATACTTACAGCGACAGAACTGGAACGTGCTGGCGCGAGCGATTGAGCGTGGGATTAACGCACCGCTGGCCTCGTCCTGCGGGCGTCTGTTCGATGCGGTTGCCGCAGCACTGAACTGCGCGCCAGAATCGCTCAGTTATGAAGGGGAAGCCGCCTGCACACTAGAGGCGCTGGCGTCGCAATGCGCGGGGGTTAAGCATCCGGTCACGCTTCCCTTGACGGGGAATCAACTGGATCTGGCAACCTTCTGGTCGCAGTGGCTGAACTGGCAGGCAACGCCCGCTGAACGCGCATGGGCTTTCCACGATGTGCTGGCACAAGGGTTTGCCGCGATGCTGCGCGAGCAGGCCACGGCACGCGGTATCAACACGCTGGTGTTCAGCGGTGGGGTGATGCACAACCGGTTACTGTCGGCTCGCCTGGCTTATTATCTGGCGGATTTCACGCTGTTGTTCCCGCAGCAGTTACCAGCCGGTGACGGTGGACTGTCGCTGGGACAGGGGGTGATTGCTGCGGCGCGTGGGATGGCGGAAGCATAAAAAAGCCCCGGGGCAGGCGGGGCGAAACGACAAGCAATATCGCACTTCCGTGTGCATGAGGTTAATCAATCAGTGGCGATAGCGCCGGATGGCGACGCAGAGCGTCTTATCCGGCCTGCCGAGGCAACGTTTTCAGCAGGGCGAAAGCCTCCTTCATTCTGTCTTCACTTACCACGAAGGCGCAGAGCTGTCCTTCACCGTTCATCCCTTTGGCTACCATGCCGTCAGATTCTGCGGCAATGTGCCAGTTCAGATCGCGACGCTGGGTTTCCCCTGCCAGATGCAGCGGCAGTTCTGGCGTTTTGATTTTGACTAACATGGCAGGCAGCTTCAGCGGCGCGTTGCCGCCGAGCAGATTTTTCGCCAGGTACATCGCACTGAGCTGAATAGGCTGCAGGAATGGTAGCACCTGAGCGTTGATCTCCGCGCAGTCGCCGAGGGCATAAATATCCGGGTGGCTGGTTTGCAGGTAGCTGTCGACACAAACGCCGCGGTTGAGGGTTAAACCGGCGCGACGCGCCAGCGCCGTTTCCGGGCGCAGACCCGTGGCGGCAATCACCACATCGACGTGAATGCTGCGCTCGCGATCGAACGTTGCACGAATACCGGATGCGGTTTTCTCCAGCCCTTGTAACTGTGATTTCAGCAACAGGTGTACGCCCATATCGGTAAGACGATGCTGTAAGCGACTGCTCACTTCCGGCGGCATCAGCGAAGCAAGCAGGCTGGCTGCGTTATCTATCAGCGTGACCGCTTTACCTGCGCGGCAGAAATCCATCGCCAGTTCGGTTCCAATCAACCCGCCGCCGACAATCAGCACCCGTTGGGCATCGCGTAGCTGTGTTTCGCAGGCACGGTACTCCTGCTGGCTGTTCAATGTGAGCATTAACTCACGTCCTGCTATCGGTGGAACAAAGGCCGCAGCGCCCGTAGCCAGCACCAGTTTGTCGTACTGCCACTGCTTGTCCTGGCTTTTTACCACGTGGGCATCGGCATCAATGTCGGTGACCCAGGTGTGGGGAAAGAGACGCAGAGCAAACTGTTCAGCAAACTCTCCCGCCGACTGACGGGTGAGGTCGTCGGCGTGCTGCGCCTGGCTTATCACATGACTGAGATCGGGTTTGTTATACTCATCCATGCTGTCAGCCGCAATCAGAGTTAACGGGGCATCCGCGTCCTGCTTGCGAATGTTTTTGACTAACTGGCGGGCAGCAAAGCCCGAACCAATGATGACAATTCCCCGGCTCATTTTGCCTCCGTTGCCAGCACGTCGAAGACATCTTTGCCTAATGAACATTCCGGACAGAGGAAGTTGTCCGGCACATCGCTCCACGGCGTACCTGGCGCGACATCCTGCAACGGTTCACCTTTTGCCGGATCGTAAATCCACTGGCACACGCTGCACTGCATGCTCGGACCGAGGTCGGCTGCGGCGGCGGCGCAGGCGCATGCTTCTTCTTTGGTTGTCGCTTTCACTGTCGCGTCCGGCAACGGCGCGAGCGCCCATTGACGCGCGATTTCACGACCGTGCTGGCGGCACAGTTCCAGCGCATCCAGGTCCGGGCGCCATTTGGCCTTCAGGCTCAGCGACATTTCAAAACCGGCATCCTGTAAACGGGTGGATAAGCGGTCGACCGCTCCGCCACTCCAGCCGTGGGAACCAAAAGCGCTGGCGCGTTTGTTACGAAAACGCAGACCGGTCATCTCCTCCACCAGACCGGCGATTTTCGGCATCATCACATTGTTCATCGTGGAGGTGCCGACCAGCACACCTTTAGAGCGGAAAACGTTGGTCAGGATTTCGTTTTTATCGCTGCGGGCGACGTTAAAAATTTTCACTGCCACGTTCGGGTCGACTTCGTTAATTCCCTGCGCAATCGCATCCGCCATCATGCGGGTGTTATTGGACATGGTGTCGTAGAAAATTGTGATGCGATCTTCCTGATAATCCGCCGCCCATTTCAGATACAGCTCAACAATCTGGGTCGGATTATCGCGCCAGACCACGCCGTGGGAGGTGGCAATCATATCGACCGGCAGGTTGAAGCCGAGGATTTCGGTAATTTTTGGCGTCACCAGACGACTGAACGGGGTCAGGATATTGGCGTAGTAACGCTGGCACTGTTCGAACAGCTCGGCCTGATCCACTTCATCGTTAAACAGACGTTCGTCGCAGTAGTGCTGACCGAAAGCGTCGTTACTGAACAGGACGGCATCGCCGGTCATGTAGGTCATCATGCTGTCCGGCCAGTGCAGCATCGGCGTTTCCACGAAGATCAACTGTTTGCCGTTACCAATATCCAGCGTGTCGCCGGTTTTCACGACGTTAAAATTCCACTCCGGATGGTGATGATGACCGGTAATTGAGTCAATCGCGTTGGCGGTGCAGTAGATAGGGGTATCCGGGATCTGCGTCATCAGCTCGGTCAGCGCCCCGGCGTGATCTTCTTCCGCATGGTTGATAATGATGTAATCGATGTCTGCGAGGTCGATTTCATTACGCAGGTTCTGCACAAACTCACGGCTGAATTTATGATCGACGGTATCGATCAGGACATTTTTTTCTTCACGGATGAGATAGCTGTTGTAGCTGCTGCCGCGCAGCGTTTTGTATTCGGTTCCGTGGAAATCACGTACTTCCCAGTCACGTTGGCCAACCCAATGGATATTATTTTTAACCAGAATAGACATAGCAACCTCAATTCATTTAGCGTTGTTCAAATAAGTTGTTTCGCTTATTGCAGGTCGCGTGCCAATTTTTTATCTATTTGATTTTTATTGATTTAAAATTTTATATCCATTAGGTGGTAGTCAAAAAGACTATTCATAACACAGTCAATATGACAGTATGGATTGTCAAAATGACAGTGAGGACAGCATGAGTTTTTCTGTTGATGTTCTGGCGGGGATCGCCATTGAATTACAGCGCGGAGTGGGCCATCAGGATCGTTTTCAGCGTCTGATTACTACGCTGCGCCAGGTGCTGGAATGCGATGCTTCTGCGTTGCTGCGTTATGAGGCGCGCCAGTTTATCCCGCTGGCGATTGATGGTCTTGCACGTGATGTGCTCGGCAGGCGTTTTACCCTCGAAGGGCATCCCCGACTGGAGGCCATCGCCCGCGCCGGAGACGTGGTGCGCTTTCCGGCAGACAGCGATTTGCCTGACCCGTATGACGGATTGATCCCGGGGCAGGAGAGTCTGAAAGTGCATGCCTGTATTGGGTTGCCGCTTTTTGCCGGGCAGAACCTGATCGGCGCGCTGACCCTCGATGGCATGGCGCCGGATCAGTTTGATGTTTTCAGCGATGAGGAGTTACGGCTCATCGCCGCGCTGGCCGCTGGTGCATTGAGCAATGCGCTGCTGATTGAACAACTGGAAAGCCAGAATATGTTGCCGGGGTCGAGTACCGATTTCGAACAGATAAAAGAGACGCAGATGATTGGTCTCTCGCCGAACATGATGCAGTTGAAAAAAGAGATCGAGATTGTGGCAGGCTCCGATCTTAACGTGTTAATCAGCGGCGAAACTGGTACCGGGAAAGAACTGGTGGCGAAGGCGATTCACGAAGGTTCACCTCGCGCGGTCAACCCGTTGGTCTACCTGAACTGCGCCGCGCTGCCGGAAAGCGTGGCGGAGAGCGAACTGTTTGGTCATGTGAAAGGGGCATTCACCGGGGCCATCAGCAACCGTAGCGGCAAATTTGAAATGGCCGATAACGGCACGTTATTCCTCGATGAAATTGGTGAACTGTCGCTGGCTCTGCAAGCCAAACTGCTGCGCGTATTGCAGTATGGCGATATTCAGCGCGTCGGCGATGACCGCAGCCTGCGCGTGGATGTGCGCGTGCTGGCAGCAACGAATCGCGATCTGCGTGAAGAGGTGCTGGCGGGACGTTTTCGTGCCGATCTGTTTCATCGTCTGAGCGTGTTTCCGCTTTTGGTTCCCCCGCTACGGGAGCGTGGGGAAGATGTGGTGTTGCTGGCGGGTTATTTTTGCGAGCAGTGTCGATTACGACTGGGGCTTTCCCGCGTGGTGCTCAGTCCTGGGGCGCGTAGCCATCTGCTGAATTACGGCTGGCCGGGTAACGTGCGTGAACTGGAACATGCGATTCATCGGGCGGTAGTGCTGGCGCGCGCGACCCGATCCGGAGACGAAGTGGTACTGGAAGCGAAGCATTTCGCGTTGCAGGAGGAGGCCATGACGCCGCAGCCGGAAGTGACAGCGGGTTTACCGCGCAATCACAATCTGCGTGATGCGACGGAGGCGTTCCAGCGGGAAATGATTCGCCAGGCGCTGGCGCAAAATAATCACAACTGGGCGGCCAGCGCCCGGGCACTTGAAACGGATGTCGCCAACCTGCACCGGCTGGCGAAGCGTCTGGGGCTGAAGGATTAGAGTATCCCGGCCTGATAGAAATCCTGCAGGTTGATGGCGCCGGTGAGCTTACCGGTTTCATCCACCACCGGCGCGGCGGTAATTTTGCGTTTCATCAGGATCTCTTTGGCATCAATCGCCCGGCTTTCTGACTGCAAGGTGATGCCGTTGTGGGTCATCGCTTCACTGACCGGCGTGGTGAGCGCGCCGCCGCCAACCAGCCAGCGACGCAGGTCGCCGTCGGTAAAGACGCCTTTCACCTGCATCTGGTCGTCGCAAACGGCGACCAGACCCAGACCGGTACGGCTTAATTCCAGCATCGCGTCCATCACGCTGGTGGCAAGTTGAACCTGCGGGACAGCATCGTCACGGCGCATCAGGTGATGCACTTTATTAAGCAAACGCGCGCCCAACGCACCGGCCGGATGCGAGCGGGCAAAATCTTCTTCATTGAAGCCGCGTGCCTGCATAACCGCCATCGCCAGCGCGTCGCCCATCATCAGGGTATTGACGGTGCTGGAGGTCGGCGCCAGGTGCATCGGGCAGGCTTCGCGCTCAACGGAGATATCCAGAACAGCCTTCGCCGCCAGACCCAGCGGTGAATTGGGTTTGCCGGTCATTGCCAGCAGGGCGATGGATTTATCTTCCAGACGCGGGATGATGAGATCCAGCTCTTTTGCGCCGCCGGAATAGGAGATAAACAACATCACGTCACGGCTTTCGAGCATCCCCAGATCGCCATGCAGCGCTTCGGCAGGGTGAACAAAAAAGGCCGGGGTGCCGGTACTGGCGAGCGTCGCGGCGATTTTCTTACCAATATGGCCCGATTTGCCGATACCTGAGACAATCACTTTGCCTTCACAGTGGATAATGGTATTGGCGGCGCGGATAAAATCATCGCCCAGACGTTCCGGCAGACGGCTTGCTTCCTGTAATTCCAGCATTAACGTCTGACGGCCCGCGTTCAGTAGTGCATCACTCATTGGTTTCTCCGGTTATGATCACTTCAATCCCTTTCTCTTCCAGCGCCTGACGAAATGCGGGATCAATACCCGCGTCGGTAATCAGTTTGTCGACGCTTTCCAGACTGCACACAACATTCGGACTCTTGCGGCCAAACTTTGATGAGTCCGCCATCAGAATGACTTCGCGAGCGGCGTTACACATCGCTTTGCTGACGGTGTAAACCTCATTAAAGGTGGTCACGCCGGCACTGAGATCAATACCGTCGGTGCCCATGAAGAGTTTATCAAAACTGAACTGCTCAAAGGCGTTTTCGGCCAGTTGTCCGTGAAATGAGGCCGATTTTTTACGAAATGTTCCGCCAGGCATCAGGATGGTTTGTTCGTTGTCTAACTCGGACAGCGCGTTGACAATGTGCAGGCTGTTGGTCATGACGGTGATATTGCTAAAGCGGGTAAGCATCGGCACCATTTGTAGCACGGTACTCCCGGCATCCAGAATGATGGAGTCGCCATCATGGATAAAGCGGACCGCAGCTTCAGCAATACGCTCTTTCTTATGCGTATTGATCAGCGTTTTGTGATCGATAGGCGGATCGGACTCATCTTTATTTAACATCACGCCGCCATAGGTGCGAATGACGGTACCGGCATTTTCCAGAACGACAAGATCTTTGCGAATGGTCGTGCCCGTGGTGTCAAAGTACTGGGCCAGTTCTTCCACAGAGCTTTTACCCTGTTTTTGCAGATGCTCCAGAATGGCGGCCTGACGCTGACGAGGTTTCATAGGCGAAATAACCCTGAATTAAATTTGCGAAATGATAATTTCGCAAGCTAATAGCATTCACAACGAAATTACCCATGTTTCAGATTAAGCGCCAATGATAGTGCATTCTGCGATAGCGGATCATGGGGAAAGATCACATCAGGCTGTAATTCATTAAGATGTTTGCCCTGAATGTCGGCGATTTTTCCTGGTCTGGCGAATACGGTGAGACCTTTCATAAATAACGTATCGGTGACTCGCTGATTGTCATCGACAGCGACGGCGACCACGACGCGCGGTTTAAAACGTCCTCCTGAACGCCCTACGCCGACACGTCCCTGTTGGCAAAGCCGGTCAAATGCATTGTTAAAGCGCGATATTTGCCAGTATCCCAGCGCCAGTTGTGCACACCAGGCAATGACGGCGACAGTAACGAGTGCAGATACCATATGTTGCTCCTTTTATTTTGCCAGACGGCGGTTTTACTTTATCCGGCCAGCGGGTAGGCCCGGTAAGCGTATCGCCACCGGGCGATACCCATTAAAACATTACTTGTCCACCGGTAACGTTGATTGACTGCCCGGTGCAGTACGACGCTTTCGGGCTGGCATAGAATAACAACATGTTCAGCACATCCTGATAGTCGCAGCCGCGCTTCAGCGGAACCTTATCAATGTAATACTGCTCCACTTCGTCTGGCTTGATACCCAGCTTGGTGGCGTACTGCGGCAGCAACGACTGGAACATCGGTGACTTTAACAGGTTGCCGAGCATCAGCGAATGCACGGTAATGCCATATTCCGCCAGATCCAGCGCCAGCGACTGCGTTAACCCCACGCCGCCAAACTTCGCCGCGCTATAGCCGGAATTGTGCTTGCTGCCCACTTTACCGGATTTGGAGTTGATCTGAATAATACGTCCCTGAATACCATCGCGGATCATCAGACGGGAGAATTCACGTGCGCAGAGGAAGTAGCCGACCAGATTCACCTGCAGCGAGCGGTCAAAATCACCGAGCTGGAAATCACTGATAAATGCTGCTTTCGCAATCCCGGCGCTGTAAACCAGCAGATCCACGCGGCCAAAGATTTCATCCACACCGCGAGAGAGTGCGAGCACGCTCTGTTCGCTGGTGGCGTCGGCGCCGAAACCGTAGGCCATGCCTTCGCCAAATTCTGCGTTAATCTCCTGTGCAACGTTTGCGGCTTTATCACTCTGAATATCTACCACCGCAACGCGATACCCTTCTGCTGCAAGCCCACGGCTGAGGAACGCCCCCAGGGTCTGTCCTCCACCAATGACAACGGCAACCTGATTCATTTTTCTCTCCTTAAGCGACAAACTTCAAAATACAGCCCGGTGCGATATCGTCCGGTACAGGCCCCGCGACATGCACGGTGCCGGGAAATTCCGCTTCGCTCAGCCCATCGAAGCGCAGGGTTATATGCCCCAGTTCACGTAAATTCTGCTCGGCCACACTGCCAACGGCAGTGACCGGATAACGATGCTGACCCAGTTCGAACTGGGCGCCGGGCTGCAGCGGGCCGTTCAGTTCGCCATGACAATGGATAAAGCAAAACTCCTCGATATCCGCAGGCGCGCCTTCACGAAAGGTAATCAGCATCTGGTCGCAGAGCGCATTCGGTGCGCTCTGGCCGATACGGGTGATGGTGGTCTGATAAATAACGGTCATGTCGACACCTCTTATTGATAGATAAAGCCGGAAACAAACCAGGCGATGAGAACGGTGGGCGCCCCCGTCAGGAAGCGGCTCACCAGTACCGACGGCACGCCGACGCGAACGGTGTCCTGACGGGCTTCTGCCAGCGACAGACCGACCGGAATAAAGTCACAGGCTGCCTGGGCGTTAATGGCAAACAGGGCGGGCAGCGCCAGATGCGGCGGGATGTTGCCCAGGCCAATTTGCACGCCGATCAGAACGCCGATAACCTGCGCAATGACCGCACCTGGGCCGAGGAACGGCGACAGCAGTGGAAACGAACAGATCAGCGCCAGCGTCACCAGACCCAACGGATGGCTGGCAAGCGGCGCCAGGCCATGGGCGATCCAGTCACCCAGACCCGAGGCCATGATGATGCCGATCAGTGCCGAGACGAATGCCATGAACGGCAGAATGGTTTTCAGAACCGTATCGATGGTGTCGCGACCGGACTGGAACAGCACGGCCACCGCCGACCCCATCCCCATGCCGACTTTTGCTAACAGGCCATCGCTCTGTTCGGTGATTTTTTTGCTGCTGTCGTAATCACGCCCGGCGGTAGCGCTTGCCGGTTGTGATTGCGGCTGCGGTGCAGCAGACGCGTCGCTGATGACGGTGATATTGTCTTCCCTGACGCCAGAGACATAAATGTCTTCAACAATATACTGGGCCAGCGGGCCGGATTTCCCGGTTGAGTGAATGTTCACGGTCGGAATACGGCGTTTAGGATAGATGCCACAACGCAGCGTCCCGCCACAGTCAATGATGGCAACGCCAATTTCGTCTTCAGGCGGTTCTCCCTCTTTAAAGCCATCGACAGCCTTCCAGCCGGTTAACTGCGCCAGTTTGTCGACAATCGCCGGGCGAGTGCCTGCGGTGATATAGACAATTTTCTTTCCGGCGGTCACGTCCAGCTCTAACGGGCCACCCCAGCCGCCAGTTCCTCGTTCAATTCGAATACGCGTCATGATGCTGCTCCTGCAAGGTGGACTTTCTGCTCAAGTTGGATACCCATCTTTTTCTCAAAGATGGCGGTTGTGAGGTCCGTGACCCAGCCACGAAAGAAGTTGGTGACCACTCCGACCAGCAGATAGCTCACGGCCAGTGGCCCGAGCGGGAGACCTAACGTGGTCAGGCCGCTGGCAATGCCGAGGTAAACGAACAGTTCGCCAGGGTTGATATGCGGGAACAGACCGTTCATTGAGTGACAGCTGTAAGAAGCGGCTGCGTAATAGCTGGGCTTGTATTTCTCTGGCATGAAGCGGCCCAGACTCAGGGTCATGGGGTTACAAAACACAAACGTGCCAATAAAAGGCAAAATCAGGTAGCGGGACAACGGATTCCCGGCGCAGCGCTGGGCGAAGCGTTCGATTCGCTGCTGGCCGATAAAGTTGATCAGCGCATTCATGATGACCAGCAGGCTGATCAGCAGTGGAAGAATGCCGGTGACCATCCCGGTAAACACCTCTCCACCTTTCTGGAACAGCCCGATGAACCACTCTGCTCCATGTGTAATGGTTTCGATCATTGTTCTCTCCTGTAGGGATTTTTAGTTATCTTGCGAATGGGTGACTTATTTTAATCAGATTGAAAGAAATAAAAGTGTTATTTTGATCTCAAAATGAAAGTAAAATATTTTAAGTTGAAAGTTTTTGTGGAAAGGAAAGAATGTACTGACGATCAAACGAGGGGACGTGATACGTAAATTGTGTGACGGAGCGCGTCTGGTGCTTCCTTGTATGACGGGGGATGCTTTACCATACTTCTCTCTGGCTGAATCTGTTTAATGGATGTCTCATGTTCAAGCGTCGTTATGTAGCATTACTTCCCCTGTTTGTGTTACTTGCTGCCTGTAGTAGCAAACCGAAACCTCAAGAGCCTCAAACGACAACGGGCACGCCTTCCGGCGGCTTCCTGCTTGAGCCCCAGCACAACGTTATGCAGATGGGGGGCGACTTTGCCAATAACCCGAATGCGCAGCAGTTCATCGATAAGATGGTGAACAAGCACGGTTTTAATCGTCAGCAGTTGCAGGAGATCCTGTCACAGGCGAAGCGCCTGGATTACGTTTTGCGTCTGATGGACAGGCAGGCGCCGACCACGCAGCCGCCGGCCGGACCTAACGGCGCATGGCTACGCTATCGCAAACAGTTCATTACCCCGGATAACGTGCAAAACGGCGTGGCATTCTGGAATCAGTATGAAGATGCGCTCAACCGTGCCTGGCAGGTTTACGGCGTTCCGCCGGAGATCATCGTGGGCATTATTGGCGTGGAAACCCGCTGGGGCCGCGTGATGGGAAAAACGCGCATTCTGGACGCGCTGGCGACGCTGTCGTTTAACTACCCACGTCGTGCGGAGTACTTCTCCGGCGAGCTGGAGACGTTCCTGCTGATGGCGCGTAACGAACAGGATGACCCGTTAGATTTGAAAGGATCCTTTGCTGGCGCGATGGGTTACGGACAGTTCATGCCGTCGTCTTATAAAGAGTACGCGGTAGATTTCAACGGCGACGGCCACATCAACCTGTGGGATCCGGTCGATGCTATCGGTAGCGTGGCGAATTACTTCAAAGCGCACGGTTGGGTGAAGGGCGACGCGGTGGCGGTGATGGCGAACGGTCAGGCACCGGGACTGGCGAATGGCTTTAAAACGCAGTACAGCCTTTCTCAACTGGCGGCCGCCGGACTCACGCCGCAACAACCGCTGGGCAACCATCAGCAGGTGAGCCTGCTGCGCCTGGATATTGGTACCGGCTACCAGTACTGGTACGGTTTGCCGAACTTCTATGCTATTACCCGCTACAACCACAGCACCCATTACGCGATGGCGGTGTGGCAGTTAGGTCAGGCAGTGGCGCTGGCGCGCGTGCAATAATGGTTTTTACCCAGGGTTGCTTCGGCTTCCCTGGGCCTCACTCGTTTTTTCGGAATCCCCCTCGTAAAATTGTTACCTCATCCCCATCTCCGTTGGGAAAGTGTTATCTTGTCCGGCATATTTTTTAACTGACAGAGGCTGATATGACTGACAGTGAACTGATGCAGTTAAGTGAACAGGTCGGGCTGGCGCTGAAAGCGCGTGGTGCGACGGTGACTACCGCAGAGTCCTGCACCGGCGGTTGGGTGGCGAAAGCCATTACCGATATTGCTGGCAGCTCCGCCTGGTTTGAGCGCGGTTTTGTCACCTACAGTAACGAAGCAAAATCGCAGATGATCGGCGTGCGGGAAGAGACGCTGGCGCAGCATGGCGCGGTCAGTGAACCGGTAGTGGTTGAGATGGCGATTGGCGCACTGAAAGCGGCACGTGCCGATTTTGCGGTTTCCATCAGCGGGATCGCCGGGCCGGATGGCGGCAGCGAAGAGAAACCGGTCGGCACCGTCTGGTTTGCCTTCGCCAGCGCGCGCGGAGAAGGGATTACCCGCCGGGAATGCTTTCACGGCGACCGTGAGGCGGTGCGTCGGCAAGCCACGGTTTATGCGCTGCAAACCCTGTGGCAACAATTTCTACAAAATACTTGATACTGTATGACTATACAGTATAATTGCGACAACAGTACAGAATCACTATCCGGTTTCAGCCGGCATGACAGGAGTAATTAATGGCTATCGACGAAAACAAACAGAAAGCGTTGGCGGCAGCGCTGGGCCAGATCGAAAAGCAATTCGGTAAAGGCTCCATCATGCGCCTGGGTGAAGACCGTTCTATGGATGTGGAAACGATCTCCACAGGTTCGCTTTCACTGGATATCGCGCTGGGCGCAGGCGGCCTGCCGATGGGCCGCATCGTCGAAATCTACGGGCCGGAATCATCCGGTAAAACCACGCTGACGCTGCAGGTGATTGCCGCGGCGCAGCGCGAAGGTAAAACCTGTGCGTTTATCGATGCAGAACACGCGCTGGACCCGATCTATGCACGTAAGCTGGGCGTTGATATCGACAATCTGCTCTGTTCTCAGCCGGACACCGGTGAACAGGCGCTGGAAATCTGTGATGCGCTGGCGCGTTCTGGCGCTGTCGACGTTATCGTTGTTGACTCCGTAGCGGCACTGACGCCGAAAGCGGAAATCGAAGGCGAAATCGGTGACTCTCACATGGGCCTCGCGGCGCGTATGATGAGCCAGGCGATGCGTAAACTGGCCGGTAACCTGAAGCAGTCCAACACGCTGCTGATCTTCATCAACCAGATCCGTATGAAAATTGGTGTGATGTTCGGTAACCCGGAAACCACGACCGGTGGTAACGCACTGAAATTCTACGCTTCTGTTCGTCTGGATATCCGTCGTATTGGCGCGGTGAAAGAGGGCGATAACGTGGTGGGCAGCGAAACCCGCGTGAAGGTGGTGAAAAACAAAATTGCGGCACCGTTTAAACAGGCTGAATTCCAGATCCTTTACGGTGAAGGCATCAATTTCTATGGCGAACTGGTTGACCTGGGCGTGAAAGAGAAGCTGATCGAGAAAGCGGGCGCCTGGTACAGCTACAACGGCGAGAAAATTGGTCAGGGTAAAGCGAATGCAACCACCTGGCTGAAAGACAACCCGGCGACTGCGAAGGAAATTGAGAAGAAAGTTCGCGAAATGCTGCTCAATAACCAGGATGCCAAACCTGACTTCGCTGTTGATGACGGTGAAGGCGTTGCGGAAACCAACGAAGATTTTTAATCGTCAGGTGTCGTCCGTCCGGATAACGCAACACTGCCATCCGGCAAAAAGTTGAATTACACTCAAGGGCTGCATTGATGCAGCCCTTTTTGCATTTCTGATTTCGAAGGTTGTTATGAGTGAACCCACACCGCGCCGACCCGCGTATTCCCGGCTGTTAGATCGCGCAATACGTATCCTCGCGGTTCGTGACCACAGCGAACAAGAGTTGCGACGTAAACTTGCCGCCCCGGTGATGGGGAAAAATGGACCGGAAGAGATTGATGCGACTGCGGAAGATTATGAACGAGTGATTGCCTGGTGTTACGAGCATCAGTATCTCGATGACGATCGGTTTATCGCCCGCTTTATCGCCAGCCGCAGCCGTAAAGGCTATGGTCCGGCGCGCATTCGCCAGGAGTTGAATCAAAAGGGCATTGCCCGTGAATCGACGGAAAAAGCAATGCGGGAATGTGAGATTGACTGGAGCGTCCTCGCACGCGATCAGGCCTGTCGTAAATATGGTGAACCGCTGCCTGGCGCATTTTCAGAAAAGGTTAAGATACAGCGATTTTTGCTCTATCGTGGATATCTGATGGAGGATATCCAGGAAATATGGCGAAATTTTGACGATTGAGCGCATACGGGATTTTACTTCCCCGTAAAGAAAACTTATCTTATTCCCACTTTTCAGTTGCCGGCGGCCCAGTCAATCAAGAGTTGTTGCTGGTAATGATTTTTCGTTAGCAAGATTTCAGGATAATTATGAGCAAGAGCACCGCTGAGATCCGTCAGGCGTTTCTCGACTTTTTCCATAGTAAGGGACATCAGGTAGTTGCCAGCAGCTCCCTGGTTCCAAACAATGACCCCACTTTGTTGTTTACCAACGCCGGGATGAACCAGTTCAAGGACGTTTTCCTTGGGCTCGACAAGCGTAATTATTCCCGCGCAACCACATCTCAACGCTGCGTGCGGGCGGGTGGTAAGCACAACGATCTGGAAAACGTTGGTTACACTGCACGTCACCATACCTTCTTCGAAATGCTGGGTAACTTCAGCTTCGGCGACTATTTCAAGCATGATGCAATCCAGTACGCATGGGAATTGCTGACCGGTGAAAACTGGTTTGCCCTGCCGAAAGAGCGTCTGTGGGTGACCGTCTACGAAACAGACGATGAAGCCTATGAAATTTGGGAAAAAGAAGTCGGTATTCCTCGCGAGCGTATTATCCGCATCGGTGATAACAAAGGTGCGGCTTATGCGTCCGACAACTTCTGGCAGATGGGCGACACCGGTCCGTGCGGTCCGTGCACCGAAATTTTCTACGATCATGGCGATCACATCTGGGGCGGCCCTCCGGGAAGCCCGGAAGAGGACGGCGATCGCTACATTGAGATCTGGAACATCGTCTTTATGCAGTTCAACCGTCAGGCTGACGGTACGATGGAGCCGCTGCCTAAGCCTTCCGTGGATACCGGTATGGGTCTGGAACGTATTGCGGCTGTGCTGCAACACGTCAACTCCAACTACGAAATTGACCTGTTCCTTACGCTGATTGAAGCAGTAGCGAAAGTGACCGGTGCAACCGATCTGAGCAACAAGTCACTGCGCGTGATTGCGGATCACATTCGTTCCTGTGCGTTCCTGATTGCCGACGGCGTGGTTCCGTCGAACGAAAACCGTGGCTATGTTTTGCGTCGTATCATTCGTCGTGCGGTACGTCATGGCAACATGCTGGGCGCGAAAGAGACCTTCTTCTATAAACTGGTGGGTCCACTGATTGACGTCATGGGATCGGCGGGCGAAGAACTGAAGCGTCAGCAGGCTCAGGTTGAGCAAGTTCTGAAAACCGAAGAAGAGCAGTTTGCCCGTACGCTCGAGCGTGGCCTGGCGCTGCTGGACGAAGAACTGGCGAAACTGTCCGGCGATACGCTGGACGGCGAAACAGCATTCCGTCTGTACGATACCTACGGTTTCCCGGTTGATCTGACGGCTGACGTTTGCCGTGAGCGCAACATCAAAGTGGATGAAGCCGGTTTTGAAGCCGCCATGGAAGAGCAGCGCCGTCGTGCGCGTGAAGCCAGCGGTTTCGGTGCGGACTATAACGCGATGATTCGCGTGGATAGCGCCTCTGAATTTAAAGGCTACGACCATCTGGAACTGAACGGTAAAGTGACCGCGCTGTTTGTTGATGGTAAAGCGGTTGATGCGATCAGTGTCGGTCAGGAAGCCGTTGTCGTACTGGATCAGACCCCATTCTATGCGGAATCCGGTGGTCAGGTCGGCGATAAAGGTGAACTGAAAGGCGCGGGCTTTGCGTTTGTCGTAAGCGATACGCAAAAATATGGTCAGGCGATTGGTCACCTCGGCAAGCTGTCTGCGGGCTCTCTGAAAGTGGGCGATGCGGTCCAGGCTGATGTGGATGAGGCGCGTCGTGCGCGTATTCGTCTGAATCACTCCGCAACGCACCTGATGCACGCGGCGTTGCGCCAGATTCTGGGCAAGCACGTGGCGCAGAAAGGGTCGCTGGTTAACGACAAAATGCTGCGCTTCGATTTCTCGCATAATGAAGCAATGAAGCCGGCGGAAATCCGGGCGGTTGAAGATCTGGTGAACGCGCAGATTCGTCGTAACCTGCCGGTTGAAACCCACGTGATGGATCTGGAAGCGGCGAAAGCAAAAGGCGCAATGGCGCTGTTCGGCGAGAAATATGACGAACGCGTTCGCGTGCTGAGCATGGGTGATTTCTCTACCGAACTGTGCGGCGGGACGCACGCCAGCCGTACCGGTGACATCGGCCTGTTCCGTATTGTCTCTGAGTCCGGAACCGCCGCCGGGGTTCGTCGCATTGAAGCGGTAACCGGTGAGGGTGCCATTGCGACTGTGCATGCAGAAAGCGATCGCTTAGCCGATATTGCACATCTGTTGAAGGGCGATAGCCAGAATCTGGGCGACAAAGTGCGTTCAGTACTGGAACGTACTCGTCAGCTTGAGAAAGAGCTTCAGCAGTTGAAAGAACATGCTGCGGCGCAGGAAAGTGCGAATCTTTCCAGCAAAGCGGTTGATATCAATGGCGTTAAGCTGTTGGTGAGTGAGCTTGCGGGTGTTGAGCCGAAAATGTTGCGCACCATGGTTGATGATCTGAAAAATCAACTGGGGTCGACAATTATCGTGCTGGCAACGGCAGCGGAAGGTAAGGTTTCTCTGATTGCTGGTGTGTCTAAGGACGTGACCGACCGTGTCAAAGCAGGGGAACTGGTAGGTATGGTCGCTCAGCAGGTGGGCGGTAAGGGTGGTGGTCGTCCGGACATGGCGCAAGCCGGTGGTACGGATGCTTCTGCTCTGCCTGCGGCGTTAGCCAGTGTGCAAGCCTGGGTCAGCGCAAAATTGTAATAACTATAAGCGTTAGCCGATGCCGCGGATAAGCATTCCGCGGCGTTTGCATCAACGTTGTCGACAACGATAAAGTCAGGTTGAAGTTGTGTATATCGGCTAAACTTAGGTTTAACAGAATGTGATGCCGTGACTGCTTACATGTAATGTGTTTGTCATCGCTTACTTTTTGGCGTTATATGATGGATAATGCCGGGATACAGAGAGACCCGACTCTTTTAATCTTTCAAGGAGCAAAGAATGCTGATTCTGACTCGTCGAGTTGGTGAGACCCTCATGATTGGAGATGAGGTCACCGTGACAGTTTTAGGGGTGAAGGGCAACCAGGTACGCATCGGCGTAAACGCCCCGAAAGAAGTATCTGTCCATCGTGAAGAGATCTACCAGCGTATCCAGGCTGAAAAATCCCAGCAGTCCAGTTACTAAGGTTTCCGCGTCTCACCTGACCGGGTGAGGCGCAACCTGACATCGTCGCAATATCCCACTCTGTTTCGTTTTTCTGTGACTCTTTTTCCAGTTTCGCCTGGCGCTACTGCATCCGTATGTCTTTTCCATTGAGGTAGTCCGTTGCCCAGAGTCCAATTTATCTGTTGATAAAACACTCTTTTTGCCGTTTTTGCAGACTAATTGAACGTGAAGTGTGCAAACGATAAAAGCTCAGGAAAAATTGTTTGACTTATAAGTCCCAGAAAGTAATATGTGCGCCACGCAGCGACGATGAGCAGAAACAAGTTCTTCGAAGCACTCGTAAGAGGCGTGTGGTGAGGTGGCCGAGAGGCTGAAGGCGCTCCCCTGCTAAGGGAGTATGCGGTCAAAAGCTGCATCCGGGGTTCGAATCCCCGCCTCACCGCCATTTGCATCCGTAGCTCAGCTGGATAGAGTACTCGGCTACGAACCGAGCGGTCGGAGGTTCGAATCCTCCCGGATGCACCATCTCTTACTTGATACGGCTTTAGTAGCGGTATCAAAATCTGCAGTAAAGTAAGTTTCCCGATGCATCCGTAGCTCAGCTGGATAGAGTACTCGGCTACGAACCGAGCGGTCGGAGGTTCGAATCCTCCCGGATGCACCATCTCTTACTTGATACCGCTTTTGTGCAGTATCAATATCGGCAGTAAAATAAGTTTTCCGATGCATCCGTAGCTCAGCTGGATAGAGTACTCGGCTACGAACCGAGCGGTCGGAGGTTCGAATCCTCCCGGATGCACCATCTTCTCCCGGATAACAGCGAGTTTGTTGTTTCATGGTCTGCGAGAGCATCGTAAGCACCAGGGGGATAACGTTGCGCCAGCAACAGCCCGAAGGGCGAGGCTTCGCCGAGTACATCCTCCCGGATGTACCATCTCTTATTTGATACCGCTTTTGTGCAGTATCAGTATCAGCAGTAAAATAAGTTTCCCGATGCATCCGTAGCTCAGCTGGATAGAGTACTCGGCTACGAACCGAGCGGTCGGAGGTTCGAATCCTCCCGGATGCACCATCTTCTCCCGGATAACAGCGAGTTTGTTGTTTCATGGTCTGC